>NZ_JBKJOQ010000091.1:0-122816 GCF_046595475.1 Rhizobacter sp.
GTCCTGCGGCGTTGCAAATGCTCGCGATACCTGCGGGTATCGCTGCGCTTTGCGCCTTGCAGTCCATCCCAAACCGAGGCGCGCCGCCTCGCGGGGACTTATTCAGCGTCGCCCTAAGGCCGAACCTGGTCGATCTGCACCGCGACCTTGCTCGCGCCCGGCCTGACCACAGGGCCCACACCGATCAGGTCACCTGACGCCGGTGTGGCGCTGCCGCTCCTGGAAATGCGCGCTTCGATGCGCACTTCGCTCGCGCTCGAAATCTTGAACTCGGGGCTCATGGCCATCGAGTCGTCGAGCTTGAATTCAAGTGGCAGATCAGCCGCGCGCACCCGCTGCACCGCAAGCGGCATGCGTGAGCCTTGTGGCGCGCGGGCGAAGACGAACACCGTGTCGGTGGGCTGCACCTGCGCAGCCAGCGCGGGCGCGAGGGTCAGCCGGCCGGTGATGGTTTGGCCGCCCGTGGCCGCGACGGGGGCTGCTTTCTTCTCAGCGGCCATGGCCACCGGTGGGGGAGCACCTGGCCCCGCCATCTGGGCACGCGTCTTGGCCACCGCTTCCATCAACCACTTGGCGTCGTCTGAATCCCCGGGCACCAGCTTGATGAGGTGTTCCCAGTGGGTCACGGCCTGCGCGAAATCATTGCGGTTGTAGGCGGCGGTGGCCGCCAGCGAGATCGCCATCGGGTTCTCGGGGTCGAGCTTGAGCGCCTTGTTGACGACCTCCATCGGCTTGCCGTCGAAGTTGCCCATGGCGCGCGTGGCCAGCACGTCGCCGTACTCGGCCAGCAAGGTGGCGTCTTGGTAGAGCACGTCGCCGAGCTTGTTGAACGCTTCTTCGGCTTGCGGCAGGCGGCCCATGGCTCGGTAGCTGCGTGCCAAAACGACCCAGCCCTTGGTGTCAGAGGGGTTCTTCTGCATGCGGGCCTCCAGCTTGGCCACCATGCTTTCGACATCTTGCTGGGTGGGCGCCTTGGTGGCCACTGGATTGAGGGCCGCCGGCGAACCGAGCCATGTGTAAAGGCCGGCGGTGGCCAGCGGCAGCACCAGCGCCAGCACGATCGTGGTGCCGCGCATGCTGAACGGCGCTGCGGCCGTGGCATCTGCGGCAGTGCCTGCATCGTCGAGCAGGCGGCGCTGCAACTCAGCGCGGGCCTGAGCATGGTCGGGGGCCGAGATCGTGCCGGCGGCGAGGTCGCGGTCCAGCTCTCGAAGCTGGTCGCGGTAAACGCCGGCATTGATCTCGCGGGTGGTGGCTCCATCGGCCCGGGCAGCGCGGCGCCATGGGCGCAGCAGCAGCAACAAGGTGACCGCGACGAGCGCCGCCGCGGCCAGCAAGAATCCAGGCATCACGACTCTCCGTTGAGCAAGGCTTCAGCCTTGCGTTGGTCTTCGGGCGACAGGGGAGCGTCGCTGGGCTTGCGCTTGCGCAGAAAGGTGAGCAAGCCTGCCAACCCGCCTGCCAGCAGCACGAAAGGCCCACCCCACAGCAGCCAGGTGGTGGGTTTCACGGGCGGGCGGTAGAGCACGAAATCGCCATAGCGGCTGACCAGGAAGTCGCGCACTTCTTGGTCGCTCTTGCCTTGCTTGATCAGGCCACGGATCTCGCGCCGCAGGTCCATGGCCAGGTCAGAGCGGGAGCCGGCGAGCGACTCGTTTTGGCACACCAGGCAGCGCAGCTCTTCGGCGATGTTGACCAGGCGCTGCTCCACGGCCGGGTCGTCGGCCAGCGGAGCCGCTGGGTTGGCATGTGCGGTGCCCATGGCCAGCACCAGCATCAAGACCCTCAGCATTTTCATTTCTGCAGCTCTTTGATCAGGGGCACGATTTTGTTTTGCAGCACTTCGCGCGTGACGGGGCCGATTTGCTTGAAGCGGATGATGCCGGCCTTGTCGATTACGTAGGTCTCGGGCACGCCATAGACACCGTAGTCGATGCCCACGCGGCCATCGGCGTCGACGGCCGTCACGGCATAGGGGTTGCCATAGCGGTTGAGCCACTCGGTGGCGGCGCTGCGCTGGTCTTTGTAGTTGAGCCCGATCAGCGGCGCGAGATGAGCATTGGCAAACTCCACGAGTACCGGGTGTTCTTGCCTGCAGGGCCCGCACCACGTGGCCCACACATTGAACAACCACACCTTGCCGGCCATCTCTTTGGGGCTGAACGGGGTCTGCACCTCTAGCTGCGGCAGCGAAAAATCAGGCGCCGCCTTGCCGACCAAAGGGGAGGGCACGACAGAAGGGTCGCGGTTGAGGCCTATGCCCAGAAAAACCGCCAGCACCACGAAGAGCGCCAGCGGAATCAGGAAACGCTTCATGCCGGCGCCCCTTGCACGACGGTGCTGCGCGACTTCAGCCGGTAACGGCGGTCGCTGGCAGCAATGCCACCGCCCAGGGCCATCAGCAGGCAGCCGCTCCAGATCCACATGACGAAGGGTTTGTAGTAGACACGCACGCTCCAGGCCGAGCCCTGCGCGTCGAGCGGCTCGCCCAGCGAAACGTAGATGTCGCGGGTGAAACCGGTGTCGATGGCGGTCTCGGTCATGGGCATTTGCGACGAGAAGTAATTGCGCTTCTCGGGGTTGAGCATGCGCAGCACCTGGCCGTCCTTCGAGAGCTCGATGTCACCGCGCTGGGCCGTGTAGTTGGGGCCGGGCACCTGTGCCACGCCGCGCAGGCGCACGGTGTAGCCACCGAGCTCGACGGTGTCACCTATGGCCATGCGCACGTCTCTCTCGACCTCATACCCCTTGACCATGGTGACGCCGATCACGAACACGGCCATGCCCACGTGCGCCATGTGCATGCCCCAGAACGAGCGCGGCGGCCAGCCTGACCTGAGCCGCTCGCGTATCTGAAACGCGGTGCTGGCGACGATCCACACGGCCAGCAGCATGCCCAGCGCCACAAACGGCGACCATGTGCCGACGAGAAAGGGCAGGCCTGCGCCGCCCAGCACGGCCAGCACCGCGGCCAGGCGCAGGCGCTGTGCCATGTCACGCGGGTCAGCGTGCTTCCACTTGGCCAGCGGGCCCACGGCGATCAGGAACAAGAGCGGCACCATGATGGGCACAAACACCGAATTGAAGTAGGGCGGCCCGACCGAGAGCTTGCCCATGCCCAGCCCGTCAATGAGCAGCGGGTACAGCGTGCCCAGCAGCACCGAGCCGCAGGCCACGACCAGCAGCACGTTGTTGATCAACAGCAGGGTCTCGCGCGAGAAGAGGGCGAAGGCGCCGCCCGTGCTGACTTTGGATGCGCGCCACGCAAACAGCGTGAGCGAGCCACCGATCACCACGGTGAGGAAGGCCAGGATGAAGATGCCGCGCTTGGGGTCGGTGGCAAAGGCATGCACCGAGGTCAGCACACCCGAGCGCACGAGGAAGGTGCCGAGCAGCGATAGTGAGAAAGCCGAGATGGCCAGCAGCACCGTCCAGTTTTTGAAGCCGCCGCGCTTTTCGGTCACGGCCAGCGAGTGGATGAGTGCGGTGCCCACCAACCAGGGCATGAACGAGGCGTTTTCCACCGGGTCCCAAAACCACCAACCGCCCCAGCCCAGCTCGTAGTAGGCCCAGTACGAGCCGAGCGCGATGCCGATGGTGAGGAAGACCCACGCCACGTTGGTCCAGGGGCGCGACCAGCGAGCCCAGGCGGCGTCGAGCCGGCCGGCCAGCAGCGCCGCAATGGCAAATGCGAACGCCACCGAGAAGCCCACGTAGCCCATGTAGAGCATGGGGGGGTGCACCACGAGGCCGATGTCTTGCAGCAGCGGGTTGAGGTCGCGGCCATCGGGCGCGGCGGGCAGCAGGCGCTCGAAGGGGTTGGAAGTGAGCAGCATGAACAGCAGGAAGCCCATGCCCACCAGGCCCAGCACGCCGAGCACACGCGCCACCATGGCCTGCGGCAACTGGCGCGACAGCAAGCTGACCGCAAACGCCCAGCCGGTGAGCATCAGCAGCCAAAGCAGCAGCGAGCCTTCGTGCCCGCCCCAGACGGCGGCAGCGCGGAAGGCCGTGGGCAGCTTGGAGTTGGAGTGCTCGGCCACGTAGAGCACCGAAAAGTCGTTCGCCAGGAAGGCCTGCATCAGGCAGGCGAACGCAAACGCCACCAGCACGAACTGGGTTTGCGCAGCGGGCCGTGCGAGCGCGATCCAGCCCGCGTGGCCGCGGTGCGCGCCGATGAGCGGCAGCACGCCTTGGGTGATCGAAACCAGCAAGGCGAGGATGAGGGCGAGGTGGCCGAGCTCGGGTGTCATTTGAGTGTCTTTCCCATCTTTGCCGCTTGGTCGACGGCATGCTTGGCCTCGGGGGGCATGTAGTTTTCGTCGTGCTTGGCGAGCACTTCAGTCGCGACGAACTCGCCGCCCGACCCGAGCTTGCCTTGCACCACGGCGCCTTTGCCTTCCTTGAAGAGGTCGGGAAGGATGCCGGTGTAGCTGACGGCCACGTCTTTGGCGGTGTCGGTGATGACAAAGTGCACCGTCATCTGGTCTCGCTTCAAGCTGCCTTGCCGCACCATGCCGCCGACGCGAAAGGCACGGTTCTTGGGCGCTTCGCCGCTGGTCACCTGGGTGGGCGTGAAGAAGAAGGCGACGTTGCTTTGCAAGGCGTTGAGCACCAACCCGACGGCAACACCCAGGCCGGCCAGAGCCCCCACGATGAGCGCAATGCGTTTGTGGCGAGGCTTCATGGCTGATGAGCCTGGGCAGGGCCAGGCAGGCTGATGCTGGACATGTGAGCGGGGGCTCTCGTTGGTTCGTGAACTGTTGGGCCGAAGGGCGAGTGTTTGCCCGTCAACCGCCGGATTATCGGTGCACCCCGTATGCCACCCGCATGGGTCTGCGAGTTCCGTACTTGTAGCACCTGCCCTCGTACCAGAACAGTGCTCTCCGTATCTTCTGCGACCGTATGTAAGGTCGTCGCCGTTTGCCAACTATTGACGTTATTTTTCGGGTCGTGAGGCCTGATGATTCGGCCGGAGCCAACAGGGCCCGAGGTGCGTGCAACGCGCCACGAGCCCACGAACAACAAACACGGAGAGAGCTTTGAACCCTTCTTGCACGCGGTCGGAGAGCCTGGAGTAAGCCATGCTGTTCGGCGCCACCAAGCCCACCCTGCGAGCGGTCGATCACGACCGTGGGCAGGGCCGTGCCTTGGCGCAAGGGGCTTGGCTCAGCCGCGAAGAAGCAATCATGGGCACGGCGATCCGCGTCGAGCTGTGGAGCGACAAGCGCGCTGCAGGCGAGGCTGCAATCGACGCCGTGATGCAAGAGATGCACCGCATCGATCGCACGATGAGCCCGCACAAGGCTGACTCCGAGCTGTCAGTCATCAACCGCGAAGCCGCACACCATGCCGTGCACTTGAGCGACGAGATGGTGCGGCTGGTGGCGCGCGCGATCGAATTTTCAGAGCTGTCGGGCGGTGCCTTCGACATCACCTACGCGGGTGTGGGCCAGCTGTACGACTACCGCCTGGGCATCAAGCCCAGCGACGAGGTGCTGGCCCAGGCCTGTGCCACCGTCGGCTATCGAAACCTCATTCTTGACCGCAAGGCCTGCACGCTGCGCTTTGCCCGTGAAGGCATGCGCATCGACCTGGGCGGTTTCGCCAAGGGCCACGCGGTGGACAACAGCGTGGCCATCTTGAAGCGCCACGGCATCGTCAGCGCCACGGTGGCAGCGGGCGGTGACAGCCACGTGATGGGCGACCGCGGTGGCCGCCCCTGGACCATCGGCATCCGCGACCCGCGCCGCGCAGGCGAGGTGGTGGCGGTGCTGCCGCTGGAAGACACCGCGATTTCGACTTCTGGTGACTACGAACGCTTCTTCGAGCAAGACGGTGTGCGTTGCCACCACGTGATCGACCCGCAGACCGGCAAGTCGCCGAGCGGCGTGCGCAGCGTGACCATCCTCGCGGATGACGGGCTCACGACCGAAGGTCTGTCGAAGTGCTTGTTCGTGATGGGTTTGGAGAAGGGCATGCGGCTCATCGAGTCACAGCCTGGTGTTGATGCGGTAGTGGTAGACGCGTCCGGTGTCTTGCACTACTCGTCTGGTCTGTTGAACGGAGCTGCGCAGCAGCCTCGTCAATGACCTGCATGTCGTTTTGTGATTGATCGGACTCGTTTGGAGGCGAATATGAAGAAAGTCCTGACAAGAATGTGCGTACTGGCGTGTGTCTCGGCGGCGGCGAGCGCGATGCTCGCAGGCTGCGGAAGCGGCAGCAGCGGCGAGGCAAACAGCACGGTCACCGTGCAAGGCGACGTGCCCCTGGCTTATGTGAAGCGCTCGACCGCGCTCAACATGAACCCGACCGACGGCGCACCCAGCGCACCCGGGGGTGACCTGATGATTCGCGAGAAGTCGTCGCCCAGTGCGCCAGAGCACAACATCACGGCATCGATCACCAAGGGTGTGGGCGATGCGTCCGACCCCGAGGTTTCCTACGACGGCAAGAAGATTGTGTTTGCCTTGAAGTGCCCGACGTCCAATAACGTCGCCGGCGCCGCAGCGAATTGCACGGGCCGCTGGAACATCTGGGAATACGACATGACCGCGGGCGGCATGACCGGCGGCACACTGCGCCGCATCACCAGCACCAACTCCGACGACGACGCTGACCCGGCCTATCTGCCGGCAGGCGCTGGCTTTGTGTTCTCGTCCAACCGCCAGGTCAAGTCACGCACCACTCAGGCCTTGGGCCAGAACTACAAGTCACTCGACGAGTACGAGCGCGAAGAAGTGATGAACCTGCACACCATGGATGCCGATGGCGGCAACATCAAGCAGATCTCGTTCAACCAGAGCCACGACCGCAACCCGGTGGTGCGCCCGAACGGCGACATCATGTTCTCGCGCTGGGAACACGTGGGCGACCGCAACCGCTTCGCTGTGTTCCGCGCCAAGCCCGATGGCACCGACATGTTCGTGCTGTACGGGGCACAAAGCCCGGGTAACAGCTTCCTGCACCCACGCGACATGGACCCGAGTGGCCCCTACAAGGGCTACCTGGCCAGCTCGCTGATGCCGCTGTCGCGCACCCACGAAGGCGGCGCGATGATGATCGTCAACGCTGCCGATTACTCCGAGAACAACACGCCGGCCAACAAGACCGTGCCCACCCAAGGCGGCCAGACCTCGATCACCGCGCGGGCCCTGAGCCAAGGTGGTGGTGTGTCCGAGTTCGGCCGCATTACCAGCCCCTACCCGCTGTGGGACGGAACCAACCGCATTCTGGTGGGCTACACGCCCTGCGATGTGATCGACACCCAGGAGGCAGGCGCCCTGAGGCCCTGCGCGGTGGCCAAGGCCCTCGACCCGGTCGAGTTCGCCAAGGTGGGCGACATGACCAACGTTCTGGCGACGGAAGCCGCCCTCAACCGCTTCCAGCTCAACAACCGCCCGACCTACGCCATCTACATGTTCAACCCGACAGACCAGACCTGGTTGAACGTGGCCGCGCCGCCGCCTGGGTTCATGTACACCGACCCGATCCCGCTGCAGGCCCGCACGGAGCCGAATGCCACCCAGCCGAGCCCCATCGACGCCACGCTGGCTGCTGCCAACATGGCCCTGATTGAAGTGCGTAGCGTGTACGACACCGACGGCCTGGGCCGCATGAGCGAAAGCATGTTGAGAGCCGTTGACCGCCCGGCGGGCTGCGCTACCGGCATTGCGATGACCACCCCGCCCAACGAGCCCACCGAAACGCGCTCATCCGTTGCTGACCTGGCGCGCATGAAAGACCCCGCCGACGCGGCCTACAAGTGCTCGCCGGTTCGCTTCGTGCGTGCCATACGTGCCGTGGCCCCACCGGCCGGCATGACTGGCCTGCGCAGTTCGATCGGCGAAACCGAATTCGAGCAACAGCAGATCCTGGGTTATGCACCGGTCGAGCCCGACGGCTCGTTCAAGCTGCACGTGCCGGCTGACACTCCCATTGCCTTGTCGATCATCGACAACAAGGGCCGTTCCATCCAGACGCATACCAACTGGATCCAGGTTCGCCCGGGTGAACGCCGTACCTGTGACGGCTGCCACAGCCCGCGCCGCGGGGGTTCGCTGAACTCGGGTGTGGTCGTCAACACCATGCCGGCCGCCCTGTTGGCCTCGCTGGCAAGCGATCACCAGTCGGGTGAGACGATGGCAGCCACGCGCACCCGCCAGAACCCCGCCCTGCTGGTCCTGCAGCCCGACATGAACTTCACCGACGCATGGGTGACTTCGCCGAGCCAGGCACGTGCCCCGATCCTGGTGCGCTATACCGGCAACTCCAACAGTGCTGATGACATGGTGACGCCTGCACCCGCCACGACCGGCGTCAAGCGCGGCATCATCAACTACCGCGAGCACGTCGCTCCCCTGTGGACGCGCAGCCGCGTCACCAGTGGCGGCGTCGACAACACCTGTGTGACCTGCCACTCGAATGCCGCCGTGCTCGACCTGCGCGACACCATCTCGGGCACGGGCCGTGTCACGTCGTATGAAGAGTTGATGCTGGGCGACCCAGTGATCGACGCGACCACTGGTCTGCCGCAGTTCCGCATTGAAGACGGGGTGCCCATGGTCGTGCGTGGTGCAGCACTGGTGGAAAACAGCTCCAGCGCCATGAACTCGGCCGGCCAGTCCCGTAAGAGCCGCCTGACCGAAATCATGTTCGGAGAAACCCTGCTTGCAGGTGCCGGCGCCCTTGCCGCCCACCCCAACCCGCCGGCCGGCGCGCCCGACCACTCCTTGATGCTCAATGCAGGCGAAAAGCGCGTGCTGACCGAGTGGATGGACCTGGGTGGCCAGTATTACAACGACCCGTTCGACCCGGCTGGTGGTGTGCGCGCGGTTGATGGCCTGAGCGAAACGGTGTTCAACACGCAGGTCATGCCGATCCTGCGCTCGACCTGTGCTGCCAGCTGCCACCAGGCCATCGGCAGTGACCTGACCACGCCGGCAGGTGCCTCGTTCCGCCAGAACCGCTTTGTGTTGACGGGTAGCGCTGAGGGTGACTTCGGGGTTACGCTGTCGATGATTTCCGATACCTGCAACCCCGCGACCAACTACCTGCTGAGCAGGCCGTCGACGGTGCCTCACCCCACGGCTGGCACGACGGCGGTACTGCCGCTGGGCGGCGCGTCATACAACACGATCGCGGCGTGGATTCAAACTGGATGTCGATGAAGAGAACGCATTTCACGACGCGACGTACCCGAACGCCCATTCAATGGGCGAGCGTGTGCGCCGCGGTGCTGGGGTTGGTCAGCGGGTGTGGTGGTGACACCATCAACAACGAAGGTGGCGTGGGGGGGCAAAAGCTCTCCTTCGCATTCTTCCAACGCTGCATCAACCCGATTTTTCTGGAGCAGTTGCCCATCGTGGGCACCGGTTTGAGCAATACTTGCGCCGGTTCGGGGTGCCATGACAACTCGACAGGCACCGGTGGTGCATTCCGCATCATCCCGTCGGCGGCAGTCGTGACCTTGCCCGCTGCGCCCGACTCCATTCGGGCGAGCGACATGTACAAGAACTTCTACTCATCTCAAGGCGAGGTGGTGCTCAGCGCGATTGCGCAGAGCCGCCTGCTCGCCAAACCGCGGGTGCAAGGCGTGCTGCACGGCGGTGGCCTGATCTTTGAGACCGACACCGACCCGAAAGTCCGATTGATCCAATTCTGGATGACCCATCCGGCCCCTACGGGCCAGGACGAATTCGCCACCGATCCAGGCAACGGGACGTGCACCATTTCATGAGCAGCCTCGTTTCGAGGCTGCTGGCCTGTTGCGGCAGGGGCCTGCTGGCACTCATTTTTGGCGTGCTGCCCCTGGCGGGTACCGTGCAGGCGGCCGACGCGCCGCCCGAGCGCCTGAAGGTCATCGACCCCTACCTGGAGATGCGCACCGGCCCCGGCCGCGGCTACCCGGTGTTCTTCGTGGTTGAGCGCGAGCAGTGGATCGAGATCGAATCGCGCCACACCGACTGGTTCAAGGTGCGCAGCGCCGAGGGTAAAGAGGGTTGGGTGATCCGCAAGCAGCTAGAGAGCACCCTCACCGAAGCCGGCAGCCAGAAGACTTTCCGCGACGTCTTGCTCGACGACTACCTGGCGCGGCGCCTGGAAATGGGTGCTGCCTGGGGCCGCTTCAAGAAAGAGCCGATGCTCAAGGTGTGGACGGGCTACCGTGTCTCTGACACCTTGTCGCTCGAAGGCACCATCGGCCAGGTGCAGGGCGTGTTCTCGGGCACCGACTTCTGGAGCCTCAACGTCAACTCCGAGCCCTGGTCGCACCGCCGCCTGTCGCCATTCTTCGGCGTCGGCCTGGGCAAGTTCAAGAACATTCCCAACGCCAGCCTGGTGAGCGCGCAGACGACCAGCGTCAACATGTCGAATGCCGTGCTTGGCTTGCGCTATCACATCAGCGATCGCTTCGTGGCCCGCCTCGACTACACCTTCTACACCGCGTTTCTTGGCGACACGCGCGCCGGCGAGTACCGTGCGCTCACGGCTGGGCTTTCGTTCTTCTTCTAACGGCTACACGGGGTCGACACTTCCATGCACACCAAGCCATTTGCCCATCTTCTGCTGGCCCCTTTGCTGCTGGCAGTTGCCATGGCAGCCAGCGCCGCAGACGAGAAAGACACGAAAGACCAGAAGCCGGCCAACGAGCAGGTCATCGTGCCCCAGGTCGACCGGCGTGACGTGAAGGTGCCCAAGATTCCGTCGAACGATTTCGAGATGGGGCTCTTCACCGGCACCTATGCCACGCAGAACTTCGGCTCCAATTCGGTCAGCGGTGTGCGCCTGGGCTATCACATCACCGAAGACTTCTTCGTGGAGGGCGTGTATGGCATCACGAAGGTGAGCGACGAAGCCTTCCGCCAGATATTGCCAGGCGGTGTCTTCATTTCGCAGGAAGAGAAGCTCAAGTACTACAACCTTTCGGCCGGCATCAACGTGCTGCCCGGCGAGGTGTTCTTCGGCCGCAACTGGGCCAAGGCCTCGGCCCTGTACTTCATCGGTGGCATCGGCAACACCGACTTCAACCGCCAGCGCAAGCAGACCTTCAATGTGGGGTTCGGCGCCCGGGTGTTCTTCGCCAGCTGGGCGGCGCTGCAAGTCGATGTGCGAGACCACATCTTCACGCTTGACCTGCTGGGCAAGCGTCAGAGCACGCAGAACCTCGAGATGACCATTGGCGCGACCTTCTTCTTCTGACAGGTATCTATTGTCATGACGACCTCACCGAAACCCGCCATCGTGAAATCCGTTCGCTCGCTTTTGGCCGCTTGCCTTGGCGCCTGCCTCACTGCTTTTGCCGGCCTGGTGTCTGCAGCACCGGCCGTGGGCGTAACCGCTCCCGACTTCACCTTGCGCACCCTGAACGGCCCTAACCTGCGCCTGCAAGAGCAACGCGGCCACGTCGTGCTGGTGAACTTCTGGGCCACCTGGTGCGGCCCCTGCCGCAAGGAAATGCCGCACCTGAACCGCATCGCCGACAAATACCGCGCCTCGGGCCTGGTGCTGCTGGGCGTGAATGTTGATGACGATGTGCAGAACGCGTCAGACGTGGCGGGCAAGCTGGGCGTGAAGTTCCCGGTGCTGCTCGACACCGACAAGAAAGTCAGCCGCCTGTATGACCTCAACAGCATGCCGTCCACCCTGGTGATCGACCGCGCGGGGCGTGTGCGCTACCTGCACCGTGGCTATCAAGATGGCTACGAAGACCTCTACGACAAGCAGATCCGAGACTTGTTGAAGGAATGAACATGCAGCACCTTGTCTCGGCCCGGGTTCGCATTGCGGCACTGATGGGCGCGGCCGCATTGCTTTGTGGCTGCAGCTCCATCGAGCCCTGGGTCAAGCCCTATGAGCGCGAGCGCCTGGCCTCGCCGCTGATGCAGTTCTCTCGTGACGGCCTGGCCGACAAGCACCACGAACACGTGCGCGAAGTGCGCGAAGGCGCGCGTGGCGCCACGGGCGTGCAGGGGGGCGGCTGTGGCTGCAACTAGTCTGCGGCGCCCTGCGGTGCAGGTATGGCGCGGGCTGCTGCGCCTGCTGAGGGTGCTGCGCCGCCATCGCTCGCGCGGCGTGCGCGCCGCCGGGCTGCTGGGCGGTGCGATGGTGGGTGCGAGCGGTGCGGTCCATGCGGCGCCCAACCTGCCCGAAGACCGCGCCGACGTGATGTACCACGTCTACGACGGCGGTGGCCTCAAGGCCTATGGGCCCGCACTGCTGGTACGCAAGAAGCTGGGCGACAGCGTGTCGCTCACCGGCTCGTACTACGTTGACATGGTGAGCAACGCCTCTATCGACGTGGTCACCACGGCCAGCCCTTACAAGGAAACGCGCAACGAGTACAACCTCGGCGTCGACTACATCGTGCGCGACGCGACCATCAGCGTCAGTACCTCCAACAGCAAGGAGCCCGACTACATCGCCGCGGGCACGAGCGTCGACATCGCGCAAGAGGTGTTCGGTGGCATGACCACGCTGAGCCTGGGCTACACCCGCTCGCACGACAAGGTGGGCCGCAGCGGCTATGAAGGCTTCTTCGACGACGCCACGCACTGGCGTTACCGGCTGGGCATCACGCAGATCCTCACGCCGACCTGGCTGATGAGCATCAACAGCGAGGCCATCTCAGACGACGGCTACCTGGGCAGCCCTTACCGCGCGGCACGCGTTTTCGGCACCACGGTGCCCGAGCGCAACCCACGCACCCGCAGCAGCCGCGCCATCAAGCTGCGTCTGCTGGGCGAAGTAACGCCGGGCAACGCGGTGCACGCCGAATACCGCTACTTCTCAGACAACTGGGAGATCAAGGCCCACACCACCGAGCTCGGCTACAGCCGCCAGTTCGGTGACCTGTGGCTGGTCGACTGGTATGGCCGCTACTACTCGCAGACCAAGGCGCTGTTTTATTACGACGACGCCACCGCCGAGACCACCTATGTCTCGCGCAACCGCCAGTTGAGCACCTACAAGACCATGGGCCTGGGGGCCAAGATGTCGTACACCGCCAAGCGCGTGCCGGGTGCCTACGAGATCAGGCTCAACGCGGCCTATGAACTGATCCGCTTCAAGTTCGCCGATTTCACCGACATCCGCAGTGGCAAGCCGTATGAGCATGACGCCCATGTGCTGCAGTTGTTCTTGACCGCTACATTTTGAGAAGGCCCGCCGTATGAACATCATTCAGCGATGCAGCTGCACGCTTGCCGGCCTGCTGCTCGCGGCCTCCGCCGCTTGGAGCGCCGACGCGCCGGCCACAGCAGCCAGTGCACCTGCTCCGTCGCCTGCGGTCACCATGCCTGTCCCAGCTGTTGCTGCCACTGCGCCAGATGCGGCGAGTGCAGCTGCAACCTCGGCCAGCGCCCCCGCAGCCGCTGCTTCTGCCACCGGCCTCGACACTCGCATCCAAGACGCGAAAGGCGATGTGATCCGCCTCAACCGCGACCTGCTGGTGCTTGAAGAAGAGCTGCTCTTCCCGGCCAACACGCAAGTGGCGGTGTTCTTGTCGATGGACGTGGGCAAGCTCTTCGAGTTGGGCTCGGTGCAGGTCAAGCTCGATGACAAGGTTGTGGCCAACTATCTCTACACACCCTCAGAGGTGAAGGCCCTGCACCGCGGTGGCGTGCAGCGCATGTACCTCGGCAACCTGCGAGCGGGCTCGCATGAGCTGGTGGCTTTGTTCACAGGCGGCGGGCCGCACTTTCGCGACTACAAGCGAGGCGCCAACATCAAGTTCGACAAGGGCACCGAGCCCAAGTACATCGAGCTGCAGATCAAAGATTCCACCGGCAAGCTGCAGCCCGAGTTCCAAGTCAAGGTCTGGCAGTAAACGCGTCCATGGGCTTGCGCATGTCATCGGCGTTTGTGCTGCGGGGGCTGGGCTTGGCTGCGGCGCTCGCGTGGGCCGCCGCTGCGGGTGCGGCAGACAAGATCGAGCACACGATCAAGGACCCGCACTACGGCGACACCTTGTTCCACTTCTACCAAGAGCAATACTTCTCGTCGGTCACGAGCCTGATGGTGTCGCAGCATTTCAACCGTGTCGCCAATCATGCCGACGAGGCCGAGGTGCTGCGAGGCGGTTTGCTGCTGTCTTACGGCATGCACCGCGAGGCGGGTGAAATCTTTGCCCAGTTGATCGAGAAGGGCGCACCGCCACCCGTGCGTGACCGGGCCTGGTTCTTTCTGGCCAAGATTCGCTACCAGCGCGGCTTTTATGCCGAGGCCGACGATGCGCTCGGGCGCATCGAGAAGAACCTGCCGCCCGACCTGGAAGAAGAGCGCGTACTGCTCAAGGCCAACGTGCTGATGGCGCGTGGTGACTACGCTGGCGCCGCCACCGTGCTCAACGCCATGCCTGACATGGCGAAAGAGATATCCAAGGGCAGCACCAGCGGCAGCCTCTATGCCCGCTACAACCTCGGCGTGGCCCTGGTGCGCAGTGGCGACCCTGCACGCGGCAGCGCCCTGCTCGACCAGATCGGCAAGGCGCCCACGCCACCGCAGGCCACCGAAGAGTTCCGCAGCTTGCGCGACAAGGCCAACGTGGCCCTGGGCTTCGCAGCGCTGCAAGACAACCACCCCGAAGCGGCCGGCCCTTACCTGGAGCGCGTGCGCCTGAATGGCGTGCAGTCCAACAAGGCCTTGCTCGGTTTCGGCTGGGCCTCGGCCTCGACGAAGAACTACAAGCAAGCCCTGGTGCCCTGGACCGAGCTGAGCCAGCGCGAGGCTAGCGACTCGGCCGTGCTCGAAGCCAGCATCGCGCTGCCTTACGCATTTGGCCAGCTTGGCGCCTATGGCCAGGCGCTGGAGCGCTACAACGCAGCCATCACCGTCTTCGAGCGTGAGAACACTGGGCTCGACGAGTCTATTGCCGCCATTCGCGCGGGCAAGCTGGTCGAAGGCCTGCTCGAGCGCAACCCCGGCGAAGAAATGGGCTGGTTCTGGAGCATCAACGAGCTGCCGCAAATGCCGCACGCCGGCCACCTGACCTCGGTGCTGGCACAGCATGAGTTTCAAGAAGCCTTCAAGAACTACCGCGACCTGCAATTTCTCACGCGCAACCTGCAGCAGTGGAAAGACAGCTTGGGCGTGTTTGGTGACATGCTCGACAACCGCCGCAAGGCTTATGCCGAGCGCCTGCCCGTGATCCTGGCCAAGGCGCGCGACAGCGGTCTGGTCGATCTTGCCCAGCGCAGCGTCACGCTGAGTGGCGAGCTGGCCCAGGCCGAGGAGCAGGCCGACGGCAGCGCCTTTGCCGACGCCCAAGAGCGCGGCTGGCGAGACCGGCTCGAAGACGTGCAGGCCAATCTGCAAGCCTTGGGCGACAACCCCGAGACCGCTGCCGCGCGCGACAGGCACCGCCTGGCGGCAGGTGCCTTGACCTGGCGCCTGTCGCAGTCGTACAGCGTACGGCTCTATGAAGCCAGGCGCGCACTGCAGACACTTGAAGCCGGTGTGATCGAAGCCCGGCAGCACGAGGCCGCACTCGCGCAGGCGCAGCGCGACGAGCCCGCAAAGTTCGACCGCTTTGCCGAGCGCATTGCCGAGCTCGACAAGCGCATTCAGGCGCTGATCCCACTCGTGGCGGCACTCAGCAAAGAACAGCAAGAGGCCGTGCAAGAGCTGGCCGTGGCCCAGCTCGTGAGCCAGAAAGACCGCCTCGTGGCTTACACCACGCAAGCCCGCTTTGCCGTGGCGCAGCTCTATGACCGCGCCAACAAGCCCAAGGATGCGGACGATGCGCCCAAGTAACGCAGCTGCACTTCTGCTGCTCGCGTGCGGGCTGTGCGCCTGCGCGAGCAAGCGCAGCGGCAACCCACCCGAGCCGCCCACGCTCAAGAGCCTTGCCGGCCGCCAGATCGAGGTGCAAGCCGACCAGGGCGTGGCCGCAGTCGGCAATGAAGAGAAGGCCATCGCGGCCTACCGCAAGTTTCTTGAGATCGCGCCGAATGCGCCGCAGCGCTCCGAGGCTATGCGCCGCCTGGGTGACCTGGAAATGGACACCGCCGACAACAAGTTCGCCGCCGGTGACGCGTCGAGCACGCCGGACTACAAGGCGGCGATCGCGCGCTACCAAGACTATTTGAAGGCCTTCCCCAACGACCCCGGCAACGACCGGGTGTACTACCAGATCGCACGCGCCTACGAGCAGGGTGGCGACCTCGAGTCGGCCCTCAAGACGTTGGACGAGCTGGTGCTGAAGTACCCGAAAACTTCTTACCTTGCCGAGGCACAGTTCCGCCGCGGCGAGCTGCTGTTTACCACGCGCGACTATGCGAAGGCCGAGCAGGCCTACGCCACCGTGCTCAAGGGTGATGCGCAAGGTGCCTTCCAAGATCGGGCGCTCTATATGCAGGGCTGGTCGTTGTTCAAGCAGGGCAAGGTGGAAGAGGCTTTGGGTTCCTTCTTCGGCGTGCTCGACGTCAAGGTTGCCAACCGCGCGGGTGGCGCTGAGCTGGACAGCCTTGAAGGCCTGACACGCGCAGACCGCGAGTTGGTGGAAGACACCTTCCGCGTGACCAGTCTCTCGCTTGCCAACCTGCAAGGCGCCGAGTCGATCCCCACCTACATGACGACCGACACGCGCCGCTCTTACGAGTTCCGCGTGTACCAGCAGCTGGGCGAGCTCTACATCAGGCAAGAGCGCACGAAAGACGCGGCCGATGCCTTGGGTGCATTTGCAAAGAAGGCACCTCTGCATGCACAGGCACCGCAGCTGCAAGCCCGCGTGATCGACATTTACCAGAGCGCAGGCTTTGCCACCTTGGCACTCGATGCCAAGAAAGACTATGTCTCGCGCTACGGAGCCGACAGCGAGTTCCGCAAGGCCAACCCTGAAGGCTGGGCGTCTGCGCAGCCGCTGGTCAAGATGCACATGGCCGAGCTGGCGCGCCACTACCACGCGCTGGCGCAAAAGAGCAAGGCCAGCGCCGACTACCAGGAAGCGGTCAAGTGGTACCGCGCCTACCTTTCATCCTTCCCTGGTGACCCCGAGGCTGCGCAAAACAACTTCCTGCTGGCCGAGTTGCTGTATGAAGACAAGCGCTTCAACGAGGCCTCGGTCGAGTATGAAAAGGCCGCCTACCAGTACCCGCAACACCCCAAGAGCGCCGATGCCGGCTACTCCGCGCTGCTGAGCTATGCGGCCATGGAGAAGAGCGCGGCGCCCGCTGAAGTGCCCGCGTTGCAGCGCACATCGGTCGACAGCGCACTGCGTTTTGGCAAGGCTTTCCCTGCCGACACGCGCACACCCACGGTGCTGACCAACACCGCCGAGAAGCTCTTCGCTCTGCGCGACGAGCGCGCGGCCGGTGTGGCGCAGCAGGTGCTGGCGCTGGAGCCGCCTGCACCACCCGCGCAGCGTCGCGTGGCCTGGACGGTGGTGGCGCATACCGCGTTCGAAGCCGGTGCTTTTGACCGTGCCGAGCGTGCCTATGTCGAAGTGCTGGCCCTCACGCCCGAGAAAGAAGCCGGGCGCCCCGATCTGGTCGAGCGCGTGGCTGCCTCTGTTTACAAGCAAGGCGAGAAAGCCCGTGCGGCCGGACAGTTGCGCGAGGCTGTGGGCCACTTCAATCGCGTTGCAACGGTGGCGCCGCTGTCGGCCGTGCGCGCCACGGCGCAGTTCGACGCCGCGGCCGCGCTCATCGCGCTGAAAGACTGGGACGGTGCAGCACGCACGCTGGAAGACTTCCGCACGCGCTACCCCAAGCACCCGCTACAGGCCGAGGTGGGCGGCAAGCTCGCCGTGGCCTACATGGAAAAGGGCAACTGGAGCCAGGCTGCTGGCGAGTTCGAACGCGCGGCTGCATCCAGCAGCGACCCCAAGGTGGCGCGCGCCGCGCTGTGGCAAGCCGCCGAGCTGCATGAAAAGGGCGGCGCGCGCGCGCCGGCCGCCAAGACCTACGAGCGCTACCTCAAGCTGTACCCCGACCCGTTAGAGACCAACCTCGAAGCACGCTACCGCCTGGCGCAGATCGCCAAGAAAGACGGCAACGCAGCCCGCGAAGCAACGCTCATGAAAGAGATCTTCGTCGCCGACCAGAATGGCGGCGGCGCGCGCACCAACCGCACGCGTTATCTCGGTGCCATGGGCGCGCTGGTAATGGCCGAGCCCACTTACGAGGCCTACCGCAAGGTGGCCCTGGTGGAGCCGCTGGCCAAAAACCTCAAGCTCAAGAAAGCCAAGATGGAAGACGTGCTCAAGGCCTACAGCGTGGCCGCCAACTATGGCGTGGCCGATGTGACCACGGCCGCCACTTACCACATCGCGGTGGTTTACCAAGACTTCGGCAAGGCCTTGATGGCCTCGCAGCGGCCCAAGAAGCTGTCGAAGCTGGAACTTGAGCAGTACAACGTGATGCTGGAAGAGCAGGCCTATCCGTTTGAAGAAAAGTCGATGGAGCTGCACGAGGTGAATGCCAAGCGCGCCTCTGAAGGCATCTACGACCAGTGGGTCAAGAGCAGCTTCACGGCACTGAAGGAAATGAGGCCTGTGCGCTATGGCAAGGCAGAGCGCGGGGAGGCGGTGGTCGATGCGATACGCTGATGTCTCTTCGTCGCTGCTGATTGCCCTGTGCTGTGTCGGCATGATGGGTTGCTCGCTGATGCCGGGCGCTGCGGCAGAGGCGCAGCCTGCGGCTGAACCGTCGACCAAGGCTGCGAGTGCGCCCAAGCCTTCGGCCTCTACCGCTGTTGCCGCACCGAAACCTGTCGAGCCCGAAGTGGCCGTGCCGCTGGCCGCGCAGCGCGCTTTCGACGATGCTCGCCGCGCCATGCGAGCCGGCCGTGCGGAAGAAGCCGAGCGCGGTTTCAAGAGCGTGGTGCAGTTTCACCCCGAGCTCGGTGGCCCGCACGCCAATCTGGGTGTGCTTTACCGCCAGGCCGGCAAGCTGCCAGAAGCCGTGGCTGAGCTCGAGCTGGCCGTGAAAGCCAGCCCGCGCCAGCCGGTTTACTTCAACCAGCTGGGCATCACCTACCGCCTGCAGGGCCAGTTCGCCAAGGCACGCGAGGCCTACGAGCGTGCCATCGAAATCGACGCCAACTACGCCGCCGCTACGTTGAACCTGGGCATCCTGAGTGACCTGTATTTTTGGGACGGCAAGCGTGCGCTGGAGCTATACGATCGCTACCTGGCGCTGACGCCGGGCGGCGATGCCACCGTCACCAAGTGGGTGGCCGACCTGAAGAACCGCAAGCCTGCACAGCCAGCCGCAGCTGCACCGGCACCCGCCCGCAAGGAGAAAGAATGAAGCGACTCATTCCCGGCCTGCTCGCCAGCATGGTGTGCGCTGCCGCGTTGTGCTCTCCCGCCATGGCGCAAGACCGCGCCAACATCGACGGCACCAAGATCATCGGCAACCGCGAGTTGCCCAAGGTGCTCTACATCGTGCCCTGGAAGAAACCTGTGCCCAGCGAGTTGTCGGGCCGGCCGGTGGCCAGCGTGCTCGACGAGGCGCTGGCGCCCATAGACCGCGATGTGTTTCGCCGCCAGGTGTCGTACGACGCCCAACTGACCGCATCCCAGACCGCCCCCGTTCCACCTGCAGCAGCCCAGCCCGCGCCGCTGAACCCCAAATAACCTTAGCACCCGTCGTTACAGGAGAAGCCCCATGAGTACTCTCGATTTTGCCGTCAAGTTCTTCCAAGACAGCGGCGTTGCCATCTACTTCAGCATCGCCATCATGGCCGTCGGGCTGGCAATCGCCATCGAGCGATTCGTCTTCCTGCGACGCGCACGCAGCGAGAACCGCAAGCTGTGGGCCAAGGTGCTGCCCATGCTTCAGAGCGGCAGGTTCAAGGAAGTGCACAGCGCAGCCTCAGGCTCTGACGCTGCCATCGGCAAGATCGTCGCCAACGGGCTTGAACGTATGCAGAGCCCCGCACGTCGCGAAGAGATCGACGCTGCGATGGAAGAGGGCATGATGGAAATCGTGCCGCGCCTTGAAAAGCGCACTCACTACATCGCCACGCTCGCCAACGTGATCACCCTGGTCGGCTTGCTCGGCACCATCATCGGCTTGATCAAGGGCTTCACCGCCGTGGCCGCTGTCAACCCGGCCGAGAAGGCCGCGCTGCTGTCGGGTTCGATCTCGATCGCAATGAACAACACCGCTTTCGCTTTGTCAGTGGCCATTCCGTTCCTGCTGATCCATGCTTTCTTGCAAGCGCGCACCAGCGAGATCGTTGATGGCCTTGAAGCCGCGAAGATCAGCTTCCTCAACGTGACCGGGCGCTTGAAAGCTGAACAGCAAGCCGGTGCGCGCTGAGCATGTGCCGTCGCTCTGAAACTCATCTGCAACGGAAGGACTGACCATGCCTGTCCGCCGCCCGCGCAAACACGCGGTGCACCTGGAGGTCACCGCGTTCATCAACGTGATCGTGGTGCTGGTGCCGTTCTTGTTGTCGACCGCGGTGTTCTCGCACCTGGCGGTGTTGGAGCTTTCGTTGCCAGCGCAGAACTCGGGCGTCGAGCAACTCAAGGTCAACGACCTCAAGCTTGAGGTCGTGATCCGGCCCGATGGCCTCGACGTTGGCGACCGCATCGGTGGCTTGATCCAGCGCATTGCCACCACGCCGCAAGGCTACGACTTGGCCGCGCTCTCAGCCCTCATGCAGCAGATCAAGGCCAAGTTCCCCGACACCAAGGCCGCCAGCGTGCTCGCACAGCCCAACACCTCATACGACGTGTTGGTGCAAGTGATGGACGCCGTGCGTGAGGCCAAGCCAGCAGGTGCCACGGCCAAGACGCCAAACGTCGAGCTGTTCCCTGACATCTCGATCGGCGATGCGCCGATCAGCGCACCCAAGAAATAGGGAAGGGCCTCTTATGAAACTGACGCCGCTCCAAAAGCGCTCCGCACGCATGGCGCGCAATCAGTCGGGCCTCGACATGAACCTCGTGGCCTTGATCGACATCTTCACCATCCTGATCTTCTTCCTGATGTCGAGCACCGGCATCGAGACACTGACCAACGCGGCAGCGGTCAAGCTGCCGCAATCGACCGCCGAAAAAGCGCCGCGCCAGACCATCGTGGTGGCGGTGACTGACACCGACATCATGGTCGACGGCCGCAGGGTGGCCGGCGTGGCTGAAGTCAACGCGCAGCAAGGCGACCTGATTGCAGGCCTCAAAGCAGAGCTCGACCTGCTGGCGAGCCGCCAGGTGCTGGGCGAAGACAAAGACGGCAGCAGCAAGGCCGTGACCATCCTGGGTGACAAGAGCATTCCCTACAGCCTGTTGCGCAAGGTGATGTACACCAGCGCGCGCGCGAACTTCGTCGAGATCGCGTTTGCCGTGCAGAGGAAGACCTGACCATGGCTGCTGCCCTCGCCATCTCGTTCCGCCCTTCCGTGCTGGCCTGGGCCGGCGTGCCCGAAGACGACAAGCGCTACCGACGCATCCTCAACACGGTGCTGATTGTGGTGGCCGTGTTGTGCCTGATCCTGCTGCTGATGCCCACGCCCCAGATCGATCGGGCCAAGCCGGCAGAGCTTCCGCCCCGCCTGGCAAAGCTCATGCTCGAACGCGAGCCCCCACCACCACCCAAGCCCGTGGCCAAGAAGCCTGACGTGGCCAAGGAAGAAGACACCAAGCGGCCTGGCACGCCGGAGCCCATCAAGCCCGAGCCGCCGAAGAAAGCTGCCGCGGTTCCCGAGGCGCGCGTGCCGCAGCCGAACAAGCCGCCGGGCGAAATCGAAGGCGCCAGACGCAAGGCGGCTGGTGTAGGCCTGCTCGCCATGAAGGACACCTTGGCCGAGATGCGTGGCGCCCCCACGGCAGTGCAGCTGGCCCCCGTCAAGCAAGGCCCTGGTGTCGGGGCTGGCGTGGGTGTGGGCGTCGGCGCAGGCACCGACCAAGGCACACCCGACCGCGCAATGATCACGTCCAACGCGGCCGGTGGCAGCGGCGGCCTCAACACCGCGGCCTACAGCCGTAACACCGGTGGCGGTGGCTTGGCCGGCCGTGCGACCACCTTGGTCGAAGGCGTAGCCGGCGGCGGCGGCGGCGGGGGTGCAGGCGGCGGCGGTGCGGGCGGCACAGGCGCCGGCTCGGGTCAGGGTGGTGGCGGTGGCAAGGGCGGCACGCTGCAACGCGCTGCAGGTGGCAAGGCCTCACGCTCGATCGAAGACATACGCCTCGTCTTCGAGCGCAACAAGGGCTCGATCTACGCCATCTACAACCGCGCACTGCGCGACGACCCGGCTCTGCAAGGCAAGATCGTGCTCAAGCTCACCATCGCGCCCTCGGGCGAGGTGACCGACGTGCGCATTGAGTCGAGTGAACTCAAGTCGCCAGAGCTGGAACGCAAGCTCTTGGCTCGCATCAAGCAGTTCGACTTCGGCTCCAAGGCGGTCGAGCCGATGGTGGCAACTTATCCGGTGGACTTCTTGCCGTCTTGAGGTGTGAGAGTTGCTGCAAGAGAAAAGGCCTGCACTTTTATGCAGGCCTTTTTTTATGGATGGCTTCTCGACCTGGGCTCGAACCAGGGACCTACGGATTGACAGTCGTGCTTTGCGGGGTTCATGGGATGTTCTGGAATTTCTTGGGATGCCATAAAGTTCATGTAAATCAGCAGGTTACGGAAAAAGTTTGTTCCAGGCGATTTCCGCCGAAAGCATCCGATTTCAGTATTTTTCGGACACGTGTTCGGACACGGAAACTGCCAGATGCCTCTTTTGACCGTCAGAGCCATCGACGCTCACAAGCCGAAGGCGGAGCCTTACAAGCTCACGCTGGACCGCGGTTTGCAGCTGCGCATCGCCCCTGATGGCGCGCGCACGCTCCTGGAAGCGCAGAGCGAAGGACGGCCTGCCGTTGAAGGCCCGCACGCGTACCGACTATCTGGCGATGCTTGATGGTGCGTGCGGTGTTTCGTTGGCATGGCGTCGTCGTTCCCGACAACCCATTGGGCCGTGACAGCGCCGGCCGTGATCGCATCATCCTGACCATCGGGTGGTGCGCTGAAGAAGATGCTGAGTCACGCCGCTGGCGAGGACGTGACGCTGGGGCATTACGTTGGCAAGAGCGAGACGCTGTTGCGAGCGGCTTGGCAGACGGTCGCTGATTTCAACGACGCTGCCTCGGCCAGCGATGCTGAGCCGGTGCTTGCAGCTTGGGCGGATTCCAAAATTTGCGCTCAGGGCAGCGTGTCCCGGCCGGGCCTCGCGAAAGCTCTGAGGGCTGCGCCGCGGACACGCGCCAAGCCGGTCACGCGCAAACCAAAGTAGATCGCTAGAAACGCGCAGTGCTTTTGGTTCCTTTAAGAAAAAGACACCACTGGCATTGCGAGAAGACCCCGATGAAGGGCTCCCGTAGGTACGAAAACTCGGTGCGGCTATTGGGCAATACGCTTCGACGTCGGCAAGCATCTCGCGCAACACATCTCCGGCTCAGTGTGGCGTCTATAGGAGGGAGTCGATCACTTTTGATTTTGCGCCGACTACGCGTCCGTCATCCACGCAATCCAGGAGTTTGCGACTCTATGATTGGTGTGGTCGCATCATCCATTGCGAATCAGAGCCGCCGTAGCCAGCGCGGACGCACGGATTTGGCCCACCGACTCAATCCTGACTGAAGGTCAGCCCCATGAAAGCAATTGTCCTTCTCGCAGCCGGAGGTACTGACCAGTTTCGGCTCGTCGATGTGCCCACACCAGCGCTTCGGCGCGGCGATGTGCGCATCAAGGTCAAGTCGATAGCGTTCAATCCGGTCGACTGCCAAGTTCGGCAGCACCTGCCAGCAAACGGCCCGATCGGCTCGAACATTCTGGGCCGCGACTTGTGCGGCGTCGTCGAGGCCGTGCACGACGACGTGACCGAATTCAGCGTGGGCGACGATGTCTATAGCTATGTTTGCAAACTGGCCAGCAGCGGCACCTATGCCGAGTACGTGTGCGTACCGAGCGAACTGGTCGCCAGGAAACCTCGCCAGCTTACGCACGATCAGGCAGCGGCAGTACCGGTCGCCGGAATCACCGCGATGCTCGCTTTGCAGAAGTGCCGGATCGACGCATCCAAATCACTCTTTGTCGCAGGGGGTGCTGGCGGCGTCGGAACGTTTGCCATTCGCCTCGCCTTGCACAATGGACTCAGGCGGCTCGTAACGACTGCGGGCAGCGCGAGCAGCCGCGCCCACCTGATTCAAGAATGTGGGCTGAAGAGCGATCAGATCGTCGACTACCGTAGCGCCGACTTTGTCGGCGAGAGCCTGGCGATCAACCGCGGAGCCTTCGACGCCGTGGTGGATCTAGTGGGCGGGCCGATGCTTTCCGCTGCCTGCGCGATACTTGCAGTGGAGGGCGATCTCGCCTCCGTCGTTGAAACGCCGACCCACAAAGATTTCGAGCGATTGTTCGAACTGAACGCGTCGTTTCACGCAATCGGCGCACATGCTTATTCGCTGGCCCCGGACCGCGCCTACTGGCGCCGATACCGATCGATGCTAACGGAGCTTGCGAACCTCTTCGACGACGGCCTTCTGCGCCCACCCTGCATCAGCCATGTCGGCTCCTTTTCGGTGGATACGGTCAAGCGAGCTCACGAACTGCTGGAGCGATCCGCCGTCCATGGAAAACTGGTGATGTCGGGCCCTTGAGCGGCAGCCTTTCCGACTTGGCCTACACGAGCTAGAACCGCATGTCGGTATGCCATTGTTAGAAACGAAGTGGTCGCGTCCTGATCTACTCAGGACAGCGTCTCGCGGTACTTTCGACGCGACGCTTAACACCTCCTCGAGGCGCATCTAAGTTCGGCTTTCCGATTCAGGAGGCCAAAATGCATACAACACCTCTCGAATGTATGTGTTCGTATGTCCGGACCCCCGACCAGTCTGCCGCGACCCGTAGTCAAAGGCGCCGTAAGCGCGCGGGCATCACATCGCCGACGCGGATCGTCACTATGTGGCGCACAGCTTCAGCGTCTACGCGAAGTCCGGAACAATGAAGAGCGTGGCATTCGAGGCAAAAGGCATGATCTCCACGCAGTTCATCCTTACACCCACCGGTTGGAAGATGAGCGCAATGGCTTGGGACGACGAGCGTCCCGGCTTGTCAGTGTCTACGACCTGAACTGGAATCAAAATCATGGCAGGCAGATCGCGCTTCGAACATGACGCCTTCCATCGACCCGACAGTCAACATCAAACTTCGATTAATGGACGCCCGCCGGTGGGCCTGGAGCGTTCCGAATTACCAGCGGGTTTTTCAACGGAATAGGTTGATTGTGTGAGTTCGCGAATCAGGTTCGATCCGCGAACAGCCTCGTGAGACTTCACATCTAGGGATAGCCAACCCCAGCGCGTACGCACACGATGCAGGTCTGGTTTGGACGCTTCGTGCTTTCAATCCAGAAGCGCAAGGTGAGGGACGCCGGGATCGAGGATGAACCCATCATGAAAAATGAAGTCGACCGATCTCGGTGCATCGTCGTCAGCGCAGAAGGGAAGAGCGAGGCCGAACGCCGCGTCTGCGAAGCGCTGAGCTTGGTGGGTGGCATTTCGGTCGAGAGCCAGCAACTGTTCACCGACGACCTGGCATGTTCCCGACCCGACGTTTTCTTTTTTCTGGCCCATGGGTTCGCGCAGAAGTGCCTGCTGGGCCAGATCGCCCATGCGCGTGCTGCGTGTCCCTGTGCGGCCATCCTGGTGGGAGGTGCGGGGCTGAGTGCCGATGACATCATGTCCTTGATGGCCGCGGGCGCTTACGACTACGTGACCGTTCCTTCTGCGCCTGAAGAACTGGTGGCCCGCGTGCTGCGTGCCCTGGGCGCCGTGCCATCGCAGCCTCTCGCCGCACCGCAGCGCCCACCTGGTGTGCGAATCCGAAACTTCATCTACGCCAGCGAGGCCTTTGGGCGTCTCGCGGCCAGATTGCCAACGATCGCCGGGTGCGACGCCAACGTTCTGATCCTCGGTGAAACCGGCACGGGCAAAGAGGTGTGCGCGCAAGCCGTTCACTACCTGTCAGCGCGCAGTTCGCGGCCTTGGGTTGCCGTCAACTGCGGCGCGATCCCGGTGGATCTGGTTGAAAACGAATTGTTCGGGCACGTGAAGGGCGCTTACACCACCGCACACACCGGCCGCTGCGGCCTGGTGCGAGAGGCAGAAGGCGGCACCCTGTTTCTCGATGACGTCGACTGCCTGCCCTTGGCTGCACAAGCAAAACTCTTGCGCTTCTTGCAAGAAGGCGAGTACCGCCCTGTCGGATCCAACACCGTCATGCGGGCCGACGTGCGGGTGCTGGCGGCCAGCAACTGCAGCCTCAACGCACTCGCAATGCAGGGCCGCTTTCGGCAGGACCTGTACTTTCGATTGAACGTGTTGAACCTGAGCTTGCCGCCGCTGCGGGAACGCAGCGACGACATTCCGGTGCTGGCGCTGCATTTCATGCAGCAGTTCTCTCGCCAATTCAGCCGGGCCGTCGCCGCTTTGTCGCCCAGCGCGCTGCGCAAGCTGTTTGCACACGACTGGCCTGGCAACGTGCGCGAACTCAAACACGTGATCGAGCGCGCCGTGTTGATGTGCAGCGGGCCGGTGCTGCTCGGTGACGACATTGAAATCGATCTGGGCAGTGCCCAGACGGTGGGGGAAGACTGCTTTCGCACAGCCAAGGCCCGGGTGATCGAGAACTTCGAGCGCGGCTATCTGGAGAAGCTGCTCGCAGCCCACAGTGGCAACGTCACGCACGCGGCAAAGGCCGCCCAGAAAGATCGACGCGCCTTCTTCGAGTTGATGCGCAAGCACCAGCTCGCACCACAGAGCTTTCGCGCTATCAACATCTGAGCCTGAGCCTGAGCCTGAGCCTGAGCCGCGCCCTGGCTCTACGGCCTGCTTTGGCCGACGCTCTGCCATTCCCGCGTTTTTATAACCTTTGGTCGTGGCACGTTTGATGCGGCCGCTTTGGTCGCGTTAATGCGTGCGTGCGTCCACCAGGACAAAAGCTCGCAGCACGCGGACAAAAAGAGCCTGGTGCCACTCACCGGGTGATCGCCCGCGCTGCAGCATTTATCGGCGCGAAGGCATGGACAAATTTGTCCCGGCTCGGTGGTGCGCCAAAGAAGCGATTCCCTTGTGAATCAACGGCTTGGCGTTGACGGGCCACCTGGTACGCAGCTTGCGCTCTATCAGGCCACAGGTGACGCGCATGGACGACGACAGCATCTCGTTGCGTTGGCTCGTGGGAACACTGGCTTTGTATCTGTGCGCCCACCCGTTCGCTTGCGATTCGGCCGAGGGCATACAGCACTGGTGGTTGGAAACCGAGGTAGCAATGGACAACTTGATGGCAGCGTTGGCGTGGATGCGGGTTCACCAAGCGATCGAAGAGTTGCGCGCGGCCGATGGGCATGTGCGCTACCGGCGCCTCGCCACGGTCGAGCAACTGAGTGCATTGATCGTGCGCATGGGCATCACGCCCGCGGGTGGCGCGTGATGTCGGCAGAACTCCACTTGCCAGGCTGAGAACCTTCATGGCCAACCACCGCGCGATCGCCGCTGCCAGCACAGCTTTGGCGGGCCTGATACGTGACCACTATCCACGCGACGAGTTCGGCTCCGGGCTGGAAGTACAGCTGTACCAGATGCGCGATTTCGCAACGCCGATGCAAGACGGTTTTTCGGTCTGCCTTTACCGCATCTCGGTCAACGGCGCCGTGCGCAACCTGACGCTTCGGCGCTCCGCCGACGGTCGGCGTTTTCGGCCCTCACTGCCGCTCGATCTGCAATACATGATCACGCCCTGGGCTCAAGACGCCGAGATGCAGCAACGCATGCTCGGCTGGGTGATGCGCATGATGGAGGACACCGGCACGCTGAGCGCTGGGCATCTGAACCACTACATCGCCGAGACCGACACCTTCGCTTCACACGAGGCGCTGGATCTGGTCTGCGACCCGCTGTCGCTGACCGACTACCTGACCCTGTGGGACCGCCTGCAGCCGCGGCTGCCGGCCTCGGCCACCTACACGCTGCGCATGGCCTTCATCGACTCCGACGTCCAGGTGGACGACGGTGCCGCAGTGCAAAGCCGCCGCTTCGATGTGCGCGAGGTGGTCAAGTGAACTCATGCGCGAGCACTGATCGCTGCCGGTCCGAGCGCCGGGCCGCTCCCAAGCCGGACCGGACCCCCTCGGGAGGTCGGTCGACGTACTCATCGGACGAGGGGCAGACATGATCCTCGCCAACCGCCGCCTTGAAGAGCTGGCTCGGCATGCTGTCATCGGTGTGCGCTTTTGGGACGTGGCGCGCGGTAGCGCCGCGGTCAGTGGTCTCACGGTCGAGGTGTTCCCGCGCCTCAACCCGCGCGCGCGCAAGCCCATGTTGTCCAACCCGAGCAACATCTACGTGGCCCATGTCGTGTCGGGCCTGCGGGATTTCGAGTTCTCCGAGACCGACCCGCCCGAGTTGTGGAGCCAGCCTGAAGCAGCCTTGCGTGCCTACCGCATCGAAGTGCGCGATCCGCAGGATCGTTTTCTGCCGATCGCCTTCGACGCCGACCTGCCGCAGCCCAGCCTGTTGACCTGGAACGCACCCTGGCTCTCGCCTCCGCAGCCGATTCCGACGCCCGGCACCTCGGGCTCGCCGCCTCAGTTGATGCTGGAGCGCATACCGCTGTTCTCTTCACCCAGCCGCGGGTTGCCCGATGCGCTGGCCGTGGTCTACGCGCAGATGCGGGAGCCACTCACCGAACGCCCGGCGGCCTGGGCTTTTCTCGGTGTGTCCATTGAAGGTGAAAGGCGCGGCATCGGCCTGGCCGACCCAGAGGGACGCGTGGCCGTGATGTTCCCGTACCCCGAGCCGCCGCGCCAGGCGCTGGCCTCACCACCCGAGGCGCGCAGCGACTTCAGCTGGCCGCTCGACCTCGAGGTGTTCTGGTCTGCCGCGTCGCCAGTCACCGACCCGCCGCCCGAGATTCCCGACCTGGCCCTGCTGCTGGCGCAGCTTGAGGCGCCGGGCACCGTCAACGACGTCGTCTTTTCGCCGCCGGCGATTCGCCGCCTGGCTTACCGCGTGCCGCTGACGGCACGCACACAAGGCGCGGCTCCCGCAGACGCGTCCTGGCTTTCCGTGTCTGCGGCATGAAGGCATGCCATGAGCCCTTTTGCACCCAACCGCCTGGAGAACCGATATGCCTGAGTACTTAGCCCCGGGAGTCTTCGTCGAGGAGGTGTCGTTCCGCTCCAAGTCGATCGAAGGCGTGAGCACGACCACCACCGGCTTTGTCGGCCCCACACGCTACGGGCCGCTCGACATCGAGCCCGAGATCATCACCAGCCTGGTCGAGTTCGAGCGCACCTATGGGGGTCGCGAGCGCCTCGACTACGCCGACGCCGGCGAGATCGACAACTACATGTGGCACGGTGTGCGCGCGTTCTTCGAAGAAGGTGGCAAGCGCCTCTACGTGAGCCGCGTCTTCACACCCACCGACGAGGAGGACGCCTGGTCGGGCCACGCCAGCGGCAGCCTGCCAGGCAGCCCGGCGCCGCTGACCGTGTTCGCGCGCTTCCCTGGCCGCGCGGGCGATGCCCGCGTCAGCTTCATCTTCAAGGCCGGGCAGAGCGTGCTGATCACCGACGGCGCCACGCCTGGCGTGCGCTCGCTGATGCACCGCGACGTGGTGTGGATCCGCCCCAGCGGCACCGTCTCTCCGCCGCCGTCGCCGGCGGTTGTCGAGGGCTACTACCTTGCGCTGCAAGACGCCGTCAACGAGACCTGGGCCTTCTCGCTCACCGGCGACGACATCGCCACCGCCGAGCTGCAGCTGGCCCAGCTGACGCCGGGTGCATATGAGATGCGCATCATCACCGTCGTCGTCAACGTGGCGCCACTGGCGGGCAGCGTGGGCCCGTTCACCTCGCCCGAGCTGCCGCTCGACCCGGCACACGAACGCGCGGGCAGCCCCGATTCGCTGTTCGACTACTTCTCCGAAGAGCCCGCTAGCTTGACGCGTGCGCGCACGCTGCCCATCGTTTTCCGCGCTGCCGACATTGCCGGCTTCAACACCGGTGTCGAGCTGTTGACGGCCTTCTTCAATGCCGACCCCAACGCGGCCCTCTCACCGCCGGCCGGCTTGCAGCAGGCGCTCGAAAACCTCGACAGCTCGGGCACCGAGCGCAGCCTGTCCATCGTGCTCAGCGATGGCAATGACGGCGACCGACCGCAGGCTGACGAGTACGCCGGCCTGGTCAACCCGGTCAACGACCGCAAGACCGGGTTGGTGGCGTTCGAAGACCTGGAAGACATCTCCATCGTGGCCGCACCGGGCTCGACCTTCCGCTACGAAGACGCCGGCTACGGCCCCACCGCGCGCACCATCGTGCGGGGGCTGATCCGCCACGCCGAGCGCATGAAGTACCGCATCGCGGTGATCGACTGCGGCGACGACCAGGCCATCAGCGAGGTGCGTGCGATGCGTGCCCAGCTCGACTCGACCTACGGCGCGCTCTACTACCCGTGGATACGCGTGCTGGACCCGCTGACGCAGCGCGAGATCCATGTGCCGCCCTCGGGTTTTGTGGCCGGCATCTATGCGCGCAACGACGTCAACCGCGCTGTTTACAAGGCACCGGCGAACGAGGTGGTCAACCTGGCGCTCGGCTTCGAGCGCTTCCTCAACAAGTCGCAGCAAGAAGTGCTCAACCCGGAAGGCATCAACTGCTTTCGTTACTTCGAAGGCCGCGGCATGCGGCTGTGGGGCGCGCGCACCATCAGCTCCGACCCGGAGTGGAAGTACGTCAACCTGCGGCGCTACTTTGCCTACGTCGAGCGCTCCATCGACAAGGGCACGCAGTGGGCCGTGTTCGAGCCCAACGGCCCGCAGCTGTGGGCCAACGTGCGCCGCACGATCGAAGACTTCTTGCTCAACGAATGGCAGACCGGGGCGCTGCTGGGCGACAAGCCCGACAAGGCCTTCTTCGTCAAGTGCGACCGCTCGACCATGTCGCAAAACGACCTGGACAACGGCCGCTTGATCTGCCTCGTGGGCCTGGCGCCGCTGCGCCCCGCCGAGTTCGTCATCTTCCGCATCGGCCAATGGACGGCCGACCGCAAAGTCTGAACAGGAGCCGACCATGGCCGAATTGCGAGACCGCCCTTATGTGCAGTTCAACTTCCTCGTCGACTTGGGGGACGGCAACACCGAAGGCCCGCAAGCCGGGTTTCAGGAGCTGAGCGGCATTGGCATGGAAGTGACGGTGTCGGAGTACCGCACCGGCAATGCACGCGAGAACAGCGTGATGAAGATCACCGGCATGAACAAGTCGACCGACGTCACCATGAAGCGGGGCGTGATCGGTTCGCTCAACCTCTACACCTGGCTCGATCAGATCCGCAACGGCGACCAGAACGCGATGCGCACGGTCGTCATCCATCTGCAGAACGAAGATCACACGCAGATCGTGCAGACCTGGAAGCTGCTGCGCGCCCGCATCATCAAGCACACCAGCGGGCCGTTCAACGCCAAGGGCACCGACGTGGCGATGGAAGAACTGGTGCTGGCCTACGAACGCCTCGAAATGGAGTGAACGGGTGGCCACTGATCTCGCCCGCCGCCTGCCCGGCATCCGTGTCGACGTCGCACCGCCTGCAGCGGTCGAGGCCTTGCCACGCATGGACGTTGCCGTCTTCGTCGGCTTCGCCTCTACCGGCCCGCTGCACCTGCCGGTGGCGGTGGAAAGCGTGGCGCAGTACGCCGCGGTGTTCGGCGCCGATGCGCCGCTGGCTTGGGACGAGCAGCGTGGCGAGCGTGTCTGGGCTCACCTCGGCCCCGCAGTGCGAGCCTTCTTTGCCAACGGCGGGCGGCGCTGCTGGGTGCTGCGTGTGGCGCGCACGGTGCCGATCGAGCGTGAGCGCGGCGCGGGGCCCGATCTGAACAGCGTGGCGGTCAGCAACCGCTTCGCAGTGCCCGGTGTGCTGGCCTTGCCGCTGGGTGCGCAGATGCAGTCGGCCGTGTCGTCCACACGCTGCGAGGGCTCGTGGTCGGATCGTTTGCGCGTGGGCTGCGCGCTTGCCAGCCGCGGCCTGGCACTGAGTGATTGGGCGGCCTCCTTGTTGCCAGGCGCCAACCGCTTTTCATTCCGCACCCGCTTCGCGCTGCGCACCGGCGACCTGCTGCAACTGGGCAGCAGCGAAGCGCTGTGCGCCTATGCTGTCGTCGACAGCGTCGTGGTGCTTCCCACTGCGGCGGGGCCGTACCACGTTGAAGTTCACACCGTGGCGGCCTTCGAACGGCTGCACGGCCTCGCCTCGCCGAGCGCGATCGCGGGCACGGCCAGCGTGACCGGCTTCGCCGATGCGCTGGCAGCCACCTGGCTGGGCGACGACCCGTCGAACCCGCTCGACAGCGATGCGCCACCGTCGCAACTGCTGCAGTTTGACGACCCGGTGCCCTCCAGCCTGGAGATCGGCCACTGGGCGCGTTTCAGCGACGGCGTGGACACGGGCTGGCTGCGCATTGACCGCATCGAGCGCAGCCCCGTTTTCATCGGCAGCCCGCCGGCGATGTCGAGTGCGCTGATCCACGCCGCCGTGAGTGGCCCAGCCTGGCGCGAGCTGGGTGCTGGCCTGCCAGTGGCGCTGGGCGCGATCACGCAGGCCCGGCAGCTTGACCTCGACCTGCGTGTGGCCGGTGGCAGCGAGCAGGCGTTTCGCCTGGCCGGCATTGGCCTGACGCCGGCACACCGCACGAGCTTCTGGAGCCTGCAGCGCGATGCCGACTTCTACCGCCAACGCGACGACCAAGCACCTGCCGCACCCGCCGAGCTGCCGCGTTTTCCGCTCGCGCCACTGGCCGAGCCGGTGCCGCTGGCTTGGCTGCCGCTCGGGGTGGAGGTGGCTTACAGCGCCATGCTGTCGCCGCTGCCGCAGGCTGCCAGCGCGCTGGAACGCGACGGCCTGGCCAGCTTTGATGAAACCCTCTTCCTCGACCCCGAGCTCGCGGGTGATGGCGCCGCGGCCTTGATTGCCCACGCCGATGACATCCGCCTCATTCGCAGCACCCCGCGCGCGCTGTTGGGCTTGCACGCCGTGCTCGGCATCGGTGCCGGCGGGCTGTTCAACGAGGCCAGCCTGCTCGCCATCCCCGATGCCATTCACCTTGGTTGGCAGCTGCGCATCGACCCACCGATGGACCCCTCAGAGCCCGTGCCAGGCGATGCGCCCGACCACTGGGGCACGCACCGCGGGCCGTGCGCATCACAGACGCCCGCACCCGATGAAGGCCCGGACTTCGGCGTTTTCATTGACTGCGGCACGCGACTCCTGGCTGCGCCCGTGTTGATGGGCCCGATCGCCCCGGTGCCGCCCGGGCCCTACCGGCTCAGCTGGACCAACAGCGAACCCGGCGCCACCTACAGCCTGATCGAAGCCCAGGCGGCAGATTTCAGCGACGCGCGCGAGGTCTACCGTGGCCTCGCCACCGAGCACACGGTGTTTGCCGACCGCGAAGGCATCTATCGCTACCAGGTATTCGCCTGGGTGGGTGACGACCGCAGTGCGGGCTCCAACGCCGTCACGGTACGGGTGCGCCAGAACGAGTGGGTGCAAGCGAACGAAGACACCGCCGCCCTCGACCGCGAAGACGGCTGGCTCGCGGTGCAGCGCGCTGCGCTGCGCATGGCGCTTGCCAGCGGTGATCTGTTCGTTGCGCTGGCGATGCCACGCCACTTCCGCACGCCGCAGGCACTGCGTTATGCGGCGCGTTTGCGTGCCGTGCTGCAGCCGCCATCCGTCGGCGATGCGGGTGCGTTCGGCTTTGACGAGGCGCGTGCCTTGTCACACGGCGCGCTGTACTTTCCGTGGGCCCAGTCTGACGTGCGCGAAGTGCTGCCCGACAGCGACCCCGTCGCCCGCAACGCCTTGCGCACGCCGCGCGTGGTGCCGCCCGATGGTGTGGCCATGGGTGTGCTGGCCTCGCGCGCCACGCTGCGCGGCGCCTGGATCGCCCCAGCCAACCAAGCCATGAAAGACGTGGTGGCCCTGGCACCCCCGGTGCGCGCCGCCGACCGACAGGCGCTGCAAGACGCACAAATCAACCTGCTGCGCGCCGACCCACGCGGCTTCTTCACGCTCTCGGCCGACACGCTGTCGCTCGATGTGGATTTGCGCCCGATCAACGTGCGCCGCTTGTTGATCTTGTTGCGGCGCCTGGCGCTGCGGCGTGGCATGGCTTATGTGTTCGAGCCCAACGGCGCCGAGCTGCGCCGCTCTGTGCAGCGCAGTTTCAATGCCTTGATGACCGATTTGTTTCGGCGTGGCGCGTTTGCCGGGGCCACGCCCTCGCAGTCGTTTCGTGTCGTCACCGACGACACCTTGAACACGCCGCAAGACCGCGACGCGGGCCGCTTCATCGTCGAGCTGCACGTGGCACCGGCGCTGCCCATGCGCTTCATCGCCGTGCGGCTGGCGCAAACGGGCGAGCGGCTCAGCGTGGTGGAGGAACTTTGAAGATGGACTACCCCCACGTTCACGTCGTTCACTGCCCCCCGAGGGGGCGCTCAATGCCCTTCGGGCGGCCGGGCGGTCATTGATGAGCGGCCCCCAGTACCCCTTCACCGCGTTCAACTTCGCGGTCGAGATCAACCGCGGCGAAGAGGCCAAGCCACTGGTCAGCGCCGCGTTCTCCGATTGCGACGGCCTGGAGCTGAGCATGGAGGTCAAGACCATCCGCGAGGGCGGCTCCAACGACCGGCAGATCCGCCTGAACGGCCCGGTGGCACTCGGCCAGCTCACGCTCAAGCGCGGCATGACCGACAACTTCGACCTCTGGCACTGGTTCCAGGACAGCGTGGCCGACCCGCGCCTGCGCGCTCACGTCGAGGTGGTGATGTTTGCCAACGACGGTGCCACGGTGTGCGCGAGCTTCCAGCTTTCGCGTTGTGTGCCGGTGAAGCTGAAGGCGCCGGCGCTGAGTGCGCGCGACGGCCAGGTCGCGATCGAGGAATTGCAGGTCGCCTACGAGACGCTGCGCTTCAACGGCATCAACCCCTGAGGACCACCATGGCAGCCCTGACCCGCGCCAAGCTGACCGAACTCGACCAGGATCTCGAGACCGACAAACCCGGTGCCGAGCCGGTGGAGGTGCAGTTCAATCCCGAGACGCTGAAGGTCACCTTCGCCAACGAAATCAAGCAACCCGAAGGCGGTGACCAGAAGGCCGGTACCAGCGGCCGCCAGTTTGTCGGCGCGGGCACCACCAAGCTGGCGATCCAGTTGTGGTTCGACGTGACCGCGATGGAAAAAGACGCCGTCGACGACGTGCGTCGGCTCACCTCCAAGGTCGTGTACTTCATGACCCCGCAAGACTCGACCGAAGACCCGGCCAAGAAGGCGCCACCCGGCGTGGCCTTCCAGTGGGGAACCTTCATCTTCAAGGGCATGGTCGAGTCGTTGGAGGAGTCGCTCGAATACTTCTCGCCCGACGGCAAGCCGCTGCGGTCGAGCATCAGCCTGACGCTGACGCAGCAGAAGATCCTGGTCAGCGAGTTCAAGACCGACGGCAAGGTGGAGGTGCGCCCCGGTCACAAGCCGCCTGGCCACGCGCCGCTGAAGGCCGCGAAGCAAGGCGACTCGCTGCAAAACATGGCCGGCCAGAACAAGAAGGGCGATTGGCAAAGCATCGCCGCCGCCAACGACATCGAAGACCCGCTGCGCATGGCGCCGGGGCAACTGGTGAACCTCAACGCGTCGCTTTCGGTCGGCGGCTCTTCGTTCGGCGCATCGGGCGGGGTGTCGTTCGGCAGCTCTTTCGGAGGTTCTTCCAGCGGCTCTTTCGGGGCATCGGCCGGCGCCTCGGCGGGGGCCTCCGGTGGCCTCAACGCTTCGCTCGGCGGCGCCAGCGCGTCGCTCTCCATCGGCTGATCACACACATTCACAAGGGAGCGTTCAATGGGTTCCGTCGTCATCAATGATTTCGAGGTGTTGCGCGAGGCTCAGCCGGCAGCCGCCGGCGGCCAGACAGCCGCCAACGGCAGCAGCGCCACGCCTGAGCCGTTGGAGCCGCAAGAGGTGAAAGACGTGCTGCAGCGATTGCAAGCCGAAGCCTTGCGCGTGTGGGCCCACTGACACCTCGAACTGGACGCCGCACTCATGTCTGCCAGGCCCCCTGCACCGCTCGAAGCGTCGCGCCCGTCGATCGAGATCGACGGCAAGCGCGAGGACACGCTGTCTGCCGGCCTCATGACGCTGGACCTCATCGAGTCCAGCGAGGGCCTGGCGCGTTGCGATCTCAGCTTCGGCAACTGGGGCGGCGAGAGCAAGGGTGGCTTTCAACTCTTTGACCGCAAGCTGCTCGACTTCGGCAAGTCGATCGCCATCAAGGTGGGGCCTGACTTGCTGTTCAAAGGCGCGATCAGCGCGATCTCGGCGCAGTTCCCTGAAGGCAAACCACCGCAAATCGGCGTCTGCGCGGAAGACCGCCTGCAGGACCTGCGCATGACGCGGCGCACCCGCAGCTTTGCCGACGCGACGCTGTCAGACGTACTGAACCGCATTGCCGGCGAGCACGGCCTGCAAACGCAGATCGACGTCAGCGGTGAAACCTACAAGCACCTGGCGCAGGTCAACCAGAGCGACCTCGCCTTCATTCGCGATCTGGCGCGGCGCGAAGACGCGCAGATCTGGATCGACGACATGAAGCTGAAGGCCGCGCAGCGTGCGCGCCGCGAAGCGCCGTCGCTGGAGCTGGGATACGCCGGCGAGCTGCGCGAGTTCCATGTCTGCGCCGACCTGGCCCATCAGCGCACCAAGCTGGTCGGCTCGGGCTGGAGCGTGGCCGACAAGCGCGCCGCCAAACACGAGGCCGACGAGGCCGCGATCCGCGCCGAGCTGAACGGTGCGCCCAGCGGCGCACAAACCCTGCAACAGGCATTCGGTGCGCGGGTTGATACCTTCGCGCATGCGATGCCGGCCGTAGACGCCGAGGCGCGCGCCTTTGCCGAAGCGAGCTTTCGCCACATGGCGCGGCGCTTCATCGTCGGCCACGGCGTGGCTGCGACAAAACCCGAGCTGCGGGTGGGCGCCAAGCTGAAGATCAAGGGCGTGGGGCCTCTGTTCGAGGGCGATTACACGGTCACCGAAGTGCATGTGCGCTTCGATGCGAAGAAGGGCTTGCGCACCGAGTTCTGGTGCGATCGGCCTGCCATCGGCCAAAGCTGAAGGGCGACACAAAACATGCGCGTCGTCGACCTGCCTCCCTTCGAGCAACTGCTCAACGAACGTGTCCCCACCGGGTGGGGTGGGCGCTGGTACGGCGTGTGCACGGCGCTGGTGATCGACATCGCAGACCCCGACAACCAGGGCCGCGTGAAGATCACCTTGCCGTGGTCGCCCGACGCGAGCGGCCAGCGCTACGAAGCCTGGGCGCGGCTGGCTACCCTGTTCGGTGGCAACAAACGCGGCAGCTGGTTCGTGCCCGATGTCGACGACGAGGTGCTGGTGTCGTTCGAACACGGCGACCCGCGCCGGCCTTATGTGCTGGGCGGCCTGTGGAACGGCCAGGATGCACCGCCCGAGACCATGGACGGCGCTGGCAGCAACGACAAGAAAGTGATCTGCTCGCGCAACGGCGTGAAGATCACCCTCGACGACCAGGACGGGCAGGAGTCGTTCAAGGTCGAAACCCCCGGCGGCCAGAAGATCACCCTGAAAGATGGCCCGGGCACGGTGACCATCGAAGACAGCAACGGCAACTCGGTGAAGCTTGAAACCTCGGGCATCACCGTGACGGCCTCGGCCAAGGTCACCGTCAACGCCAGCATGGTGGCGGTGAGCGCCGGCATGGTCACGGTGGATGCCGGCATGTCCAAGTTCTCCGGCACGGTGCAGGCCGACACCGTGATCTCCAACACCGTCATCAGCGCTTCGTACCTGCCCGGTGCGGGCAACATCTGGTGAGCCCGCGATGAGACGGGAACTCACCATGTCGCCAGCAGCCCGAGCGCTCGGCCGCCCGAAGCCGGGCTGCGTCCCCCCGGGGGACCGGCTGCGGTACCCTGCAGACGGGGGGCTGTCATGAATCACCCCGTGATCTGGCAAACGCCGCAGCCTTTGTGGTCGCGATTCGGCAGCACGCCGGCCGCCGGCGCCACGGCGCCTGATCAGGCCACGCCCGCGATTCTTCGCTTCGACAGCGACGAGTTCATGGAGCAGATGCTGGCCGCACTGGAGCGCGAGCCCGCCAGCCTGGGCGAGCGCATCGCCCGCCCTGAAACCTGGCGCCTGCCGAGCGGGTCACCGGCCGATCTCATCGAGCGCATGCCGCTGCCGCGCATGGCCAAGTCGCTGGCCCGCCTGCGGGTGGATCAGGCGCCGCGTGCGGCGGTGGAGCCCAGCGCGTCGGTCGCCGTGGTGAAGGAAAACGAGGTCCAGCGCAGCTTGCCGCTCAAGCTGTACCAGGCCGCCCACCAGCGCTACTACCTGGTCGCCGCCAACTTGGTGTGTGCCCTGCCGGGCTTGCCCGATCGCGCGCTCGCCACCGGCGGAAGCGAGCAGGTCGGCTTTGTGCTGCGCCGCATGCTGCCGCCGGTGCCGGCGATTCCCGGCGTCGATCGCGCGGAGCACGCGTTCGTGAAAGACGCCTCCGGCGCGCGCTGGCAACGTGTGGGCGATACGGCGGGCCAGTTGGTTGCGGGTGAGGAGCTGCTGCCGCTGTTCTCTATGGGATTCAGCGCCGAGAACGGCCGCTCGCGGCGCCTGCACGCCGGCATGGTGCCGGTGGGGCGGCGTGAGGAGTACATGAGCACCCGTGCGCAAACGTCTGTCAGCGCTGATGCGGGCGTGGCGGCCACGCCCAGCCCCGTGGCCACGCGCAAGGAGCAGTTCAAACTCGACGTGAGCGAGCCCTGGAAGAACATCGTGCGCTCGGCGATCTACGCGCGTGCGCGCATCGTCGATCCGGGCGACGGCAGCGGCAGCGTGGCGGAACTCACCGCACAGCGCAGCACGCAGGCGACCCAGGCCAACCAGCAGGCGCTAGGCCAATCGTGGCTGGTGTTGCTCGACTTTGCCGACTACCTCGCCACGCACCTGCCGAAGGTGTGGGCCTGTGTCGAGACACCAGCACTCGGCAGCTCGCTCAGCGGCACGCCCAGGGCCTTGTTCGATTGGCTCAACAGCAACGAGACGCGGCCGAGTTCGGCCTGGACCGGGCTGGCACTCTCAAACATCACCTTGCGCGATGCCTTGCAGCGCATACGCGGCGCGCGCGCCGCTCTGGAGGGCGCCACCGCGCTCTATCCCGACCCGCCGGGCAGCGGCCTGGCTTGGCCCAATTTCAGCTACCTGCTGGCCGGCGTGCGTGGCACCGGGCTGGTCTACAACGCCGATGGGCTGCAGGTTTCGCTGGCGGCCAAGTCGGTGGCCACCGATGTGCTCGACCTCGACGCCTTGTCGCCCAACCTGACGCCGGTACAGGCGCAAGCCGAAGCGGCGGCCTCCGCGATCGACAAACTGGTGCAGATGGTCGTCACCGCCATCGACCTGACGCAGCCCGCCCAGCCTGCACCGCCGCTGCCGTTTGCGGCGCGGCTGCGTGATGCCTTTGCCACCACGCAAGGCGACGAAGGCTGGTTCGTGATGCGCTGCGCTTATGTGCGTTGCGATTGCGGCCCGCTGCGGCCCGCCGTGCTCAGCGCACCGACCAGCCGCTTCCAGCTGGCGAGCTTCTTCGACAGCGATGCACCGGCCCGGCCGATCCGCATTGCCTTGCCGTTTGACACCACCCCCGCCGGCCTGCGCAAGCACAACAAGAACGCGGCGTTTGTGATGTCTGACGTGTTGTGCGGCCAGGTGCAGCGCGCCAAGGGGCTGGGCTTTGTGGATCTGGTGCGCTCGGTGTTGCCGTGGCCTCTGCACAAGGACCTCGATGTCGGCGGCATGGGGCCGTGCCAACAGAGCTCGCCGCAGGCGAGCCTCGGAATGATCTGCTCGCTGTCGCTGCCCATCATCACGCTGTGCGCACTGATCATGCTGATGATCATCGTCAGCCTGCTCGACTTCATCTTCCGCTGGATGCCGTACTTCGTGATGTGCTTTCCAGTGCCCAAGCTCAAGGGAAAGAAGGAGTCGACATGAAGCGCTTCTGCATTCTTCAGAAGCGCCCGGCGCCGGGCCGCCCCAAGGCGGGTGACGCCCCCTCGGGGGGGCGGCTGCGGTGCGCCGCAGACGGGGGGCGGTCATGAGCATCTTTGGCAAAAGCATGTCGTTCCCGCCGCGGGTCGGTGTGGATGGGCGCTTTGTCTGGAGCGCCGGCGAGACCAACATCCGCGAGTCGATTGCGGTGATCCTGAAGACCGAGCCGGGCGAGCGTGTGGGCGTGCCCGACTTCGGTGCCGGCCTCGCTCGCTTTCTTTTCGAGCCCAACAACGCGGCCACGCATGCGCGCGTGATGGACGCGGTGAAGCGCGCCCTCGCGCGCTGGGAGCCACGCCTGAGCGTCGAGTCGCTCGACATGGCGGCCGACCCGAGCGATGCCGAGACGGCGCTCCTGACCATCACCTACAAGCTGGTCGCGACCGCCTCGCGCGAGCGCATCACGCTGAACATTCCCTTGGCCGCGAACTGACGCCTCGACGTTAAAGAGCCCACGATGCCGATCACGCCGCCCTCACTCGACGACCGCCGCTTCACGCAACTGGTCGACAGCACGCTGGCGCGCGCCCGCGTGCACACGCCGGAGTGGACCAACTTCAACCAGAGCGACCCCGGCGTCACGCTGGTGCAGCTGTTTTCCTTCCTGACCGAGAACCTGCTGTACCGCGCCAACCTCACACCGCTGCGCAACCGCGCCAAGTTTTTGCAGATGCTGCGTGTGCCGCTGGCCGCCGCCTCAGCCGCCAACGGCCTGGTCGCCATCGCCAACGAGCGGGGTATTCCGGCCGTGCTGACCTTGCCGTCCGATCTCGAACTGCGCGCCGGCTCGGTTCCGTTTCGCACCCAGCTCGGGCTTGATGTGCTGCCGCTGGAGTCGCGTGTGTTCTTCAAGCGCAAGCTCTCAGTGGCGGCGCAGTCGGCCCAGCTGCTGGACTACTACCGCCTGCTCTACGCCTCATACCAGCTGCCGTTTCCCGACGACGTGACGCTGTACGAAACGGTGGCGCTCGACCCGCAGGTGGTAGACAACGTTGACCTCAATGCCGAGACCGTCGACGCGAGCCTGTGGATCGCCTTGTTGGCGCGCAAGAACGACACACCCGACATCGGTGACGATCCGTGGAAGACCCTGCGCGACCGGATCGGCGGCCGCACGCTCACGCTCGGCCTGGTGCCCGCGCTCGATGCCGAGTCGGCCGTGTTGACCCCCGCTGGCAGCGCGCAGCCGCGACAGCTGCTGCGCTTCGAGCTGCCCAACGTGCTGGCCGATGGCCGCGTGGCGCGCGATGCGAGTGACCGCCCGGCGCCCAGCTACCGCCAGCTCGAGCCACGCACCGATGTCGATCTGCTGTCAGTGCCCGGCGTCGTGCAGCTGGCGCTGCCAGGGGCGGCGCAATTGCAGATGTGGAAAGACGTCGATCCGCTGGAAGGTGGTGTGGGCGACATGCCGCCCACACTCGACGACCCGGCGCTCGGCGCTCGCGTCGTCACCTGGTTGCGCGTGCGTGCCGATGGGGCCGCGCAGGCGCGCATCCGTTGGGCCGGCATCAACGCCACCCCGGTGCGCCAGATCGAGCGCATTGAAGCCGAGCCGCTGACCGACGGCGATGGCACACCCGACCAGGCGCGGCGCCTGGCGCGTGCACCCGTGTTGCCCGGCACCGTGGTGGTCAGCACGCGCGTGGGCAGCGAGACGGTGCAACGCTGGCAACAGATCGATGACCTCGGCGCCGCCGCGCCTGAGGTGCCGGTGGGCAACCCGCGCTCCACCGCGCGGGAGCAGCAGGCCCCCAGCGCCGGCCTGACCGAGGTCTTCGAGCTCGATGCCGAGGCCGGCGAGTTGCGCTTCGGTGACGGCTTGCGCGGTCGCCGCCTGCCGTTGGGCGCGCGTGTGTTCGCGTCGTACGAGTTCAGCCAGGGCGCACAAGGCAATGTGGCCGAAGGCGCGATCACCAGCGCGCCGCAGTTGCCCTCGGGCTTTGCGGTTTTCAACCCGGTGCAGACCTGGGGCGGCGCCGATGCGGAGAGCGTGGCCACCGGCGAGAAACAAGTGCGCCGCTATTTGCAACACCGCGACCGGCTGGTCAGCGTCGACGATTTCGAGTCGATCGCAGCGCGCACACCGGGGGTGCAGATCGGACGCATCGAAGTGCTGCCCGCTTTTCACCCCGACCTGGTACCCAACGAGCCCGGCGCGGCTCCGGGTGTTGTCACCCTGATGGCGATCCCGCAGTTCGACCCGGGGCAACCCGACGCGCCGCGTGCCGACCGCTTGTTCCTCAACGCGCTGTGCCGCCATCTCGACCCGCGCCGCCTCGTCACCACCGAGCTGGTGGTGCGTGGCGCCAGCTACAAGGGCATCTGGATTTCAGTGGGCATCGAAGCGGCCGCCGGCTTTGCCATCGCCGAGGTGGTGGAAGCGGTGAAAGCCCGCTTGCGCGCGGTGCTGGCCCCGGTCGGGCCGCAGGGCAATGTGCCGCGCGACACGCCTCTCTTCACGCCACGCCGCACCGACCCGGCACGCGGCTGGCCCTTGCGCACGGGGGTGGCGAGCCGGGTGCTGCTGGCCGAGGTGGCGCGTGTGCCCGGTGTCACCTCGGTGTCTGACGTGCTGATGGCCGAAGGGCTGCGCGCCGCCGCCGACGTGATCGAGATGACCGGGTTGGAGCTGCCGCAGGTGCTGGGCATCTCGGTGGTGGCCGGTGAAGCGCTGCCGCTCGACGCCTTGCGCGGCGGTGGCAGCACGGGTGGTACCTCACCCGCACCGACCCTGCTGCCGGTGCCCATCGTGCCGGAGACCTGCTGATGAAAAACGTCAACGGCTCCCGCTACCACCTGCTGCTCGGCGAAGCAGACTGGGGCCGCAGCGTCGAGAGCGACGAGGCGGGTGCACTGACGCTCGCCGCATGGTGGGCCCCGCAGGGCAGCCCGCAGCTGCCGTTGCCGCCCAGGTTGCCGGCGTGGGACGCTCAGCGCAAGGAGCTGACGCTGCGCCCGCGCGCCATTGAGCTGCCCGCCACCGCCACGGAGGTGCCGCTCACGCTGGAGGCGCGCCGCGGCGCCGCGGCCGATCGCCACGGCAACGTCTACCGCATTGCCGATGACAAGCTGTCACTGCGCGTCACCTCGGTGGGCAGTGGTGTCGAGACCAGCTTCTGGCCGGCTGAACCGTCGGACTGCACGCTTAAGCGAACGCAGGAGCGTTTGGCCTTCGAGCTTCACGCTCGGCCGGTGGTGGTGCTGCCAGTTGGCTACCTGGCCATGGCCGTGACACACGACGACTACCTGGTGGTGGCCTTCCAGCGCGGTGACGATCGCGGCCTGCTCAGCTTCGACCTGATCGCCGGTGGCCAGCCGCTGGAAACCCTGTGGCCGGCCGCCATCGTGTTCGCACCATTCGACATGGCTGCCCGCGAGGGGGGTGGCGTCTGGGTGCTGGACCGCAACAACCTGCGCCTGTGGGAGCTCGACTGCACGCTGTCGGTGGTGCTCAGCGGCCAGCCCTCGCAAGAGCTGCAGCCCGAGGTGCTCGACGACTTCCAGCCCGATGCGGGCCCGCAGCGTGTGCACGCGGCGGTCAGCTTCCCCGGCGGCCTGGACCTCGGGGCCAGCCCCGGGTGGGTCATCGACCCGATCGCGGTGGAGCCGGGTGTGGACGGCAGCGTGTGGCTGCTCGACCGAGATGCACCCAACCAACGCTCGCGTGTGCTGCGCCTGCGCCGCGACGGCGACACCTGGCGCCACGACCCCTCGGCCTGGCTCGACACGCTGCCCGCTTTGGCGCACGACTTCGTGCACGCCGCCGCGCCGCGCTGGCCACAGGCCGACGAGGCGCCGGCGCGGCAGCTTTTCGTCGCAACCGAGGTCGGCAACCAGGTGCATGCCTTCGATGTCATCGACGAAGCAATCGTCTTCGAGCTGCACGCAGTGCCCCAGCTCTACCCGCTGCGCCGTTATGCCGGCCGCGCGCTGATCGCGGTGCGAGGTGATGGCTGCTACGACAGCGGCTTCACACAACCGGTGTGGACACGGTTTGTGCATCAGCCGCGCACTCGCTTCGAGCCCACGGGCGAGCTGGTGACCGAAGTGTTCGACAGCGGTGACCTGGGCACCACCTGGGACAAGCTGCTGCTCGACGCCGCCCTCCCTGCCGGCACCGAGGTGCAGGTGTGGAGCCGCGCCAGCGACGAACGCGACGACGGCTTCTCGTCGCCCGCGAGCGAGGTGTCACAACTGGTGGGCGGCTGGAATGCCGAGCCGGCCTTGCAGCTGCGCTTGAATGGCCCCGAGCTGCCCTGGCTGCGCCACGAGGCGATGCGCGCCACACGGCGCGAGGCCGGCGTCGGCACCTGGGAGCTGCTGCTGCAACAAGCGCAGGGTCGCTTCCTGCAACTCAAGCTGAAGCTCATCAGCCACAACGGCAGCGGTACACCGCGCCTGCGCGCGCTGCGCGTGTGGTCGCCGCGTTTTTCGTACCCGCAGCGCTTTCTGCCCGCGGTCTACCGCGAAGACGACACAAGCGGCGAGGCCGGCGGCAACTTCCTGGAGCGCTGGCTCGCCAATTTCGAGAGCACGTTGACCGAGGTCGAAGACAAGGTGGTTCACGTGCAGCAGCTGTTCGACGCGCGCAGCGTGCCCAGCGAAGCGCTCGCCTGGTTGGCCGAGTGGTTCGACCTGGCGCTCGACCCGGCCTGGGACGAACGCCGGCACCGCTTGTTCGTGCGCCACGCGATGGATTTTTTCCGCTGGCGCGGCACCGTGCACGGCCTGCGCATGGCGCTCGAGCTGGCCTTCAACCCGTGCTTTGACGAACTGATGTTCGACGGCCCGCGTGTACAAGACAGCGGCCCGCGCCGCATCCGCATCGTCGAGACCTACCAAACGCGTTTGATCGGCGCCCTGGCCGCAGGCGACCCCGGTCTGGCCGCCAGCCAAGGGCCGCGCGTCATCGTGACGCAGGCGAGGTGGACGCCCGCCGAAGGCAACGCCGGGCTGGCCGATCGTTATGCGGCCTGGCTGGGCCGCAGTGCCACGCCGACCGAGCAGCTCACGCCGTTTTCGCTGGTGCCGCCATCGGATGCCGAAGCTCAAAAGACCTGGGCCGCGTTCAGCGAGGCCGCGCTCGGATTCGTGCCCGCGGCGGGCGCACAAGAGCGCAGCCGATGGCAAGGTTTTCTCTGGGCGCGCCACGGCAGCACCGAGCAACTCAACGCCGCGCACGGCAGTGCCTATGCCGGCATTGCGGCGGTGCCCTTGCCAGCCGACATGCCCGCCAACGCAGCGGCGGCCGCCGACTGGCTCGCCTTCTGCGAACGCAGCGATGGCGCGTGGGCGCGCGCGCGATGGCAAGACTTTCTGGCCCGCCGCTACCGCCGCATCGAGCGCCTCAAGGCGGCGCATGGCACGGCCTGGGCGAGCTTCGATCAGGTCGCCCTGCCAGATGCGCTGCCGATCTCGCAGGCCGCACAAACCGACTGGTGGCAGTTCGAGGGCCAGTTGCTGGCCATGCACACGAGCGCGCACCGCTTCTCGGTGCTGCTGCCGGTCGACAGTGTTTCGGCCGACCCCTACGAGCTTGAAGAACGGCTGGGTTTGGCGCGCCGAATCGTCGAGCTCGAAAAACCCGCACACACGGTGTTCGACGTGCGCTTCTATTGGGCCTTCAACCGCGTCGGCGAAGCCCGGCTCGGCATGGACACACAAATAGGCGCGGGCAGCCGCGCCCCCGAATTGATCCCCGACGCGGTGGTGGGCCGGGCTTACATCGGCGCGAGTTTTGTCGCCGGGCCGCCGCGACCGAACGCGTCAGACCGGCGATTGCTCGCCTGCTGAACCAAACAAGAGCCACACGAGTACGACATGACCTTCACGACAAACCGAGGAGCACGCCATGGGCTGCTGCAATGAACCGGTAAGCACGCTGTCGGGCACCGCGCCCGACCCCTCACAGCACGTCAACTACGCGCGCGGCATGGTGCTGGGTGTGGACGACTTCACCCAGGAGTTCACTTACCTGGCCGAGCGCGACCAGTGGCTGGCGCGCGACGCCATCGGCTACGGCACCGTGGCTGGGCTGCGAGTCTTTGCCGAGAACGACGGCACCGAGGGCCCACGCCTGCACGTCACCGCCGGCTCGGCGCTGGTGCCCGGCGGCAAACACGTTTGTGTGCCGGCCGATCAATGCGCCGTGATCAACCTCTGGCTGGCCAAGCCCGAGAACGCCGCCATCGTCAACCGGTTGCTCAACCCGGTGTCGCCGCCGGTCTCACCGCCTGTGTCGCCACCGATCTCGCCGCCGGCCGTGACCCAGGGTGCGATCTCGCTCTACCTCACGCTGTGCTACGCCGACTGCCGCACGCGCCCGGTGCCCATCCCCGGCGAACCCTGCCGCTCCGAAGACGAGCTGATGGCGCCTTCACGCATTGCAGACGACTTCCGCCTGCAGCTGCGCGAGTTCGCCCCGGTGCAGACCGAAGAAGACGCGGTGCGCGATTTCGTGCGCTGGCTGCGCGCCAACCTCGACATCGTTGACGTCAGCCCGCCGCCTACCAGCGAGGCCGATTGGGTGGCCGGGCTGGTCGAGGGTGCCCAGCCCTGGCTGGATGCGCAGGTGGCCTCGCCGCCGCTGTCGCCCCCGGCCTCGTTTACCACCCTGGGCGACTACCTGTTTGACTTGGCCGCACCGTTGCAGGTCGGCCGAGGCAGCGTCTGCGATTTCCTGCGCGTGGCCACCCGTTTCTGGGTCACCCGCCTGCGCCCGCTGTGGATGGCGATGCGTTGCCACAGCGCGCAACAAGCCGACATCGACTGCGTGCTGCTGGCACGGGTCGGCTTCGAGGTGCAGTGGATCGGGGGCTCGCCCACCGGTGCGTGGCAGATCGCTGGCAGCCCGCCGGACATTGAGGTCGACGAAAGCACGCGCCCAGTGCTGGCCCACCTGCGGCTGCTGCAGGAGTGGATGTTGTGCGGCTGTGATTGCGCCTCCGACGCGGTGGCTGCTGCGGTTGCGAGCCCTCCCGTGCCGCCGCCGGCGCCTGCCGCTCCGCCCCAGCCCATGCCCATGCCCATGATGCTGGCGCGCGGGCCGATGCGTTTGCCGCTCGCCACCACCAACAGCAGCTTGACGCTGGACGACGCCCACTACTACGTGTTGGCTCGCGATGCCAACACACTGACCATCACCTTGCCGCCATCGGTGCCGGCCAACGAAGGCCGCGTCTACGTGGTCAAGAACATCAACGTGGCCACCCTCAGCGTTCAGCCCGACACGACGGTGGGCGACACGCTGGACGAGCTGGCGGCGATCAACGTGCGCAAAGGGCGCGCGGCCACCGTGATCGCCGATGGCGCTGGCCACTGGTACGAAGTTGGCGACGGCAGTGGCAGTACCGGTACGCGGAGGCCGTCATGAGTGGAGAGGCTTTACAACTGCAGGAGCCGCTGAAGGAAGGCGGCGTGCGCAGCGTCAACTTTTTCAATGGCCGGCTGCTGACCAGCAAAGACCTGTCGCGCGAACAGCAAGCTCGGCACGAGTGGGACGCGCGCTTGGGCCAGGCCATCGGCGAGGGTGTGGCCTTCGGGCTCGAAGCGGCGCGCGACGCCGACCTTGACACCGCGGCCGCCCCGGTGCTGCGCATCAAGGCCGGCCTCGCGCTCAACCGCGCCGGCCAGACGCTGCGGCTGAGTGTGGACACCAGCGTGGCGCTGACGCGGCGCTTTGACGGTACAAGCGGCTCGGCCTGCGACTGCGTGTTCGCCAACTGCAACCCGCTGGGCGACGGCACCTACGTGGCCGGCGCCGGCGTCTACCTGCTGACCATCGCACCGGCGCAGCTCGGCGAAGGGCGCGCACCGACCAACGGGCTCGACCCGGGCAACGTGCGCTGCAACACCGACGTGACGGTCGATGGTTTGCAGTTCCGCCTGCTGTCGATCAACCCGCTGCGTTATGTCGATCTCGACTTGGGGTCGCCGCAGTTTCGCAACCGGCTTGCGTACCGGTGTTTTGGCATCGTGGCGCGCGAGGCCGCGACGATCGACCCGTGGACCAACGACCCGCCGCGTTATGGGCTCATCGACGAGTTGCGTGACCTTGGCCTCTCAGATTGCGACGTGCCCCTGGCGCTGGTCTATTGGACGGCCGGAGGCCTGCAGTTCGTGGACACGTGGGCCGCGCGACGCATGCTGCTCGCACCCGATGCCTTGTCGGGCTACGCGTTCCAGCGCCCACAGCTGAATGCCAACGATCTGTCGTCCTTTGCCTTCCAGGCGCGCGCTCGGCGGCTGGTCGAGGCGCACGCGATGTGTGCGCAGTTCCAACAGCACTTGGGCGACCTGCTCGTCCAGACCGCATCGCCGACCGCGGTGATGGCGGCGACGCATTTCCGCTACCTCCCGCCGTTCGGCATCGTGCCGCTTCAGGCGTCACCGCTGCGCGGCTTCCACGCTCCGGGGTTTCTTTCAGGCATCGTGCACCGGCCCGCACCGGGTCTGGGCCAGGACATCCCCTTCATTGATACGCGCCTGCTCGGCGCCTTGCAACAGGAGGCGTTGGGCCACGCGCCGGTCGACCTCACCCGCAGTGAGTTCATCTGGGTGTACCGACCCTGGCAGAACGTACGGGCGGCCAGCGAAGGTGAATCGGTGCAACCGATGCTGGCGTTCGCAGGCGGCCTGCTGCCCGACATGGCGCAGGCGCGATTCGACATGGCGCGTTTCGATTTCAGCAACTTCGCGAGCTGCTGCGGCGGTTCGTAGCAGGAGGCCAACATGGCAACAATTTTGGATACGGTTCGGCCCGGCGATGTGATCTCGTCGGATCTTCTCAACCGCATCATCGGTCTGCTCAACGAGCACGATGCGTTGCTGTCGGGCGGGGGGGGCGGTTCGCCCTCCGTGACACTGATCACCGGCTTCTCTCCGCAGCTGCAGCAGAACGTGGGGCGCAACCTCACGATCTTCGGCAACTTCGACTTCCCCCTGGCGACGAATGCGCTGTCGATCGACAGCGTGCCGATCTCTCCAGCCGCTTTCCTGGCCGGCAGCAACAACCTGCAGCTGATCGTCACCGTGCCCACCACGATCTCGGTGCCGCCGGCGACCACGAGGCCGGTGCAAGTCCGCATCGTCAACAGCAAGGGCACTGACCAGCGCGCCTTCACGCTGCTGCCGGAAGTGCCCGGACTCCCCAGCCCGTCGATCAACGATGCGCGCGACACCAATACCAACCTCACGACCTTGCGCTCGGAACGTGAGGCTCGCATCACCGGGCTCAACTTCGTCGCGCCGGCAGCCAGCAATGAGGTCGTGCTCACGCTGAATCCGGGGCCGAGCCAGCGGGTCTTCAACCTCACCGCCAAGGCCGGATCTCTGATCCAGCCTTCGCCGCTGCAGTGCACTCTTGTCGTCGACATCCCTGCAATGCAGGACTCGGACGGCGTCGCTGTCGGCGATTCCGGACCCGCGACCATCACGGTGACCGTGACCGGCGCGAATCTGCCAGCAACCCGCGGTGTCTCGGTCGAGCGCACGGCTTAAGAATCCCAAGGAGAGAACCATGCAATACAAGAGACTTCATCCGATGCGGACGGTAATGTGCCGCCTGCTTTGCGGGCTGGCCGCGGTGATGGCCTGCGCCGCCGCGAACGCCGTGCCGGTGCCCAGCTTCCAGATCAACGTGCCACAGCGAACCAACCCGCAACTGCAGATCTCGGCGCTCAAGATCACGCTTCAGCTCGACAACTCGGCCAACATCGCATTGCAGATCAGCGAGGCGACGAGTGGCACGTTGGCCACCCAATCGATGGTGCTGACCAATGCCAACAACGATTGCTTTGCCGGCAGCGTCTGTTTCTCCAACCTGCCCAACACGCCGGCCGGTGCAGCGCAGGCAGACCGCGTCACGGTGATCAAGCCAAATCACACCGGCGCCGACCCGGCCTCGTCGGCCAACAACAAGGTGGTGCTGCTGCTGCGGCTGCGCTCCAACATCGACGAAGCGGGCGGATGCCTGTCCACGATGAATGCGCCCGAAAGCTGGACCGTCAGCGTGGTAGGGGGTGCCGCGCGCATCACTGGCGTGTCGGTGCAAAGCCTGGACAAGAACACCACCGGCGCGGGGAACCCGGCTTGTGGCACCTCATTCAGGCCGATCCCGCTCAACGATGGCCCGCATGCCACTGTCGTCGGTCAACCGCAGATCCTGGCGGGCGGCCGCGTCGGCGTCGATGCGGTGATGGTGCTCGACCGCTCCGGCAGCATGTCGAGCGCGGTGAGCAGTGCGCCGGGCGCGCCGACCAAGATGGCCCGCCTCGGCGAAGCCACGGACACCTTCATCGACATGTGGGCCGCGCTGCGTGCGAACGAATGCACCAACTTCGCGGTGAACTGCCCTGCGCAGGGCCCGTTGCCCGGCATCCAGGCGCCTGTCGACCGGCTGGGCGTCGTGTTTTTCGATGACAACTTCAGCTGGCTCAAGACCTTGCGGCCCGCTTCGGCGATCGACGGATTGAAGGACTTCAGCACGCTGAACCTCGCCAACGAGAAGACCGAGATCAAGGCCGTTGGACCCAACGGATCGACCTCGATCGGGGGTGGCCTGCTGCTGGCTGCACCATCGCTGGCACCGTTGCCCTCGGAACCCAACCGAAAGGTGGTGCTGCTGATGACCGACGGCTACCAGAACACCGCCCCGCTGGTGCAGGTGACCGGGCCGCAAGTCCAGACCACAAGCGGCGGGCCTGCGGCGTCCCTGCCCAACCAGCCACCGACCCAGATCTACGGCGTGACGGTGGGCGCCGGCGTTGCCGTCGATCCGACCATCAACCAGCAGGTCTCTGCCGCAAGCAACGGCTTCTACCTCAATACCGAGGACGACGCCTCCATCCTGCCCAACCTGTTCGTGCAGGTGCTGCAGAACGCGGTCAAGTTCAGTTCCGTGGAAACGCTACGTGTTGTCAAGGGCGTGACCCGTTCGACGGCGCCGTTCACCACGCAAGTGCCGGTCGGGAGCGGCATGCACAGCCTTGCGTTCAACCTCAACTGGAACGGCCGGCGGGGGCCGCTTCGCGTGCGCTTGACCCCACCGGCTGGAACGCCCATCGACTTTTCGCCCACGACCGCCACCCGGCCCGGCATGCTGGTTGGCAACCTCGCCTTCCCGCGCCAGGGCGTGACCGCGAGCGCCGGCCTGTGGACGGTGACGATCACGCCCCTGAGCAGTGACGCGGGCGAGGTTGCGTTCGACTTCTCGTTGCTGGGCGATGACACCACTGTCAACTCGGCTCTCGCCACTGCACCCACACAACCGGTCGTGGGTGGCTCGATCAAGCTGACGGCGCAGATCAACGACCTTGACCAGAAGCTGCTCGGGCTAAACGGCCAGTCGGGTGCCCAGGTCCAGGTGTTCGTGGTGCGTCCCGGCAGCAACCTCGGTGATGTGTTGTCCGATACAGCGGCAGCACCTGCGCCAGCCGGTACCGACTCCGGCAACGAGGCACAGCGCAAGCTGGCCGCCATCCTGGCGGCCAATCCGAATGCGTTGATCAAGGCCAGCGACATCGTCACGCTGCGCGACGACGGCAGCGCCGCCAGCGGCGACAGCTCAGCCAACGACGGGGTCTACAGCGCGCTGGTGCCGGCCGACTTCGAGGGGCACTACAACTTCGTGTTTCTAGTGCAGGGCCGGGCCGAATCGGGCGGCGGCTTCATCAGGCAGGCGATCCGGACCGTGCACGTGCGCTCCATGCCGGCTGGAGGCACCACGCAGTACGCCACCAGTGTGATCGGCACACTCGACGCGCGGGCCTTGCAGGTCATCGCGACGCCGCGCAACCTGCGCGGCGGCAAGATGGGGCCGGGCTGGGCCAACTATTTTTGGTTCGCAACACCCGGCCGGCCAGCCGTCAAGCCGGTGGACAACCTGGATGGCAGCTACACCGCGCGCATCCCGTTCAGCGGCAGCACGCCGCCCCAGGTGTCGCTCCACTTCCTGGATCAACCGATATCCCGTCCCGACAGCTTTCAGGCTCAGCCAGCGGACCTGACGCCCGTGAACACCGTCAAGGCCGATGTGGCCGGCGGCGGCGGCCGCTACGCCATCTGGGGCGGCCTGGGCATCGCCATCCCCCACGGCAGCTTCTCCAACACCTACGACAAAGGCCCTGCGTTCACCCTCGGCGTGGAGCGAGAAATCACCAGCAGCCTGTCGGTCGAAGCCACCTTGGGCACACACCGCTTCCGCGGCAAAGGCGCTGCGCCCGACATCGACGCCACGGTGCTGGGCCTCAACGGCAAGTGGTACTTCACGCCACAGCCGACGCGGTTCTTCGCGACCGCAGGCCTGGGCGCGTATGCCTTCAACCCGGGCTCGACCCGGCTCGGGGTGTCGGCCGGCGTGGGTGCGCAGTTTCAGCTGACGCCGCAGTGGTCGCTGGAAGGCCGCTACGGGCTTCACGCGGTGAGCAACAACTCGCCGCTCAGCATGCACTCGACGCTGCTGTTCGCGGCACGCTACGCCTTCTGAGCAGAGCACACATGCCGCTCTTGCACAGCCACGGCGCCGCGCTGCGCAGCGTGCGGCTGCACAGCGCCGGTGGCGACCCGCTGCGCGCGCGCCAGCGCCTGGAGCGTGCGCTGGCCGATGTCGATTGGTCGCCACCCGGCCTCGCTCCGCAGGCGCTGCTGTTCGTGCGCCGGCTGGTGGCCGATGCGCGGTGGGGCGTGCGACCCGCCAGTGAGGGCGGCTCTTTCGGGCATGGCGTGTCGGCTGCACTGCGCGAGCGCGCACGCTCAGCGCGCCGGCCCTGGCTGCATGAGGATGCGGCCGAGGCCGAGGCGGTGTGCTTTGCCGACGAGGCCGAGCTGGTGGCCTGCCTGTTGCGTGACTGGGTGCAAGGCGCTGTAGCGCAGCGCTGGTGGTGGCACGGCGTGATCGGTCGCCTTGAAGTGACACGCTGGCTGCGTGTGCAGGTGCTGGCGCATGGCGAGCGGCTGGTGCCCGCGTTTGCCCTGTTGGCCGAGCGCGGTGAGGTGGTGGCCTGCGTGGCCAAGCTCGAAGACACTGATGCGGCGCAAGCGCTGCGCTCCGTGCAGCGTGCTTATGGTGTGAGCGAGTGGGCCGGCCCCGCTGGGCCCATGGGGGCGGTGCCCGAAGGTGTGGTGGCACCAACGCCTGAGTCGACCGCGCACGCCGAGCCCTCAGCTGCCCCAGCGTTTGCAGCGAGGCGATTGCTCTCGCTGGTGCCGGAGCTCAACTCGCCGCTGCTGCGGCCGGCGCAGCGCCGTTTGCTCGCGTTGGCCTTGGCGCTGGTGCGTGCGCCCGCCTGGGCCCGCACGCCGGAGTGGATGACGGCGCTGCACGCTGCATTGCCGGCGGCAGGTGTCGAGGCCGGGGTGCAAGCGCCACCCGCCGCGCCGCCTCTCGTGGAGCAACAACGCGCCGCTGCAGCGGCACCCCAAGCGATCGAGCCTGTCGCGATGAACGTGGCTGATGGCACGCTCGCCATGCCAGAGCGCGGGCGGCATCGGCGGGCTGCCGAAGATGCCACCCCGCAGGCACCCGCACTGCGCGCGGCGCCGGCCTTTGAAGACGACCCAACGGCTCCTCCCAACGCGCCGCCGGTCGAGGCAGCACAAGACTTCCTGCCCGAACCCGAGCCGCAATCCGCCGGGTTGCCGGCGACGGCATCCGTGACCATGCCCGCGCGCTCAGCGACCCCCACACGCAGCCGCCCATCTGCCGGCACGCCTCGTTCGAATGTGTCGTCTCGCACCCTGCGCACCCGCTACGGTGGTGTGTTCTACCTGCTCAATGCGGCGCTCGCGTTGCGGGTGTATGGCGACTTCACGATGCCGCGCACACCCGGCCTGGCCTTGTCGCCCTGGGACCTGCTGGCCTGGACCGGCCGCGCCTGGTTTGGCGATGACTTTGCGCAAGACCCGGTGTGGGCCTTGTTGGCCTCGCTGTCGGGGCGCCAACCCCGCACGCCGCCGGGTCGCGGCTTCATCGCTCCCACGGGTTGGGAACTTGACTTAAGCTGGCTCGCTCCCTGGGGCCACGTGGATCGCCTGCAGGTGCATGCCAGCGCGCAGCGTTTGCGCGTGTTGCATCCGCAGGGTTTCGCGGTGTTCGACGTGCCGCGCGACCGCGTGTTGCGCCCGCTGCAACAAGCGCGTGCGCTGTGTGGTCAGCACGGGTTGTTGCGCTCGGCCGCTCTCGTTCGCGCTCGCGCGCCGATGGCACGTGTGCCGCGGGCCGAAGCGGCGCGCTGGTTGCACCACTGGCTGGCTTACCTGAACGCGCGCCTGCACCACACGCTGGGCGCGGGCGTGAGCGAAGCGCCGGCGTTGCTGTGCTGCCATGACGCGGTGGTGGAGGTCGGTACCGCTGCGGTCGACGTGCACCTGGCGCTGGCCACCTTGCCGCTGCCCATTCGTTTCGCCGGCCTGGACCGTGACCCAGGCTGGATCCCCGCCGCCGGGCGCTCCTTGATGTTCCGCTTCACATGAGCAGCTGCAACTTCACCGACATGGCGCACACGCCAGCCCAGCACTTCCGCCTGGTGCTCTTCGGCGTGATCGCGCGCATCACTGCGCAATGCACGCCGGGCGGCACGCCGGCTGCCTTGTCGGCCCACCCGTTCCTGGGCGACTACCAGGCCGAGATTGCGCCGCACCTGGAGGGTGATGCGCCACCGTGGCAACAGTGGGAAGCCAAGGTCGCGCAATGGGAGCATGGCAGTGAGGCACACCTGCCCCTGCGGGCGCTGCGCAAGGCGGGCCTCGGCCCGCTCGAACTCGAGCTGCTGCTCGCCGCCGGTCTGATCGAAGAAGACCCGCGCTTCGGCCAGATCTTCGAGCCCTCGGCGCGCGAGCATCGGCGCCCTAGCTTCGGTCTGCTGCTCGCGTGGTGGAGACTGGGCGACGATGGCATCGACCGGGCCGAAGCCGTGCGCCACAGCCTGCTCGAGCTGCTGCGCACCGGGCTGCTGCAGGTGCTGAACCCGGACGCGCCTCGCCCCGAGTGGCTGCTGTCGGTGCCGCATTCGCTGTGGGACGGCCTGCGGGGCGACGCGCCGGCCCTGCGCTGGTTGAAGCACCACCCGCATGCATCCTTGTGCCCGTTGGAGGCGTATGTTGCCAGTGCCGAGGTGCAACAAAACTGCGCCGCGCTGCCGGTCTTGTTGGGCGCCCACGCCGACCATGTGCTGCTGGTGCGCGGCCCGCTGCACAACGGCCGCAAGACGCTCATCGGTGGCGTGGCCCACGCGCTGGGCAAATCGGTGTTGGTGGCCGAAGCGCTGGTGTTTGAAGACGAGTCGAACTGGCGGCTGCTGGGGTTGCTGGCCGTGCTCTTGAATGCCGTGCCGGTGGTCGATTGCGATCTCACGCCGGGCGAGACCCGCAAACTCGCACCGCTGCCGTTTGCCGGCGCTCCGCTGTGCGTGGCCACCGGCCGCCACGGCGCGTGGTCCAGCGCTGAGGCGCGGGCCATGCTCACCATTGAGTTGCCCTTGCCCGACCCGGCGCAGCGTGTGCAGCACTGGCGGTCGGTGTTGCCCGAGCAGGGCGAGCAAGCGCTGCTGACACTGGCCGCTGCGGCGCGGCTGACCAGCGGCAACGTGCGGCGAGTGGCCAAGACCTCGGCCGGGCTGGCCGCGTTGGCTCGTCGTGACGCGCTGAGCGCAGCCGATGTGCAGCAGGCGTGCCGCGTGCTGCAGTCGGCACGCCTGGAAACGCTGGCCACGCGCCTGCCCGGGCGCGGCGGGCTGCACGAACTGGCGGTTGACACGCCCACGCGCGACGAGCTGGAGGCGCTGGCAGCGCGCTGCCGCTTTCGCGAACAGCTGGCCGCACGCAGCCCGGGCATGGCGCAGGGCAACGTCGGCGTGCGCGCGCTGTTGGCCGGCAGCAGCGGCACCGGCAAGACGCTGGCGGCGCGCCTGCTCGCATCCACCCTCGGCAAAGACCTTTACCGCGTCGACCTGTCGGCCACCGTCAACAAGTACTTGGGCGAGACCGAGAAGAACCTGCACCACGCTTTCTCGGCCGCTGAAGAGTTGGACGCCGTGCTGTTGCTCGACGAAGGTGATGCGCTGATGGCCAGCCGCACCGACGTGGGTTCCTCCAACGACCGGTACGCCAACCTGGAAACCAACTTCCTGCTGCAACGCATCGAGTGCTTCGATGGCATTTTGCTGGTGACCACCAATGCCGCCGAGCGCATCGACAAAGCCTTCTCGCGCCGCATGGACGTGGTGATCAACTTCCGCCCGCCCGACGAATGGCGGCGCTACGACATCTTGAAGCTGCACCTGGGCAGCGAAGCCCTGCCGGGGCAAACGCCGGATGAGATCGACGACGACTGGTTGCAGCAGATGGCCTGCCGCTGCGCACTGACCGGCGGCCAGCTGCGCAACGTGGTCTCGCATGCGCGCTTGCTCGCACTGCAAGCGGGTGGCGGCATGCGCACCGAGCACCTCTACGCCGCCTTGCAGCGCGAGTACCGCAAGACCGGCGGCACCTGCCCGCTGCGCCCGGCCGACGTGGCGCGGCGCAGCGTACCGACACCGGCCTGAGCCATGGTCTCCCCCGCCGCTGCGCTGCGCGCCTCTGCCGAGGCCAAGTCGCGGCAGACGGCGGTCAAGGCAAGCAGCACGCGCAACCGGGCGATCAGCGTCGTCAAGAAGCAGGACTCGTTCACGCGCGAGTCGAGCACGCTCTTGCCGCAGAAGGTGCAGACAGCGATGCGTGTGTCGTCGCCCACCGATCCAGCCGAACGCGAAGCGGTTGCGGTGGGCAGTGCCGTGGCCCGAATGGCGGCGCCGCCTGCGGCTGCATCTGCCCCTCCGGCCAGATCGAAAGCGCCACTGCGCAGCACAGGCGGAGCATCGCGCATGCACTCCGCGCTGCTGCCGGCGGCGGGTGTGCAGCGCGAAGGCAAGGGCGCCCCCGCCGCCACGCAAGAGGTGGCCACCGAGATCCAGGCCAGCCTCGGCGGTGGGCAGCCGCTGCCGCAAGCGGTGCGCGACTTCATGGAGCCACGCTTCAAGGCCGACTTCGGCCGCGTGCGCATTCACAACGATGACCGGGCGGCAGGGCTCGCGGCACGCCTCTCGGCGACGGCGTTCACCTATGGGCGCGACATCTTCTTTGCCAAGGGCGCTTACAGCCCCGAAAGTGCCGGCGGGCGCGAGCTGATCGCGCACGAGCTGACCCACACCATCCAGCAGCGCGCTGCTGTTCAACGTGAAGAGGTCCAGCGCGAGGCTGCGCCTTCTGTGACGGCAAGTGCGCCGTTGCAGGTGCAGCGCCTGGGTTTCGACACGGCGAAGAACTACTTTGCCGAGAAGGCCAACGGCCTGCCGGGCTTTCGCATGCTGACCATCGTGCTCGGCAAGAACCCGATCAACGACGCGGCGGTCGATGCCTCGCCGGGCAACGTGTTTCGCGCGATCGTCGAGTTCATCCCGGGTGCGACGCTGGTGACAGACGCGCTCAACAACGCGGGCATCTTCGACAAGATCGCCAACTGGGCCTACAGCCAGTTGAAGGGCGTGATCTCTGCCTTCGGCTCGCTGGGCCAGGCGGTGATCGACTTCCTGAAGTCGCTCGGGGTCAAGGACCTGGCGAGCCCGGGCGCGGCGGTCAGCCGCGGCATCCACCTCGTGACCGACCCCATCAACCAGATCAAGAGCCTGGTGGCCGGCTTCATCGATGCCATTCTCGAATTCATCAAGGAGGCCATCCTTCGCCCCTTGGGCAAGCTGGCCGAAGGCACGCCCAGCTACGACCTGCTCAAGGGTGTGATGGGCGAAGACCCGGTGACCGGCGACGCGGTGGACAACCCGGCCGACATGATGATCGGCGGGTTCATGAAGATCATCGGCCAGGACGAGGTCTACAACAACATCAAGAAGTCCAACGCGCTCGACAAGTGCTGGGCCTGGATGCAGGGCGCCTGGGGCGCACTCAAAAGCTTCGTCTCCGAGATACCGGGCCTGTTCATGGAGGGCCTGAAGTCGCTGACGATCGCAGACATCATCCTGGTGCCGCTGGCCTTCGCCAAGCTGGCCAAGGTGTTCGGCAACTTCCTCGGCCGCTTCATCAGCTGGGCGGGCGACGCCATGTGGAAGCTGCTGGAGATCGTGTTCCAGGCGGTCAGCCCGGCGTCGTGGGGCTACGTGCAGAAGACGGGCGCGGCGCTCAAGAGCATCCTCATGAACCCGGCGCCTTTCGTCGGTAACCTGATCGCCGCGGCCAAGGGCGGGTTCAGCGCGTTCGGAGGCAACTTCCTGGCCCACCTGAAGAAGGGCCTGATCGACTGGCTGACGGGGTCGCTCGACGGTGTCTACATCCCGAAGGCGCTGAGCCTGGGCGAGATCATCAAGTTTGCGTTCTCGGTGCTGGGCCTCACCTATGCGCGTTTCAAACCCAAGCTGGTGAAGGCCTTCGGCGCTACCACGGTGGCGCTGCTGGAGAAGGGGGCCACCGTGGTCGTCAAGCTGGCCAACGAAGGGCCGGCCGCGGCATGGGAGCAGATGAAGGCCGACTTGGCCGCGCTGAAAGACCAGGTGGTCGAAGGCATCAAGGGTTTGATCATCGAGGCCGTGATCACCAAGGGCATCCCGAAGCTGGTGGCGATGTTCATTCCGGGCGCCGGCTTCATCGGCCTGATCATGACGATCTACGACACCATCGTGACGATCAAGAACAAGATCAAGCAGATCATGGCGGTGGTCACCGGCTTCGTCGATTCGATCGTCGCCATTGCCAACGGCAACATCGGCGCCGCGGTGTCCAAGGTCGAATCGGTGCTCGCCGGGGGGCTCACGATCGCGATCAACTTCTTCGCGCAGTTCGCGGGCCTGGGCAAGGTGGCCAGCAAGATCAACGGCATCTTGCAGAAGGTGCGCGCGCCGATCGACGGCGCCATGGACAAGCTGATCGGCTGGGTCAAGAAGATGGTCAAGGGCTTCATCGACAAGCTCGCGGGCAAGGATGCGCCGCCGGAGGAGAAGCAGAAGCGGGTGGAGAAGGCGGCCAAGGCCGGTGCGGCACTGGTGAACCGCTTCGCCGGCAAGCCGGTCGGCGAGAAGGTTCTCAGGCCGCTGCTGACGGGCGTCCGGATCTTCCACAAGGTGACCACCCTCGAGCCTGTCGAGCAGGGCAAGACCTGGGGAATACGGGCCGAGATCAACCCGGTATTCGTGGCGCAAACCCCAGCCCAGGTCGCTGCAAAGACCTTCGACGTCAAATTCGTCTTCGAAAGGGGATGGCCGGTCGAGGAGTTCAATTCCAAGGTCAACTTCTACAAGGCCAGCGTGGCCGGCAAGACCAAGTTGGAGGCGAAAACTCGGCCACCGGACGCGTCGACCGCGAGCGGCCGCAAATCAACGGGGGAGCTTCGCCAGGGCGGACAGAAGGCGTTCCGCAACGCGATCATCGCGTTCATCAAGAACGTCCCCGAGCCTCCCCAAGGGCGGTGCTACGCCATCATGAAGGGACTGCAGGCCGACCATCGGCTTGACCTGCAGTCCGGTGGCAAAGACGAAAAGGACAGCGGAAACTTTTCGATGATCCAGGGAAAGATGAACCAGGACCTGGGTCGTCAGCTGGACGGGGCGCTCAACGACAACTCCATCGGACCGGACTCCAAGATCGTCAAGGTCACGAGCACGACGCCGGCCGCTGAAAAGAAGCTCGCCGTCCCGAGCGAGGCGAAGGAACTGCAAGGCCTGCTGGAGGGCTTCGCTGGCGCCAAGACCCCGGCCAATATCCCGGCACCGACGATCCGAAGCTGGTTCAACGTTTGACGAGGACGCGATGAACACCAACGACTACGAACAATGGGTCGCCGCGGCACGCGAGCGTGTCCAGGCCGGCATGGACGCGGCGCGCGAGCGCTTCGGCATTGGCACACATGTGCGTTACGAAACCGATCTGGAAAAAGCGACCATCCGCTTCTTCGATGCCGGCAACATCGAACAGGCCCGCGCCGACATCCAGGTGGCCGGCAGCTGGTCGCCCAACTCCGAGACCTGGATGTGGGGCTGGGAGAACGAGTCGGTGCCCGAAGCCGCGGTGTCCAAGCTCGGCCCGGTCGCCGAGGCCGGGCGTGACAAGGACGTGCCGGCGCTGCAGGCCCACGTTGTGGGCTGCGACGAGGCCGAATCGTGGAGCCTGGCCTCGCTCGCCGCTGACCTCGTTGATGCGCAGTGCGTCTACCGCACCGGCAATGCGAACAACCGCGCGTTTCTGTTGTTGTTCAACATCCGCAAGGTCGCCTGAGCGGAACACGCCATGTCGATGCTGGTCGCCCCTGCCAAAGTGCCCGAGAAGCCGAAGAGCTCGGCCTCGCGGGTGCTGGCGGCACTGACCGGCTCGCGACGTGTGCGGCGCGCCGGCGCGAGTGAGGTCAACGGCCAGGTCAGCAGCGCATTGCCGCTGCGGATTCCAGGGCTGCTCGGCAAGCGCTTCGTGCGCACTGCCGAGGGCAAGGTGGTCGAGGTGCCCGAGGAGGTGACCGACGACGAGCTCGAGCGCATGAAGACCGAGACCGAGGCGGCGCAAGCCAAGCTCGGCAAGGGCCCAGCGCCCCAGCCGGTGCCGCAGGTGAAGGAGCCGGCCAAGAAGGAAGGCAAACAAGCCAAAGGCCAGGCCGAAGGCCGTGCCGGCCGCGGCGGCACGGGCGGCGGAGCGGGCAAGCCCGGTGCCGCGCCGGCTGCGCTGACGGTGGGCCGTTCGAGCAAGGTCGCGATGTTCCTGATCGGCAAGGCGGCGCCCGTGCTCGCGCGCGGCGGCGCCATGCTGAAACGCCTGCGCCAGCACGAACAGACCCACGATGAAGCGGCCGATAAGCGCCAGCAGGCCGACGCCGCGGTGGTGATCCCGGTGTCTGACGAACAGTCGAAGAGCAACGCTGGGCAGGTTGGCATGGTCGATGCCAAACCGAAGCCGGTGGTTGACGAAAACAAGGGCAAGCAGCAGCTCCAACAATCGTTGGCCGCGAACACTCCGAAGAAGATCGAAGACGTCGACAACTTCAAGCGCGACATGAAGGCCCAGCACATGGGCACCGACGTGATGGAGGTGGTGCAGGGCGACAAGAATGCGGTGGTCTCGACCTTCTCCGACATGGAGAAAACACCGCCGCCCACGCCGAGCGGCCACACACCGGTGGAGCTGCCGCCCATCGAGGCGGCACCGGGCACCGGCACCATGAACCTGGGTGCGAACGCCATCGCGCCGCTGCAGAAGGAGCACACCGACCTCAGCGCCTTCACCAAACAAGGCGACGCCAAGCTGAAGGAAGAGGGTGTCACGCAAGAGCAGCTCGACATGGTCGACAGCGGCGACCTGGCGTCGGCCAACAAAGAAAAGAAAGGCATGGAGAAGGCGGCCCAGGAGCAGCCGGTCGCGATGCAGAAGTTCGTGCAGACCAGCGCAACGAAGATCGACACCGCGTTGAAGGCCGAAGAGCGCCAGGGCCGGGCCGCGCTGCGGACCAAGCGCAAGAACGGCCTGGGGGCCACCGCTGACAAGCAGAAGAAAGCCAAGAGCGCATTGCAGCTGAAACGCGAGGAGACCGCCAAACACATCAACACGCTGTTCGACAACGCGCAGACCAAGGTGAAGAAGCGCCTGGCCGATCTCGAAACGCAGTCGATGAAGCGCTTCGATGAAGGCAACGCAAAAGCGACCAAGGCTTTCGAAGACACCGTCAAGACCGACCTCGATGCCTACAAGGCCGATCGCTACTCGGGCTTTTTCGGCTGGGCACGAAAGGCCAAGGACTGGCTGCTGGGCATGGAAGACCTGCCTGGTGTCAAAGCCATCTTCGACCGCAACCGCAGCAGCTTCGTCGGCACCGTCGACAAGCTGGTGGCCGACATCAGCGCCGACAACAAGCGCGTGGTCCAGGAGTGCAAGGACGAGCTGGCCTCTGCCAAGCAGCAGATCGCCGACTACGTGAAGAACCTGGAACCCGGCCTGAAGGACATCGGCAACAAGACGGCTGGCGAGATGGCCGACAAGCTGGCCGCCATGGACAAGTTCGTCGCGCAGAAAGAAGAAGACCTGCAGAAAGACCTGAAGGACAAGCAGCAGGCGGCGATCAAGGCGATCGACGAAAAGATCGAGAAGATGAAAGACGAGATGGGCGGCGCGTTGGCCAAGCTCGGCAAGCTCTTGCTGTGGGCGGCCAAGAAGTTCTTCACCTGGGCGCTGCAGAAGTTCGGCTATTCGCTGGGCGAGATCGAAGGAATCATCAGCAGGGGCGCAGCGGTGCTGAAGGCGATCTTCACCAAGCCGATTCAGTTCGTGAAGAACCTGGTCAGCGCCGCCGTCACCGGCTTCAAGAACTTCGGCAAGAACTTCTTGAAGCACTTGAAGGACGCAATCTTCGAATGGCTGACCGGCTCGCTCGAAGGCGTGAAACTGCCCACGACTTGGGACGCAAAGGGCATCTTGATGCTAGCGCTCGAGATGGTCGGCGTGAGCTACGCCAACCTGCGCAAGCACCTCGTGCCGGTGCTGACCGAGCCGGTGGTGGCCAGTCTGGAAGAAACCGCCGGCCTGGTGAGAACGCTGTTCAAGGAAGGCCCGATGGCCGCCTGGGAGCAACTGAAGGGCATGGCCGCCGATGTGGGCGACGCCTTCCTCGATGCCGCGAAAGACTTCGTCAAGCAAAAGATCGTCGAGCAGGCGGCGATCACGATCGGCATGTTGCTGGTGCCGGGCGCCGGCATCGTCCGCGCCGTCATCGGCATCTACGACACCGTCGTCTTCCTGATCCAGAAGGCCAAGCAGATCATCAAGATGATAGGCAACTTCCTCGGCTCGATCGGCGAGATCGCGGCCGGCAACATCAGTGCGGCGGCGCAGGCGATGGAAGACGGCCTGGCGCGCGGGCTCTCGCTGGCGGTCGCCTTCCTCGCCAGGTTCTTGCGGCTCGACGGCATCACCGCCAAGGTGCGCACCGCGATCCAGAAGATCAAGGGCAAGGTCGACGACACGCTGGCGAAGGTGGCCAAGTGGGTTGGCGCCAAGGTCGGCAAGGTGGTGGGGGCGGTGAAGGCGGGTGCGAAGAAGTTGCTCAACTGGTGGAAGAAGAAAGTGCCGGTGAGCTTGGGCACCCAGAAGCACACGCTCACCTTTGAGGGCAGCGAAAAGAAGGCGACGCTGGTGCTGCGATCGGCGCCGCAGCTGCCGTCGGTCTTTTTGGAAGAAGCGGGCAAGGACAAGGGCATCGCCCCGGCCAAGCGCACAGCGCCGGTCGCCACCGCCAAGACGCACGAGAAGGCGGTGAAGAAGCTTCAGGACGACCTGGCCGGTTACGACGAAGGCGCGGGCAAGGCGGCAGCGGGCAAGGATCTCAAGGCCGCTGACAAGCTGATGGCGAGCCTGGACGGCCGCATGGTGTCGCTGCGCGATCACATCTCGGACACCTTCACCACCTGGGGTGTGGACGACGACGTGGTCAGCGGCGTCGACCTGCCGCGTGGCAGCTTCACGCTGGAACAGAAGCGCGGCATCGCGGCCCAGCACAAGAAGAAGTCGGAGCTGCGGCTGAACTCCAAGGGCGAACTTGTCAACGTCGATCGAACCGCGGGCAAGGAGCTGGCACGCCGCCACGTCGTGTCGTCGAGCGACATGTCCAGGCACTACATGGCTGTGCTCAACAAGAAGAAGGTCTCCGCGGCCAAGCTGCTGCTGGAGCAACGCGCTTCGATCGGTGACGCTCGTGTGGTGGTGAAGCCGGCGTCTGTGGCCGGCATCAAGGCCGCTGCCAAGGAACGCTACAGCGTCTTCTTCGGCTACCTGCGCAACATGTTCATCGGCGACAGCGTCGCCAACAGCACGATCCAGGAGAACCTGGACCGTGGCAACCCCCAGATGGCCGGCAAGCTGACCGACAACCACGTGGCCCACATGAAGCGCGCGTGGGCGCTGGACAAGACCTTGCAGATTTCCGAACTCCCCTGAGCCTCATTCCCTCTCAACGTGATTGGAGACCCACATGAAAACTTTCAACCAACTCATCGTGACGCTCACTGCGCTGGCCTTGCTGGCGGCGCTCGCTTTTGCCGCCTGGCTGATGCTCGAACACATCACTGCCGCGTTCGCCGCGCTCGATGCCCAGGTGGCGCGCGTCACCGCGATTGCATCGGTCGTCGTGCTGCTCGCGGCCTGGCTGGTCGCCAGCGCGGTGCGCCAATCGGGCCGCGACCGGCTGGCCGTGCCGCTGCGCGAAGAAAAGGCTGCGACCTACCGGCTCTTTGTCGATTGCTGGCAGCAGCGGCTCACCGGCGCAGGCAGCGCGGCGATTGAAGACGGGCTGAACTCGCTCGACCGCTTGCTGGCGCAGTTTGGCAGTGAACAAATGATTTCGGCGCACGTCGCGCTGCGCACCCTGCAGCATCAGCCCGGGCTGACCGAGACGGACTGGTTGCCGCTGCTGGGCGGGGCCTTGCTGCAGATCCGCAAGGAACTGAAGGCGGACAAGGTGCACGCAGCCGTGCTCGAAGGGCTGATCACGTCGCCCGACGCGGAGCCGGTGGCATCTGCCGCCGACACCCCCGCCGTGCCGGGCGCACTGTCGGCGGTCTGAGCGTGGGCGCGACGCTCGCTGCCTTTCAAGGCCGGCACGGCGGTGAGAGCATCGTCGTGTGCGGCTGCGGCCCGTCGCTCAACGACCTGGCTGAGCCGCAGCGCTTCGTCACGATCGGCGTCAACGACGTCGGCCGCCTGTTCGACCCGAGCTACCTGGTGGTAGTGAACCCGCGCACGCAGTTCAAGGGCGACCGCTTCCGCTATGTCGAACAGTCGAACGCGCAGGCCTTGTTCACCCAGCTCGACCTGGGCACGGTGCGGCCGCCGGTGGTGCGCTTCAAGCTCGGCCGCTACGGCGCCACCGACGATGGCGGCGCGCAGGTGCTGCACTACGCGCAGAACTCGCCGTATGTGGCGGTGTGCCTGGCCGCGCTGATGGGCGCCCGGCGCATCGGGCTGATCGGGGTCGACCTCACCGACCACCATTTTTTTGCCGCCACCGGCCGCCACTCGCTGGCCGGGCGCTTGCGCGAGATCGATGCGCAGTACGGCCGGCTGGCGCTTGCACTGCAGCAGCGCGGCATCGAACTTGTCAACCTCAGCAGCGCGAGCCTCATCGCTTCGCTGCCGCGGCGGCGCGTGCGGGCCGATGGCGATTGGCAGTCGTCGGCCCAGGCGCCGGTTCTCGTTCCCGTCACCCCCCTGCACAGCGCACCGCCCGCCCACCGCGTGGCACCCCCAAGGAGCATCGCCATGAAAATTGCCATTGATGGACGCGGCACGGGCGCCGTGTCGCAGCTGCTCAACACGCTGGCCGAGACTGCTGCGAGCCTCGGCCATGAGGTGTCGCGAGACACCTACCGCACGGCTTCAGATCCGAAGGTGCTGTCGATCGTCTGGAACGGCGCCGGCCACCGCGGACGCGGGCCCACGCTCTATTGCGAACATGGGTGGCTGCCAAGGGCCGACTACCAGATCAGCTCTGCCGGCATCAACGCCGATTCACATGCGGCGCCGTTTGTGTGGGACGGTGAGCCCCTGTCGGCTGAGCACTCGGCATCGCTCGACAAGCGGCTTGCACAGATCAAGGCTGACACCTTCAACGGCTACTACCAATACATGCAGGCCGACAAGGCGGTGCCGGCGGGGCTGCCGCCGCAGTTCCTGCTGGTGCCGCTGCAGATCGAATCCGACACCAACATCGTGCGCCACGCGCCGGCCCCGCTGCGCACCATGCAGCGCCTGATCGACCATGTGGCGCGGCTCGATCCGCCGTTTCCGGTGATCTTCAAGCAGCACCCGAGTGACGCACGTACCCACAACCGCCACCTCGCGTTGAAAGTACGGCGAGCACAAGACCAGGTGTGGCCGCATGCGCGCGGCAACATCCACCAGATGCTCAAGAGCGGCGCATGCAGCGGCATCTTGACGCTCAACAGCAACGTGGCGCACGACGGACTGCTGTGGGACGTGCCGGCCATCGTGCTGGCCCGCAACGTGTGGCCCTCGCAGGGCGCGCGCACGCCCTTCCTCACCGCCATCCCGTCCGACTGGTCGGCCTTGCGCTTGAGCGTCACCGAGCCCGATGCCATTGCCTGCCGGCGCGCCTATGCGCACCACCTGATCCGCCACCAGTGGCGCCTGGCCGATGCGCGCGACCCAGAACGGGTGGCCGCGCTGCTGGCGACGGCGGTGCGCCGGCCTGCGGCGCCGGCGGCTCCCGCCGTGCGTGACCGCGGGGTGGTGCCGCTGCTGCGCGCCGCATTCCCGGTGATCAATGTGGTGGCCGAAGACCGCGGCTGGCTCTTCGAGTGCTGGAAGCAGGCGCTGGTGGCGGCGGGCCATCCATCTTGCCAAGTGGTCGCGACGCAAAGGCCGATGCCGAACGCGCAGGCCTGGATCTTCATCCGCGCCAAAGAGGCGGCCGCATCACCCGACTTCACACGCACCGTGGTGCAACTGCACGACTTGTTCGACGGCGGGCGTTACCTGGGGGGTGGCGAGCGGGCGGCAGTGTCGCGCTGCGCCGCGGTGTCGTTGACCCATCAGCAGCAAGACACGCTGCTGAGGGCCGGTGGGGTCGACCTGGCTCGGCGGCGCTGGATCTTGCAGCCGGTGGGTTGGTCAGGCGCACCAGGGGCCACCGTGGCGCGCGACGACAGCTTGCCCCGCATTGCCTGGGTCGGGCGGCCGGCCCTCCACGGTGGTGTCGACTTGAGCGGGCTCGACGCGTTCGTTGAATCGGCGCGTGTTTTGCGCGGTCATGCGCGCGTGGTGCTGGTGGGTGAGCGCCTTGAGCGTGCGATGCAACGCCTGCGTGCGGCGGGTGTCGAGAGCCACGCACACAACTTCAAGCAGTTTCCGATGCAGCGCGCGAGCGAATGGCTGGGCGCGTTCGATGCCGTGGCGATCAGCAGTGCCGCCGATTCGGGGCCATGGCCCCTCTTTGATGCGTTGCAGGCTGGTGTGCCGGTGGTGGCCCCGCGCATCGGCTGGGCCGTGGCACTGCTCGGCGACGGAGTGTGCGGTCGCCTGGTGGACGACGTGGCCGAGATGGGGCCTGCTTTGCTGGAGGTTGCAAACAAGCGCGTGCATTGGCGACAGTCGGCCGCGGCGATGCGCGAGCGTGTGGCGCCGTTCAGCCAGTTGGCGTGGGCGCAAGCGAACCTGCAACTCGCGCTGGACGTAGCTGGCCTGAACGCGAGGCAGGTGGCTTGAACACGCTGGGCCGCCCCAAGGGCGAATACCGAAGTGCGTAGCGCGAAGGTACTCCAGTGAGCTCGCTGATGCGGCCGCGCATGCCGCCCTCGCGCCACAAGTCGACTCGGCCCTCGGTGGCTGAGCGTCGGTGCGACTCGGCCTACTACCAGAGGCTGCATGACACCAGCACGGGCTACCAGTGCAACAACTGGCTGCTCGACGAGCTACCAGTGCTGCGAGCCATTGGCGGGCGTTCGCTGGTCGAGCTGGGCTGCGGCAACGGGCGCTTTCTGGCGCAGGCCGCCAAAGACTGGGCCGAGGTCACGGGTGTGGACTGGGCGCGTTCGCCCGTGCTCGACGGCGTGCTTCGCCAGCAACCGCGGGTGCGTTTCGTCCAGCAAGACGCCACGCAGCTCAGCTTCCCCGGCCGTTTTGATCTGCTGGTCTCAGCGGACTTCCTGGAGCATCTGCCGCCGCCGTCGCTGCCGGCACAGATCGCCCGCATGAACGCCGCCGCGACCACTTGTTTCCACAAGATCGCCTGCTACGACGACGGCCACAGCCACCTGTCCATCTTCGACGCCGCGACATGGCTGGCGCTGTTCCATGCCGCCGCGCCGGGCGCGGGATACCGCTTGCTGAAAGCAAGCTATCGCCACACGAGCCATGCGAAACCGGTGATCGTGGTGTCGAACGTAAATGCGGAGCGGGCCGTCGGACTTAAGGGAGAAGCTCCGGTTCAGGATTGACGTCGCTTCGACTGAAGCCATGCCCTGATGGCAGTGCCACGAGGCCTTGCCAATGCCGCCATATCGTAGATTTCTAACTTGAATGGACTTGTGCAGTTTTGATGGGTACGTCCGTGAAAGAACACTTCGTAGCCTCGCGGGGCCTGCACCGCGTTTGTCGAGGAACTCTGTGCCGAAGCGAGCAAGGGCCCGGCCACGAGTGCGCTGCAGCCGCACGAGCGCATCGAGTACCTGGAGCTGTATACGTATTGGGCTTTGGACACGCACACCCAGACGTACAGCGACACGACGCGGTTGCACCTGCACGGCGTGGGGCCGGTACTGCTGGAGGATCACCCAGAGGAGCACAAGCGCAAAGGCGAGCGCATCGAATGGGCCGTGTCGCTCACGCCGCTGCGCGAGCTGCTGAGTCTGCCTGTGCGCGTGAGTCACGAGCTGCGGATCACCGAGAACGACCAGGCGGCCCAGGCGTGGATGCGGGAGATCGGGCGTGCGCAGGTGGAAGACGTGACGCTGGGTCAGGTGCTCGATGGGCTGCTGTGGGAGCTGTCGTTCCATGGCAGCCCGATCGAGCAGGAAGCCGTGGCCGAAGACCTGCGGCAGCGCGTGGCTGAAGTGCATGACGGAAGCGTCGAAACGGTGTCGTCCGACGACGTGTTCGAGCGCCTGGATGTGCCCCGCCGCGAAGCCATGTTCGACGACCTCGGTGGCCATCGGCCGCGCGAGATCGGCCAGGCTCTGCACGACATCGACGACGCCGAGAACGCCGCCCGGTGGATCGAGCAGAAGTTCGAAGGCCGGGTGGTCGTCGAGGCCAACTACCGAGACCTGACCGGGCGAGAGTTCCGTCGGGCCTACCAGTCTGTGCGGGGATGAGCGACGCGCCTGACAAGGCCTTGCTCGCGGCGCTGAGCGATGCCGCGCTGAAGCGCGCCAGCAGCTCGGCCATCTTTCAGCGTGGCCAGGGCTACGCCCAGTCCGATGTGGTGCGGGCGCTTGAGGAAGAGGCCGGTCCCAGGCCTGCTGCCCGCGCCACGGTGGTGGGCACGCAGCCCTACGAGGTCGAAGTCTGGGTGGACGAGGGCGAGGTGGGGGGGCCAGTGCGACTGCCCCAACGCCACGGACGGCTGGTTCTGCAAGCACCAGGTCGCGCTGGCCCTGGTGTGGCGGGGCCGCCTCGGTGGAGAGGCTCCGGCGCCCGAAGAGGCGGCGCGCAAGAAGGTGGTCGCTGCTGCGGCAACGGGTGCAAAACGCGCCCGCACGATCGAGGGTCGTCGCGAGGCGCTGGCCGAGTTCCTGCGCGGGCAAGATGCAGAAGTACTGGCGCAGCGCCTGCTCGATATGGCCGATCGCGATGGCTCCATCGAGCGTGAACTGCAGCAGTGGCGCAAGCTCAGTGACGTGCAGCGCGGTGCCGCCAGCTTGTCCGAGCTGAAGGCGCTGACCACGCAGATCCTCGCGCCGAGGCGTGACTTTCTGGACTGGCGCCAGACTTCTGCCTTTGCGCAGCGTGCTGCCGATGTGCTGCCGCTGCTGGCGCAAACCCGTGCTCGTAGCGCGGAAGACGCCCTGGCGCTGGGCCTGCACGCACTGCGCCGCGCCTGGGACGCGATGGAGCAGGCCGATGACTCCGATGGTGACATCGGTGACATCGTCCAGGCCATCGGCGACGAATGGGTCGAAGCCCTGCGCGCGGCAGGCGCGCGGCCCGCGGTCTTTGGCGAGAGCTATCTGCAGTTGCTGCTGGACGACCCGATGACGAGCTTCGACCCGGCAGCGGCGGAGTCTGCGATGGGCGATGCAGCGCGGGCACGCTTCAGCCGTTGCCTGGCCGGCAGTGGCTTTCATGCAGGTATTTTGTTGCGAAAACACTGTGAAAGTTAATTGTTAAATAGCAAATGCAACATGCTTGCTTTTGAACTTCTGGTTTCTCCAACGCGTGCGCTGGACCGCGCCGGGCCGCCGAGCCTGACCCGCAGGGAGCGCGGATGCAGACCGCAGCATGACCAGTGCAACCCTTGAACCACGCAATCGCGAACTACAAACGTGCGTTGAGTACCAACTCTGAAAGCGATATGCCCAACGCTGCCGCAACACGGTGCATGGACATCAACCCGACGTTCTGTTCGCCACGCTCAATGCTCGACATGTACGAACGATCGATGCCGGCCAAATGCGCCAGTTCTTCCTGCGATACGCCGCGGTCGGCGCGTGCCTGCTTCACGGAATGCCCGAATGCCACCAACACAGGGTGGCCAGAGTGGCTGGGCGAGGCGCGAGGCATGCCCAAATGATCAAGAGTTGACGTTTTTCACACCACGTCGACCAAGTGACGTTCAGAGGCAGCGCAATCCTTGTTGAGCGTCAGGATGCCGCGCTAGAGCGGCTCCTGTGCTGAGCCACGGGTTGCCTATGCTGGCGCGGCGCGAACGCAACGTTGCGAGCACGGAAGCGCTCTGAGTTCAATCGCCGCAAGACTGGCACCAGACTGGCACCGGCAGAACTCAAGAAACAAAAAAGTCAGCCGGTGTTAACCGGCTGACCTTGGTGTTTAGTGGCTCCTCGACCTGGGCTCGAACCAGGGACCTACGGATTAACAGATCGTCGGGAACCTGGCCAAAATCAATAACTTAGGTACGAAAACGTTCCGCTATTAACGCTGAAAATCGCGAATTGCAGCCCGGTAGGTTTCAAAATAGCGGAACAGTTCAGGGCGTACTTTGGTTCCATTCCAGCGCCCGCATGACGCTCATCCAAAGCCTCATCTTGTGGGCTACGGCGCCGTCGCGCAAGGCATGTTGGGGCACTGAGAAGCGATCCCCGCGCACTGCGAACGGTCGAGTTTTTGCGCGGCAACCTGGCGTGCCTGATGGGTGGGAAGGGTGGCAACGTCGATGCCAACGGCTGCTATGCAACGGTCAGCCGACCCACAACCGCGCGCTGCGGCGGGCAAAACACGGCCAATTGCTGTCTATCGACGGCGCGGCCCGAGAACCCGCTTGAGACTGGGTGCGGTCGGACGCTTCGCGAAAACGAATGACGGCGGCCATTTGAACCGGCCGCTCGCCCGAAGCGACGGTGTGTGACCGCAGTGCCAATGCCTGTCCGTGGGGCTCAAGAGTGCCAGGCAACTCTCCGACTGCCGATGGCACGTCCTCGTACGAGCACGTCTGAATCGAGCCTCCTTCGAGCTCGATAGCTCGATGAACGATGATCTCCAGCTCGCTGGAAAGCGGCCCGTGGTCAGTGACTCTTCATGGCCGTTATGGCAAGACTTGCATAACGGCCACGAGCCAACGGTTGCGAGAGTCAGCAACGTGACAGTTCCCGTCCGATCGCTCGCGTTGGACCCTGACGAATCGCATTAAGTCTCCAGTGAACCGCGGCGCAAACACGCCTGTTCTGGGTTCACCAAATTCGGCTTCCCGCGCGGCGATAACCCGACCCTGGATCCGAACGTCTGGCGCTGCGTTCGGCAACGAACAGACTGGTTTGCCCGGATCGGGCAAAGTGGAATTGATTGCGACCCATGACGTGAGCTTTTCACCAGCAAGCCCGGAATCCCCATCCCGAAGGAATCTTCTTCTGGCGGCTGCTTCCATTTCGGCCACGCCAGCGTTGACCGCCTGCTCAGCAGGCGACGCCGAGCAGAGTGCTGCTCGCGCTCTGAGAACGCCTGGGCCGCAGTCCTCCGGCTCTGAAGTTTTCGCGTTGCGTGACTTGGTGCGTCAGGCCACTTTGGCGCCTTCGAGCCACAACACGCAATGCTGGCGCTTCCAGATCGCCGAGAAGTCGATCGCCATCGCGCCCGACCTCAGGCGTCGCTGCCCGGCCGTCGACCCCGACGACCATCACCTCTTTGTGTCGATGGGTTGCGCCGCAGAGAATATGGTGCACGCCGCGCTGGCGACAGGACTGCACGCCGACCCGCGCTTCGATCCCGTTGGCGACTGTGTCATTGCTGTGAGCCTGGAACCGACTCAGAAGCGGACCTCACCGCTGTTTCAGGCGATTGCCGAGCGGCAGTGCACCCGCGGCGACTACGACGGCCAACCGATCTCAACTGCCGAGTTGCGCCAGCTCGAGCAGGCGGGCACCGGGGATGGCGTCAGCGTGCGGCTGTTGACTGCCCGCCCGGCCATGGAAAGCGTGCTCGAATACGTCGTGGCGGCCAACACGGCGCAGATGAACGACGCTGCGTTCGTCGCAGAACTCAAGGGATGGATCCGCTTCGGTTCCGGCGAGGCGCTTCGCACCGGCGATGGGCTGTTCGCTGGCGCCTCAGGCAACCCCGTGATGCCGCGCTGGCTGGGCAGCCGGATGATGGGTCTGTTCTTCACGCCGAAGACCGAGAACGAACGCTATACGCGCCAGCTTCGCAATTCGGCCGGCATCGCAGTATTCGTCTCCGACCGCAACGACAAGGCACATTGGGTCGAGGCCGGCCGTTGCTACGAGCGCTTCGCGCTGCAGGCCACGGCGCTGGGCATCAGGAATGCTTTCCTGAATCAACCCGTCGAGGTCGGGGCCATGCGGCCGCAATTTGCCACATGGCTCGCAATCGACCGCAAACAGCGGCCCGACCTGGTGGTGCGCTTCGGTCGCGGACCGATCATGCCCTTGTCGATGCGCAGGCAGGTGCAGGCGGTTCTGGCCTGACGGCCGGGTCCACCCACATGCGCCATCCGCTGATCTGCTTCTTCGCCTTGGCCTACGGCATCTCGTGGCTGGTCTGGGCGCCACTGTGGCTGCCTGCGCTGGGCGTGAACGGTTTGCCGGTGCTTCGCTACCACCACGCGCTCGGCGCACTGGGCCCGATCGCCGCGGCGTTCATCCTCTCCTCTGTAGAGAGCGGCCGCGCTGGGCCACGCGATCTGCTGCGCAGGATGGGCCTGTGGCGAGGACGGGCCGTCTGGGCGCTGCTCGCACTCCTGGGGCCGTACGCGCTCCTCCTGTTGGGACTCCTCGCAGCGGCGTTGTTGGAGGGTCGCGCTCCGCTGTTGGCGAACTTGGGGCGGGCAGCCGAGTTTCCACAATTCTCAGCACTCGAATTCCTAGCCTACAACCTCTTCACGTTCGGCTTTGGCGAAGAAGTGGGCTGGAGAGGATTCGCGCTGCCACGCTTGCAGCAGCGCCACTCTGCCTTCATCGCGACGCTGTGGCTCACGCTGGGATGGGCGATCTGGCATGCACCTCTGTTCCTCTATCGCCCCGGTTTCACGGAGATGGGTATCGCGGGTTTGATCGGTTGGCTGTTCAGCCTGCTGACAGGCGCGGTCCTGCTCACTTGGCTCTACAACGAGAGCTGGGGCAGCCTGCTTGTCGTGGCGCTTTTTCACGCCGGGGTCGACGTGGCATTCACGTCAGCTGCTTCATCGCCCGTTGTGGTGAACACCGCGGGTGCACTCATCACGCTGTGGGGCGTCGCCGTCGTGCTGACAGTCGGCCGACGCCACCTGGCTTCACAAAGGAAACACCCTTAATGAACGCAGTGGCATGGACTGCGTCAGGCCTCGGCCTGGTCGTGGCCGCTGGCATCGGGCTGATCGCGTTCGGCAGCGCACGCTGGGCCGGTGCGACTCAGGCGCAAATGGCCGGTCAGTTGACGGCGGGTTTGGGAACACCTATCAGGTACGAGTCTCCCAGCCTATGGCACTTCTACCGCACGCTGCGCCGCGATGGTCGCGAGCCCGGCTTGATCCTGGTGATGCTGCTGCTGCACATGCTGCCGCGATTCACGGGCACGCCACCCGTGACGCACACGGTGGCAGACCTGACGGGCCGAGCGCGGATAGAGTTTGCGCAGTTCGTCGCGGCCCATCGGGACGAGTTGCTCTTGTCACAGGCTAGGCCATGACAGTGCAGATGCCCGCGCCCCCTAGCCCGGTGGCGACTTCCATGCCCCTGGTTGATGTCCGGGAGGTGCACTCCACATGGTCTCTGCCGGCGTTCTTCGCCCTTGCGTTTGTTTGGTCTTGGACGTGGGGGTCCTGATGACGCGGATGTTTGCTCACACCGGGAGCCTGCTGCTGGCCGTGCTGATGCACGCGAGCTTCACGAGTTGGTTGCTCGTGTTGTTTCCAGCTACGTCGTTCGAGCAGGGCTTGGCCTGGCAGATCACGTTGGCTGCTGGGCTGTGGCTGGTGGTGGCCGTTGTCGTCGGGGCTTCCACACATTCCTGGGGACGTAAATGTCGCGACGTGCGATGACCATCCTGGCATCGGTGCTGATCGGCGGCCTGTTCGTGCTTCTCGGCTCGCTCTGGCTCGTCAGCCCGGGCCTGCCACAGCCGTTCCTCGACGAGAACAGCAACGTCATCGCGAGAAGCATTTCCGAGAAGGTGTTCATCGACGTCAACGGCGTGCGTCAGGGGATGTTCATCAAAGGCAGGGACTCGACGCACCCGCTGTTGCTCTACCTGCACGGCGGCATGCCCGACTATTTCTTGACGCAGCAACACCCGACCGGGATGGACGAGGGCTTCACCGTCGTCTGGTGGGAGCAGCGCGGCTCCGGCATCTCGTACGCCTCCGACATTCCGCGCGAGACGCTCACGGTAGAGCAACTGATCGCCGACACGCTGACTGTGACCGACTACCTGCGCGACCGCTTCAGGCAGGACAAGATCTATCTGATGGGCCACTCCGGCGGCAGCTTCATCGGCATTCAGGCGGCCGCTCGCGCCCCCGAGCGTTATCACGCCTACATTGGTGTCGCGCAGATGTCGTATCAGATCGAGTCTGAGCGGTTGGCATATGACTACATGCTGCGCGAGTACGGGGCGCGCGGGAACAGCTCGATGGTGAAGAAGCTCGAGGTCGCACCGGTCACATTGGATGGCGTGCCGGCCGCGTACGTCGCCATTCGCGACGAGGCCATGCACGAGCTCGGAATCGGCACGATGCACGACATGAGGTCACTGTTGTGGGGCCTCGTGATCCCATCGTTGCAGTTTCGTGAATACACGCTGACGGAGAAGATCAATTTGTGGCGTGTCAAGTCCGGCTCCGGCATCAGTGTCGCCTGGGACAGGATGGCCTCGTCGGACCTGAGAAAGGCAGTGCCCGAGCTTTCGATTCCCGGCTATTTTCTTGAGGGGAGGTGGGACTACACCTGCAATAACCAACTCCGGAGATCGTATTTCGACGTTCCGAGGGCGCCGGTGAAGGGGTTCTACACGTTCGAGCAGTCGGCGCACAGCCCGATATTCGAGTAGCCCAAGAGGCTCGGCGACATCTTGCGTCACGACGTGCTCAACGGGCGCTCGCAACTGGCAGACCACAAGGGCCAACAGTGATTACGGCCGTTTCGTTGATGTACCGGGCCGCCAATGTCATCCGCGCCGCGCTTTGACGCGCGCACCGTCTTTCAGCGCCGTGGGTGGGTACACCACCACGCGCTCGCCGACGTTCAGCCCTTGTGAGACCCAAGCGTGACTAGCATTACGCGCTCGCAGGGACACAGTCACCTGCTTGACGTGATTGCCGTCCAGCAAGAAGGCCGCCATTTCACCGGGCTGGCCACCCGGCCGCGGAAACACCGCACTGACCGGCAGCTGCAGCGCCTTGTCGGTTTGCAGCACCACCAATCGAACGCCGACCCGAAAGCCATCGCCCAATGTGGGCCACTGCGCGCGCGGGCTGGTGATGTCGATCAGCACGTTGACGCGCTGCTCTTCCACGCCCAGCGCCGAGACCTTGGTGAAGGCCGACGGTTCGACCCGCCGCACGCTGCCCGCCAATACCCCCGGGCCGCCCCACTGCTCGATGCGCACGAGCGTGCCTGGCGGGGTCTGCATGGCGTCGGCACTGAGAAGCTGCGCCACCACCTCCAGCCGGCCCAGGTCGCCCAGCTCCATGACCGGTGTGCCCATCGCCACTGTGGCTTCGCTAGGCTGCAACACGCGCAGCACCTTGCCGGCCACCGGAGCACGCAACTCGAAGGCGCGCGCCGATACCGTGCTGGCCGGTTGGCGCAGCACGTCCAAAGCGGCGCGCGCCTGTTCCATGTCGTGCTGGGCCATTTCGTGCTCCTGGATCACGGAATCGACCTCTTTGCGCGCGGCCCTGTCGGCCAGGCGGTCGGTCTCCATCCGGCTGGGCGTGATGAAACCTTCCTTCACCAACTGCTCGTTGCGGCGCAGCTCGACCGCCACCTGCGCGATGCCCAGGCGCGCGCTCTCGATGCGTGTCACGGCCCGCCGCACCATAGCCTGCGCCGACTCGAGGTGGGCGGTCTGCTCACGCAGCGCGCGTTCGTCCAGCAGCGGCGAGAGCAGCGGCGACAGGCTTGCGAGCACCGCGCCCGCGACCACGCTGTCGCCCTCGCGCAGCGCGATGCGCGACAAGCGGCCGGCCAACGGCGCCGAGACTGTGAAGCGATCGGCCATCCGTGTCTTGCCGTCTTCGTCGATGCTCTGCTCGAAGGGCCCCTCAGTCACCGTGGCCAGGTCCACCTCCATCGCGCGCGGCGCCAAGGCCCAGGCCAGCAAGGCCAGGGCTGCCACGGCGCTGCCTGCGGCCATCCAGCGTGTGCGATGGCTGGTTTTGCTTGTCTCAGCCATGTGTGCTCATTTGCATATTTACTCCCGTGCTCATTCTCGTGTTTTCAAAGCGGCCACCATGTCGAGCTGGTCGATGTGCCGGCGCACCACCAGCGCGCTGGCAATGGCCGCCGTCAGCACGCACAGCGCGGCCCAGGCAAAGGTGCGGGCGCGGATGACGACCGGGAACGCGAACTGGTCCGACGCCAACGCCGCCGCCATGCCTTCCACCAGGCCGTAGCCCATCAACATGCCCAGCGGCAGCGCCAGCGCGATGAAGATCGCCATCTCGCCCAGCAGCAGGCCCGAGACTTCAGCGCGTGTGAAGCCCAGCACGCGCAGGCTGGCCAGCTCCCAGGTGCGTTCGGCCAACGCGATGCGTGCGTTGTTGTAGACCACGCCCACGGCAATGATGCTGGCGAACGCGGTCAGCACCGTGCTCATGATGTTGATGTTGCGCGCGCTGACCTCCTGCATGTTGCGCAGCAACGTGCCTTTGCTGAAGGCGCCTGAGACCATCGGCATCTCGCGCGTGGCGGCCAGCAGTTCGGCCTCGCGCCCGCGCTCGACCGTCAAAGCGAATCCGCTGGACAGATTGCCGTCGCCCAGGGCACGGTTCAGCGCAGCACGGTTCATGTAGACGTTCAGTCCCATCATCTCGGCCACCAGCCCGTCCACGCGCAGCATCAGCGTGCGGGTGCGGCCCTGGCGCACCTCGGCCTGCACCGTGTCGCCTGCGCGCAGGCCCAGCTTGCGGGCCAGGCGATCGGTCAGCAGCACGCCGTCACCGAGTGGCGCGTGGGCCTGCCCGGACATGTCGACGATGCGATACAGCTCGGGCTGCAGCGCGTAGCCGCGCAGCTCACCGCGTTCGCGGCGGTGGCCGTTGACCAGGGTCACGGGTACGAAACGGGTCGATTCGGCAGCCGTCACGCCAGGAAGGTGCCGCACCTCGGCCAGCGCGGTGTTGCTGACCGGCTCGAAGGTCCATACCGCCACGTCCAGACGCATCGCCTGGTTGAACTGGTTGTCGACGATGACCTCGATCGCATCGCGCAGATAGTTGCCCATCACCACCAGCGCCAGCGACGCCGCCACGCCGACCACCGAAAGCGCGCTGCGCCAAGGCCGGCGCTCGATGTTGCGCAGGATCATGCGCAGCGACGTGGCGATGCGCGTCAGCCCCAGGCGTTCCAGCAGCGTGCGCCGGTAGTGGCCCGGCGCCGGTGGCTGCATGGCCTCGGCTGGTGACAAGCGCACCGTGGCGCGCAACGCGTTGAGCGTGCCCAGCACGGCGGTGGCCACCGTCAGCGCCGCGCTGGTGGCGATCAACCATGGCGCAATGTGGTGATCGAACTGCGGGAAGCGGAAAGCCTCTGCATACAACCCGATGAACAACCCCCCCAGCACACGTCCCGCCAGCAAGCCCAGCACCAGGCCCGCACCGGAGATCAGCAGCACCAGCTTCAGGTAGTGCGACGCGATGGTCTTGTTCGGGTAGCCCAGCGCCTTCAGCGCCGCGATCTGTTCGCGCTGCGTGGCGACCAGGCGCGAGATCACGACGTTGAGCAGGAACACCGCCACTGCCAAGAAGATCGACGGCAGCAGCGTGCCCAGGAGCCGTTGCTGCTTGATCTCGCCTTCCAACATTAGATGCGATGTCTGGTCGCCGCGGCCAATGGCTTCACGCCCGCCATAGCGCTGCAGCGCGTTGGCGACTGTGCCCATCACCGCCGTGGCATCGGCCTGCGGCGCCAGGCGCAGCGCCACGTGGTTGAAGGCGCCCGTCATGTCGAACGCCGCGGCCAGCGCCTCGGCGTCGACCCAGAAAACGCCGAAGCCGTGCTGGTCGGGCATGCCGAACAGCCCGGCAAAAATGAACTCGGGCGACAGCGCCACGCCGGTCACTACCAGCGTGCGTTGCTTGCCATTGATCAGCGCGTTCAACCGCGCCCCGGGCTTCAGGCCATGGACCGTGGCAAAGACTTCGGACACCCAGCACGGCAGCGCGCCGTCGGGCAACGGCCGCCCGGGTGACAGCGAGTCATCGGCGGCGTGGCCGCTGCGCAGCGTGATGCGGTTCAGGCGCAGGCCGTTGCGGGCGTCGATGCCGATCAGCTGGCCGGTGATGGCGTCGCCCGCGCCGTCGCCGGCAATGCTGATCCGCACAAACTCCTCAACGGTGGTCTGCACATCGGCCACGCCGGGCACCGCGCGCAGCACCTCGGCCACTGAGTTGGGCGCGCGCTTGACGGCTGCAAACACGTCCGCAAAGTGGCTGTCGATGTAGAAGCGGTCGCGCGCCAGTGCCAATGAATCCACCGCCGACAATGTGGTGATGAATCCGCCGATACCACTGGCAACCACCAGGGCGATGGTCAGCGCCTGGCTCCACATCAGGCGCAGGTCGCGCAGCAGTTTGCGGTCGAGCGCTTTCATGACAACAGGCTCACCATGCCAGCTCCGAAGGCGACACCTTCTTGGCGTTCATCTCCACGCTCAGCACGCGCCCGTCGCCGAGCCTGATCACGCGGTCGGCCATGCCGGCAATGGCCGCGTTGTGCGTGATCACCACCGCCGTCGTGCCGAGGTCGGCGTTGATGCGCGCAATGACTTCCAGCACCAGCTTGCCGGTGGCGTAATCCAGCGCACCGGTGGGCTCGTCGCACAGCAGCACGTCGGGCTTCTTGACGATGGCGCGCGCGATCGCCACGCGCTGCTGCTCGCCGCCCGAGAGCTGCGACGGAAAGTGGTCGCGCCGGGGCGATAGCGCAACCATCGCCAGCGCCTCGTCAATGGGCATCGGGTGCGGCGCGATGTCGGTGACGAGTGCGATGTTCTCGTACACGGTCAGGCTGGGGATCAGGTTGTAGAACTGAAACACGAAGCCGACGTGTTCACGCCGATAACGTGTGAGTTCCGCCTCGCCCGCGCCGCTGAGCGCCAAGTCGCCGAAGTGCACCTTGCCGCTGCTGGGCACGTCCAGCCCACCCAGAATGTTCAGCAGCGTGGACTTGCCGCTGCCCGAGGCGCCCAGCAGCACCACAAACTCACCGCGGCCAATCTCCAGGCTGATATCGCGCAGCGCATGCACTTGCGCGTCGCCGGTGCCATACACCTTGCTCACGCCACTCATGCTGAAGACGGACGCACTGACGCCTGCCGCAATCGATGCAGACTTCTCGGCGGCTGCTTCCGGCAACACCTTGCCGCGTCTTAAGTACCTGGGCCCAGCCGCTCAAACCGTCAGCAGAGGCGACTTGCGAAGGAAGTCATCGCTGCTGAGTTGCTGAAGAACGAATGCAGCCACATCGGCGCGCGGGATCTTGCCGACCGTGACCCCAGTCAAGTCGAGCAACACGCGGTACTTGCCGCTCGCTTCGTCATTGGTCAGCTGTCCCGGGCGCACGATGACCCAATCCCTGTCGTTGTTTCGTAGCAGGTCTTCCTGCCGATCCTTGTCCTCGTAGATCGTGTGCAGCAGCGTCGGCTCGATCACGCGGTCGTAGAAGAACCCACCGTGGCCGCGGCTGTCGCCGGCACCGATGCCGGTGATGCAGACAATCCTGCGAATCGCATGCTTGTGCATGGCATCCAGCAGGTGCTGCGTGCCATCGGAAAACAGTGTCACATGCTTGAACGTCACACCGGTCCCAAGCGAACAGATCACCGCGTTATGCCCCGCCATCGCGGCGTCGACCTCCAGCCGATTCAAGATGTCGCCCGCGACAAGATGCAAATGGGGATCTGACACCGTGATTTTCGACGGGTCGCGAACGAGTGCGGTGATCTCGTGACCCTGCGCCAGACCCTGCTTGATGATCTCTTGCCCAGTGCCCCCGGTTGCCCCGATCAGAAGGAATTTCATGGCGCCCTCGCTGCTGTGTGCCACCAGCGTATGGCAAAACCATGCTGTAGTCAGTTCGCCACCGCACAGACCCACCGACTGCAGTCGTCTAGCCTGACGTAAATCTCGGGCAGTAAATGAAACGAATCTGCATCGTTGCGGCCTCGGACAAGCTCGGCCGCTATATGGTGCAGCATGCGCTCAACCGGGGCTACGAAGTGGTCGGTGGTTGTCGGCAGCGCAGTGTGGGCAAGCTCGACGCGTTCAAGGGGCAGATGTCGGTCGTTGCCGGTGAGACGAACGATCGTAAAGTCATCCGAGATGCGGTCGCGGGTTGTGACGGTGTGCTGACGGTGCTCGTCCCCTGGAGAATTCACAAATACGCGTCAGGAACGGCCCAGGCCGTGTTGGACCTTGCGCCGCCGAATGCCCGGCTCATTTTCTCCTGCGGCTGGCACATCACGCGTGACGGTCAAGGCGTTTACTCCACGACCTTCAAGACGATCGTGGGCATCGCATCCTGGCTCGAACGGGCATTGCGCATCGGCGAACTGAGCGACCAGGTCGAAGCGTGTCGCTGCGTGTTTGCCAGCGACACCCGATGGACGGTCGTGAGCTGGAGCAAGCTGGAGGGAGGCGAGAGTCAGGGACTGCCGGTATGGAGCAGGCATGTTGGTGACCCGATCCTTCAGAGCAACATCACGCGCCGTGTTGACTTCGCCTTGTTCATGGTCGATGCCCTTGAAAACGACGCGCTCATCCACGAAGCACCGGCCATCGTGCGCTGCCAGACACCGTCCGCGTTGGCTGTCAGGCCAGGGTAACCCCATGCGGGGATTTGGATTCGGCAGCGGCATTGCGCACTTCCCGATCCAGCACCCGACGAACACGGCGGCGCGTCAGTTGCCCAAGCAGAACAAGCGGTCGTCTGGATTGGCTGTGTTCACCCAGGGGCCGATCGGCCTGTGCGCCACCGCCGGCGCAAAGCTCCACGGCGCCATTGTCGTCATCGGCGTCGACAGGCTGCCCCACCGCTTGGCGATGTCCGGCCGCATGGGTGCCGGCCACGTGGTGGACGGCAGCAAGGTGGATCCGGTCGAGGAGATCCTTTGCCTGACCGGTGGGCGTGGCGTCGATGTCGCCATCGAAACTCTCGGTACGCAGGCCACCTTCGAGGCGGCATTCGCGTGTTGCGGCCGGGGGGCACCTTGTCAAGCCTCGGGGTGTATTCGACAGACCTGCCGATTCCACGGAGTGCATTCGCAGCGTGCCTGGGAGACCACCGCATCATCACCACGCTGTGCCCTGGTGGCAAGGAACGCATGCGCCGGCTGATGTCGGTGATCGAAGGCGACCGCGTGGACCTCGGTGCGATGGTCACCCACCGTTTCAGGCTCGACGACAGCGAGGCCGCGTACGACCTGTTCGGTCACCAGCGCGACCAGGTGCTCAAGGTCGCATTGACGCCATGAACGTTCGCTCAGCTGCGTTTGGGGGCAGCCGACTCCGACCGCATTCGATGCAAAGGAACCGACGGCCGGTGCTGGGAGGATTCCGGCGACTTTGCAGGGTCCGCGCCCACGCTACGTCGCCGGCAGCGGCCGGATTGCTGCCAGGTTGCCAAGCTTTTCGATGGCACGTACGCGCAGAATTTCCTGGACATTGCGAGTCGCAAAGATGTGCAGAAACTTCGTGATGTGAGCGCCGATAGCCAATTCGGCACGCTGCTGTTCGTAAAGCTTCGCGACGTCCTCGACCGGAAGGTGGGCTTCCTCCGCCAGCAACGCCACGATGCGCTTGTGGTCGGGCTGCTTGTCTTGTCGGGCGGTCATTCGATGGCCTGCGGTGGGCGTGGTGACAAGAAGATCCTGAGGTTTCGCCTTGGAGAGTGCTTTGTGCCAGCGCATGCAAGGTTTGAATATCTTGCTCTTGGAATGGCCTCGCGAATGCAGGGAGTGAAATTAGTCAGGCCAGTGAGCGAATTCGCCTCTCGTCCGAAAAGCCTACGCCTGATGTGTCGACGGGTCTGTGTGGCACCGTACCTTAGACGCCGTTTCTGAACGATTCCCGCGTGACCTGCACGCTCATTTGATTTGCATCAAACCAACTCGTCAAATTCATCGTTTGCCGCCAAGTGGTCATACGCACCGCCCAGACTCAATGACGCATCCCATCACACCAAGGCCTGAATGCAGAAATCCGAAGCCGTTGCCGCCATGGGAAAGAGCTCCCTCCTGATCCCCGCGTGGATCAAGGCAGCCCTGGCCGCCAATGATCGCCTGAAGCTGTACCTGACGATCTTGCAAGCTTCGGCAGCGCACGCGGCTCGGCCGGATGCAAAGGTTCTGGATCTCTCTCTGGAGACGACAGCAGCGGGCATCGAAGGCCGTTGGCTGCGTGAAGTGCTTGCCGGATCATCACATGTCGACGGCGCGCTTTTCATTCCTGACCTGGGTCGGATCGCGCAACGCCTGGTCGAAGACCTGCGCGTGATGGCAAGACCGCTGCTCGAAGACAACTCCGCTGGCGAGGACACCCGTGATCGGGTCAATCACTGGATCGAGTGGCTGGACCAGCTCGGCGACAACGCGAAGAACCGGCAGACGCTGAGCGAGGAACAGCTGCGGTCGCTAACCAGTGGGAAGCGGGTCAGCAAGAAGCCGGACAAACAAGTGGGCAAACGAGAGGGCAAGCGCGGCCACGGCGACGACAGCCTTCACCTGCTGGTGATGGACCTGCACAAGCAGCTCAACCGGCTCGCCGGCACCCTGTCGAACGAGCAGATCGCCGGCGCCCATGTGTGGCAACTCATCCCGGCGGACCGTGCGCGGGTGGCAGCCTTCATGCAAGGGCTGAACCGCACGGCGCCGCTCAAATTTGACCATCCCGGCCTCGACACGGCGGCCACGCGCGATGGCAAGCGGTTGCTGCTGCAAAACGACATTGGCACCAACGACGCGCACGTTTTGGTGCTGCAGGTCGAGGGCCAGACGGTCACCCTGCATTACTCCGACTTGCACCGCTCGCGCTTCGAGTTTTTCCAGGAGTTGCTGAACCCATTTGGGGCGAAGTGGGCTGAAACACAATCGAAGGTCGACGCTTCGCTGAACCAAGGTCAGGCCTACACCTTCGGTACGGCGCAATTCGTTTGCGCGACTGAAGCCGAACTCGACAAGACCTTGATGGGCATCGGCTCGCGCATCGTCTTCCTGATCGACTGGAACCGGGCACGCAAGCGCCTGCTGCCCTTCGTCGGCAAGGCCGACGCGATCGGCGTCCTGAGCGAGGCAGCGCGCCTCGACGCGGGCCACATGGCGTGGCTTAAAGTGGGCGGCGAGCAGATAATTTTCTCGGCCATGCAAGCCGCGGGTGAGGGTGCGTTTCACATCGGCGATCGCCTGAATGCCGTGCTGGGCGATCCCGATGCCAAGGCGTTCCTGGTCGAAGTGCTTTGCCTTGCGAGTAAGGCACTGCTAGCTGGCCAGCCTGCCGCGCTGGTGGTTGACGAGACCCGCATGCTGCTGGCCCGCCGAATGCGCCAGCGCAGCAGCGAGTTCGATCTGATTGAAGAGCATGCTGCGTACTGCCACGCGCTGGCGCAAGCTGTCAGCGATGGACTCGCACACGACCTGACCTCGGAGTCGGGCAAGCGGGATCACAAGGCCTCGGGCAAAGCCGCGCGCAAGTTGGCGGAGCGGGCCAAGAGTTGGGAACGCAAGGCCGATCACCTGGTGATGCGGGCCAGAGATCAAGCTCAGTGCCAGCGCCGCTGGCAACCCGTTGTGCGCCTGCTTGAACTGTCCGATGACATCGCCGATGCGCTGGAGGAGGCTGCCTTCTTGTTGAGCTTGATCGCCGAGGATCATCGGCAGGGTTGGAGCGCAGAAGTTCACGAGATCGTTTCGAAGTTGGCGCAGGCCGTGCTCTTCGCGATGCAAGAGCACATCAAGGCGCTCGCGATCGCGCGGCGCCTCGGTCACGGCAACGAGGCAGGTGACAACGACGCGTTCCTCGCCGCCTCTTGGAACGTGCTGCGCTCCGAACGGGAGTGCGACGAATTGCTGCGCGCAGCTCGCCGCGCGATCCTCGCCTCCGTGAAGGACCCTGCCGCGCTGATGCTGGCCAACAACCTCGCGATCGCACTCGAACTGGCATCTGATCGATTGCTCGTGGCGGGATATGCGCTGCGAGACGTCGCATTCGACCAGGCTGGGAACCGCGCGTGAAGACGCACCCTCCAGCGGTCGTGGCGACATGGCCCGACTCGCTGTTCCTGATCGGCTGCCTGGCGTCCGTCGGAGCAGTGCCGGTCGAGTACCAGCCTTCCGCACGCACCATGGGCTTCAAAGCCTACAACCTGCTGCGCATGTCAGGCCTGGGCTTGCCCGTGCCGCCCGCGTTCGCCATCGGCACGTCGTACTGCCGTGACGCGACAGCGCGCGCAGCGGCCGCCGACCCTGCGATCTGGCAGCCCGGTCTCGACGCCGTGGAGCGTACCGCGGGCCTGCGATTTGGCGACGCCCGTTCGCCGTTGCTGCTGTCGGTGCGCTCTGGCGCGCCCGTATCGATGCCCGGCATGATGGAAACGCTGCTTAACATCGGCCTGTGCGAGGCCACGCTGCCCGGCTTCCTGCGCCAGACCGGGAACCCGCGGCTCGTCTGGGACACCTATCGGCGACTGGTCGCCAGTTACGGTGAGGTCGTGGCCGGCGTGCCGGCGTCGGTCTTCGACGCGGAGAGCAGCGCCCTGGTCGGCACAGGCGACGAACGCGAGTTCGACTTCGCCGACCTGCGCACGCTGACCCGGCGCTTTCTGGACGTCTATGCGCGCGCGGCAGGGTTGCCTTTCCCGCAGGACCCACTGGCTCAGCTGAAGGGCGCCATCGGAGCCGTGTTCGACAGCTGGCAGTCGCCGAAAGCCTGCGAGTACAGGCGCCAGCGTGACATTGCCGACAGCATCGGCACCGCGGTCACGGTGCAGACGATGGTCTATGGCAATGCGGGGGGGCGCTCAGGCTCGGGCGTGGGCTTCAGCCGCGACCCGGTCAGCGGCGAGCCCAGCTTGTGGATCGACTTCCTCTTCAACGCCCAGGGCGAGGACGTGGTTTCGGGCCGGCGCAGCGCTTACGGCCACGAAGAGCTGGCGGCCGTGATGCCGGCGGTCTGGCAAGCGCTGACCGACACCGCCGCCAGGCTGGAGCATGAGTTCGGTGACATGCAGGATTTCGAGTTCACCGTGCATGACAGTCACCTCTACTTGCTGCAGACCCGCAATGGCAAGTGCTCTGCACAGGCGCTGGCGCGAATCACGCTCGACCTGTGCGATGCCGGCGTCATCTCTGCAGAGGTCGCGAGGGAACGCACAGCCGCACTGAATTTGGACGAGTTGGTGACCACGCGCACCGTGTCGCCCGACGGCAAACCGTTGGCGCCGTTGGCGCGTGCGGCCAGCGCCAGTGCCGGCGTCGCGATCGGTGAAATCGCATTCGATGAAGTGGCGGCCCACGCTCGCCATGCGGCGGGCGCGCCTGTGGTTCTGGTCCGCCGCGACGCCGAAACTGGTGACATTGCCGCACTTGAGCTGGCGATAGGCCTGCTGACCCAGCGCGGCGCGCGTACGTCACACGCCGCGGTGGTCGCTCGTCAACTCGGCAAGGTGTGCCTTGTCGGTTGCGCGGAGATGCAACTCGACGAAGCGAAGCGCACACTGCAAATCGCGGATACCCTTTTGCACGAGGGTGACTGGCTGACCTTGGACGGTAACGATGGCTCGGTCTACGCCGGCGCCGTGCACACCAGCAGCGAGCCATTGGTGGACCTGCAGAGTCGCCTGGCTCGCCTGCGCAAAACCGGTGGCAAGGATGCACAGCCGGTGAAGGTGTCGCGGCGGACCGCGCCACGCAAGGCCGCCACGTCATGACGGCGCAACCGCTCCGTGCTTGACGGCCTGACGCATTGGTTCAGCCGCTTCCTGCAGCGCAGGCGAGCGTTGCAGCACTTCGGCCGCCATCCCCTGGTGGACACGCTGGCGGCCACGGGCCCAGCGCAGGGTATCCCTTTTGAACTCGGCAAGCGGCTGATGCAGATATCCGAAGGGGATCCGCAGGATGCCATCGCGCGACTGGCGTCTCATGCGAACGGGCTGAGCACAGTGGAGTCGGCGGCGCGGCTTGCCAGGGACGGCCCGAACGACGTGGCGCACGAAAAGCCGCTGCCGGCCTGGGTTCACTTGTGGCTTTGCTACAAGAACCCGTTCAACCTGCTGCTGACGGTGCTCGCCGCAGTCTCGTGGCTGACGCAAGATGCAAAGGCCACGATCGTCATTGGTGCCATGGTGCTGTTGAGCACCGTCATACGGTTCGTGCAAGAGACGCGCTCGAATCGCGCTGCCGCCAGCCTGAAGGCGATGGTCAGCAACACGGCGACGGTGTTTAGGCGCCCACCCGGTCCGGTATCGCCAGCGCGGTTGCCGCAGACGCCAGGGGAGCCACAGTCCGACTCGATGCCCTCGCCTCGCCTCGAGTTGCCCTTGCGCAATCTGGTGATCGGCGAAATCGTTGCGCTCTCGGCGGGCGATATGGTGCCGGCCGACTGCCGCCTGCTGGCGTCACGCGACCTGTTCATCGCGCAGTCCGCGATGACGGGCGAATCTTTGCCGGTGGAGAAATTCTTCGATCGACACGTGAGCGCCGCCGGTCCGCTCGAACAGCCGAACCTGGTTTTCATGGGAACCAACGTCGTCTCGGGTTCAGCGACCGCCGTCGTCGCCGCCACTGGCAATGACACCTACTTCGGCAACCTGGCGAACCGCGTGACCGCCGCTGACCCGGCGCCGAACGCCTTCCAGGCCGGTGTCAACAGCGTGAGCTGGCTGCTGATCCGCTTCGCGATCGTCATGGTGCCGATCGTGCTTCTGGTCAACGGCCTCACCAAGGGCGACTGGCTCGAAGCCCTGCTGTTTGCGCTGTCGGTGGCGGTGGGTCTGACACCCGAGATGCTGCCGATGATCGTGACCTCGACGCTGGCGCGTGGCGCCGTGCGGCTGTCGCGCCAGAAGGTGATCGTCAAGCGCCTCGATGCGATCCAGAACTTCGGGGCGATGGACATCCTGTGCACGGACAAGACCGGCACGCTGACGCAGGACAAGGTGGCGCTTGGCCGCCATATCGACGCCTGGGATCAGCCTTCGGAAGAAGTGCTGAACCTCGCTTTCCTCAACAGCCACTACCAGACCGGCCTGAAGAATCTGCTCGATCGCGCGGTGCTGGCGCATGTCGACTTGACGGACGAGCTGAAGCTGGCGCAGGACTACGCCAAGGTCGACGAAGTGCCCTTCGATTTCGAGCGGCGGCGCATGTCGGTCGTGGTGTCGGAGCGCAACCACCACCATGAGCTGATTTGCAAGGGTGCGGTCGAGGAAGTGCTGGCCGTCTGCACGCACGTTCGCATCAATGACGGTGGCGGCTTGCAGGATGCGCCGTTCGACGCGCCCTTCGACGCAAGACTGCTGGCGCGCACGCAGGCGGTGGCCCGGGAACTCAACCAACAGGGCCTGCGCGTGGTGGCCCTGGCCATGAAGGAGCTGCCGACCAGCCAGACCACCTTCTCTGTCGCAGACGAATCGGGGCTGACGCTGATCGGGTACCTGGCCTTCCTGGATCCACCCAAGGAAACGGCCACTGCGGCGCTGGAGGCGCTGACCCGCCACGGCGTCACGATCAAGGTGCTGACAGGCGACAACGAGTTGGTCACAGCGCGAGTCTGCAGCCAGGTGGGCCTGACGGCCGATCCTGTTCTATTGGGCCCGCAGATCGACGCCATGACCGACGAGGCGCTGGCGGTTGCGGTGATGAAGCACCAGGTCTTCGCCAAGCTTGCGCCTGCGCACAAGGAGCGCATCGTGCGGGCCCTGCGCGCCGGCGGCCATGTGGTGGGCTTTATGGGCGACGGCATCAACGACGCGCCGGCGCTGCGCGCCGCCGACATCGGCATTTCCGTCGACAGTGCAGTGGACATCGCCAAGGAGGCTGCCGACATCATCCTGCTGGAGAAAAGCCTGATGGTGCTGGACCTGGGCGTGGTCGAGGGCCGCACGACCTTCAGCAACATGCTGAAGTACATCCGCATGACGGCAAGCTCGAATTTCGGAAACGTGTTCTCGGTGCTGGTGGCCAGCGCCTTCCTGCCGTTCCTGCCGATGCTGCCGCTGCAATTGCTGGTGCAGAACCTGCTCTACGACTTCTCGCAGACCGGCATCCCGTTCGACAACGTCGACGCCGAACTGGTCACCAAGCCGCTGAAGTGGAACCCCGACGACATCGGCCGCTTCATGCTCTTCTTCGGCCCGATCAGCTCCCTCTTCGATCTCGCCACCTTCGCGGTGATGTGGTGGGTGTTTAGCGCCAAAACGATGGCCCAACAAAGCCTGTTCCAGTCGGGCTGGTTCGTCGTCGGGCTGCTGACGCAGACGCTCATCGTCCACATGATCCGCACGCCCAGACTGCCCTTCATCCAGAGCCGTGCGGCTGCACCGCTGCTGATGACGACGGTGGTGATCATGGTCGCCGGCATCTGGCTGCCGATGGGGTCGTTGGCCGGCTACTTCAAGTTGGAGCCGCTGCCGATGCCGTACTTCGCATGGCTGGGCGCTTTTCTGCTTGGCTATGCGTTGCTGACCACCCTGATGAAGCGCTTCTACATCCGCCGCTTTGGATGGCAGTGAGCGAACGAACGCCTGCTTTCGCCCTACCGCGCGCTTGCGCGGGACAGACCCCGCCACCCAACCGCGAGATCACGCCATGACCCAGTCTTCGATCGCCCCGAATCCCAAGCCGCCAGACGCCGCAGTTCCACAAGCCAGCCCGGCACGCGATCTGGACAGCATCGTTCACGCTCAGCTCTCGCGGTTGACGATGGGTCTGTCACCGGCCTCCATGGCGGCGGCGTGTCTGGACTGGCTGGTCCACTTGGCGGTGTCACCCGGCAAGCAACAGGCGCTGGCCGACAGTGCCCTCCAAGGCGGTGCTTCGCTTGCGAGCGCCGAGCCGAAAGCCAAGGATCATCGCTTCACGGCGCCCGAATGGCAGCGCTGGCCATTCGACCAGCTTGCACGGTCGTTCCAGCAAAGCGAGGCCTGGTGGCTGGCAGCGACGACCGGCGTCCACGGTGTCAGCTCACACCACGAAAAGCAGGCCGCGTTCATGGCACGGCAGATTCTCGACATGTGGTCGCCGTCGAACTTTCTGTGGACCAACCCGGAAGTCCTGGCCACCACGATCAAGAGCGGTGGCGCCAACCTGTTGCAGGGTGCGCACAACCAGTGGCAAGACGCACTGCGTCTGCTGGACCACGGTGCTTCGGCCGACCCGGTGCCCTTCCAGCCAGGAAAGGATGTGGCCATCACGCCTGGCAAGGTGGTGTTCCGCAATCACTTGATCGAGCTGATCCAGTACGCGCCGCAGACTCAGACTGTCTTCGCAGAGCCGGTGCTGATCGTGCCGCCGTGGATCATGAAGTTCTACATCCTCGACCTGTCGCCTGTCGACTCGCTGGTGCGATTTCTCGTCGAGCAAGGTCACAGCGTCTTCATCGTGTCGTGGCTGAACCCGGGCGCTGACGATCGCAACCTAGGCATGGACGACTACCTGAAGGCTGGTGTGATGGCGGCCATGGACGCGGTAAGCAGCATCGTGCCGGAACAGAAAATCCAGGCCCTCGGTTACTGCCTGGGCGGCACCCTGCTTTCCATTGCAGCAGCATTCATGGCCCGCACCGGTGACACCCGCCTGAGCTCGCTGAGCTTGCTGGCCGCCGAGGTCGACTTCACGGAACCCGGCGACCTTTCGCTGTTCATCGACGAGAGCCAACTGCACATGCTCGACGACCTGATGGCAGACAAGGGCTATCTCGATGGCGCGCAGATGGCCGGCGCGTTCACCTTGATGAACGCACGAGACCTGCTCTGGTCGCGCATGGTCAGCGCCTACCTGATGGGCCGCAGCCCCCCAGCCAGCGATCTGGCTGCCTGGAACGCCGACGCCACGCGCATGCCTTACCGGCAGCACAGCGAATACCTGCGCGGGCTTTACCGCGACAACGACCTCGCCCAAGGGCGCTACAAGGTCGATGGCAAGCCCGTCGCATTGACGGATATCCGCGTGCCCATCTTCGTGCTCGGCATGCAGCGCGACACGGTGGCACCGTGGCGCTCGGTCTACAAGCTTCACCTGCTGACACGCGGTGAAGTGACCTTCTGCCTCAGCAGCGGCGGCCACAACGTCGGCGTCGTCAACCCGCCGGGGCCGAACGGGCTGCGAAGCTATCAGCTCGCCACCCAGGCGGTGGACGCGCACTACGTGGACCCTGATACGTGGCTGGCGACCGCGCCCGCCCACGATGGGTCGTGGTGGCCGGCCTGGACGGCATGGCTGCAGCAGCACGCCGGCCAGCGTGTCGCCCCACCGACCATGGGCAACGAGGCAGCCGGCTACATGCCGCTGGATGACGCTCCTGGGCGCTATGTCCTGATTCCCTGAGAAAGCACCATGAGTACCCACCTCAACGAAGCCGCTTCGATATCGTTGCCGAGCCTGGCCGGCAAGAAGGGCCTGATCGTCGGCATTGCGAACGAACAAAGCATCGCGTACGGCTGCGCCCAGGTGATTCGCCAGTGGGGCGGATCTATCGCCGTCGCCTACATGAACGCCAAGGCTGAGCCCCACGTCAGAACGCTTGCAGAGCGACTTGACGCCGAGCTCATCGCCCCGCTTGACGTGGAACGACCGGAGCAGATGGAGACCGTGTTCGCGCAGATCGAGCAGCACTGGGGTCGGCTGGACTTCCTCCTTCACGCCATTGCTTATGCCCCCGCCGCTGACCTGCACGGCCGGGTTGTCGACAGCAGCGCCGGAGGTTTCGCCCGCGCGATGGACATCTCTTGCCACTCGTTCGTTCGCATGGCGCGCCTGGCCGAGCCGCTGATGAAAGGCGGCGGCGCGCTGGTGACCATGAGCTACTACGGAGCCCAGAAGGTGGTGGCGAACTACGGGGTCGTGGGCCCGGTCAAGGCCGCGCTCGAAGCCACGGTGCGCTACCTCGCGGCCGAACTGGGTCCGGCGGGCATTCGCGTGCACGCGGTGTCGCCGGTCCCGATCAAGACGCGCGCCGCGTCAGGCATCGGCGAGTTCAAGAAGCTGCTCGACGACACGGCTTCGCGTGCGCCGGACCATCAACTCGTCACGATCGCCGATGTCGGGGCGATGACCGCCTTGCTGTGCAGCGACGCAGCTCGCGCCATGACAGGCAATGTCGTGTTCGTTGACGCTGGCTACCACGTGATGGGCTGAGCCATGGACATCCGAGTCGTTGCGACAGACCCGACGCCAGAGTTTTTGGAGAACCACCCCTATGCCGACATCAAGGTCGGCGACAGCGCCAGTCTCGTGCGCACGGTCACCAACCGCGACATCCAATTGTTCGCCGCGGTGTCGGGCGACGTGAATCCGGCGCACGTCGATGCGCTGTACGCGAAGAGCAGTCACTTCCACGAGATCATCGCGCACGGCATGCTGGGCGCTTCGTTGATCTCGACGGTGCTCGGCACGCGGTTTCCCGGACCGGGCACGGGCTACCTCGGCCAGAGCCTGAAGTTCCTGAAGCCGGTGCACATCGGCGACACCTTGACCGTGACGGTCACGGTCAAGGCCATGGACGCCGTCAAGCACCGCCTGATTCTTGCCACACGCTGTGTCGACCAGGCGGGCGACGTGGTGATCGACGGCGAAGCGGAGGTCATGGCACCGCTGGAAAAACTGCGCATTCATCGCACCGAGCTGCCCGAGCCTTTGTTGGCGGACAAGACCTGTGCTACGACCAGTTGCTGGCGGCAGCGAAAGACTGTCCGCGCATCAGGATGGGTGTCGTTCACGCCTGCAGCCGCGATGCACTGGAAGGCGCGCTGGATGTTTGCGCCGACCGAAAATTGACCCAACTTACTGCATGTCGAACTTTTTGTTCCCCACGTCAGGAACGCACAGCGCAGGCTGACGATTCGATGCACCAGAAGACAAGTTCGGTTCGGCAAGAAATAGGAAACTTCCCAGTCCGAGTTGCACGTGGGTTGCGTAGCGAGGTAACGCCGGAACGGCTGGCGGGTTTGAATCGAAGCGGCTGGCGCTCTGATCCGGAATACGCATTTTCGTCAGGCTGTTCAACAACACGGGTGGCAGCGTGTTCGCTGTGGCGCTGTTTCACGCCACGCTGAACCTCAGCTTCATGCTATTCCCAGTCGACGACTCGCACTTCGACATGCAACTCGGAGGCTTGGTCATGGCCTGCACGGCTGTCACGGTGACGGTGCTCTGGGGTCCAAGACCCTGGCCCGTAAGCCCTTTCGAAGGAAGGGTTGGGCATCACTGTTTGGTTGCTCCGCTTCGATCCCGAATCAGTTGAATTCCGTAGGGGGAAAATGCGATTGTCATTAGGACCGACGCCGTCAGGTTGACAAGTTCAACCCCATCAGGCGTTCCAATCAAGAGCACGCCAATCAGGAACAGAAGGCTCTGCCAGCGAGGGATAGATTTGCTCTTGAGCAAGGCCACCGCTTGAATGCCAAAGCCTATTGGCAGCAGCAATACTCCCCACAGCAAGACCTCCCAGCCACGTTTTGAGAACATGGCCAGAAGGCCGGGCATCATGTTCCAGAACTGGGTGTCGGTGAGCTGATCCATCGAACTCATGGTGAGGCATAGCGCGCCCTTGTCTGCGGCCAAGGCCAGAGCGCCTAGAACGGCGAGAGATGCCCCAACAAAGCCTGCCCACGCACCTGGACCATGATCGAGAACCTTCATAAAGTGCACGGCGACAACGATGAGCAGGGCCGTATTCAGCGTGACCAGGGCGTGCCCGAACTGAAGTAGCCCAGCGCTGCGTGCTCGGGCGATGAGTTCAATGGGGGTCAGGAAATGCGGGTGCAGAAGCCCCGGATGGACCGCAAAGGCAAATACGAAGACTAGGGGAAAGACAACGAAGGACAAGCCTGTTCCGATTCGCTTGAACGATCGAAGCGATTCATTTGCGCTCATTGCGTCTTCCTTTTGAGTCTCGGTGACGCACAACGTGTGCTGATGGCCGACAACGTGGCGCTGGTTGAAGGCGGGTGAACGACGTGCGACGCCGCGACCCGCAAAGCGAGTACGCGTTTGCACTGCCGCTGGAGCACTTTCTCTCGCAGGCGCAGGGCGGGGAATACGGGTCAAGGCCCAGCCCGGCGCGGCTTCTTATGTTCCGCCTTCCGAGGCGGTGAAGTTGACGGGCTGGCGCTTCCCCGATGCCGCAAGCCCGTCCCCACAACACCCGGTGGCGGCGCGCCTTCATTGGTGAATTCTTCTTTTTCTTTGGCCAGCGTCAAAGGCTGCTGAGGAGGGGAGGAGGAGGCGCGCTTCACGCACCCACCCCGTCGGCGCTGAGATCGATCTTGGACCTTGTGAATGCATTCATGAAGTCCCTGGCGAACAGGCGAGATTTCTCGCCCTCATATCTTGTCATCGAAAGCTCCTTTGCGACTGGTGTCAACGAGGGAACGGCTGCCGATCGCCGCCATCGACTGATCGTGCGTAGACGAGGTGAGGTCGCCGTAGCACGGCTAGCGGATTTCCCAAGAACGCAAGTCTGGCCGATTCAAAGCCTCGACTCTGTTCGCTGCGACACACAACCAGCACGAGTTGAACCATGTGCGATATGCGCCTGTATGAGCGCTAACGAACAGACGATCCAAAGACTCACGCTCAGGCATGGTGCCATGCGCCGCGGCTTCTCGCTTTGGTGAAAGGATTTCCAAATGGCATCGAGCAACACCTCATCGTTCATCAATGCAGATGTCATGATCGGGCGGCGCCCGCGCCGAAGCGGCGACGTGCGACTCTTCGGTGTGACCATCGACTGGCTGGCCTCGTTGCCCATCGGGGTTCGACCGCTTCAGCTTCCCGTCGACTTCACTCGAATCACCAATGAGCTCAGCCGGCTCTGGGACGACCCTCCGGAACTGGACCGGTACCTGTCCGAAAAAGAGGTCGATCACCGAGGGGGGCGTGTGGGCTTTCCCCCCTTGGTCGGCGAAGAGTTGAATGCGCTGCACATCTACGCAGTTCGGCGACGTCTCAGCATGCAATAGAAACGGACCACGCACATGCAATCCAACCTTTGCAATGGTCGCATCGTCGGCCCTGTTGCCTACGTCGAAGACGGCGGGAAGCCGGCGAACATTCCGCTGGGCCCGTGCCTGGTCGAGCCGATTGACGACCAGCGCGTCGACGTCATCTGGGGCACGCGTGGTCAACGCTCGGCTGTGCTGTCGTTGCATGACTTGGAGGCTGCAACGTCAAGTGGCCATCTCGTGATGCTAGAAGCCGTTGTCTGACCGCTCACGTCTCCAGCTCTGCAGCTCGACTGTCGGCGACTTCGTCCCGGCGCTGGACGCGATGGCGCGCGTCGCCTCTTCGACGAAAACGAGTGATAGGCCTACGCCCGTTGCGTGCGCTGTCGTACATGGGTGGCGCGGGCGAGCCATCAAGCTTGTCGTTAACCGAGGGCCTTCTTCGGAGGGACTCGAGATGTACCAACAGATGCAAGCACAGATGCAAGAGCACGCGGCGCACAGGCGAAATCCGGCCCTGTTGCACAACCCCCGATCCATCCAGTTGCTGGCCGCGCTGCCCAAAGCCGAGTGGGAGCGTTGGTTGCCGCAACTTGAACACGTCGATCTGCCACTGGGCACGGTTCTCTACGAGTCCGGCGCCAAGTTGACGCACGTGTACTTCCCGACGACGGCGATTGTGTCCTTGCCGTATATGCTTGAAAGCGGCGCCTCGGCCGAGATCGCCATCGTGGGCAACGAGGGCCTGCTTCACCAGAAACGTGCACGCCGCTTCTGTGAACGAACCGTTGGCGCAGGCAGAGCTTGAGCTGAAGTTCATCGTCCCGCCCGACCGGCTCAAGGCGCTTGCCGCCGACATGCGACAGGGCGAAGGGTACGTTCGTCGGCTTCTGGCGATCTACTACGACACTGTCGATGGCCGACTCGCCGCGAACAACGTATCTGTTCGTCTGCGCAGGGAAGGGCGACTGTGGGTTCAGACCGCCAAGGCGCAGACATCCGACCCGTTGCGGCGACTTGAGCACAACGTCCGGCGGACCGTGACCAGCGCCCGCGAGGCGCCCGCACTGGATCTCGACCTGCACGACGGCACTCCCGCCGGCCTTGCGATTCGCGAGGCCCTTGGCACGCTGGGCATGGGCACCGCGCAGACGTCACTGGTCGAACGCTTCCGCACTGACGTGTCGCGCTTGACTCGCGTCGATGAGTTCGCGAGGGCACGCGTAGAGCTCGCCCTCGACACGGGCGAGATCGTCGCCGGCAGCCGCTCGAGCAGGGTTTGCGAGTTCGAGATCGAGTTGAAATCGGGGCCAGTTTTGGGGCTGTTCGACCTGGCTTTCCAGTGGGCCGGTCGCCACGGTCTGTGGCTCAGCTCCGTTTCGAAGGCCCAGCGTGGCATGCGACTCGCACCCGACGAGACCGTGGCTGCGGTGCGTGCCGTCACGCCGATGGTCGATGCCGGTGCTGGGCCCGAGCGATTCCTGGTCGCTGTGATGGAGAGCTGCCTGCGGCAGATTCTCGGCAACGCCAGCGAGATCGGTGCGGGTGCGGCGGACGAGGAGCTTGTGCACCAACTGCGCGTGGGGCTGCGCCGATTGCGCACTGCACTGCGCGAACTCTCGGGCTGCACCGCCACCCTCGATCCGGCATGGGAGGTGGCCTTCAGAATCGCCTTCCAGGCACTCGGGGTGCATCGAGACAATGCGACCGTGTTGCGCATGTTGCGCGAGGAGATGACACAAGCAGGTATCCCATGGGTTGAGGCTTCAATTTCATCGCCTTCGGCGCCGAGCCCCGAAGCGGTTGTGCAAGACCCCCAGTTTCAGCGCGCTCTGCTGGGTGTCATGGCGTTCTGCCACGCTGTACCAAACTCGACCAATCCACTCCTCAAGGGTGCGCGCCGGCGCTTGAAGAAGCGGGTCGCTGCGCGACTCGACCGGCTGCACCGAGACGTGAAGCGCGACGCCAAGCGCTTCGGCAGGCTCTCGCCGTCACGCCAGCACCGTGTGAGAAAACGACTGAAGCGCCTGCGCTACCTGGCCGAATTCGCCGCGCCGCTGTTCGGGGCCAAACGCGTGGGTCGGTGTTTGAAGCGCTGGCGCGACGCCCAAGATGCGCTCGGCGACAACAACGACCGCCGTGTTGGACTTGATTTGCTTCGGGGCGGGTCGTCGGGTGTTGCGGCCAAGCCCGCCATACGTTGGATCTCGATTCGCATTCGCGCCTGCGTTGAGCGTTGCAAGGTCGCGCTGCGAAAGGCAGTGAAGGGCCCACTGTTCTGGAAGGACTGAACCGCCGGCAAGGCGATGTCACGTCATCCGGGTCGTGGCGACCAGTTCACCGCGCTTGACGAAGAACTCGCGGACCATCTTGACGATCTCGCCCTGGCTTGGATGATCGACTGTTTCCCATCCGACGATCTGCGTCGCCACGGCGGGGCGATGCTTCTCGACATAGTGGCGAAAGTCGGCTTGAGCCGTGTGCGAGCCTGCCACCAAGACCGACTCGATGCCCGCCAGCGCATCGCAGACCTCGGCGAAAAACTCGTGTTCGCTGCGCACCTGGCTGCCATGCTGGCGCGTGTAGTGCGCGTGCTCCTTGATCTTGTGCTCGACAACTTGCTCGGCGTCGATCTGCAACAACTGAGCGCTGTGGTGGTCGATCAAGGCAACGGCGTGGCTGAGTGACATTGAAACTCCTTGCGGTGGCGCTTGGTGGGAGCACCGGGTTTGTTGTTGAGACTCGATCTAAGACTTCCGCAGAGTGAGGCCGAGCCCGGGTGGCGTCTGTGCGGCAGCCCACGCCCAGCACTTCAAACGCGTCGATGTTCAGGCTGCACGGTGCCGTCGCCGTTGTCCGCAAGCGCATTCGTGCGGCCTTAAGCGACCGAGCCGAACCATGCGCCCGCCGCCGCGGTGATCGCCATCGCAAACGCTCCCCAAAAGGTGACGCGCCAAGCACCGACCCACACGCTCGCGCCTCCGACTTGGGCTGCAACGGCACCCAGCAATGCCAGGAACACGAGCGAGGTGGCGCCCACCCACGGCATCAGGAATTTCCCGCTCACCAGGGTGGCCACGACCAAGGGAAGTGCAGCGCCCACCGCGAAGCTCGCCGCTGATGCCAGTGCTGCCTGAACGGGTCGGGCGCCCAGGTCTTTGGAGAAGCCGAGTTCGTCACGCGTGTGCGCGCCGAGGGCGTCTCGCGCCATCAGTTGTTCGGCCACCTGCTTGGCCAGCGCGGGGTCGAGCCCGCGGCCGACATAGATGGTCGCGAGCTCGCGATGTTCACCCGCAGGGTCTCTTTCGAGCTCGCCGCTTTCGCGGGCGAGGTCAGCCGCCTCGGAATCTGCCTGAGAATGCACCGACACAAACTCGCCCGCCGCCATCGACATGGCGCCGGCCACCAGGCCGGCAACCCCGGTCATCAGGATGTTGCTGTGGCTGGCGCTGGCCGCGGCCACGCCGAGCATCAGGCTGCCGGTCGACACGATGCCGTCGTTGGCACCCAGCACCGCCGCACGCAACCATCCGATGCGTGAAGTGCGGTGTTGTTCGGGGTGCCGCCTTCTCGTGCGGTCGGCCCATGTGGAGGCGCTGTGCACCGAACGGCCGGCGCGAGTTGGTCAGGGAACAATCGTGAGATCGTTCTTGACCAGGGTCACGCCGGGCGCGGACCATGCCGCCCACATCGCTTGGTCGCGCTCGGCCCAAGACGCCACGCTGCCGGTGAGCGTCACGGTCCCGTTGTCGGTGCTGACGCTGATGCGGCGAGCCTCGAGATCGGCATTGCGGCGGAATGAGTCTTCGATCTTGCTCTTGACGTCGATCCACTTCGCTTCGGGCTTGATCGTGATGTCATTCGACACCGCAATCACGCCCATGAGGTTGCGCACACTGCGCGCGGCAGCATCCTTCTGGAACTGCCAGTCGAGCGTGCCGTTCAGCGTGACCCAGCCGTTCTTCACGATAACCTTCACCTTGTCGTTGGGTACTTCGTAGTCCCATTTCAGCGAGTTCAAGGCGGCCTCGGCCAAGTCCTGATCGGTGCGCTTGTGCGCGCCAATCATTTCGACGGCGATGTCGTTGGCCAGACCCTTGACGCCATACACGCCCTTGGCGGCATCCTCGGCGGCCGCCTTCTCGGCGTAGTGGGCCACTTGGCCGGTCAGCGTCACAACGCCATTCTTCGCGGTGACGCCGATATGCGCGGCATTGACGCTTGGGCGCCACTTGAGTTCATCGAGAACGTTGCTCTGAAGTTGTGTGTCGGTGGTCATGGGCTAGGTCCTTCATCGGTGTTGGGGTGGGTCGGAATGCGCAGACTGAGCGCGTTGAGGGCGGCGGTCTGTGCGGCAACGAACCCCCGGCACAAAATGAACGTAAAGATCGTGGGTGCCTTGTCGGCAGTGCCACTCGCGGCTCGGTTGGCACGACCTTTATTCGAGCTCGGTGATCTGGCTCAGCATCATCGCGAGCGCGAAACCATGATCGTCCAGGGCCAGACTCTGGCGCAGATGGTCTGCGCGCTGCAGGGTCATGACGCAGTCGAGGCGGAACGTCCAGGGTTCACTGAGCGGAGCGACCGGCGTCAGCACGCCGTGTTCGACGAGCCCTTTGAGGTCGGCGGTGACTACGCCTGACAGTTGAGCGACTTGCTCCAGCGAGAGCGTCACCATGTTGTGGGCGGCATTGCGCTGTGCTTGTCCGAGCCGAGACTCATGCGTGCTGACAGGTTTCATGCGACCAACGATGCGCGGGCTGCGCCGGCCTGTCGGTGCGCTAGCGAACGCAAGCGCCCAGGTTGGGTCTGGCGAGCGACGCCTTGACGCCAGTTCGCTTGTGTTCGCTCGCGCACAGACTGCAAGTTGTCTCGCTTCTACAGTCCACTCTGGTAGGGAAATCAACCGCGAACGGGGTGAACCAATGAATGCACGGCGATCGGTCCGGAGATGGATTGTTTCGGTCTTTTTCGGTGCGCTCTGGGTATCGACCACCGCCTGCGCCCAGAGCCGTGGCGAGTTGCTCTACTCAACGCACTGCGGCGCTTGCCACACGACGCAAATGCACTGGCGCGCTGGCAGGTCGGCCACCGACTGGCCGACTCTCAAGGCGCAAGTGCGGCGCTGGCAAGGCGTGGCTTCACTCGAGTGGACTGAAGACGATATCGTTTCGGTCGCGCGCTATTTGAACGACACCATCTATCGCTTTGAGCAGTCGGCCCAGTCGGCGTCACCGACACACCGGCTGGCGGAGAAATAAGATGGTCAAACCATGGTGCACAGCCACGACGCTTCTGATGGTCGCAGCGTTGGCGCATGCGACCCCGGCTGAGAACGACCGCGCAATCGCCGAGATGGCGCGCCGAAGCGGCTGCATGACTTGCCACAGCATCTTGCCGAAGCCCAAGCGCACTGACGGGCTGCCGCCGATCGCGCCCGCTTGGCGCGACATTGCCATCAAGTACAGAGACGACCCCGGCGCTTCTGATCGGCTGACCCGCACCGTCATGACCGGTTCGAATCCGCGTGCCCCGCACTGGGCGGGCAAGGCGGGGGCCGTCACGATGCCGCCGAATGCCGAGGCAGTCACTGAAGCCGACGCGCGCGTGCTTGTCAACTGGATACTCATCCTGGTTCCTTAGCGCCGCACCGCTTTTCGCTTGCGAGGGCTGCGAGACCGCTGAGTGGGGTAGCGCACAGACCTGCAGGCCTACGGGGCGCAAGGTCTGCTCATCGAACCACGCCGCGCATGCAATGGCATGCGTCACCCGAACCCCCGCCGCTTCAACAAGCGCACACCCCACAGGAGATCAACATGCCCTACCAAAGCGTCAACCCCAACGACGGCAAGGTGCTCAAAAGCTTCGAGCACTTGACGAGCGCCCAGCTCGAGAAGTCGCTCGCGGCAGCCGAGCATTGCTTTCAGAGCTGGAAGCACAAGACCTATGCCGAGCGCGCGGTCATCGTCAACAAGGCGGCGGCGTTGCTGCACGCCCACGTCGACGACTTCGCCAAGCTAGAGACGCTGGAGATGGGCAAGCGCATCAACGAGGCGCGCGGCGAGGTCAAGTTCAGCGGCGACATCTTGGCCTATTACGCCAAGCACGCTGAAGCCTTTCTGGCGCCGACCAAGCTGCACCCCAAGGTCGGTGAAGCCCACATGGAAAGCTCGCCCATCGGTGTGCTGTTTTGCGTCGAGCCCTGGAACTTTCCGTACTACCAGCTGGCCCGTGTCGCCGGCCCACAGCTGATGGCGGGCAATGTGCTGGTGGTCAAGCACGCGGGCTGCGTGCCGCAATGCGCCATTGCCTTCGAGAAGCTGCTGCTCGACGCGGGCGCGCCGGTCGGGGCCTACACCAACCTGCTGATCTCGCACGAGCAATGCAACAGCGTCATCGATGACCCGCGCATCAAAGGCGTGGCCTTGACCGGCAGCGTCGAAGCCGGCCGCAAGGTCGCGGCCCGCGCCGGGCAGAACCTGAAGAAGTCGTCGATGGAACTCGGCGGCAGCGACGCCTTCATCGTGCTCGACGATGCCGACCTCGCCAAGACCATTCCATGGGCCGTGTGGGGCCGCATGTACAACGGCGGCCAGACTTGCTGCGCGGCCAAGCGTTTCATCGTTCTCGATTCGATTGCCGACAAGTTTTTGGCCCAGTTCAAGACCGCATTGGAGGCCTTGAAGCCCGGCGACCCGATGGACGAGAAGACCACGCACGGTCCGCTGTCGACCGAAGCCGCGTTGGTGCAACTGCTCAAGCAAGTGGATGCAGCCGTGAAGGGCGGCGCCACGCTGGTGATGGGCGGCAAGCGCATCGCCCGCCCGGGGTCGTTCATGCAGACGACGATCCTCGCCGACATCAAGCCGGGCACCCCGGCCTTTCGCGACGAGTTCTTCGGCCCCGTGGTGTCGTTCTTTCGTGTCAAGACCGAAGACGAAGCTATTGCGCTGGCCAACGACTCCGACTTCGGCCTGGGCGGCTCGGTGTGGACAAAAGACGAAGCCCGCGGCAGACGCGTGGCCAGCCGCGTCGACACCGGAATGATGTTCGTCAACAACCTGGACTGGGCCGATGCCGAACTGCCGTTCGGCGGCATCAAAAACTCAGGCTACGGGCGCGAGCTCGGCAACATGGGCATTCAGGAATTCGTCAACAAGAAGCTGGTTCGCGTGGTGCATCTCGATGCTCCGGCTTGAGGCGCGAGGCAAACCATGATGACCACCCAAACCAACAGATCGCTCGCCACTGAACCACGCGTTTGGTTCATCACCGGCTGTTCCACCGGCTTCGGCCGTGAATTCGCCAGGCAAGCCGTTGAACACGGCCATCGCACCGTGGTGACGGCGCGCAACCCAGACACACTCAAAGGCTACGCCGCGGCCGAGAACGCACTGGTGCTGCAACTCGACGTCACGCAGCCCGACCAGGTCGCCGCTGCCATCGCGGCGGCCGAGGCGAAGTTCGGCCGCATCGACGTGCTCGTGAATAACGCGGGCATTGGCTACTTCGCCGCGGTTGAAGAGAGCGAAGAGGCCGAGGTTCGCAAGATGTTCGAGGTGAACGTCTTTGGCATGTCGCGAATGATTCATGCCGTCTTGCCGGGGATGCGCCGGCGCCGCCAGGGCGCGATCGTCAACTTCTCGTCGATCGGCGGCCTACGCTCGTTCCCTTCGTTGGGCTACTACAACGCGACGAAGTTCGCGGTCGAAGGTCTGTCCGAGGCGCTGTGGCAAGAAGTCGAGCCGCTGGGCATCAAGGTAATGGTTGTGGAGCCAAGCGGCTTTCGCACCGATTGGGCGGGTCGTTCGGCGAACGAAAGCCCGCAGCAGATTGACGACTACGTGGCCACAGCGGGCGCCTGGCGTGCGCAAGTGCGTGAGATCTCGGGCAAGCAAGCCGGCGATCCGGTGCGCGCGGCGCGGGCCGTCATCGCGGCGGTCGATTCTGACAACCCACCACACCACCTGCTGCTTGGCAACGCGGCCTTCGACGGCGCGATGGCCAAGCTCGATGAGCTGCGCAAAGACTTCGCAGCCGGTGAGGCCGTGGCCCGCGGCGCCGACTTCGAGAAGGCGACCCTGAAGTCGGTGGCGTGAGCCGCTGCTTGGGTCCATGGTCACGGTGCCACCCACACAGCTGAACTGCAAGACGGCTTTGCTCACCACTGAACAGATGGGCGAAGCCGACCGTCTGACGGTGGCGTCGGGCATCACTAACGCCGCGCTGATGGAGAACGCCGGGCGCGCGGTGGCCCAGGCCATCATCGAGCGCTGGACGCCTCGCCCGGTGCTCGTGTTGTGCGGCCCGGGCAGCAACGGTGGCGATGGTTTCGTGGCCGCGCGGCGCCTGGCTGAAGCCGACTGGCCGGTGCGCATCGCTCTGCTGGTCCCGCGCGAGCAGTTGCGCGGCTCCGCGGCTCACCATGCCGCGTTATGGCGTGGGCCCGTCGAAGCGTTGACGCCAGCGGCGCTCCAAGGCGCTGAACTTGTTGTCGATGCCCTCTTCGGCGCGGGCCTAAGCCGAGCCCTCGACGGGGCGGCCGCCGAGACACTTGCCGCAGCGTCGACACGACAGCTGACCCTCATCGCCGTCGATGTGCCGAGCGGCTTGATGGGGGACATCGGTGTCAACGCGGGCGCGGTAGCCTCGGCCCTCACGGTGACCTGCTTTCGCAAGAAGCCGGGTCACCTGCTGCAGCCGGGCCGAAGCCTGTGCGGCGAGCTGGTGGTTGCCGACATTGGCACGCCCGCATCGGTGTTCGAGCACGTCGTACCCGACACCTTCGAGAACGACCCCGCGTTGTGGGCAGGTGCGCTGCCCGCGCTGCAGGCCGATGGCAACAAATACACCCGAGGCCACGCCCTCATCTGGGGTGGCTGGCCGACCACCGGCGCGGCCCGCATGGCGGCTCGCGCGGCTGCTCGGGTCGGTGCGGGCCTGACCACCGTTGCCGTCGACGTGAGCCTCAGCGAATTTGCGCTACCGGTCTACGCCGCGGCGCTGACCAGCGTCATGGTGAGCGCAGTCGCGCGGCCCGAAGACTTCGACCGCTTGCTGGCCGACAGTCGCTACTCGGGTTTGCTGATCGGCCCGGGTGCTGGCATCGGGGCTGACACCCGCGCGAGGGTGTTCACGATGTTGAAGACTGGCAAGGCCAGCGTGCTCGATGCCGACGCGTTGTCAGCATTCGCGGACGACCCCGACGTCTTGTTTCGGGCCATCACGGGCCCCTGCGTGCTGACACCGCATGAAGGCGAGTTCCCCCGCCTGTTCGATGCCCGCGGTGACAAGCTCACCCGTGCGCGCGCCGCCGCACGCCGCAGCGGCGCCATCGTCGTGCTCAAAGGCAGCGACACCGTGATCGCCGCGCCCAACGGCCGCGCGATCGTCAACGCCAATGCCCCGCCGACGCTGGCCACCGCCGGGGCCGGCGACGTGCTGGGCGGCATGGTGCTGGGCTTGCTCGCACAAGGCATGGAGCCGTTTCTTGCTGCCGCGGCCGCGGTTTGGATGCACGGCGCGGCGGCGGCCCGCTTCGGCCCCGGGCTGTTGGCCGAAGACCTGCCCGACCGCTTGCCGGCCGTGTTTCGTCGGCTGGCACGTCTCGGCCCTTTCCGCCCGCCCAAAACTTTGGAATGGAAGCCATGACCACGCTCACCCTCAGGTTCACCGCCTACTCGCCTGTTGGCACCCGTTTCACCACCGCCTGTTTCACCGATACCGCGTGAGCCATCGCGTCATGCACGCGATGGTGTTGAAGCAACTGGGCCGCCCCTTGGAATGGACCGAGCTGCCTGACAAGCAGCCTGGGCCGGGCGAGATTCGCGTCCAGGTCGGAGCTTGCGGCGTCTGCCGTACCGATTTGCATGTCGTTGATGGCGAGTTGCCGCAGCCGCAGGTGCCCATCATTCCGGGACACGAGATCGTCGGCCGCATCGACGCCATCGGTTCGGGCGTCGATGACATGCTGGGGTTGACCTTGGGCCAGCGGGTGGGCATTCCCTGGCTGGGCCACACCTGCGGCGTCTGCCCCTACTGCACCCTGCAGCGCGAGAACCTGTGCGACCGCCCGCTGTTCACCGGCTACTCGCGCGATGGCGGCTTTGCCACGGCCACGGTTGCCGACGCGCGTTTCGCGTTTCCGTTGGGCGAGCAAGGCAGCGACGAGTCGCTCGCCCCCTTGCTGTGTGCGGGCTTGATCGGATGGCGCGCTTTGAAGATCGCTGTCGATCACGAACCCGCGGCCAAGCACCTCGGTTTGTTCGGCTTCGGCGCTGCGGCGCACATCCTCGCGCAGGTGGCGAAGTGGCAGGGTCGTTCGGTGTTCGCCTTCACACGGCCGGGCGACATCAAGACGCAAGCCTTCGCACGCAGCCTGGGCGCCACCTGGGCCGGGGGCTCCGACGAGATGCCGCCGCAGACACTCGACGCAGCCATCATCTTCGCCACCGTCGGCGATCTGGTGCCGCTGGCGCTGAAGGCCGTGCGAAAGGGCGGCCGCGTTGTGTGCGCCGGCATCCACATGAGCGACATCCCACGCTTCGCCTACAGCCTGCTGTGGGAAGAACGCCAGTTGCTTTCGGTCGCCAACCTCACGCGCCAAGACGGGCTCGACTTTTTGAGCCAGGCGCCACGCATGGGCATCGTCACCAAGACCACGCGTTACCCGCTCATGCAGGCGGACGAGGCCCTGGCCGATCTGCGCGCCGGCAGGTTCGATGGCGCCGCGGTGCTGGTGCCCTGAGGGCCCACCGACATCGCACTGACGGCGCCATCTTTCTCTTGCACCAGTGTGCGTTGCCGCACTGTGGAAAGCGGTCTCCTGCGCTAAGGTGAAATGCTGCAGAAATTAGTGTCGTGCAACAGGCGACCCACTTTCACTGGAGTTTCCATGACCCAAAAGACCAAACGCTCAACCCCGACCCCTGGGCCGATTCATCCCCAGCCGCCACACAACTCGAAGACGCAAGCGAAGCCGACGGAGCCCGCAGAGGTTCTGGGGCGGCACAAGAACAGCGGCCAGAAGGATCACAAGGGCGCGCGCTGACGCGTGTTGCGCAACGGGCCGGGCCGCGCCCGTTCTGAAGTGAGATCCAGCGGTTGGAGAGCGGGCCCCCCAGCCCAACCAGGCTGAGGCGGCTGGAAGTTACCGCAGGGCTCGTCCGCAGGTGTGTCCCGCCAGACCCTTAGGCGCGATGTCGGTGCACAGCAAGACGCCGTTCATGGATTCTGGAGGATGACATGAAGTTCAAGTGATGAACAAGGCATCGATGCACAAGGCCCAGTCATGCGACCGATGTAGGGCTCGCTGCCCACGTAGGTGATCGGCACCTTGCGGCGCAGCTTTCGGAGCTTGAGGTCGGTGTTGAAGATGAACGTGAAACTCGTAGGCCGCGGTCACTTTGCGACATGGGCCTGCACCCAGCGCACCAGGTCGCCTGCCGCCATCGCGCCCGACTGGCGCGCCACTTCTTTGCCGCCGCGAAACAGGATCAGCGTCGGGATGCTGCGGATGGCGTAGGTCGTGCTGGTCTGGGGGTTGGCCTCGGTATCGACCTTCGCAAAGCGCACATCGGGCAGTTGCGTTGCCGCGTTGGCGAAGTGGGGCCCCATCATCTTGCAGGGACCGCACCACTCGGCCCAGAAGTCCACCAGCACCGGCAGCTCGGTGCGGGCGATGTAGGCGGGCAGGGTCGCATCGGACAAGGCGAATGGCTTGGCGGCCATCAGCTCGGCGCCGCACTTGCCGCACACCGGTCTGTCTTTCAATCGCGTGTCGGGCACGCGATTGGTGGCGCTGCAGGCCGGGCAGGCGACGTTCACGATCAGGCCCCCTCGCGCGCGCCGAGCTTGCGCACGATGGCTTCCATCAGGTACCACTTGCTGAGCGCGCTTTGCAGCAGGTTGATGCCGACGAAGGCGGTAAAAGCCAGCCACCATTGACTGACGAATATCGGGCTGCCGGGGCTGCCGAGGGCCAGCGACAGCAGGATGAAGGTGCCGGCGACAAGTCGAACGATTTGCCAGGAAGTCATGGTCAAGCTCCTTGAGTGGGCGTGGGTGGAGAAAGTGGGGGCGATGGCCTGCGGCATGTCTCGTCAACCAGTTTGGACAACTCAACAAAGCCGATCGGCGGGACAGTCAACCACGGCAGCGTGAAGAGGCGCTTGGCAAGGCCAGCAGACAAGCGTTTGATCTGCCTGGCTTCACCCGCCAGACGTGCCGCCAGCAAGGGGTCGTGCGTCCCGGCCGCGAGAACGCTCTTGTTGAGCACCCAGGCATAGGGCTCGACGCTCGCGCGGCGCAGGTCTTCTTGCAAGGCGGCGGCCTGCGACACCGGGGTCACTTCCGGCAGCGTCACGAGAACGATCTTGGTGTACGCGGCATCCTGCAAGCGCATCAGCGGCGTGACGACGCGAGCGTTTGCGTGCCCTTCGAACTCGCGCACCATCTGTCGGTGGTAGGCGCCGGTCGCATCCATCAGTAGCATCGAATGCCCGGTCGGTGCGGTGTCCAGCACCACGAAGGCGCTGCGCCCCTCGCCGACGATGCGCGAAAAGGCATGGAAGACCGCGACCTCCTCGGTGCATGGTGAGCGCAGGTCTTCGAGCAGCAGGGCCCGTTCTTGGGCATTCAGGCTGGACGACTTGGCGGCCATGATCTTGTCGACATAGCGCTGGGTCTCGACCTTGGGATTGATGCGGCTGACATGCAAACCCGGCACGTCGCCGTTCAGCGTTGCGGCCAAGTGCGCAGCCGGGTCGGTGGTGCTCAGGTGCACGGTCTTGCCGCGCTGAATCAACCCCAAGGCGAGGGCCGCCGCGACCGTCGTCTTGCCGACACCGCCCTTGCCCATGACCATGATCAAGCCGTGCCCGGCAGCGGCCAACTCATCGGCCAGTGTGGCGAGCCCCTGGACCGGGTCGATGTGCTGATCGGGTGGGGTCTGCATAGGCACGACGGCCGGTGTTGCCGACGACAGCAATGCACGCAGCGCCGGCAGGCCAACCGTGTCGAAGGCGCGCAACGGCACCTGGTCTTGCGGCAAGCCTTTCAGCGACTTCGGCATCTCATCCAACGCCAGCTGGCCCAGGTCTTCGATGGCGCAGGCGACGGCGTCACTTCGGTCGCTGGCGTGGAACACCCCGTTGATCGCGAGCCGCTGGTTGTTCAAACCCAATTCATGCAGGTCTTGCGACGTGCGTGCCGCCTCAAGGATCGCGCCCTTGTCGGCTCGGGTCACCAGGACCACAGTGGTCAGGGCCGGATCGCTCAACGCCTTCAACGCGGCCTTGAAGCGCTCCTCCTGCATCTTCAGCCCCGAATGCGGGCCGAGGCAGGAGGCGCCGCGATCGTTGCCATCCAGAAAACCGCTCCACGCCTTGGGCAGACTCAGCAGGCGCAGGGTGTGGCCGGTCGGCGCCGTGTCGAAAACGAGGTGGTCGAAGTGTTCTGCGTCTTCGCACAGCAGCGAAGCGAACTCGTCGAAGGAAGCGATCTCGGTGGTGCAGGCACCCGACAGCTGTTCGCGCACGGTCGAGCGTTCGGTTTCGGTGGCCGTGGTGTCCATGTGGGCCAGAACGCGCTTTCGATAAGACTCGGCGGCGTTGTCGGGGTCGATGTTCAAGACCCACAGACCGGGAGCGCCGGGCACCGGCGTGGGCGTGTTGCGAAGCTCCACCCCGAGCATCTCGTCGAGATTGGATGCCGCGTCGGTGCTGACCAGAAGCACCTTCTTGCCCGCGTCGGCCAGGTTCAGCGCAGCGGCCGTCGACAAAGAGGTCTTGCCGACCCCGCCTTTGCCCGTGAAGAACAGATGTCGGGTCGGCTGGCTCAGAAAGCCGATCAAGTGGGGATTCGCCCCTTCCAGCAGCTTGTCGTTCGACGGCAGGGTGTCTGATCCTAGAACTTTCATTTTCATTTTGACGAACATGCTCGCTAGTCGAGTTGAATGGACGGGGTGCTTGAAGTGGTGGCGATGACCGCCGGTGCGTCGGGGTCGACCGAACCCGTGAGCGCATACAGCCGGTGGCGGTAGGCGACGTAATAGAGGATCGGGATCACGACCAGCGTCAGCACGGTCGAGACGAAGATGCCGAAGATCAGCGAGATCGCCAGGCCGTTGAAGATGGGGTCGTCGAGGATGAAAAAGGCGCCGAGCATCGCCGCCAGGCCGGTCAGCACGATCGGCTGCGCGCGGGTGATGGCCGAGCTCACGATGGCCTGCTTGAAATCGAGGCCCTCGCGCACCTGCAGGTTGATGAAGTCAACCAGCAGGATCGAGTTGCGCACGATGATCCCGGCCAGCGCGATCATGCCAATCATGCTCGTCGCGGTGTATTGCGCACCCAGCAGCGCGTGGCCGGGCATCACACCGATGATGGTGAGCGGGATCGGTGCCATGATGATCAGCGGTGTCAGGTAGCTGCCGAACTGCGCAACTACCAGCAGGTAGATCAGGATCAGCCCTAAGCCGTAGGCTAGGCCCATGTCGCGGAAGGTCTCGTAGGTGATCTGCGACTCGCCGTCCCACTTGATCGCGTAGTCGCGGTACGGATCTTCGGGCTGGTGAATGAAGTATTCCTGCAGCGTCCCGCCGCCCGGCGTCGCGATCTTCGTGATCTCGCCGCGCATCTGGAACACGCCATAGAGCGGGCTGTCGAGCGCGCCGGCCATGTCGGCCACGACGAAGTTCAGCGGCAGCAGGTCTTTGTGATATTGCGGTTGCTCGCGCAGCCTGTCGCTCACGGTCACCAGCTCGCGGATCGGCACCAGCTTGCCGTCTGCGCTGCGCACCGCAAGCTGCAACAACGCATTCAGGTCGCCCTGGGCGGAGGGCGGCAACTGAATCACCGCGGCCGCGGGGTACTTCGTCTCGTCGTGCAGATAGGCCGTGGCTTCGCCGGCCAGACCGGCACGAAGCGTCGTCACGATGGCCTGCTGCGGCACGCCGAGCATCGAGGCCTTCTGGCGGTCCACCAACAGCATGATCTTCGGCGCGACCGCGATGCTGCTGTCGTCTACGTCGACGACACCCGGTGTCTTCTCGAACACGGCGCGCACGGCCTTGGCCACCTGCTGTCGGCCACTGGCCTCGGGGCCATAGATCTCGGCGACGATGGGCGACAGCACCGGCGGGCCCGGCGGCACTTCGACCACCTTGATGTTGGCGCCGAAACGCTGACCGACCTTCTGCAACGCCGGCCGCACGCGCGTCGCGATGGCGTGGCTCTGCGCCTTGCGGTCGTGCTTGCCGACGAGGTTGACCTGCAAGTCGCCGACATCGCCGCCGGCACGCAGGTAGTACTGGCGCACCAGACCGTTGAAGTTGATTGGCGCGGCGGTGCCGGCATAAGCCTGGTAGTCGGTGACCTCGGGCACCGTGGCCAGGTAGTTACCGAGCTCGTGCAGCACCGCGGCGGTCTGCTCGACCGGCGTGCCGGCGGGCATGTCGACGATGACCTGGAATTCCGACTTGTTGTCGAAGGGCAGCATCTTCAGCAGCACCAGGCCGGTCGCCGGCAGGGCCAATGAAATCAAGATCAGCACGGCAATGCCCAGGCCCAGCAGGCCACGGTTGCGAACGCCTCGCCGCTCGTCGATCAGCGGACGGAACAGGCGCTCGAAGACCGGCGCGATCTTGGCCGATATGCCGCGGTGCGCAGAAGCATGCGCTGGCGGGTGCGCCGCATCGTCGGAGGCGTCTGCGGCGGGCGCTGGCGTGGCCTTCATCCAGATCCGCGCCAGCCACGGCGTGACGACGAAGGCGATCGCCAGCGACAGCAGCATGCCCATGCTCGCGTTGATGGGGATCGGGCTCATGTACGGGCCCATCAGCCCTGAGACGAAGGCCATCGGCAGCAGCGCGGCGATGACGGTCAGCGTGGCGAGAATCGTCGGGCCCCCGACCTCGTCGACCGCGCCGGGAATGATCTGCGTCAGCGTGCGGCCTGGGTACAGGCCTTGATGGCGGTGGATGTTTTCGACCACCACGATCGCGTCATCGACCAGGATACCGATCGAGAAGATCAGTGCGAACAGCGACACGCGGTTGAGCGTGAAGCCCCAGGCCCACGACGCAAACAGCGTGACGGTGAGCGTCAAGACTACGGCGCTGCCGACGATGGCTGCTTCGCGCTTGCCCAAAGCGAGGAAGACCAGAACCACCACCGCCGTCGTCGCAAACAGTAGCTTCTGGATCAGCTTTTTCGCCTTGTCGTTGGCCGACGCGCCGTAGTTTCGCGTCTCGGCCACCTGCACGTCGCCAGGGATCACGGTGTTGCGCAGGGCATCGACACGCTTCATCACCGCGTTGGCCACGTCGATGGCGTTCTCGCTGGCCTTCTTGGTGATGGCGATGGTGACGGCAGGGTATTCGGCAGCTGGGGCGCTGGCTGAACCCGTCACGCCGTGCCAGACGTAGCGGCTGGGCGGCAGCGGGCCGTCGCGCACGGTGGCCACGTCGCGCAGAAAGATCGGCTTGCCGGCACGCACGCCCACCACCAGGTCGGCGACCTCGCTGGCCCGGCGCAAAAAGGGGCCGGACTCGATGGCGACCGCGCGGTTGCCTTTGACAAGTTCACCGACCGGCAGGCCGAGGTTGGCCGACAGCAGGGCCTGGCGCAGGTCGGCCACCGTGACGCCGACAGCGGACATGCGCCCCGGATCGATCTCGACCATGACCGCGCGCCCGGGGCCGCCGATGGTGCTGACCTCGCGCGTGCCGGGCACGCGCTTCAGGTCGACTTCGATGCTGTGGGCCACGCGCTCCAGGTCATACGGCCCGGTTGAAGTGTTCTTGCTGAACAGCGTCAGCGTGACGATGGGCACGTCGTCGATGCCTTTGGGCTTGATGATCGGGTCGAGCACGCCCAAGCCTTTCGGCAACCAGTCGGCGTTGGAGTTCACCGCGTCATAGAGCCGCACCAGCGCCTCGGTGCGCGGCACGCCGACGTTGAACTGCACCGTGATGATGGCGACGCCGGGGCGCGACACCGACATCACGTGCTCGACGCCAGCAATCTGCGCCAGCACTTGCTCGGCCGGGCCGGCCACCATCTGCTCGACATCGCGTACCGCCGCGCCGGGGAACGGGATCAGCACGTTGGCCATCGTCACGTTGATCTGCGGCTCTTCTTCGCGCGGCGTGACGCCGACCGCGAAGAAGCCCAGCAGCAGCGCCACCAGCGCCAGCAGAGGCGTGATCTGCGCACGCTGGAAAAAGGCCGCGATGCGGCCGGAGACGCCGAGTGCGCCGCTGCCCTTGCTCGTCGTGGAAGGCTGGGTCATCGGCGGTCTTCAGCGTACACGGGCGGCCGCTTGCGGATCGGAGACGACCTGCTCGCCGACCATCAGGCCAGACAGGATCTCGACGCGATCACCCTCAACCCGGCCCAGGCGCACCTGGCGCAACACCGGTTTGCCGCTCGGGTCGAGCACATACACGCCGGTCATCTCGGCGCGGCGCACGACGGACGTGAGCGGCACCGATAGCGGAGCCGAAGCAGGGCTCGCGCCTGCCGCGATCTGTGGCTGGGGTACCGGCAACCACAACCTGGCGAACATGCCCGGCGACAGGCCGGCCACGTCGGCAGGCAGGTCCGCGCGAAGTTGCACCGTGTGCGTCGCTGCGTCGACGGTCGGAAGCAATTGCACGCGCGACGGCGTCACCCAGGCGGCGGCAGCCGGCAGGCCGGGCAACTCAATCCGCGGCAACGGGCCAGAAGCCATCTGCAACGCAACGGATTGCGGCACGGCCGCCGTGACGCGAAGCGCGCGCGGGTCGTAGAGCGTCAGCAGCGCCCGCCCGGGCATCGCCATGTCACCCAGCGACACTGGAACCTCGGCGATCACGCCGGCGAACGGCGCACGCACGACATAGAACCCGCTCTCAGTGCGCGCGGCGCCGGCCTGCGCGAGCTGGGCATTGGCCTGCGCCTGTGTCGACTTGAATTCTGATTCGGCGTGTTCCAACGCAGCCTGACTGATGTAGTTCTTCTGGAAGAGCTGCTTCTGGCGCTCGAAGTCTTTGCTCGCCAGGTCGAGCGAAGCGCGGGTTGCCCGCACCTGCGCGTCGCTGGCAGCGGCGTTTTGATTGGCGGCGCGGGCGTCGATGCGCAGCAGCACCTGGCCGGCCTTCACGCGATCACCGACCTTGGCCTCCAGCTGCACCACCGCGCCGGTGACCTGAGCGGCGACCACGGTCTGGCGCACGGCTTCGACCACACCGTCGAAGGCCGATGCGGCGGCGCTGGTCGCAGCCTGCGCCGGCACTGCTTTGAGGGCCTGCGCGCACGCAACCGTGGGCAGGCCCCACGCGAGCGCAGTGGCCAGGACGGCGGAAGCGGCGGAAGCGAGACGGAGCGTGAACATGGAGCGTGCTTTCTGGCGAATGCCCAACCCTCGGAGGGGCTGGAACACGTCGGATATAATTTTTGTATTTGCGTAAGTAGTTAAATAGTCAAGTGTGTTTGTGCACAAGGACGAGCGAAGAGTTCAGCGCCGAGGCATCATGGCGACTTCTCAACATCCGGCGCGCGCCCCAGCATGGAAGACCTACCCGTCGATGCACTGGTGCAAGTGGCCGCGTATTTCCAGGTGCTGTCAGAGCCGACGCGTCTGCAGATCCTCAATCTGTTGCGGCAGCAGGAGCGCAGCGTCGGCGAACTTGCGGAACTCTGCGGCTTCACCTCTGCCAATGTCTCGCGCCACTTGGCGTTGCTGACCCAGCACGGGCTGGTGGTGCGAGAGAGCCGCGGCAACAGCGCCATCTACAGCATCGCGGACAAATCTGTCTATGCGTTGTGCGACCTCGTCTGCGGCAGCATCGCCCGCCAGTTGGAACGCACCGTGCAGGAACGATCGGCCTTCGTGAGTCCGGCAAAGAAGCGGTCCAGAGTGCGCTGACCGGGCGCGTCCGCGATGGCTTGCGGGTTGCACTGCACTGTGCCTCGCCGGTCGGACGCGAGACGCAGCCTGCGTCAGATCGCGCATGCCGCTGATGGCGTGGACATCGCCAGCTCCAACTGGGTTCAGCCCGACGTGGTGCTGGACTTGGTGGTGCAGGTGCTGAGGCCGAATGGCAGGTAGGCGGGACAAACCCGGAACAGCCCCGTCGCCAGCGGCACCACACCGATCCAACCCCACAGGCCAATGACCCCGAACAGGCTGGCACCAATCAGCGCAACCCCTGCGACGACGCGAATGACGCGATCAACCGAACCGACGTTTTTGAGCATGGCACTCTCCTTTTCAGTCGCATCATGAATTGCGTTTCGAGGCGGGCCATGATTCAGATCAAGCATTCGGCCTGCGGTGCCACCGGGCGTATCAAACTGAGGCCTCAGGTGGGTTTGGTCGTGCTGCCGCCGAGGCCATCGCAGACGCGGCGCAATCGCTGCTCTGCCGCATCGGCCACGGTCTTGACTTCAGGCCTGCCGACGAGGTTCACCATGATCTGCGGGTCGAGGAACCCGACCACGACGCGATCGGGGGCTTCCTCGCGCACGATGACGTTGCACGGCAGCAGCAGGCCGATGTCGGGCACCGCCTGCAAGGCCTGGTGAGCCAGCGGAGGGTTGCACGCGCCGAGGATGCGGTAGGGCGGCATGTCAACGCCCAGCTTCTCCTTCATCGCATGCTGCACGTCGATGTCGCTGAGGATGCCGAAGCCTTCGGTCTTCAATGCGGCGGTGGTCTTGGCCAGAGCTTGGTCGAACGATGTGCCGGTGAGCGTGGTGGTAAATCCATACATTGAGTGGTGCCTCGTTGGGGTTTGCTGAGCTGGGGCTCAGGCGTTCACTGCTTCGGCTGGCGTTGTATTGCCGACCAGGCTGATCACATAGCTCTCCAAGTCTTTCGTGTTGTGCAACATCGGGTGTGTCCTGATTCACCTTCACCAGCGAACCGGTTGTGGCGGCGACGGGCGCTACCGCTCGCTGCCATCCGAGTGACTGGAAGTTCTTGCAGTTAATGTCGACCAAGCCTCCCTTGGTGTCTGTTCGTTGCCGCACCTAACCGATCGGTTGGACCTCACCGAGACGACGCAACGTTCCCCACCGCACAGACCGTTCCTGTTGAAGGACCTATCTTGATGATGCGTCGGTGTCCTGCTGAAGGCCCGATTTTCTGGGGTCGTGCAAGTGCCGTACCTGACAGAGTCGAATTGACCAGACTTGCGAAGGCATATCAGCGCAAAAGTGGTGTGGACACTTTGCGCATCGGCCTCAGGGTCCACTTTCCGAACTGAAGCACCGATGACAGCAAACTTGTCGCGCTCTGAGAACTCGGCAAGCGCTGGCCTGAGCGCCGCAGAAGCGGCACGCCGCCTTGCCGCCGAAGGCCCGAACCTGTTGCGCGGCAACGCACCGAAGTCCTCTGTTGCCATCGTTCTGAGCGTGCTCAAAGAGCCGATGTTTCTGATGCTGTTGGCCGCAGGCGCGCTCTACCTCATCTTGGGTGATCGCGCCGAGGCGCTGTTCCTACTTGGCTTCGTCTTTGTCGTCATCGGCATCACGCTGGTCCAGGAGCGGCGCACACAACGCGCGTTGGAATCGCTGCGCGACCTGTCAGCGCCGCGCGCGATGGTCATTCGAGATGGGCTGGAGCAACGCATCGCCGGACGCGACGTCGTGCGCGGCGACCGGCTGGTGCTGCACGAGGGAGACCGCATTGCTGCCGACGCGCTGCTACTCAGCGGTCAACTTTCGGCGGACGAGTCGTTGCTGACCGGAGAAGCGGTGCCCGTCAGCAAAGTGCCGGTCAGCGAGGGCGCAATGACCGCGGCCTTTGCCGCACCCGGCGGCGATGCCACCGCGTTCCTGTTCGCCAGCACCGTGGTCACGCGTGGTGTAGGCACGGCCGAAGTGCGCGCCACGGCCGGCGCCACCGCTATTGGCCGCGTTGGCGAGGCACTGGCTGGGACGATCGAGCCGCCCTCTGGATTGCAGATCGCGTCGCGCCGCCTGGTGCGCAATCTGGGCATCGCCGCGCTGCTGCTGGCCGGCGCGCAGGTCTTGCTCGGGTGGTTGTGGGACGGCCGCACCCTGCTGAACAGCCTGCTGTCGGGTATCGCGTTGGCAATGGCCATCCTGCCCGAAGAGATCCCGGTCATCATCACCGTCTTCCTCGCACTGGGCGCCTGGCGCATCTCGAAGCAGAAGGTACTGACGCGGCGCCAGTCGGCTGTGGAAGCGCTGGGCGCTATCACCGTGTTGGCGGTGGACAAGACCGGCACGTTGACGCAAAACCGCATGACTGTTGCCGAGCTCGCCACAGTCGACGCCCGCTTCAATCCTGAAGGCGCGAAGGATCTGCCGGAGGTCTTCCACCCTCTCGCAGAGTTCGCCATGCTGGCCACACCAGCCGACCCGTTCGATCCGATGGAGAAGGCCATCCAGGCGTTCGGCCAGCAATGGCTCGCGGGGACCGAGCATGCGCATGACGACCGCGTGCCCGAGTTTGAGTACGCGCTGTCGACAGAGATTTTGGCGATGACCAAGGTGTTCGCTAGCAAAGATTCGTCGCTGCACTTGCTGGCGACCAAGGGCGCACCGGAAGCAGTGGCCGACCTGTGTCACCTGTCTGCGGCCCGCATCGCCGCCATTCGTGTCCAGGTTGAGGCCATGGCCGAGCGCGGGCTGCGTGTGCTGGGTGTGGCGATGGGACGCTGGCAAGGCCTAGCGGCAGTCAATGGATCCCCGGCCTGGCCGATCAGCCAGCACGACTTCGACTTCAGCTTCCTCGGCTTGGTGGGGCTGGCCGACCCGCCCCGCGCTGAAGTGCCAGCGGCGATCGCGCAATGCCGCAAGGCCGGTGTGCGCGTGATCATGATGACAGGCGACCACCCGGCCACAGCGCGTGCCATCGCCAGCCAAGTGGGCCTGAGCGAGCGGCCCGAGGTCATCAGCGGCCCCGAGATCGCCACGCTGAACGAGACCGAACTGCTGGCCCGTCTCCACCGCGTGGACCTGTGTGCGCGCTTGCAGCCAGCGCAGAAGCTGCAGCTGGTGCAGGCGCTGCGCGCCGCCGGCGAGGTGGTGGCGATGACGGGTGACGGTGTCAACGATGCGCCGGCGCTGAAAGCTGCCGACGTCGGCATTGCGATGGGGGAGCGTGGCACCGACGTGGCCCGCGAGGCTGCGGCACTCGTGCTGCTCGACGACAGTTTCGCGCACATCGTCGCTGCGATCCGCCAGGGACGACGCATCTTCGACAACATCGGCAAGGCCACGCGCTTCGTCTTCGCGGTGCATGTGCCGATCATTGCGCTGGCGCTGGTGCCTGCGCTGCTGAAGTGGCCTGCGTTGCTGCTGCCGGTGCACATCGTGCTGCTCGAACTGCTGATCGACCCGGCCTGCTCGGTGGTCTTCGAGGCCGAGCCGGAAGAGTCGGGTGTGATGGATCGTGCGCCGCGCGAGCGCGACGCCACCCCGTTCTCGCGCGCCAACCTGTGGGCCGGCATGTTGCAGGGCGGCGGGCTCGCGGTCATTCTGCTGGTCGGGCATGGCGTCATGGTCGCCTGCGGCATGGCGCAGGCGCAAAGCCGCAGCGCGGTGTTCGTCGCCCTCGTGCTGGGCGTGCTGCTGCTGATCGCCGCCAACCGACACCCTTCGCGCTCTGTGTTGGCGGGCATCGATGCCAGCAACCCTTGGTTGTGGCGGATGGCGGTGGCCGTGTTGATCCTGCTCGGGCTGGTGTTCAGCGTCCCGGCTCTGCGCCAGATCATGGGCCTGGCCGTGGTCGACGGAAGTGTGTTGTCGGCATCTACGGCGATGGGCTGCCTGAGCGTGATCTGGCTACTGATTGCCTGGCGGATTTCGCGCGTGCGTGAATCGGTTCATGCCCGTCACTGACAAACTGCAGCGCGCACACCTTGCCCATGCTGGAGTTGTCCCGATGATGGCGACGATCTTGTAGCTGAGCTATTTCATGAAATCCGCTTTTGAGTGCGTGGAGTGGGTTGCTCGCCCGCTGGCCTCAGGCCAGGCGGACAAGGAGATGGCAATGACCGACAGCACGGCGGACAGCAAGAACGCCAGCGTGGGTGACGCCGCCCACAGCGCGCGGTCACCAGCGACGCCGGCAGGTAGAGCACGCCAGTGACGAATCTGTAGATCCCCGACGGCGCTGGCTCGGCACTCCGGCTTGATGTCGGCGATGGAGGCCTGGCTCTGCGACTTGTCAATGGCTTAGAACAGGCCGTAGGCCTTGAACGCGGCGACGATTTCCCAGTGGCTGCTGGCGAACACCAGGCAGACGGTGATCGAGCCGCAGATGCCATAGCCCAGCATCACAATGGTGCTGCGGTCGAGGCGGTCCTCCAGCAGGCCCACCCGGTGGGGCGGAAATGACGCAGGTGGTTTTGATCAGCGCATGCAGCGGCATGAGCTGCGCGACGCTGAAACCCGTGGCGGGGGGCGAAGCAGCAAAAAGCCCAGGCTGAGTAGGCCGGCACGAAGACGGATGACGCGCTTGAACCCGGGGCTGAGCTCGGCCTAGTTCTGCCGCATGCCGGGAAGGTCCTTCATCATCGACAGCAGCACGATGCTGAGCACCGCCAGCAGGAAAGAAAGCAACCATTTCTTGGGGAGGTATGTCCAACATGGTCATAGCTGTCAATCCTCTGCGCATCACAGGTCTGAACCGCTATGCACAATGGCCTCAGGATGCCCCAAGCCTTTAATCGAAATCAACTGTGGGCGGGAACGGTGCAATTTCTTGACGCCACTCGATGGAGGCGGGCGAGGTGGCGGAGGGTCAAGATTCGACGTTCCCGGGGCGCGAGGGCGGGTGATCTTCGATCGCGCCCGTGGGCAGTGCTTGCGGCGGCGGCTCGGAGGGCTGAAGGCGTCGCATAGCGGCGAGCTCGTCGCGTATCAAGCGCAGCTCACGGTGCAGGTCGCGCAGCATTTCGGTTTCGATCCTGCGCTCTTCCGTCTGCACCCACAGCGCCGCGATCGCGGCTGTCACCAATGACAAGACCGCGAAGCCCATCAGTACCACGAAGACCGCGAAGATTTTGGCGGCCGGCGTGCTCGGAACGATGTCGCCGTAGCCCACGGTCGTCGCGGTGGTGAAGGCGAGCCACAACCCGTCGCTGAAGGTCAGCACTTTTGGCTCGAGCCACCAGAAACCTAGACCGCACAAGGCGAGAACACCGATGCCCAGCCCCAGCAGTTGCGGCAAGCCGCTGCGCCAGGAGCGCGGCAGCACCGTCTCGGCCCACCTCAGGATGATGAGTGCGGCCGTGCCGGTGCGCACGACCAGCAGGTCGGCGTTGTCCCCTTGTGCGAGCAGGCCCGACAGGAGCAGCGCCACGGCCAGCAGCAGCCCAAGTTGCCAACCCGTTTTGCGCGGAGACTCGCGCTTGGCTGTCGCGCGCGTCTCGGTCCATGTAACGCCCGCGCTGGCGGCGAAGGCCAGCAGGTACAGAGTCACCGCCAGGGCGCGGTGGATGGACAGCATCGACAGGTAGAACGCGGGGATCGCGGCCAGCAGCGCGACCAGCTCGATCCGGCGCACCACCGATATGTTCTGCCGGATCACAACCCAGAAGATTGGCATGCTGGCATACAGGCGGTAACACGAGCGCCGTACTGCGCGGCGATTTCACGGGCGAGTGTCAGGCGCCTGGCGCTGCGCGGCGATGCATCCACATGCAGCAGGATCAATCGAAGGGTGCTCATGGGCGGCCTCCATGTGTGCTCTGGGGATGCCCCATATTGCAGCCCACGACGCATTGGATCGTTGCGCGGGGTCAAGGTACGCGCCGACGGGCGATCAACCGCGCCCAGTGGTCAGAAAGGAAAGGGCAGGGGAGACGATTGGCGAAGGCCGGTGCGAGAGGTCTTGGTGCCCTAACGCGCTCCCCAGCAAAGCGAATTCGCCCGACGGACCTGCGCTCAAACCGCATCGCCTCGCAATCCGCAGCGTCGGATACGTCGTTGCACCGAATCCGCATGCGAAATTGAAAGTTTCACGGGCTCTCAGTCTTCGCCCTCGAACCTTTGTGCTTGTGGGCTGTGCCGTACCGCCGACCCGAGTTCGTCATCCGATCACGGCATGCGCGAGCCGCTCGTCTAGAGAACGAAGCTAGCCAGAATGCTCAACATCGTGAAGAGCACGGCGATCGTGACGATTCGTGCCCCGGTCCAACGACGCAGCGTTTCGGCTGCGCTCTTCATCGGGAACAATGCGCCGCGATCCGAAACGCACCGACGCAGGTGCTCGCCCAAAGCGACCAATTCCATCGGCGAAGTGTCTGCGGCAGAACTGAAAGAAGCCGCACTCCAGGTAGCGGCGTGGGCTGCTTCCTGGTTTATTGGTCCCCTCAGTGACGGTGCGGTAACACCGAGCGCCAGTTGCGCTCCCGCGATGCCGTCGCGATCGACTAGTTCGACTTCAACGCCAGGGTGCCCTGCGACCAGCGGCCTCAGGGAGGCGCATCGAGTGGGTCGACCGGCCTCGCATCGAACCTTGGACGGCGCGACCTGTACGGGTCCGCGGGTCGCCAGCGGGCGCGCACGGTCTGTGCGCGGAAGCAATTCGATCAGGTGGCTGTCGGGCAATCGACTCTCCGGTGAGTGGTAGGCGCGTCCGCGTGGCGCAGGCGATCCGAAGAGGGGCGGCGTGTCGAGCGCCGTGTCGATGGGTAGCCAAGTTTGAGGCCGCCGAATGTCGGCGACTGTTCGGCAGCGCACGGATGGTTCGTGCCAATCGTCGCGCTTGTCGGAGTTCCGCGTTTCGCAACGCGGCGATGTCGGAATCAGCCGATCGCACTTGCGTCGCATCGAATTCGCCTGCGAAAAATGGAAAGGTTCAGGGCCTCTCAGTCTTCCTTCTTGAACAACGAGGAGTTGATGAACTGCAGACGGTGAACACCGAGATGCAGACCAAGCTCGACGACCTGGCGCTGGCGCAAAGCGACCTGAAAAAACTGCTGAACAGCACCGATATCGCGATGCTGTTTCTCGACCAGAAGCTGAGTGTGCCAATTGGGCAACGTGATCGACGGCGCGGTCATCACGTTCGTCGACATCACCGTGACCAAACAACTCGAATCCAGTCTGCGGAAGGCCGCGGATACTTGATCGGACGGGTCAGATTCTGTTCGCGGTCAGCATGCGAACGACCGGCTCAAACGCTGCGATCGAAGCGCGCACCAATCTCAATAAGCGCCGCAGAAATCTTGTCCGGCGCCAGAACGAAATCCACATAGCTTGACGCCTGCGCACCGACAGGCATGGCATCGACCTCTGCCGATTCATCCTGGGCAAAGGTGATGCCACCCTTTTCCTTGATGTGCTTGCATCCTGCGGTGCCGTCGCCGTCGTAACCCGAGAAAATGACCCCGATTGCCCGGTCGCCAAAGGCTTCCGCGATCGAAGAAAAGAACAGATCTATTTGCGCGTTGCGTCGGCGCCGGGGCGAAGTGACCCTGAACTTGTGTTTCTCAATCTCGAGGTCAGCGTTGGCTGGGATCACATAAACATGGTTGGCACTGATCGGCATGGCAGCTAATGCCACCAGTGCCGGCATCTTCGTATGGCGTGCCAGAATTTGAGCCAACTGGCTGTAAGCGTCTGGATTGAGATGCGAGATGATCACGAATGCCATGCCTGTGTCGGCTGGCAAATGATCCAATAGCGCCTTGTATGCATTCAGGGCGCCAGCGGAACCGCCAATGCCTACAACGCAGGTCGGAAGCGACTTTTTCATGCTTGCGGAGTTCCGTTGGGCTTCCTGAATGACTTGTTATTTTTGACTCGTGGATGCGCCCTTTCCGACCTTCTTTTTCTGATTGGGTCCGGCCGTAGCGTGGACGTCCATCGGCACGAGCAGCAGCCCGTCATCGCTCAATATTAGTTTGTGCACATCGCTGGAATGGCCCATGCCGCGCGACTTGACGATGTAAATACCGCGAATGCGGCGTCGCCCCTCGTTTTCTTCTAATTCCCTGACGACGATCCACGTGTCAATCAGCGAAGACACGCCAATCTCACCGCTCGTATCATTTTGCTCGGTTGATGAGACCAGGCTGGTAAAGAATCCGGTGATGCCCTTGGATTTGAGGGCATCGATCATGCGCGTGAGCATTGACTGAATCTCAAGTCGGTTCCCTTGCCCCAAGAGACTCGTCAGCGGATCGATGACAACGGCTCTTGGCTGGAAATCAGCCATCAGCTTGTACAGGTCAAGCAGGTGCATCTCCAGACCAAAAAACGACGGCCGGGTGGATACGATTTTCAGCAGCCCCTTCTCTACCAGCGGCGCGAGGTCGAAACCGATGGAACTCAGGTTCTGAATGAGTTGGCCCGACGATTCTTCATACGACAAGAAAAGGCACCGCTCCCCACGCCCGCACGTTTCCACGGCGAAAGCGGCTGCGAGACTGGTCTTGCCAGTCCCTGCGGTGCCCGATGCGAGAATGGTGCTGCCTCTGGTGTATCCACCGCCCTGGAACAATTTGTCCAGTGACGCGATGCCTGTCGCTACCCGTTCCGCCGTGCCCGGTTGGTCCAGGCCTGCTGAAGTGATGGGGATGACTGAAAGCCCACCTTTGTCGATGACGAATGGATATTCGTTGGCTCCGTGGTTGGAGCCGCGATATTTGATGACACGCATCCGCCGTGTTGCAATCTGTTCCCTGACGCGGTTGTCGACAAGGATGATGCAGTCGGAAATGTATTCCTCCAAGCCATGGCGAGTGAACGAGCCTTGTTGCACTTCACCGGTTATCAGCGCCGTGACTTTTTTGTCCTTGAGCCAACGAAAGAGTCTCTTGATTTCGAGGCGCAGGATGCCCGCATCAGTGACGCCGGCGAACAATGATTCGATGGAATCCAGCACGACGCGCTTCGCCTTGATGGAATCGATGGCATGTTCAAGTCGAACAAAGAGTCCCTCGAGGTTGAATTCGCCTGCTTCCTGAATATCTCTTCTTTCGAGCAGAACAAAGTCGAGAACAATTTTCTTGTCAGCGACGAGCGCTCGCAAGTTCAACTTCAGCGAAGCCACATCTTCGTACAACTCATCTTCAGTCTCTTCAAATGACATGAAGACGCCGGGTTCGTTGTAGCCGCTCACGCCGTTGATCAAAAAATCAACGCCAAGCAATGTCTTCCCGGTACCGGTGCCTCCGCACAACAGCGTGATCCTGTCTCTCGGAATTCCGCCTTCCGTGATTTCGTCAA
>NZ_JBKJOQ010000058.1:0-17481 GCF_046595475.1 Rhizobacter sp.
GTCGGGATGTGCCCCCGACAGGGCAGTAACTTTCTTTTGCTTCGCCAAAAGAAAGTCACCAAAGAAAAGGCGACCCTCGTCACCGGTCGGCCTAGGGCCGACTGCTCTGCGCTGCTCAGTCTTTGCGGGTCGGGCAGAACTCACTGCGCGGCCGGCGGCCGCTGCGCTCAAACAACTGCCCGAAGTCAGTTGTTGATGCGCGCTATCGCGCGCCCCGCAAAGCCCTGCGCTGCTCGACGGCTCTGAAGGGGCCCAAGAGCAATACCGTCGTTTGCTGCGCAAACTTTCCATGTCCACACCTCGCTTCGCCTCGGCGCCGAGGCAAAGCGAGGCGAGTGGTGAAGAAATCGCATCAGGTGTGCGGCGTAGCTTCAGCATGGCGTTGACAGGCCGTAGCTTGTGGCCACGCAGCTGTGACGTATGGAGAGCGCCTTTGCTTTGGTTACTTTCATTTGGCGCGACAAATGAAAGTGACTCGCCTGCCGGGGCGACTACCCGGCGCCGTCGGACAAGACAGGTAGAAATAACCACGCGAAGCGGCAACAACACAGCGGGCCTCCGATCCGCGAAGCGGACCCTGCCCTGAGCTTGTCGAAGGGTCAGGCTGAGCGGTGGGAGATGCGCGAGCGGTCGGAAATACGCAAACGAAGAAGCAAACATGCTCATACGCTTGCCTTGATCACAGCCGGCAACGCCTGCACAAGCAAAACAGGCTTAGGCGCCCGAGCCGCAAACAGCTTGCCTCGCAAAGCCTCACTGGCAAGGATCAACAAAAACGCAAACCCCTGCAGCACCATCACCGATGCATCCGGCACATCCATGCGCCGCTGCAGCAAGCTCCCCGCAGCCCCGAAGCCCCCGAACAAAACCGCAACCGGGATCACCGCCCATGGGTTGTGCCGCGCCACAAACGACACCAGGATGCCGGTGTAGCCCAGCCCCGCAATCAACGAGGCGTTGGCATTCGTGTGCACCGCCGCCACCTCGATGCCACCGGCGAGGCCCGCGCACGCGCCCCCCACGGCGCAGGCCGTCACGATGATGCGCGGGCTGGGCAAGCCCACCAGCAGCGCGGCGCGCGCGTTGCCGCCCACGATGCGAGTGGCAAACCCCGACGTGGTGAAGAACAGCCACAGCCCCAGCAACACACACACCACCACCCCGAAGGCCAGGCCCCAGTGAATGTCGGTGCCCGCCATGCCGCCGATGCGCATGCCTTCGGAGATGGAATGCGTGGACGGCTTGTTCAGGCTGGCCGGGTCACGCATGGGCCCTTCGACGAAGTGTTTGAACAAGGCAATGGCCGTGTAGGCCAGCAGCAAACTGCTGATGGTCTCGTTCACACCGCGCTTCTGGCGCAACACACCCACCAAGGCGATCCAGGCCGCACCGGCGGCCATTGCGGCCAGCAGCAGCAAGGCCGTGCCAAAAGCGTTGTCGGGTGGTGCAAAGAGGTAGGGCACGCCCGCGCATGCCAGGCCGCCCAGCACCAGCGCCCCCTCGCCGCCTATCACCGTCAGCCCGGCTCGTGCAGGAATGGCCACGCACATCGCCGTGAGCATCAGCGGCGCGGCACGCTGCAACGAGTTTTGCCACGAGAACCAGTCGCCAAAGGCGCCCTTGAACAACAGCTCCCAGGCATAGATCGGGCTCTTGCCGCCGGCCCAGATGAACAGGCCGAACAGCAGCAGCGCGCCCGCCATCGCCATCACCGGCAAGGCAATCGCTTCGAGGGTGTCGGTGGTGCGCGTTGACAGGGCCATGGCTGCCTCGGGCTGATAAGGGTGTCAGAAAAGATCAGGCCTTGCCGACCACGCCTTCCACCAGGTAGTTCATGCCTTCGAGCACGAGATCGGTTTGCTTGAGGGCGGTGCCTGCCGGGATCACCACCTTGCCGGTGTTGTCCTTGAGTGGGCCTTTGAAGATGTCGAACTTGCCAGCAATCATCGAAGCCTTCACGTCATCGGCGTTCTTCCTGGCCGCGGCTGTCACCATGCCGCCATAGGGCGATGGCTTCACGAAGCCTTCTTTCAAACCGCCGCGCACGAAGTTGGGGTGCGGCTTGCCGGTGCGGGCGGCGTCGATGATGGTCTTGTAAGCGGTGATCCAGTTCCACTCAGCGCCGGTGAGGTAGGCGTTGGGTGCCAGCTTGGCCTGGCTTGCGTGGTAGCCACAGACGAACTTGCCGCGCTTGGCTGCGGTTTCGACAATCACCTTGGGCCCGTCGACGTGCATGGTGAACACATCGATGCCCTGGTCGGCCAGGCTGTTGGTGGCTTCGGCTTCTTTCACCGGCATCGACCAGTCCCCTGTGAAGATCACCGTGCAGGTGATGCTCGGGTCGACCGAGCGCGCGCCCATGGTGAAGGCGTTGATGTTGCGCAGCACCTGCGGGATGGGCTTGGCTGCAATGAAGCCGATCTTCTTGCTCTTGCTCATGTGGCCCGCGACCACGCCGTTGAGGTACTGGCCTTCATCGATGTAGCCGAAGAAGCTGCCGGTGTTCTTCGGGTGCTTGCCTTCGGTCCACATGCCACCGCAGTGGGCGAAACGCACATTGGGGTTCTTGGCTGCGACCGCCAGCATGTGCGGGTCGAAGTAGCCGAACGAGGTGGGGAACAGCAACGTGGCGCCGTCTTGCGAAATCATGCCCTGCATGGTCTTTTGCACGCCGGTGGTTTCGGGCACGTTTTCTTCTTCAACCGTCTTGATGCCGGGCAGGTTCTTCACTTCGGCCACCGACTCGGCCTGGGCCTGGTTGTAGCCGTAATCGTCGCGCGGGCCTACATAGATGAAGCCCACGGTAATGGGTGCTTGCGCGTGTACCAACCCGCTCAAGCCACCGAGCGCCGCCGTAAGGCCCGCCGCGCCCACACCCTTGAGTACGTCGCGCCGCTTGAAATCTGCTCGTGTCATCTTTGCTCCTGTGAATTGCCGCTACGGGTCCTTCGCACGAGCCGTGCCCGCCAGGCATGCACCATCCGAAGGCTTAGGTTGAACACCTTCTTGTATACAAGCAATGGGCGTGCCAGTGGGCACCAGGCGCTAGGCGCGCGCAGGGCGGCGCTTCGCACGCGAGAGCAGCCTCGCCCCCCGAGAAGCCGCGCTCGTCGCGCGGGTCAGGTCACAGGATTCGCGCCGTTGCGTCGCGCGAGCAGGTCGCCGATGCGGCGCACAAAGCCGTCGATCTCGATCGGCTTGGACAGAAAATCATCAAACCCGGCATCACGCACGCGCTGGAGGGTGTCGGGCATCGCGTCGGCCGACAGGGCAACACAGGGCAGCGCGCGCGTGCGGGGGTTCGCCTGCAGCCGGGCCAGCACCTCGAACCCGCTGATGTCGGGCAGGTTCAAGTCGAGCAGTACCAGATCGGGCGGGTCGCTCAGCACCTCGGCCACGCCATTGGCCCCGCAGCGGGCCACGCGCAGCCTGCACCCCGGCAAGGTGGCGAAAACCTGCTCCAGCAGCAGTGCGTTCGACACGTCATCTTCGATGTAGACCACGCTGAAGCCAACGCCCACCTCGGCCCGGCGCGCCTCCACAGGGGCGGGCAAGGGAGACGATTTCCCGTCGGCGGGCGCAGCCGCCAGATCGAGCGTGAAGACGCTGCCCACACCGGCTTGGCTGCTGGCGCTCAAGCTGCTGCCCATCAGCTGCGCCAGCCGCTGGGCAATTGCCAGGCCGAGGCCTGTTCCTTCGATGCCCGTGCTCTCTGCCCCCAGCCGGTTGAAGGGCTGGAACAAATTGGCCAGCTGATCGGCGTTGAGCCCGGCGCCGCTGTCTTGCACGCTGACGAATACCCGATCGCCCTGCGCGCGCGCTGTCAGGTGAACGTGGCCATCGGGGCGGTTGTACTTGATGGCGTTGGAAAGCAGGTTCAGCATGATCTCCTGCAGCCGCATCGGGTCGGCCTGCACCACCAGGCTGGTGTCGGCCTCGATCTGGTTGAGCAGTTGAACTTGGGTTCGCAGCGCCAGCGGCTCCACCACCTTGACGCACGAGGCCACCAAGGCAGCCAAGCGCACCGGCACCACCGAGAGCGCGATGCGCCCGCCTTCTATGCGCGCCAGGTCAAGCGTCTCGTTGATCATTTCGAGCAAGTGCTCGCCTGCGCTGCGAATGTGCCGCACCCGCTCGGCCTGCGCCGCGCTGAGCGCAGCGCGAGGGTCTATCTGCATCAACTGGGAGAACCCGAGAATGGCATTCAGCGGTGTGCGCAGCTCGTGGCTCATGCGGGCGAGGAAGTCACTTTTGGCCTTGTTCGCTTGCTCGGCCGCCTCGCGCGCCCGCTGGTGTTGCTCGATCTCCTTCAGGGCGCTCACGTCGACCAGCGTCGCCACGTAACTCATGGCTTTGGCATGTTCATCCACCAGGGGCCGGCCCTCGGCAATGACGTGAACCAATCGCCCTTCGGCATGAAGGAAGCGGAACTCGTCGCGATAGGTCACGCCCCGCGCCACCGCATCGTGCAAGCCGCTTGCAACCCGTGCGTGGTCGTCCGGGTGAACCGCGGCAACCCAGCCCTGCCCCAGGCACTGCGCCACCGGCAAACCGATGATCTCGCTGGCACGCTCGTTGACGTAGCTCATCGCCCCGGTGGCGTCAGCGGCGCCTATGCCCACCGCCGAGAGTTCGGCCAGCATGCGAAAGCGCTCTTCGCTGCTGCGCAACGACTCCTCGGCGATCTTGATGGCGGTGATGTCGGTGGCCGTGCCCACCACTTGACGCACCGAGCCGTCCGGGTTGCGCGCAAAGACGGCATCGCGGCTCTGGAACCAGCACCACCGGCCGCTGGCATGCTGCATGCGGTAGGTGAACTCGGCGACCGTCGCATCGGGCAGCGTCAACACGCGTGCGATGTGCGCATTGAACCGCACGTGATCCTCGCGGTGCATGAAACGAATCACCGGATCGACCGACTCCTCCTGGAGCTCAGCCTGCGAGTACCCCAGCGAAGACACCACTTCACGGTTGACGAACACGTTTCGCCGTTCATTGAAGTCGTACACATAGAGCACGCTGGGCATCACCTCCGTGATTTGCTCTGTGAAGCGCCGTGCCTCCAGCAGGGCCTTGCCGGTGCGTTGCTCGTCTTCCAGCACGGTGATCAAGCTCAGGCGCGCGGCTTCGGCCTGTTCGAGCAGGCGGTCTTTTTCTTGCTCGCTCTGCCGCAGCCGGCTGATCACCCTCTCGTAGTCCTCGCGCAGCATGGCCTCAGAGCGCGTGCGTTTTGCGACCTCAGTCTTGAGTTCTGCTGCGCGCCGGCGCAACTCGAGCTGAGCGACAACCTGGCGGCCCAGCACACGCAAGCCCGTGACCTGCGTCTCGGTCAGCTTGCGCGGTACCCGGTCAATGACATTCAGCGTCCCCAGCGCGTGGCCCTCGGGCGTGATCAGCGGCGTGCCGGCATAAAAGCGCATGAACGGCGCCGCGGTGACCAGCGGATTGTCGGCAAAACGTGGATCCAACCAGGCATCGGGCACCTCAAACACCTCACCTTGCTCCAAGATGGCGTGCGCGCAAAAGGCGTACTCGCGCGGCGTTTCGCTGGCACCCAAGCCAAAGTGCGATTTGAACCACTGGCGGGTTTCATCGACCAGGGAGATCAGAGAAATCGGCGTCTCGGCAAGTTGGGCCGCCAGCCGCGTGATGTCGTCGTAGGTGTCCTCCGCTTCGGTGTCGAGCACCTTGTACAGCTGCAGCGTGCGCAGCCGTTGTGCTTCGTTCGGCAAGAGCGAGGCGTTCATGGGGTGCTAGGCCAGGCGCCACGGTAAACGCCTTGGCGTTCGAGGCAGCGGGCGTTCCCTCTGGCACTGACTGGCATGCGAACTCCTGCCCGGTGCGAGAAGGCGTCGCACGCGCTCACCGGTTCGGTGCGTGGAGCTTACATCTCCCAAAAAGCGAATACAAATAAGCGTCAGGTGCAATGCGAGGAAAGGCGTCGCAGTACTGAGGCCTGAATCTCACCAGTTGGCTTCACGCTCCGGCGTAGCCGTGATGCGGTGAATGGACAGGTCTGCGCCCTCGAATTCTTCTTCCTGCGTGAGGCGCAGTCCGACCACCAGCTTGATCAGGCCGTAGACCGCAAAGCCGGCCACGAGCGCCCAGCCCACGCCCATCAACGTGCCTATCAGCTGCGCCAAGAAGCTCACACCCCCACGCCCACCCAGCGCCGTGGCACCGAAGATGCCGCAGGCGAGGCCACCCCAGGCGCCGCACAGGCCGTGCAGCGGCCACACGCCGAGCACGTCGTCGATCTTCCATTTGTTTTGCGTGAGGGTGAACATGCCAACGAAGATGGCACCGGCAATGCCACCGGTCACGAGCGCGCCGGCCGGGTGCATCACATCCGACCCCGCGCACACCGCCACCAGCCCGGCGAGCGGGCCGTTGTAGGCGAAGCCAGGGTCGTTGCGGCCCAGCACCACGGCCACCAAGGTGCCGCCGGCCATGGCCATCAACGAGTTGACCGCCACCAGGCCCGACACTTTGTCGATGGTCTGCGCGCTCATCACGTTGAAGCCGAACCAGCCCACTGCCAGCACCCAGGAGCCCAGCGCGAGGAAGGGAATGCTGGAAGGCGGGTGGGCCGAGATGGCGCCGTCTTTTCTGTAGCGGTTGCTGCGCGCGCCCAGCAGCAGCACAGCCGGCAGCGCCAGCCAGCCGCCGAGAGCGTGCACGACGATGGAGCCGGCAAAGTCGTGCAGCTCGGCTCCGGCGGTGGCTTTGATCCAGGCCTGCACGCCCCAGTTGCCATTCCAGATCACGCCCTCAAACAGCGGGTAGACCGCGCCCACGATCACGGCCGTGGCCACCAGCTGCGGGTAGAAGCGCGCGCGCTCGGCGATGCCGCCCGAGATGATGGCCGGAATGGCCGCGGCAAAGGTCAGCAGGAAGAAGAACTTCACCAGCTCGTAGCCGTTTTTCGCGGCCAACGTTTCAGCGCCGCTGAAGAACTGCACGCCGTAAGCCACGGTGTAGCCGATGAAGAAATAGGCGATGGTCGAGACGCTGAAATCGACCAGGATCTTCACCAGCGCGTTGACCTGGTTCTTCTTGCGCACCGTGCCCAGCTCCAGAAAGGCAAAACCGGCGTGCATGGCGAGCACCATGATGGCGCCCAGCAGAATGAAGAGGGAATCGACGCCTTGTTTGAGTTGCTCCATGGGGGTTCCTGTAGGCGGCACCCCATGGCGCACCACCGCGGAGCGCATTCACGATATAGGTGCCGAAAGCACCAATCAGAAGCAGTTTCTGTGCCGTATTGGGGCGCACCTGCTGACCGTGAATTTGCACACTTTCGGCGCACTGCGCTCAAGAACGCACGAAAGAGGTGCGAAAGTGCCTCTAAAGCGTAGACATGCGGTAGGTGTTGCGCCCGCCGGCTTTGGCCTGGTAAAGCGCCTTGTCGGCCACCGCCAGCAGCTGCTCGGGCTGGATGTTGCCGTCGGCCTGGAAGGCGATGCCGATGCTGGTGCTGACGTCCCACACCGCGCCGGTCAACTCGAAGGTGCGGTTGATGGCCGCCAAGATCTTGCGTGCGATGAACTGCGGCTCGGCCTGTGTGTGCAGGCCTTCCAGGATGACCACAAACTCGTCGCCGGCCAAGCGCGCCACGGTGTCGGTCTCGCGCACGCTGGCGCTTACGCGTTGGCCAACGATCTTCAGCACCTCGTCGCCGGCGGCGTGGCCCAGGCTGTCGTTGATCAGCTTGAACTTGTCGACATCGAGAAACAGCAGAGCGATGGGCTGGCCGTTGCGGCGGGTGCGAGCGAGCACCTCCAGCAGCTTTTCGTTGAAGCGCAGGCGGTTGGGCAGGCCGGTCAGCGAGTCGGTGCGCGCCATCAGGACCAGCTTGTCTTCGGCCGCCTTCATGGCCGTGATGTCGACCGCCAGGACATAGATGCCGTTGACGACGCCGCTGTCCGACACGTCGGGCAGATAAGTGGTGTGGGTGTGGCGCATCACGCCGTGCGATGAATTTGACATCTCAAACTCGGTGCGCTCGCCCGCCAAGGCGCGCGCCATCAATGGCCTGCGCGACGCGTAATTCGTGTTGCCCAGTGCTTCCCCCACGGTGCGGCCGAGGACCGCAGCGGGATCGATGCCCAACCAGGTCTTGTAGGTGGCGTTGCAGAACTGGTAGCGCTCGTGTTTGTCGATGTACGAGATCAGCACCGGCAGGTTGTCGGCAATCGTGCGCAGGCGCTGCTCGCCTGCTGCGCTGCGCCGCTCGGCGGCCTTCAGCGCCGTCTGGTCGGAGGACAGAATGTACAGACCGAGCACCCTGCCATCGGGCGCGAGGTCGGGCACGAAATGGGTCTGGAAATCGACCCGCACGCCGCCGATGTCAATCTGCCCATCGAAGCTGGTGCGCTGCCCGGCCAAGGCCAGCTGAATGTGCGGGCGGTGCTCGTCGTAGCGCTCGCCCAGCGCGCTGCGCAGCGTGGTGCTCGACAGCTGCTGGGGGTTGATGCGGTGGTTCTTCATCGCCGTGGCGTTGACGAATTGGCAGCGCTCGTCGGCGCCGAAGTAGGCGATGAGCGCCGGCACGTTGTCGGTGATGTCGCGCAGGCGCTGCTCGCTGCCGGCCAGCGCGGCTGTGCGCTGGGCCACGCGCTCTTCCAGCGTGGCGTTGAGCTCGCGCAGGTGGGCAGCGTCTTCCATCTGCCGCTGAGCAAAGCGCACCAGCGCCTCGCCCAGCACGTCGGCTTCACGGTAGAGCGGGCTGCGGCTGAGCTCGGGCGCGCTGTTGCTGTCCAGGCGCACGGTCAGCTCGCGCAGCGGTGCGGCCAGGCGGCGCGCCAGCAGCCAAAGCATCGGGGCCAGCAATGCGCAAACCGCGATGGCCGCAAACAAAATGCGCTGCTGCAACGCATGGAACTGCGCCATCGCCACCGCCTCAGGCTGGCGCAGCATCACATTCCACCCCAGGCCTGGGTAGCGGCCAGAGCCCCGCGTCTTCGACTCGACACTGACCTGGTCGGCCGCTGGCGCCAGCTTCTTGCCTTGCAGCGCGGGCGGGCCCAGCAGCAAGGTGCCGTCCGCGCCCAGCACCAAGGCCTCGGCCTTCTGATGCTCGATCACCTGGTCGACCAGCTCGCGCTTGATCTGTGTCACCCACGTCCAGCTGAGGTGCGCGCCCAGCACACCGCGTAGCTCGCCGTCGGCGCCGCGTACCGGGGTGGCGATGTCGACAAAGCGCCAGGGCTCGGCCTGCGCGGGCAATAGCTTCTCGAGCAGCACAGCGCTGTGCACGTCGCCCACATAGCCGGCGCGCTGCGCTGAAGAAAACCAGGGCCGGGCCGAGACGTTTGCGCCCTGGAGCAAACCATCGACCGAGGCGACAACCACGCCGCGAGTGTCGGTGAGCCCGAGCCAGGCGAACTGCGGAAAGCTTGCGCGCACCTGCTCCAGCGTGCGGCGCACGGCCTGCATGTCGCCGCTGCGCGCCACCTGGTCGAGCTGGGCGATCACGCTCACTTCTTCGTAGTGCTGCGCCATGCCGCGGTCGAGCGCATCGCGCAGGGCGTCGGCGTTGGTTTGCAGGTAACGGGTGGCCTGCAGGCGCGCTTCGTCGCGCACAAAGCTGTGGATCATCAGCGTGCAGGCCAGCACGGCGGCCACGGTGGCGCCCATGGCACCGAGAAAAAGCCAGGTTGCAAGCGTGGGTCGTGCCGCGTGGCTCCGGGTCGAAGGCAGTGACATGCTCGCAAGCCTCAGTTAGGCCCTTTGATCAAGCGACCGCTGGCCGACTGGATGGGCCGGGCATTCATCGGGTACAGGCGCGCAAAGATGCCGATCTGCTCAGGCGAGATCGACACCGGGTTGCGCATCACCATCCACAGCACGCCTTCGCTGCAAGGCGGCGTGGTGAGCGAGCCCATGTAGGTGAAGTAGCCGCGCTCGGCAGGCAGCAGGCCGTTGAGGTCGAGCATGGCTCTGGCTTGCAGCTCTTCGCCTTTTTCAAGCGGCAGGTTGTTCCACACCGTTTGCACGAGGGGCTGGATGCTGCCGCGGTCGAGCAGCACGGCCACCACCGCGAGCTTGCCTTCGAGGTCTTTGTGCACCAGATGGGCCACCATGTCGAATTGGCGGCCGTTGATGCGCTCTTCAGACGGGCGATGAAAGTGGAACTGCACCAGCTCGAAGCGACGGCCCATCACCTCGATGCTGTTGCCCGGCGACACGTTGACCTGAACCGTGTGGCCGTTGTCGATGACGCGGAAATTGCTCGGCTTGTAGTCGAACTGCACCGGGTCCAGCTGCACCGCAATGCCATCACGAATGTCGATTGGGCTTTGACGCTTGCCGCTGCCGCAGGTGGCGAACTCGGGCTTCATCTGGCCCCAGTTTTCGGGGCCGCCTTCGCCCTGGTACGACCAGTGTTCCGCATGCACCGCGCGCTTGGGTGCAGCAGCCTTGGGCGCAGCCGCGCGTGCGGGCGGCTTGCTCCAGTGGATGCCCGGCTCGGGCTCACCGCCAGGCGACACCGCCACTGCATCGGCCTGGCTTTGCACCGCGGGGCGGGCCACGACGCGCAAGACGCTGGGGTCTGTGCCTTCCACCGTCTTGTGGGCACCAAGCTTTTGCGCCAAGCGCTCGCGCACCTTGTCCATCGGGTCGTCGCCCGTGGCCAACGGCTTGGCGGCCGGCTTCTTCGCCAGCCTGCCGAGATTGGCTTCGGGCTCGGGTTCAATTTCTTTGCTGAGAGCGGGCTTGCCGGGCGAGGTTTTGATGACCATGTCGGCCGCACGCAGCACCGGCGCACAGGCCAGCAGGCCCAGGCCAACAAGCGCAGCCACCAGCGGGCGAGACAGGGTTTGCATGATGAAAAATCTCCGGCGCGAAAACCCCGCGAAACCGGGGCGTTGTGCCAGATATCGGCCGCGCGGCGGCCGTCTTTAGCGTGGCACTAGGTGACGCGGGGCTTGACCCACACCCAGGCCACGATGCCTATGCTCATCATCGCAAGTGACGTGGCGGCCAGCGCCACTGTGGAATGCATCACGAGCGGCGCGATCACGCCGGCCACGATGCCGTTGGCCATGCTGCCGATGAAGGCCTGCAACGACGAGGCCATGCCGCGCCGCTCGGGCACCAGGTCCAGCACCATCAGCGTGACCACTGGCACCATCAGCGCCCAGCCGAAGGCGAAGACGGCGATGGGGAACAACGCCCACGCCGCGGTGGGCGTGAACAGCAGGTTGAGCGCCAAGTTGAGCAGCGACACGGTGAGCATGATCACGAAGCCGTTGCGGATCTGGTGCTTGGGCTTCATGCGCCCGGCGAGCCGCCCCGAGAACCACGCCCCGCCCATGATCCCAGCGATGGTGAGCGTGAAGAACCAGAAGAACTGCCCCGGGCTCAGATGCAGGTGTTCACCGAGGAACACTGGCGCCGACAGCACGTAAAGAAACATGCCGTTGAACGGAATGCCGCTGGCCAGCGCCAGCATCAAGAAGCGGGGACTGCCGCCCAGCGCCCAATAGCCGCGCAAGAGGTTGCGCACGTTGAAAGGCTGCTTCTGGTCGTCGTGCAGCGTCTCGGGCAACAGCTTGTAGTTGGCCACCCAAAGCGCAATGCCCACGGCCGTGAGAAACCAGAAGATCGCGTGCCAGTTGAGGTGCACGAAGAGAAAGCCGCCCACCATCGGCGCAATGGCCGGCGCAATGCCGAAATAGATGGTGACCTGCGACATCACGCGCTGCGCATCGGCGGGCGGGAACATGTCGCGTATCACCGCGCGCGAGACCACGATGCCCGCACCAGCCGACATGCCCTGCACCGCGCGCCAGAACACCAGCGTGCCGATGTGGTCGGCCAGCGCGCAGCCAGCCGAGGCGATGGTGAACAGCGCAACGCCCCACAGCACCACGGGGCGGCGGCCGAGGCTGTCGGACAGCGCACCATGGAAGAGATTCATGACCGCAAAGCCGAACAGGTAGGCCGACAGCGTTTGCTGCATCTCGACCGGCGTGGCGCCCACCGATTGCGCAATGCCGGTGAAGGCCGGCAGGTAGGTGTCGATGGAAAACGGCCCCAGCATGCCCAGGCACGCCAGCAAAAAAGCCAGGGCCCAGCGAGGGGCTCGCCAGAGGGAGTGGGCGTTGGGGTTCATGGGAGCGGGGGAGTGTAGCGAGCGCTGCCCGTGCAGGCTGGGCAAAGGTCACTGGGGTATGGCTGTCACCGGCTGAATTGCAGCGCTATTTGGCGCATCACATCAGCGGCCGCTCTGTTGCAATGGGGTGGCCATGACAGGATTTTTAAGGCCTCACTTCGCGCGCGCCGCCCCTGTGGCTGCCGGCCCGTTGGAGCACAGGCCTGCGCGGCGGGCGTTGCCGGCCGCGATTGCGGCCTCGTTTACCGCTCACAGCTTGCTGGCCGGTGTGCTGGCCAGCCAGCTGGTCGCCTCGCCCCACCCCTCATCGTCATCGGCGACGGCGCGCTCCCGCGGCGTGTTGTCGGTGAGCTTGACCCGCTGGGTGCCTGTGACTGCCTCGGCCGCGCCATCGCCTCCAATCCACCGGCCACCCGCGCTGCGAAAAAAAACGGCAGTCGCCGCAGCCAGCGCCAAGTCGGCGCCACCCCCAATACCCTCAGCCCCGCCCCCCGTAACCACCGTAGTCCCACCAGCGGCACCCCCCTCCGCAGCCCAGTTCGCGGGCTTGTTCGCCCCCATCATTCGTGCGCCGCTCGGGCGCGGTGGCTGGGGTCGAAGCTCTCAGGCATCGCGCCCCGCCGCGCCCCTGGATGCGCAGCAGCAGCGCGAGCAGGCGGCACTGGCCTTTCAGATGAATGTGCAGGGCCGGCTCGCCGCATTGGCCGAAGCCTCGCGCAGCACCGAGCGCGCGATGTCGTGCAAGATCGTCATCGACACGGAGCAGCGCGTGGGTGAGGTCGAATGCGCCGAGCCCGCCGACCAAGCAGCGCCCTGGAGCTACCTTCAGGGCGTGTTGGTGGCCGGCGCCGTGACCGATTCAGCCCAGCGGCTTTGCTTCGCTCTGGCTGAACGTCAGCTGCTCACACAGGCCTGCCCCGACGCTGTGCCCACCCCCTGAGCACCGACGCCCCGCCCGAATAAAAGTCGGGCATCACCGCGCACCAAACGAGAACCTGATTAGCGACGAACGTCAACTCCCAATGGTGTTCGCATAGCTCCGTTCGGCCTGAGGTATCGAAGGTCAGCGCTGGGCTTCGATACCTCAGCCCGAACGGAGCTTGGCTGAGGTTCGCCGCCAATCAGGAACGAGAAAAGCGGCCGAAGCCGCTTTTCCCGCCGTCTCTGCCGCTCGGGTTACTGAACGATCCCGTCAATGACCGCCGGTTTGGCACTGGGCAGCGTGGGTGCTGCGCCATTGGTGGTCACGGGGTTCACGGTCATGCTGCTCGCATCGGGCAGCGCGAGCGAGACGCTGGGCAGGCTGAGCGCCAGCTTGCAGCTCGCGTCGGCCGAGCCGGACAGCTGCGACAAGCGCAGCTCGCGCTCCAGGTATTTCACGTAGTAGGTGCTGCCGCCACCGGTGACAGCAGAGCCGTCCACGATGTCAAAGGCAGGCACCCAGCGAACGCCTTGGCCGCATTGCGCCGGCGCGTTGGTGTCGGGGTCCACGCACTGGCCGGGAAGACCTTGCAGTTCACCGAAGCCACTGAATTGCAGCTGCACCGTGGAGCCGAGGTACTTGGTCTTGTCAGCAGCGCGAATGTCGCTGTTGGTCACGGCGAATGCCAGTTGGACGGGCGGGTCCACCGTCACGCCCACGGCGCCGAAGTACTGGTTCCATTGGTTGGGGCCGGTCTCCCACTGGTAGACCACGTCGGCTTTGTCCACGAGGCCAGGGCACAGATAAGCACCCGAAGCGTTCGGCACGCCGTTGGCATCGCAACTGGCGCTCGCCAGGTCGGTGCTCGCCAGCAGCGAGCCGCTGGTCAGGCCCCCTTGGTACATGGACATCGCGCTCTTGGAGATGGCCGAAGCATCAACATTGCCACCACCGTCGCTCAGCATGCCGGCGCTGTAGGTATAGGTCGAGGCCGAGCCCGACAGCACTGGCGACCACGACTGCGCGCTGAAAGGCTGCGGCGGCTGCGCGCTGAACGCGGCCGTCAAGGTGTTGCCCGACTTGGGGCAAGCGCCCAGGCACACGAGTGAAGCCGGGGCATCGCTCGCGCCTGGGGCGACGATAGAGCGGGTGCGATAGGCCAGCACGCTGACCGCGTCGAACTCACCCGTGGCCGGCACCGCGATGGCACCGTTGCCACCACCGGAGGGGAAGAAGATCGGGACCATGCGCGCACCGGCGGTGCGGAAGTCGCTGGCCTGCAAGTCAATGGCCGGTGAAAGGGCTTGAGGTGAGCAGCCGTTTTGCGAGCACTGCTGCGTGCCGATGGCTTGCAGCTTGGTGCCGTTCCATTGCAGCTCGTAGCTCGTGCCTTGCTGCAGCGTGCCGATGGCATTCGGTGCCCAATACATCATCGACACACTCTTGAAGTCGCCCAAGGTGGCGGCTTGGCGAGCCAGCTTCCAGAGCTTGCCGCCGCGCTTGACGACCGTCAGCGCCACATCATCGTTGCCCACGTGGCGGGTCAGCGTACCCGAGCTGCCCACCGTGGCCAAAGCCGAATCAGGCAACCACAGACCCCAGAAGCTCCAGAAGCCGAAGTAGGTTTCAGAGCCCACGGCGTACTTGACCGGGAAGCCCGGGTTGCTCGCATCCAGGCGCGATCCGTCGGCGTGGTAGGTGCCATAACGCCAGGTGGAGTAATCGGCCACGGCTTTGTCGCGTGCGAAACAAGCGTCGACCGTGCCATCGCTGCGGCGGAAGTTGCCGCCGTTGTAGGCAAAGGTGTAGTTGTAGGGCGAACCGTTGTCGGTGCCGACCACGCGGCCGAGGCCGCTGTCGGTGCTGGGGGTCGACTGCAAGACGAGCGCCTTGGTCGAGTTACCACCGCCGCCACCGTGGCTGGCTTCCACTTCGTAGTAGCCCAGGCCGCTGGCGTCTGACTTCAGTACACCTTTGAACATGCACGGTGCGTCATCGGGCGAGCCGGCGGGTTTGCCGCAATAGTGAATGCTGAACAGGCCGTTCGGGTTGGCGTCAGACTTGCCCGCCGTGGCCACGCTGTAGAGAAAAATCTCTGACTTGTCACCCTGGTCGCCTTCATCGGCGATCCACGCTTTCATGATCAGCGGGTCGGTGCTAGACGCCTGGGTCGACACCACCGTGGTGGTCATGAAGTGCGTGGCATTGGATTCGCCCGCATTGGTGCTGGTGGATTTGCTGCTGTCGCCGCGGCCACTGCATTTGTTCTGATCCACCAGCGCCAGGTAAGGGCCCTGGTTGACCATGGCGTCGGCGCGCATGCTGCTCACGACGCACATGATCATGTTGACGGTGCTGATGCGGTCGCCCACCCGGTCTTGCACCCAGGTGTTCTGAGAGTCAGTCACGTAAGCGCCCGAAGTGGGCTCGGCTGCAAAGGCGGCAGGCACGACGCTGGCTGCCAATGCAGCGCAGGCCAGGCTCAGGAGTTTCAAGGTGATCTTCATGGTGATGGCCTGTACATCAATTCGCTGACACCACCTGCACCGACGAGGGCAGGGTGATGCTGGACTGGGTGATGGGCGCCGCGGGCACTGGCGTGGCGGCCGAGCTGCTGCTGCCACCGGCGCACGCCGACATGCCGACCAAGAGTGCCAACGCACCCGACAAGACACAGGCTTTCGCCAAGACCGAATTGCGCAATTTCATCAGAGCCTCCAAGAGCCACAGGGGTTAGATCGGGTTCTTCGGAGGGATCGCGGCGCAACATGAGAGGGCCCGGCGCGAGACAGCCTTGTTTGCCGTGAACAAGTGCGCGCAAGTCGCAGGCGTTTTGGGGATCGGCAGGGCCGGAGGTGCGCCTGCCGGACCGCAAAAAAAGTGTGAAGCAAACCGATAGGCCGGATTCTGTGCGTCCCTCACTTCCGAAGAAGATCCGAACGTGACCGCCATTCCTCTGGGCCGTGCATCGCTGCACGGCTCGGTGCTACCTACCCGCACACTCTCCGGGCCAGATCAACGTGTGCCTACTTGGTATTGCTGCGCGTAGAGATTGCCCGTTTCACCCTGCGTGCTCTCTTGCGAAAACACGCCGACTCGTCTCTGTTGCTCTGATCCTCACCTCGCGGTGGACAGCCGTTGGCTGCTGCGCTGCCCTGTGCAGTCCGGACCTTCCTCCAGTGCGCCCTTTCGGGCGGTGCACCAGCGGCGGTCTGGCTTGCTTCACGGGCGCGATTATCGGGGCGGCGGGCGGAACACCTGCGGGTCGGCATAGAAGGCCGGGTCTTCGTTCGCCGGCCACCATCCCGGGACGCCAAGCACGGGCAATGCAAGAAAGGGCTTGGCTTCGAGCCGCTGCGGCGTGAGGCCGGCAACCCAGGCGTCGCCCGCTCCCGCCTCGACGACCCAGACATGGGTGGTGATCGCCTTGTGCGGGCGCAGCAGCTTCTCCAGCAAGGCATGGCCGACGAGTTGCAGCGACGCGTCCTGCCAGAGCGCGCGCCGCCCGATGAAGAGTGCGTGCCAGTCGCGCTCGCACAGCGCCTGCACCAGCGCGGCCGGCGCCCGCAGGACTGCGCCGTTCTCGTCGAAGAGCGTCAGCGCGTCGCGCACCGGTCCGCGCCTGCCGGCGACCTGCGGCCGGGTCAGCGCCTGCGCGTGCAGCCGGTTGAGCTGCGCCTTCAGCCGCGGGTGGGTGAGCCAGACCAGTGCGTTGAACAGGTCGTGGAGGTCGTCGCGCACCGCGACGCATCCGGTCCGTGCAACGTGGCTCTCGTAGGCTGCGCCGAACAGCAGCGCGTCGGGTTCCACGAAGCGCAGCGCGCCAGCATCGAGCCGGATCGGCGGCAGGCCGGCCAGCATCGCGTTCAGCGCCCGGGCCAGCGAGATGCCGGGACCGACCTGCGCGAGCAACTGCTGCGCCGCAGGGCGGTACGGGACGAGCCAGGGCGCGGCGGACGCGTCGGTCGCAGCCACGCGCGCGAGCACCTCCGCCAGCATCTCAGTGGCGCCCGGCCGCCCGAAGCCCCTGAGCGCCCCCTCGGGGGGCAGCGAACTCAGGCGCGCGTGGGAGTTTCATTTCAAGCAGCGCCGAGCCCGCGGTACTCGACCTTGTTCGGCTGCTCCTCGGGGGTGAGCAGGAACCAGTCGGGATATTTCTTGAACAATCGACTGGAGGGCCCGCTGCGCGACAGGAGGTTCTCCGAACGCAGCCGCTCGGCGGCGAGGCCCAGGTCCATCTTGCCGCCACGAACCAGTTCGGGCAGCACGGCGAGGATGCGCCGCAGGTCGTCGGGCATCACGGGTTTGGCGGGGCGCGCTGCGGGTGCGTCGGCCTTGGGCGCCGCCGGGGCCGCCGTCTCGCCCGATCCGCTGGCCGCGGCGACACGGCCGGACCGGGGGGCGCGGGGGCTGCGCGCGCGGCGCGGCGCGGCTTCGG
>NZ_JBKJOQ010000067.1:0-75061 GCF_046595475.1 Rhizobacter sp.
GCCATTTCGGAACCAGTTTTTTCAACCCCGCCGGTGGTGGCGATCCAGTGATGTACCAACACATCTTCTGGTTCTTCGGTCATCCCGAGGTCTACATCATGATCTTGCCGGCCTTCGGCATCGTCAGCGCCATCATTCCGGCGTTCTCGCGCAAGCGGCTGTTCGGCTACACCTCGATGGTGTATGCCACGGCGTCGATCGCGATCCTGTCGTTCATCGTGTGGGCTCACCACATGTTCACGACTGGCATGCCCGTGACCGGCCAGCTGTTCTTCATGTACGCGACCATGCTGATCGCGGTGCCCACCGGCGTGAAGGTGTTCAACTGGATCGCCACCATGTGGCGTGGCTCCATGACATTCGAGACGCCGATGCTGTTTGCCGTCGGCTTCATCTTCGTGTTCACTATGGGGGGCTTCACCGGCCTGATCCTGTCGGTGGCACCGGTCGACATCCAGCTGCAAGACACCTACTACGTGGTGGCCCACTTCCACTATGTGCTGGTGGCCGGTTCGCTGTTCGCCATGTTCGCCGGCTTCTACTACTGGGTGCCCAAGTGGACCGGCGTGATGTACAGCGAAACGCGCGGCAAGATCCACTTCTGGGGTTCGTTGATCTTCTTCAACGTCACCTTCTTCCCTATGCACTTCCTGGGCTTGGCTGGCATGCCGCGCCGCTATGCCGACTACCCGATGCAGTTCGCCGATTTCAACGCCTTGGCCACCATCGGTGCCTTCGGTTTCGGGCTGACGCAGGTGTACTTCTTCCTCTTCGTCGTCATCCCGTGCATGCGCGGCAAGGGCGAAAAAGCCCCACAGCGCCCCTGGGAAGCCGCTGAAGGCCTGGAGTGGGAAGTGCCGTCGCCGGCCCCCTTCCATACCTTCGAGACGCCGCCCAAGCTGAATGCTTCGGCCACGAAGATCATTGCCTGACCCACTGATCCAGTTGAGCCCTAACCCCATGACACCCGAACAAAAGAAGAACAACCGCCGGCTGGGTTTGATCCTGGCTTCAGTGGCCGTCATCTTCTTTGTGGGTTTCATGGCGCGCGCCATTCTGTTTGGGCTGTGATGGCTGACGACCCAAAAGTCGACCACGCGCTGCAAGGCGACAACCGCCGCATGGTGCGAAAGCTGGCCGTGGTGGCGGTGCTGATGTTCGGTTTTGGCTATGCGCTGGTGCCGATGTACAAATCGATCTGCGAGGCGCTCGGCATCAACGTGTTGTCGGTCTCCGAGCGTGCCGTGCCCGGTAACTCGAGGGCCACGCCAGCCAACACGCAGGTTGACCTGTCGCGCACCATTACCGTCGAGTTCGATGCCAACGCGCGTGGCCCCTGGGATTTCAAACCCGCCAAGCGCTACCTTGAAGTGCACCCCGGTGAGCTGACCACAGTGATGTACGAGTTCAGGAACATCCAGAACCGCACCATGTCGGCCCAGGCCATCCCGAGTTACGCGCCCAAGCAGGCCTCGCCTTACTTCAACAAGCTCGAGTGCTTCTGTTTCAACCAGTACACGCTCAAGCCTGACGAGTCCAAGCAGTGGCCGGTGGTGTTCGTGATCGACCCCAAGCTGCCCAAGGATGTGAAGACCATCACCCTGTCGTACACCTTCTTCGAAGTGGGCGGCAAGGTGGCGGCCGCACCGCCCGCGGAGCCTCGCTCATGAAGACCGAAGGCTTGAAAGACGCCGTGCAACGCAAGGGCTCCTTCGGCCAGACGCTGCGCGCGGTGGGCTGGTCGTTTTTCGGCGTGCGCAAGTCGGCCGAGCATGAGAAAGATGTGGCCCAGCTGAACCCGGTGCACGTGATCGTCGCGGCGCTGATCAGTGTGGGTGTGTTCGTTGCAAGCCTGGTGCTGCTGGTGCGCTGGGTGCTTTCGAGTGGCGTGGCCACCTGAGGCCGCTTTCAGTTTCAAGATTCAAAAAGTCCGATTCGTAGGAATTCGCAGGAGAAATGAGCATGTCCGCAGCGACGCATCCGGGGCAAACCCCTTACTACTTTGTCCCCGCACCCTCGCGGCACCCTGTCATGGCCGCCATCGGCCTGTTCATGGTGATTTTTGGCGGCGGCCAGTGGATCAACGGCCACGGCTGGGCGGCCTACCTGGTGCTGTTCGGCCTGCTGTGGTGGGCCTTCGTGCTCAAGCAGTGGTTCGGTGACTCCATCAAGGAGAGCGAAGGCGGTCTCTACAGCGACCGCGTTGACGTTTCCTTCCGCTGGAGCATGAGCTGGTTCATCTTCTCGGAAGTGATGTTCTTCAGCGCCTTCTTCGGTGCCTTGTACTGGACCAGGCTGCACGCGGTGCCAGCGCTGGGCAACCTAGACAACGCCGTGCTGTGGCCCGATTTCAAGGCCTTCTGGCCCAGCTCGGTGGCCGGCGCCACCGCTTCCCCTGCCGGCATCGTCGACCCTTTCACCACCATGGGCCCATGGCCCATTCCGACCATCAACACGGCCTTGCTGTTGACCTCGGGGGTCACGCTGACCATCGCCCACCATGCGCTGATCGCCGGCCACCGTGCCAAAACCATCGCCTGGATGTGGGTCACGGTGCTCCTGGGCATCACCTTCCTGGCGTTCCAGGGCTATGAATACCACCACGCCTACACCGAGCTCAACCTGAAGCTCTCGTCTGGCGTGTACGGCTCCACCTTCTTCATGCTGACCGGCTTCCACGGCTTCCACGTGTTCGTGGGCATGTTGATGCTGTTGTTCATCACCTTGCGTTTGATGAAAGGCCACTTCACGCCGCAGCGTCACTTTGGTTTCGAAGGCGCTGCCTGGTACTGGCACTTCGTCGACGTGGTGTGGCTCGGCCTCTACATCGTGGTGTACTGGTTGTAGCGAGCCCCTCAGCCGACGAACACGTCGGCCGGTCCCCCGAGGGGATGCGGGCCAGCTTGGAGCGGCCCGGCGCTCCTCGCGCGCTTCGATTCATAAAACGCCGCCCGCCGCGGCGTTTGTCGTTACTGCCCTACCGGAATCCCTGTGGGGCGTATCCAGCCCATCCAGTAGCTGAACAGAATGCACAAAAACAGCAGCACCGATAGGCCGACCCGCACGGCCAGCGCGCGCATCATGTTGCTGCTTTTGGGCTTGCCGTCACGCCCATCGCGCATCATGAAAACACCGGCCGCGGCCAATGCCACCAGAATCAAGACCAGGGCCACGCCGATGAGGTACTTCATGGTTGCGGATTATGCTGGCTGACACTCGCCGGCGCGCCTGGGTTGTGTTCGTGGCCACGCTGCTAGGCATGGCGATCACCGCGCGCTTGGGGGTGTGGCAGCTCAGCCGCGCTGCGCAAAAAGAAGCGCTTCAAACCGCCCTGGATTCACGCGGCAGCTTGCCCGAGCTGGGCATGTCTGCGTTGCCGCGCACCGATGCGCAGGCCGCGGCGCAGCACTACCGACCCGTGCGCTTGCAAGGCGAGTGGAAGCAGGGCGCCACGGTGTTTCTGGACAACCGGCAAATGAACGGCCACCCCGGGTTCTTCGTGGTGACGCCTCTGCTGATCGGCCCAGGAGACGCCGTGCTCGTGCAGCGCGGCTGGTCACCGCGCGACATGCAAGACCGTGCCCACGTACCCGACGTGCCCACGCCCGCCGGCCTGGTTGAAGTCGTCGGGCAGGTCGCCCCACCGCCGGGCCGCTTGTATGACTTTGCTGGCGCCGCTTCAGGGGTGATCCGGCAGAATCTGGCCGTCGCCGACTACGCCCGCGAGCTTGGCGTGGGTCTTAGGCCCTGGACGGTGCTGCAGCTCGACACCCCCAAGGCCGCAAGCGACGGCCTCTTGCGGCAATGGCCGCGCCCCGCGGCCAATGTTCACAAGCACTATGGCTACGCATTTCAATGGTTTGCCTTGTGCGCCCTTCTGGCAGGTTTGTATGTCTGGTTCCAACTCCTCCGCCCCCGCTTCAAACGCCGCGCCTGACGCCGCTTCGGGCATGAGCTTCACCGTGCACTCGATGCCAGCGGCCGCGCTCGACGAGCGCCGCACCAAGCATGGCCGCCTCAAGATGCTGCTGGTGCTGCTCATCTGCGCCGCACCGGTGGTCGCGTCGTACCTCACCTACTTCGTCATCCGCCCAGAAGGCCGCACCAACTACGGCGAGCTGATCCAACCCCTGCGGCCGGTGCCGGCCGAGCTGCCGCTGGTGGATCTGCAAGGTCAGCCCGTGGCCGCCACCGCGCTCAAGGGCCAATGGCTGCTCGTGGTGGTGAGTGGCGGTGACTGCAACGCGCGCTGCGAGAAAGATTTGTGGCTGCAGCGGCAGCTGCGCGAATCGCTGGGGCGCGAGAAGGAGCGGCTCGACAAGGTCTGGCTGATCAACGACAGCGCGCCGCCGCGTGCTCAAACCGTGCAGGCCTTGAGCACGGTGCCGACAGCCACCGTGTTGCGGGTGCCGCCTGCTGCGCTGGCTGCGTGGTTGCAGCCGTCGCCAGGCCACGCGCTCGAAGATCACATGTACATCGTCGACCCCTTGGGCAGCTGGATGATGCGAGTGCCGCCCCAGCCCGACGCTGCCAAGCTCAAGCGCGACATCGAGAAGCTGCTGCGCGCCTCGGCCTCCTGGGACCAGCCCGGGCGCTGACCACGTGGCCTCTTACAACTTCAGCCCGCTCGCCACGCTGGCCCTGCTGGGCTTGCTGCTGGGCGCCATGCCATTGGCGTGGATCTGGTTTCGGCACCGCCATGCTGCACCCGGTATGCGCTTGCGCGCGCTGACCTTCTTCACGCTGTTCCTCACCTTCGACTTGGTGGTCTTCGGCGCTTTCACGCGTCTCACCGATTCCGGCCTGGGTTGCCCCGACTGGCCGGGTTGCTATGGCAACGCGAGCCCGGTGGGTGCCCGCGCCGACATCCAGGCGGCCCAGACAGCCATGCCCACTGGGCCCGTGACGCATGGCAAGGCTTGGGTGGAGATGGTGCACCGCTACCTCGCCGCCATGGTCGGTGTGCTGTGCATCGCGCTCGCCCTTGCCGGCTGGCGTGCCCATTGGCTGGGCCACGCGGCAATGTCGCCCTGGTGGCCCACGGCCTCGTTGGTGTGTGTGTCTCTGCAGGGTGCTTTCGGCGCACTCACGGTCACGATGAAGCTTTACCCGGCCATCGTCACCTTGCATCTGTTGGGTGGCTTGAGCCTGCTCGGGCTGTTGGCGGTGCAGAGCCAGGGCCATGTGCGCGCGCCATTGCGCTTGACGCGCGGCCTTCATACCGGGGTTTGGGCTTTGTTGGCGTTGACTGTGACGCAGATCGCCTTGGGCGGATGGGTCAGCAGCAATTACGCGGTGCTGGCCTGCAGCGATTTCCCGACTTGTCAGGGCCGCTGGTGGCCCGAGATGGATTTCGCACACGGCTTTGCCCTGCTGCGTGAGCTCGGTGCCGGCAAGGACGGCGGCTTCTTGCCGTTTGCAGCGCTCACCGCGATTCATCTCACCCACCGCATCGGCGCGCTGATTGTCTTCGCGGCCATGGCAATGTTGTCGTGGCGGCTGTTGGCGGGCCGCGAGCCGGCGTGGCGCCCCTGGGCCGCTGCCATCGGGGCGGCAGGGGCCTGGCAATTTGCCAGCGGCCTGAGCAACGTGGTGCTGGGTTGGCCCCTGGTCGCTGCACTCGCCCACACCGCAGGAGCCGCTGCGCTGATCACCTTGCTGGCCGTGATGCTGGCGCGTGCCCGCCAAACCGCAGTGGCCTCGTAAAATCTTAAGCTTGCCTCGTCATGTCTGAATCCCTCGCCACCCCCGCTCCTGCTGCCGTGCGCCTGTCGCCCGTGCGCCAGTTCTATGTGCTGACCAAGCCGCGCGTGGTGCAGCTGATCGTGTTCTGTGCCGTCATTGGCATGCTGCTGGCCGTGCCCGGTGTGCCCGAATGGCGCTTGGTGTTGCCCGCCACTGCCGGCATCTGGCTTGTGGCTGCTGCCGCTGCGGCATTCAACTGCGTGGTCGAGCAGCGCATTGACGCCAAGATGGCGCGCACGGCTTGGCGTCCCACCGCCAAGGGTGAGCTGACCAACACCCAGACGCTGTTGTTTTCAGCCGTGCTGTGCGCAGCCGGCAGCGCGCTGCTGTACTGGCTGGTCAACCCGCTCACCATGTGGCTCACCTTCGCCACCTTCGTGGGCTATGCCGTCATCTACACCGTGGTGCTCAAGCCGTTGACGCCGCAAAACATCGTGATCGGCGGGGCCTCTGGCGCGATGCCGCCGGTGTTGGGCTGGGCTGCGATGCGCAACGATGTCGGGCCTGAAGCCTTGATGCTGTGCCTGATCATCTTTCTGTGGACGCCGCCGCACTTCTGGGCGCTGGCGCTCTACCGCGTCGAGGACTACCGCAAAGCTGGCCTGCCCATGCTGCCGGTGACCCACGGCAACGAGTTCACGCGGCTGCAGGTGCTGCTCTACACCTTCGTGCTCTTTGCCGCGACCTTGCTGCCCTTCGTCTTCGGCATGAGCGGCGTGATCTACCTCGTATCGGCCATGGTTCTGGGTGCGGGTTTCATCGCTTATGCCTGGAAACTGTGGCGCCACTATTCCGATGCGCTCGCCCGCAAGACCTTCCGCTTTTCCATCCTTCACCTGTCGCTGCTCTTTGGCGCCTTGCTTGTGGATCACTACCTGGGGCCTTTGCTGTGATGCACCTACATCAACGACGACTGTGGCTTCTCGGTGCCGCTGCACTGCTGGCAGGCTGCGACAAGCTGAGCGGCAGCCGCAGCAAGCCCGGCTTCAAGGCGGTCGACATCACCGGCGCTGACTACGGCAGCAAACTCTCCCTGCCCGACCAAAACGGCCAGGTGCGCACACTGGCCGATTTCAAAGGCAAGCTGACGGTCGTCTTCTTCGGTTTCACCCAATGCCCCGAGGTGTGCCCCACCACCATGGCCGAGTTGGCGAAGGTGAAGAAAGACTTGGGCAAGGACGGTGAGCGAGTGCAGGGCGTGTTCATCACCGTCGACCCCGAGCGCGACACACCCGAGCTGCTGAAGGCCTACATGGCCAGCTTTGACCCCAGCTTCATCGCGCTGCGCGGCACACTGGAGCAAACGGCCGCCACCGCGAAAGACTTCAAGGTCTTCTATGCCAAGGTGCCAGGCAAGACCGATGGCAGCTACAGCATGGACCACACCGCCGGCTCCTACATCTTCGACACCACCGGCAAGCTGAGGCTCTTCACCCGTTACGGTGGCGGGCCCGATGCGCTGAGTGCTGACCTGAAAACGCTTTTGGCCGCAGGACAAAGCCAAACGTGAGAAACAAAAACGGCCCCGAAGGGCCGTTTTGCATTTGCGCAGTGGAGGCGCTCAAGCCGCGTCTTCTGCCAGCGCCTTGCGCATCTTCTTCATGGCCGCCACCTCGATCTGGCGTATGCGCTCGGCGCTGACGCCGTATTCGCTGGCCAGGTCGTGCAGCGTCATGCCACCCGAGCTGTCGTCGTTCACCTTCAGCCAGCGCTCTTCGACGATGCGGCGGCTGCGGGCGTCCAGCGCATCGAGTGCGTGGGCGATGCCGTCGCCGGCCAGCCAGTCGCGCCGGTGTGCTTCGATCACGCGCGTGGGCTCGGTGCTGTCGTCGGCCAGGTAGGCGATGGGGGCGTAACTCTCTTCGCCGTCGTCGGTTTGCGGCTCTAGCGCCACATCACCGCCGGTCATGCGCGTTTCCATCTCCAGCACTTCTTCGCGCTTCACGTTGAGCTTGCGGGCGACGGCGTCGGCCTCGCTTTGCGTGAGTGTGCTGCGGTGGGTGTTTTCGTCGCCTGCGTCTTCCTTCAGGCTTTGCTTCATCGAGCGCAGGTTGAAGAAGAGCTTGCGCTGGGCCTTGGTCGTGGCCACTTTCACCATGCGCCAGTTGCGCAAGATGTACTCGTGAATCTCGGCCTTGATCCAGTGCATGGCGTAGCTCACCAGGCGCACGCCCTGATCGGGGTCGAAGCGCTTCACGGCCTTCATCAGGCCGACATTGCCTTCCTGGATCAGGTCGCCATGAGGCAAGCCGTAGCCCAGGTACTGGCGCGAGATCGACACCACCAAGCGCAAATGCGACAGCACCATCTTCCCGGCCGACTCGACATCGCCATGCTCACGCAGGCGCTTGGCAAAGCTCAACTCTTCTTCCTGCGTGAGCAGGGGAATGCGGTTGACGGCCGAGATATACGCGTTCAGGTTGCCCAGTGAAGGAACGAGGGCAAATGGGTCGCGGACGGTCAAAGCAGAAGCAGATGACATGTTCATAGCAACATCAGACATCTTCGAACTCCTTTCGTTCCCTGCATATTAGCACTCGACCTTCGAGAGTGCTGACGGCGCGTAGGACGCGCATAGATGTGAGCGAGTACTCTCAATTTATGAGAATAATTTAGCCAAATCTCGTCTCAGCATCGTCCAGCACGATGTCTACCACCGAGAGCAATTGGGCCACGCTCACCGGCTTGGTGAGGTACTGATAGGCACCTGCTTTCATGGCCGCATCGATCTGCGCGGCCAGGGCATCGGCCGAGACCACCACCACTGGGATGTCCGAAGTGTTGCTGTCGGCCTTCAGGTGGCGCAGCAGCTCCAGCCCGTCGATATCGGGCAGGTGCATGTCGAGCAAGATGAGGTCAGGCCGGTGGGCGCGGATGGCGGCCAAGCCGTCCAACCCGGTAATCGACACGTCGAAACGCACCTGCGGCCGGCGCGACAAGATGCCGCGCATCACCTCCACGTTGGTCTCGTTGTCTTCGACGTAGTGCACGCTGCGCTGGTGGTAGTCGCTCGACGTGGTTTGCGCGTCGTCGAGGGTGGCGGCTTGCGATTCGTTGACCTCGGCGCGAGGCAGGCTCAGGATGAACGCGGAGCCTTCGCCTGCCGTGCTGCGCGCCCGCAGGGCGCCGCCCATCAGCTCCGCCAGGCGCTGGCTGATGACCAAGCCGATGCCGGTGCCTTCGGCTGATGACCGTTCGCGGCCCAGGCGGTTGAAAGGCTGGAACAGCTGGGCGAGCTGCTGGGGCGTCATGCCCAGGCCGGTGTCGTTGACCACCAGCTCGATGCTGTCGCGGTGGCTCACGCGCGTTGCGATGTGAATGCGGCCCCCGTCGCTGTTGTATTTCACGGCGTTGCTCAGCAGGTTGATCAGGATCTGCTTCACCCGCGTGCTGTCGCCGATCACGCGCGACATGTCTTCGGGCAGGTTTTGCGTGACGGTGATGCCACGGCGTTGCGCGTCGCGCTCAACCAGCGGCAATGCGGCCGCAATGATTTCACGCAGGTCGAGCTTGTCGGGCTGCAGGTTGAGCGTGCCCGACTCAATGCGCGACAGGTCGAGCACGTCGTTGATCATGTCCAGCAAGTGCCAGCCGGCGCTCTGTATCTGCGCAACCCAGGGCCGGTGCGGCGCGGGCAGCGGATGGCTCTGGTCCAGCTCGAGCAGCTGCGCAAAGCCCAGCATGGCGTTGAGTGGCGTGCGCAGCTCATGGCTCATGCGTGACAGGAATTCGCTCTTGGCCAAGTTGGCTGCCTCGGCGATTTCGCGCGCACGCTCGGCCTCGGCCAGGCGCAGGTGTTCGGTGATGTCTTCCACCACGCCCACGATGCGGTGCGGCTGCCCCTGCACGTCGCGCAGCAGCGTGACGATCGACTGGATCCACACCATGCGGCTGTGGCGCGTGAGGTAGCGGCCTTGGCGGCGGTACATCGGGATTTCGCCGCGCACGAGCTGGCCCGAGAGCTCGAAGTCTTGTACCCGGTCATCGGGGTGGGTGAGGGCTGCCACGTTCATGCCCATCAGCTCTTCGGCCTGGTAGCCAGTCAAGGCGCAAAACCGGGGGTTCACCTGTTTCACGTTGCCGTGCAGGTCGGTGTAGACCACGCCGATCGGCACGTTGTTGAGAATGTTGCGAAAGCGCTGCTCGCTCTCGCGCAAATTGGCTTCGGTGCGCTCGCGCTCGCCGATCTCGCGCTGCAGCGCTGCGGTGCGGTCTTTCACTGCGGCTTCGATGCGGCGTGTGCGCCCAGTGACGGTCAGCAGCAAGGCGCCGAGCATGGCTGTGGCCATCAGGCCGACCAGCGAAAACAGCAGCGCGTTGCGCTCGCGCGCGTCGGGCACGTCGCTGCGGTCTGCCGAGACGCGCAGGTCCCACTGGCGGCCGGCAAAAGGCATGGGGCGCACGTGCTGCAGATCGCCTTGCTGGCGCTCGCAGTCGGGTGCGCCGGCCAGGCGACGGCGTTTCGCCGTGGGCTCGGTGTCGACGATGCACAGGCTCAGGTAATGGGGCAGGCTGCTCTGGAAGGCCTTGAGGGCTGCATCCATGCGCAGTGTCACGAACACCACGCCCCGGGCCGAGGCGAGGCGCTCGCTCACGGTCGACGGCGAGCCGCGGTAGAGCGCGTGGTAGATCACCACGGCGGTCGCCTCCCCAGTCTCTTGCGTGGCACGGAAGCCGGCGGTGGCGGTGGGGCTGTCGGTGCGCAAGGCCGTGTCGATGGCGCTGCGCGCTTCGGTGATCGAGCGCGCGTTCACGCCCAAGGCGGCTGCGTTGAGTTGCACAGGCTCGATGTAGCGCAGCGCCACGATCACGTCGTCGGGCTGTGGCTTGAAGCCCGAGTCGCTGCGATCGAACACGCGATAGGCGGGCGTGTCGGTGGCACGCACGCGTGCCTCGAAGGCCGGCACATCGGCACGTGTCATGAGCTCGCTCCAGCCCATCGCCTGCAGGTGGTCTGTGGGCGTGAGCCACGCTGCCGTGGCCTTCTGCATCTCGATGCGGGTCACGTCGTCCGACGCGAGGTACACGCCGCGCAGGGCTTCCAGAGCGTGCAGCGGGTACTCCAGCCGCGCTGCCATGTTGGACGAGGCGTGCACCGCATCGCGCTCGAAGGTGGCCTGCACCCGGGCTTCTTCCCAGTACCCGATCTGCTTGATGCCCAGCGCGATCAACATCGTGGCTACGGCGAGCGACACCCCGACCGTCAATCGACGCATGGCCCATTCGCCGCGCGGCCGCCCGATCAGCGTCAGCAGCATCGGCCCTGCGATCAACACGCCCAGGCAGTCTCCCGAGGCCCACACCCACCAAGTGAACCAGAGCGTGTTGGCGGGTTGGTGGGCCAGAAAGTACAGCGCTGCCGTGCCGATGCTGGCGCTGGTCAGGCAGGCCAGCATCGCGCCCAGGCCGAAGAAGACGGCGATGTCGCGCGGCTCGCTCAGGGTGAGCGGATGGCCACTGAAGCGCCGCACCAGCGCCGCACCGATGGCGGCCTGCAAAGTAGCACCCACTGCTACCGCGGCTGGCAGCAACAACACCCCCACCAGATTGGGCGAGCCCCGGTCGATGGCGAGCAGGGCATTGACGGTGAATGCGCCCAGCGCCACACCGGGCAGCATGCGCCAGCCGAAGGTCAGTACGCAGACCAGCGCAATGCCAGCGCCTGGATAGAGCGGTGCCGCGTAGCCCGGCGGGATGGCCAGCCACAAGGCCGCCCAGCCCACCAGCGCATAGGCCACGGCTGTGCCGGCCAGTGCGAGCGTCCAGTGGGGCGATTGACGGAAGGGCGCGGCAGACGTCATCGGGCTTAGAACGGCGTGAGGGGTAGCGCGGGGCGCAGTGCCGGCAGGTCTTTCCCGGGGCCGCGACCCGAGCCTACCACCCGAGGCCAGTCACGTCATGCCACGCTGCATCTGCGTGGCCCGGCCGCTCACACGTTGAACAGAAAGTTCAGCACGTCCCCATCTTTGACCACGTATTCCTTGCCTTCGGCGCGCATCTTGCCGTGGTCTTTTGCGCCTTGCTCACCCTTGAATCCAATGAAGTCGTCGAAGGCGATGGTCTGGGCACGGATGAAGCCGCGCTCGAAGTCGGTGTGGATCACGCCGGCCGCTTGTGGTGCGGTGTCGCCCACGTGAATGGTCCAGGCGCGCACCTCCTTCACGCCGGCGGTGAAGTAGGTTTGCAGGCCCAGCAGCTTGAAGGCGCTGCGGATCAGGCGGTTCAGGCCCGGCTCGGTCTGGCCCATGTCGGCGAGGAAGATCTCTTTGTCTTCGTCGCTCATCTCGGCCATCTCGGCTTCGGTCTTGGCGCAGATGGCCACCACCGGTGCCTTCTGGCCCTCGGCATAGGCGCGCAGCTTGTCGAGGTAGGGGTTGTTCTCGAAACCGTGCTCGTCGACGTTGCCGACGAACATTGCCGGCTTGGCGGTGATCAGGCACAGCGGCTTGATCAACAGCAACTCGTCCTTGCTCAGGCCTAGCGAGCGCACGGGCTTGGCTTCGTTGAGCCCGGCCTGCACACCCACGAGCACAGCCGCGAGCTTGAGCGCCTCTTTGTCGCCCGCACGGCCGAGCTTGTGGGCGCGGTGCACGGCCTTCTCGACGGTGCCCATGTCGGCCAGGCACAGCTCGGTCTGGATCACTTCGATGTCAGAGATCGGGTCGACCTTGCCGGCCACGTGGATCACGTTTTCGTCGTCGAAGCAGCGCACCACGTTGACGATGGCGTCGGTCTCGCGGATGTGCGCGAGAAACTGGTTGCCCAGACCTTCGCCTTTGGAGGCACCTGCCACCAGGCCCGCAATGTCGACGAACTCGACGATCGCCGGCACGATGCGCTCGGGCTTGACGATGGCCGACAGCGCCTGCAACCGCGGGTCGGGCAGCTCGACCACTCCCACATTGGGCTCGATGGTGCAGAACGGGTAGTTCTCGGCCGCGATGCCGGCTTTGGTCAGGGCATTGAAGAGGGTGGACTTGCCGACGTTGGGCAGGCCCACGATGCCGCATTTGAGGCTCATGGTGGGGTAGGGCGAAGTGGGGCCCGCGGGGGGCGGAGCAGGGGGGTGATTCTAGTTGTCCGCAGCCGCGGCACGGGTTTCCAAGGCCTGTTGTACCGTCTGCAGCAATCGCATGCGACCCACGGGCTTGACCAGCACCTCGTCCATGCCCGCACCCAGGCAGGCCGCCCGGTCTTCGGCATAGGCGCTGGCGGTGAGGCCCACCACCGGCAAGTGGCGGGCGTGCTCGCCGGCTTCTCCGGCGCGCAGGCGGCGGGTGGCTTCGAGGCCGTCCATGTCGGGCATGCGCCAGTCCATCAGCACCAGGTCGAAGCCACCGCGGGTGAGCTGGTTCAGTGCGTCGACACCGGTGCCCGCGGTGTGCACCACGATGTCGGCGCTTTCCAGCATTTGCGAGGCGATCATGGTGTTGACGGCGTCGTCGTCGACCAGCAGCACGCGCATGCCGACCAGCCCACCGGCGAGCGGCGCAAGCGCCGAGCTGGAAGGCTGCGGCGCCACGGCTTCGCAGGGCTGCAGCGGCAGGCGCAGCGTGATGCGCGTGCCCACACCGGGCTCACTTTGCAGCACGAGGTTGCCGTGCATCAGCGTGACCAGCTGGCGCGTGATGGCCAGGCCCAGCCCGGAGCCCGCGTGGCGCCGCGTCTCGCCGCCATCGGCCTGGTGGAAGGCGTCGAACACCAGCGCCTGGTGCGCCCGCTCGATGCCGATGCCGGTGTCTTCGATTTGGATCTGCAGCTGGCTCAGCGCTGCCTCGTAGCGCAAGGCCAGACTCACATGGCCGCGGTCGGTGAACTTGACGGCATTGCCCAGCAGGTTCATCAGCACCTGCTTGAGCCGGAACTCGTCGCCCCGCAGCCAGGCCGGCACGCTGTCTTCAATTGCAAGCCTGCATTGCAGCGACTTGGCATCGGCTTGCGGCTGCACGGTCTCCATCACCTGGCCCAGGCAGGCGCGCAGGTCGAAGGGCTGGTCGAGCAGCTCCAGGCGGCCGGCTTCGATGCGCGAGAGGTCGAGCACATCGTTGATCAAATGCAGAAGGTGGGTGCCGCCGCGGCGCACCGTTTCGACCAATTCGCGGCGGTTGGCTTCAACGAGCGACGGGTCGCGCAGCAAGTCAGCCGCGCCCAGCACGCCGTGCAAAGGCGTGCGCAGCTCATGGCTCATCACCGCCAGAAAACGCGATTTGGCCTGCGAGGCTTGCTCGGCCAGGTCGCGCGCGAGCTCCAGGTCGCGCACGCGGCGGCTGACAAGGTCGTCCACCGTGAGCGGCTGGCTCGCGGGCGCGTCGAGCTGGCTGTCGATTGGTGGTGTGAGCACTGCCAGCTTGCGCAGCTGGCGCGCCACGCCGAAGAGCGCGCCCACCACGAAGAGTTGCGCAAAAAAACCATTCACACACAGCGGCCAGATGGTCTGCTCCCACTCGGGGGAGCCCGGCCCGCGCAGGCGCAAGATGACCGCCGGCAGCAGCGTCAGCAAGCTGACCGCGAGGCTCAGGCCCAGTGCACGCCACAGCGGCCAGGTGATGTAGATGAGCAGATGGGCGGCGACCAGCCAATATGCCATCGACGCCGCGGCATAGATGGTCACCGACTCGGCCATGAGCAGCATGTAGGCCACGCTCAACACGAAGTACGCGCTCAGGCCCAGCGAGCCCAGGCCCTGCGCCAGCACCAACGCACGCGGGCGGCGCCACACCAGGGCGGCGAGCCCCATGAACCATGCGATCAGCAGCGGGTAGGCACAGCGGTCAGACGCGGTGATCTGGTTTAGCGCGGTCTCGGTCCACCAGACCAGCGCGACGCTGGCGGCGATCAGCCCGAACAGCCACAGCGCGGTGCCGCGCGCGACCAGCGTGATCGTGGGCACCGTGGCTCGCGCTGCAAGTGGCTCGGGTGCTGGTGTCGGTTCGGAGGGCATGGCGGGCCTGCGGCTTGCGAACGATCGCGGCCTATTATCCGGGGCAGCGCCTCCATCGGAACACCCCCATGAATTTGCTCAGCCTCACGCCCCATACCAAGGACCTGGGGGGTGGGTTTACCGTGCGACGGTTGCTGCCGTCGTCCAAGGCACAGGCGGTGGGGCCGTTTCTGTTCTTCGATCACTTCGGGCCCATCACCGCCCAGCCCAGCGACAACCACGATGTGCGAGCGCACCCGCACATCGGCCTCGCGACGGTGACCTATCTGTTTGAGGGCGCGATGATGCACCGCGACAGCACCGGCGTGGTCCAGCGCATAGAGCCGGGCGCCATCAACTGGATGACGGCTGGCCGCGGCATCGTGCACTCGGAGCGCACGCCCGATGACTTGCGCAGCATCACCCGGCGCAGCCACGGCTTGCAGCTGTGGGCAGGCCTGCCCACAGCGCATGAAGAAGACGCGCCCAGCTTCTCGCACACCCCGGCGCAAGAAATCCCGTCTGCCACGCTGGCTGGCACGGCGTTGCGGGTACTCATCGGCAGTGCCTTCGGCTTGAGCTCGCCGGTGCCCACCTTGTCGCCCACGCTGTATGTTGACCTCGCACTCAGCGCAGGCGCTTCGCTCACCGTGCCTGCCGCCGCTCAAGAGCGCGCGCTGTACAGCATCGACCACGCCTACACGCTCGATGGTGAAACCGTGCAGCCCGGCGTGATGGTGGTCTTGCCTGAAGGCGCCGAGCCACGCTTGCAGGCCGCGAAGGGCGCACGCGTGATGATGATGGGCGGCGCGCCATTGGGGCACCGCTTCATGTGGTGGAACTTCGTTTCCAGCCGCAAGGAGCGTATCGCGCAGGCGGCCGACGATTGGGAAGCTCAGCGCTTCGAGCGTGTGGCGGGTGAGACCGAGTTCATTCCGTTGCCGGCGCAGCGCCCGTTGTAGCCGCCGGAGACGTCGTCGCCCGCCTCAGCATCAACACGTTGCCGGCAATGGCCAGCAGCACGCCCACCGCGCTGAGCGCATCGGGCCGGTAGTGCTCGAAGGCCATAGACACCACCAGCGCCAGCAGCGGCGTCATCACGCCTATGGTGCCGGCCTTGCCGGGGCCTACGCGGTCTAGCAGGGTCAGGTAGCAGGCGAAGGTGAGCACCGAGCCGGCCAGCGCGAGGTACACCAGGGCCACCCACCACGACACGGAAGTGGGCCACACCATGGTCTGGCCGGTGACCAGCACCACCGCCATGCAGATGGCCGCGCCATACAACATGCCGTAGCCCAGGCTGGGCCACATCGGCAGGCGGCGCTCGCGGTTGCGGCTGGCGGCCAGGCTGCCCACCGTGGACAACAGCACCGAGCCTACGGTGAAGAGCGCGCCCAGCGAGGTCGCCTCGCCTTCATGCGCCTTGCCAAACTCGGGCCAGAAGATCAGTGCCACGCCGGCCAGGCCCATCAGGCCGCCCGCGACGAAGCGCGCGCTCATGGGGGTGCCGAAGAGCCACAAGGCGCCGATGCCGGCCGCCAATGGTGAGGCCGAGTAGCCCACCGCCACCAGGCCTGAAGGCAGGTGGCGCTCGGCGTGGTAGACGCAGATGTACGACACGCCGTAGAGAAACACGCCCTGCAGGGCCAACCAGGCGTGGTCGCGCAGGCCCAAGCGCAGCCGGTCGCCGCGCCAGGCGCGCCAGGCCAGCACGCACAGGCCGGCCAACGCAAAGCGCATCGCCACACCCTGCTCGGGCGGGGTCACCCCCAACTGGTAGGTGATGGCATGCCAGGTTGTGCCCCACGTGATCACGCAAATGGCAAAAAGCTGCCATGCCGGAAAACGTGTCATGCCTTCAGTCGAAACGGTAGCGGGCGACGCCGGTCTGGCCGACCCGCAGCCCGCAGTCGATGCCTTCGACAATCACCGTATTCATGCCGAAGGCAATGGCGCCGTCGAGCAGCGCGTGGGTGCGGTAGGTGCTCAGCGTGTCGCCCGGCTCTACGCCCATCTCGCCGGTGAGAGGGTTCACGTTGGGCACGGGGCAGCGTGAGCAGGGCTTCACCAGCTTCAGGCGCACCGGGCCTTCGGGTGTGTCGAAGCGGATCTCGTCGAGCTGGTCTTCGCCGTGCGCATCGAGGCCTGTGAGCACGATGTTGGGCCTAAAGCGCGCCATCGTCACCGGCTCGGCGCCGCGTGCGGCCAGCCGCTGGTTGAGCTCGCCCACTGAAGCCTCAGCAGCCACCAGCAGCGGGAAGCCATCGCTGAAGGCGTTCTCCGCGTCGATGTCGCCCGTCCATTCTTTGCTGGACAAGCGCTTTTCGTCGGGATCGAAACGCACCAGGCGCACCTTCTGGCCCAGGTAGTCACCGAACCACTGCGCTGCCAGGTCACCCATGTCGAAGGCCGCCACTTCGTCGTCCCACACCCTCACCCGCACCGGGCCTTCAACGGCATCGTTGGCCAGGTGCAGAGCCAGCATGCCGGGTGCGCGCAGCACCACCTCGGTGTGTTTGAGCGTGGGCTGGACCAGCACCATGCGCGGGTGCTCGCGCTGGGTCACGAGCGTGCCTGTCTCGTCGACCACCATCCAGGCGCGGTCGAACTCCAGGCCCGTTTCGATCAGCAGCGCCTCACGCACGCTGACCCCGCCACAGCTCTTGACGGGGTAGACGTTCAAGCCACTCAGCGTCACGTTCAGTTCGTTGCTCACTTGAAGAGTCCCTTGAGTTTGTCTTTCAGTTTTTCTTTGGCCGCGTCTTTTATCGAAGCCGAATCGCTGCCGCTGGCAGCGCTTGCGGCCGAGGGCAGGCCCAGCCTTTCTTGCAGCTGTTCTTTCAGCTTGTCTTTCACCTGCGCGCCCACTTCGGTCTTGAGCGCTTGCGCGGCAATGGCCGACCACTCTATGCGCCAGTCCATGGCCTCGAAGGGCCCGCTCAGGTGCACCGGGATCGTCAGGCCCTTCAAGGCTGCGAGGTCGGCCCCGTCTTGCCCCTTGGTGGTGGACGTGACCGTGGCCCGCGCGGTGTAGTCGATCACGCCCTTGCCCACGTCGAGCGCGCCATCGCCGCCAAGGCGAAAGAACGGGCTCTTGGCGTCGAGGTCGGTGTTGTTTGCGACACCCGCATTGATCTTGAAGCTGGCGGTGAGCTCAGAGAAATCGGTCTTCTCGCTCTGGCTGGCCTTCTGCTTTTCATCGGCCTGCTTCATGCCGAGCGTGGCCTTGGCCTGGCGCAAGCTCTTGGCGAGGTTTACGCCCTTGATGGCGCCGTCACGCAGCTGCAATGCGGCCGTGCCCTTGAGGCCAGACTTCAGCTCGTTCACGCTGCGCCCGGCGCTGTCGACATCGAGCGTGACGCGGCCTGTGCCTTCCAGAATGTCTTTCTTGGCCACGTCTTTCAGCAGTGCGTTCACGTTCACACCGGTGGCGGTAGCGGTCACCGCCACGCGGCTGGCGCGGGCGTCGGCGAAGGCCGTGGCCACGAGGCTGCCGCTCCACGCCTTGCCGGCAAGCTGGCTCACGCGCAGCATGCCGCCTTCGAGTGTGGCCATCAACACCAGGTCGTTCACGCGATAGGTCTGGTAGGCAAACTGCCCCACCCGCACGTCAAACTTGCCTTGCAGCGAGCGCAGGGCTGAAAGGTCGACCGGCGTGTCGGCGGCAGGGCCTGTGTTGGTCTTGGCTGCGGAGGCGGCGGCCGCGGCGGCTGGCAGCAAGCGGTTCAGGTCCAGCGTCTCGAAGCGCGCGCTGGCGTTCAGTGTCAGCGGCGTGGTGGCCAGGATGGCGCTGCCTTCGCTGGTGAAGGGGTTGGCGTTGATCTGGCCCTTGAGCGCCCAGTGCGCCGCTTGCGCAGAGGCATCGGCCTTGCCCTGAATGGCGATGCTCAGCGGTTGCAGCGAGGGCTCTTGCAGCTGCAGCTGGGTGTTGAGGTCGGTGACAGCCAATGCACCCTTTTCCAGCTGCAGCAGCAAGGTGGCCTGCACCGTGCCGCTGAGCTGGCGCGGGCCGCTGCGGCCCTTGAGCGTGCTCTCGACATTGGGCACCACGATGCGCTCAAAGCTGCCGCTGGGCGCAGCGGTCTTGAAGCGGGTCTCGATGGTGGTCGGGCCTTGCAGGTTGATCTGCCCGCTCAAGGGGCTGCCGGTGAGTGAGTCGCTCTGCACCGCCAGCTGGGGCCAGTCGAGGTCGAGGCTCAGCGGCTGGCCATTCGACGTGCCACCCAGCTTCACCCGCAGCTTGGCCAGCAGCAGCGACTTGTTCAATGGGTCGTAGGCAAAGCGCTCTACCGCCAGCGTGGAGTTGGCGAGCCGCAGCGTACCCAGGGTGGCGTCACCCGCCAGCTGCACGCCGTCGGCCTGCAGCGTGCCTTTGTTGCCGTCGAGTGCCAAGGCGCCCTTCAGCGTGGCCGAGACCGCCTGCGCGCCGGGCGCGTCACCCTTCCATGCCAACGCCATGTCGCGCAGGCGCAGGCCTTTGTTGGCGAGGTCTAGCGTGAGCTTCGTGCTGCCGCTCAGCTCGCCCTTGACCGCCGGTGCAGCGAGTGCGATCTGTGCACTCAGCGTCACCGGCGACTCGACCTGGTCGGCCAGGCGCCCGGTGCTGAGTGAGGTGAGTGTGATGTCGCCGGCGAGCTTGGCTTGGTCGTCGCGCAGCGTGAGGCGCAGGTCGTCGAGCTGGATGCTGCTCACGTCGAAGCGCAGGGCGGGGCCGCTGGGCTTGGGTGCTGCGTCGGGCTCGCTGGCCAGCAGGTCGTCGATGTTGGACTCGCCCTTGCCGCCACGCCGGTAGCTCACCCGCAGGCCGCGCGCGCTGATGCGGTCGACCACCACCTGCTGGCGCAGCAATGGCAGCACGTCAACTGACAGTGCGGCTTCGCTCAGCGACAGGAATTCGTCGGCGCGCCCCTTCTCGCTCAACGTGACGCCCGACACCTGCACCGCCAAGCGCGGAAACACCGAGAGCTTGACCGGGCCGTTGATGGCCAGCGTGCGGTCGCGGTGCGTTTTCATCCAGTCGACGGCCAGGCCCTTGTAGGCATTGGCATCGAAGGTGGCCACCAGGTAGGTGAGGGCGGCTGCGATCAGCAGCACGAACACGCCCAGGCCGATCAGCAGCTTGCGTATCCAGGGAGATTTCATGCGGGCTCGGCCCCTCGTGAGGGCCTTTTGTGTGGGAGAACAGACAGGGAAAACACAGATTCTGCCTTGGAGCTACTGCCATGCTGGCCTCTCTACAATGAAACGCTATGAATCGCTTCGATGTCTGTGTGCAAGGGGCCGGGATCGTCGGCCAGAGCCTGGCGCTGTCGCTTGCGCGCCAGGGGCACCAGGTTGCGCTGGTGGCCGATGCGGGCAGCGCCGCAGCTGAAGACGTTCGCGCCTATGCGCTCAATGCCGCCTCGGTCGAGTTGCTGCGCGGCCTGAAGGTGTGGGACGCGCTGCCCCCCCACGCCGCCACCGCCGTCTACGACATGCACATCGAAGGCGACCAGCCCAGCGGCGTGCTGGAGTTCTCGGCCTGGCAGCAAAAGTTCAGCGAACTGGCCTGGATCACTGACGCGGCCGTGCTCGAAAAATCTCTGGCCGCTGCCGTGCGTTTTGCCCCTCACGTCACGGTGATGAGCAGCCCGGCAGAGGCCACGCTCACCGCGCTGTGCGAAGGCAAGGCCTCGGCGGCGCGCGAGGCACGCGGCGTGGTCTGGCACAAGCAAGACTACGGCCACCGTGCCCTCGCCGCGCGCCTGGTGGCCGAGCGGCCGCACGCCAACACCGCGCGCCAATGGTTTCGCCAGCCCGACGTGCTGGCCTTGTTGCCTTTCGATTCGCCGCAGCCCGAGCATTCCTATGCGCTGGTCTGGTCGCTGCCCGAAGCGCAAGCGCAGGCGCTGCTGGCACTCGACACCCCGGCCTTCGAGCAACAGCTTCAAGCCGCCACCGGCGGCGCCTGCGGTGCGCTGCGCCTGGCCAGCGAGCGCGCCAGCTGGCCGCTCACGCTGGCCCGCGCGCAAGCCTGGTGTGGCGAAGGCTGGGTGTTGCTGGGCGACGCTGCCCATGTGGTGCACCCGCTGGCCGGCCAGGGCCTGAACCTGGGCCTGGCCGATGTGGCGGCGCTGGCCAGCGTTGTCTCGCAGCGCGAGCCCTGGCGCTCGCTGGGCGATGCGCGCCTGCTGCGCCGCTACGAGCGCCAGCGTCAGGCCCCCACCGTCGCCATGGGTCAATTGACCGATGGTCTTCTGCGACTCTTTTCACAGGAGCAGCCCGCCCTGCGGGAACTTCGCAACCGTGGCATGAGTCTCGTGAGTCACCTCCCTCCACTCAAGCGCTGGCTCACTTCGCGCGCGCTGGGTTCTTGAAAGCCTCCTATGTTGTTCACTCGCTCCTCCTCCCGCACCTTCCTCGCCTTGGCAGTGGGTCTGCTGCTGGTGCAAACCGCCGGGGCCGATGAAGCGGCCATCCGCAAGAACCTGCCCGAGCGCCTGCCCAACTTCCCCGCGATCGACGAGGTGAGCAAGACGCCAATTGCCGGCATCTACGAGGTGCGCCTGGGCAGCGAGGTGATCTACACCGACGAAGCCGGCAACCACATCATCCAGGGCAGCCTGATCGACACGCGCACCCGCACCAACATCACCGAGGCCCGCCTCAACAAGCTGAGCGCGATCGACTTCGCGCAGCTGCCGCTGAAAGACGCCTTCATGTGGAAGAACGGCACCGGCGCACGCAAGATGGCCGTCTTTGCCGACCCGAATTGCGGCTACTGCAAGCGCTTCGAGGCCGATCTGCAGAAGGTCAAGAACGTGACCGTCTACACCTTCCTGTTGCCCGTGCTCGGGGGTGACTCGCCGCAGAAATCAGAGAACATCTGGTGCGCCAAGGAGCCGGCCAAGGCCTGGCTCTCGTGGATGCTCGAAGGCAAGACGCCGACCAAGAACATGGTTTCATGCCCCACCCCCATGGAGCGCAACCTAGAGTTCGCGAAGAAGTACCGCATCAACGGCACGCCCGCCCTCATCTTTGCTGACGGCACGCGCGTGCCCGGTGCCATCAATGCCGAGCAGATTGAAAAGCAACTGGTGGCCAGTGCCAAGCCGGCCGCTCCCGCGACCAACTGACCCCCGTCGATGATCTCTTACCGGCTCGAGATCGCCGACGCGCACGCCCACCTCTTTCGCATCACCGTCAGCGTGCCGCAACCTGCGGCGCAGCAGCACATCAGCTTGCCGGCGTGGATCCCCGGCAGCTACCTGGTGCGCGAGTTCGCGCGCCACCTCTCGGGCCTGCAGGCGCAGCAGGGCTCGCACGCGGTGCCGCTGCAGCAGCTCGACAAGGCCACCTGGGTGGCCACCTGTGAAGGCAAGGGTGCGCTGACGCTGCGCTACCTGGTGTATGCCTTCGACAGCTCGGTGCGCACCGCCTTTCTCGACACCCATCGCGGCTTCTTCAACGGCACCAGCGTCTTCTTGCGAGTGCACGGCCGCGAGGCCGAGCCGCAACGCATGGAGCTGCGCAACCTGCCCAAAGGCTGGGAAGTGGCCACCGCCTTGCCCTCGTTGATCAAGGGCTACTACGAAGCGGCCGACTACGACGAGCTGGTCGACCACCCGGTCGAGATGGGCCGCTTCTGGCGCGGCGAGTTCAAGGCAGCGGGGGTGCCGCATGAGTTTGTGGTGGCGGGCGCGCTGCCCGACTTCGACGGCGACCGCCTGCTGGCCGATGCGCGCCGCATCTGCGAAGCCGAGATCGCCTTCTGGCACGGCAAAAAGAAGACCTTCTTCAAGCGCTATGTGCTCATGCTCAACGCGGTCGACGACGGCTACGGCGGCCTGGAGCACCGCGCCAGCACGGCGCTCATCGCCGCGCGGCGCGACCTGCCGCAGCGCGGCAAGAGCGAGCTCACCGAAGGCTATGTGACCTTGCTGGGCCTGATCAGCCACGAGTACTTCCACACCTGGAACGTGAAGCGCCTGCGGCCCGCCGAGTTCAAGACCTTCGACTACACGCAAGAGAACTACACCGAGCTGCTGTGGTTCTTCGAAGGCTTCACTTCGTACTACGACGACCTGCTGCTGCTGCGCGGTGGCCTGATCGACGAGGCGCGCTACATCAAGCTGCTGAGCAAGACGCTCGGCGGCGTGCTGAGCATGCCCGGGCGCAAGGTGCAGAGCGTGGCGCAAGCCAGCTTCGACGCCTGGGTGAAGTACTACCGCAGCGACGAGAACACGCCCAACGCCACCATCAGCTACTACACCAAGGGCTCGCTGGTGGCGCTGGCCCTAGACCTTACGCTGCGCGGCGAGAGCAAAGGCTCGCTCGACGATGTGATGCGCGCCTTGTGGGAGCGCAGCGAGGGCGGGCCGATCAGCGAGGCCGACATCGCCTCGGCGCTTGCACATGTCGGCGGCCGCTCTTATGCCAAGGAGCTGCGCGCCTGGGTGCACGGCACCGACGACCCGCCTTGGCGCACGCTGCTGGCCAAGGCCGGCGTGGCCTGGAGCCAGCAGCCGCCGAGCGTCGCCCAGCGCTTGGGGCTGCGCGCGTCCGAGAGCGCGCTCACCGGCATCAAGCTCAGCAACGTGCTGCGCGATGGCGCCGCCGAAGCCGCGGGCTTGTCGCCTGGCGATGAGGTGATCGCGGTCGATGGCTGGCGCGTGCGCCGCCTCGACGACCTCACGCGCCTGATCGCCGACAAGGCCACCGCCCAGCTTCTCGTGTCACGCGACCAGCGCATGCACACGCTGGCCCTCAAGCTGCCTGCCGCACCCGACAGCGGCGCCGTGTCACTCGCTTTGGCGCCTGCCGACAGCACGCCCCAGGCCGCAATGGCGCTGCGGCGCGCATGGCTCGCGACCTGACGCTCCTCTCGTTGCGCCGGGTGCTCGCGGCTGCGGCACTCGTGTTGGTGGTGCTGGCGGGTCATCTGGTGTTGAGCGAGCTGCTGGCGCAGCACGCAGCCCGCTTTGCCGACGCGCAGGCGGCCATGCCGGCGCGCATGGAAGTCGTCTACGTGCGCGAGATGGTGCTCGCTGTGCCGCCGCCGCGCGCCGCCCGAGCTTCGGCCCAGCGGCGCACTGTTGCGCCCTCACTCGCTCCTGCGGCATCTGCCGCGTCGACGCCGCAGCTTGTGGAGCCACCGCTTGCGCAAGCGCCCGCCGAGCCCGAGCCCGCCGAGCCCGTGACGCCAACTGTCGTCGCCGACGCGCTGCCACCCGACCTGGCGGCCTCCGCCGCTGAGCCTTTCGACTGGCCGGTGTCCACCCGCATGCGTTACGAGCTGACGGGCAACTTTCGTGGCGAGGTGCATGGCGATGCGCAGGTGGAATGGATACGCGCCGGCCCGCGCTACCAGGTGCACCTGGATGTGTCGGTTGGCCTGCTGGCGTCGCGCCGCATGAGCAGTGAAGGCGAGATCACGCCCGAAGGCCTGTCGCCGCGCCGCTACGACCAGGAAACCAAGCTTGCGTTCGACGACCCGCACCGCACCTGGGTGCGCTTCGACGGCGACCAGATACGGCTTGCGACGGGGCAACTGGTGGCCCGCTGGCCCGGCGTGCAAGACACGGTGAGCCAGTTCGTGCAGCTGAGCTTCTTGTTCGGCTCACAGCCCGAGCGCCTGCGTGTGGGCAACATGGTCGAGATGCCGCTGGCCATGCCCCGCAAAGTGTCGCTCTGGCAATACGACGTGGTGGAAGAAGAGACGCTCTACACGCCCTTCGGCGAAGTGCAGGCCTTTCACCTGAAGCCGCGCCGCGAGCCGCGCGCGGGCGGCGACATGACCGTCGACATCTGGATCGCGCCCCAGCTGCGGCATCTGCCCGTTCGCTTTCGCATCCGCCCCGACCCCGAGGCCTACTTCGATCTGGTGCTAGACCGCCGGCCCGAGCTGGCCGCTCCCGACACTTCTGCAAGGAACCCACCATGACCTTCGAATGCATCCTGACCGAGCTGCGCGGCAGCGGCCCAAAGAAAACCGGTCTCATCACGCTGAACCGCCCCAAGCAGCTCAATGCCCTGAACGACACGCTGATGGACGAGCTGGGCGCGGCCCTCAAGGCCTATGACGCCGACGACGCCGTGGGCTGCATCGTCATCACCGGCAGCGAGAAAGCCTTTGCGGCCGGGGCCGACATCGCGGCCATGGCGGGCTGGAGCTACATGGACGTCTACAAGAGCGACTACATCACGCGTAACTGGGAAACCATACGCGCGATACGCAAGCCGGTGATCGCCGCGGTGGCCGGCTTTGCGCTCGGCGGCGGCTGCGAGCTGGCGATGATGTGCGACGTCATCATCGCCGCCGACACCGCCAAGTTCGGCCAGCCCGAGATCAAGCTCGGCATCATCCCGGGTGCTGGCGGCACGCAACGCCTGCCACGCGCCGTGGGCAAGGCCAAGGCCATGGACATGGTGCTCACGGGCCGCATGATGGACGCGGCCGAAGCCGAGCGAGCAGGCCTGGTGTCGCGGGTGGTGCCCGCCGCCGAGTTGCTCGATGTGGCGCTTGCCGCCGCGCAGACCATTTGCGAGTTCAGCGGGCCTAGCGTGATGATGGCCAAGGAAAGCGTCAGCCGCGCGTACGAGTCACCGTTGTCCGAAGGCGTGCTGTTCGAGCGGCGCCTGTTTCATTCGCTGTTTGCGACGGACGACCAGAAGGAAGGCATGGAGGCGTTCGTGAACAAGCGCAAGGCGACATTCCAGCATCGATGACGCTGCGGCTGGCGGCCTGAACAGGCGCCTGGACTCGCCACCTGCAACTCAAGAGAAGCCGTCGGTACGGCCAGCACCTCGGCGTTGTTCAACTCCATTTGTGATCTTGCTCTTGTGTCGCGGAACGAAGGCGCGAGGTTCAATGAATTTGATGTTTTGAATTATGGGCGGGCGGGGTCGCTTACGGGTGAACCCGCAGACCCAAGGATGCGCGCACGTTCAATAGCTGCGCCCACCCTTGAACTGTGCTTTGGTCGTGCGCACCCGCGCAGTGGCTTTCTCGATCGCCGCAAACGAGCGCGCAGCATGTGCGTGGCACACCGCCAGGCCTAGCGCATCGGCAGCGTCCTTGCCGGGCAGGCCGGGCAGCTTCAAAAGCCGCTTCACCATTTCCTGCACCTGCTCCTTGGTCGCGTGCCCGGCGCCGACGATGGCCTTCTTCATCTGCAGGGCGGTGTACTCCGCCACCTCGATGTCGCACGACACCAGGCCCGTGATGGCTGCGCCTCGCGCCTGGCCCAGCAAGAGCGTGCTCTGCGGGTTGACGTTCACAAACACGATCTCGACCGAGGCGCATTGCGGCGAGTAGCGCGCGGCCACCTCGCGCACGCCGTCGAAGATCACCTTCAGGCGCAACGGCAGCTGGCCCTTGTCGACTGCATCGGTCTTGATGGTGCCGCTGGCCACGTAATGCAGCTCGCTGCCCTCCACGTCGACCACGCCGAAGCCGGTGGTGCGCAGCGCGGGGTCGATGCCGAGGATTCTCATGCGCCGAAATACCAGTGGACGGAATGGAAGAACACGGGTGCGGCAAAACAAAGGGGCGCCACGCGGTCGAGCAGGCCCACGGCCCCTGTCACCGAGGCGCGGCCGCCCCAATGCCGCACGCCGGCATCTCGCTTGAGCGCCTGCATCACCAGCGCCCCCATGGTGCCGCAACCGCCGGCCACGAAGCCGATGAAGAGGGCTTGGCCCGGCTTGAACGGCGTGATCCAGAACAGCAGGGCGCCCACCACGCCGCTGGCAATGCAGCCCAGCCACCACGCGCGCCACGAGAAGCTGCGGCTGATGTGCCGCGCCACCGGCCGGGGCCGCAAGCGCCGGGTCGCCGCCTGCTGCGCAATCTGCGCACTGACCACGACCACCACCAGGTAGAGCACCAGGAAAGCGCCGCGGTCTACGTAGCCGGGGAATTCGAGCAAGAGCAAGGCTGGCGCGTGGCTCATGCCGTAGACGCAGACCATCGTGCCCCACTGGATCTTGGCAGTGCGCTCAAGAAAGCGCGTGGCATCGTTGCCGAACACGGCCAGCACCGGCAGCGCTGCAAAGGCATACACCGGCACGAACACGCTGAAGAGGTCGAAGTACTGCCCGCCTGCGAGCAGGTACTGCACCGGGATCACGAAGAAGAAAGCCGCCAGCAGCGCGCGGTGGTCACCTCGGCGCGTGTGGGTGAGGGTGATGAACTCGCGCAGCGCGAGAAACGAGACCACGGCAAACATCAGCGTTGAGAAGAACGCCCCGGTCGCCCAGGCCACCCAGAACAGCAGCGTTCCGACCCACAGCGCGCGCAGATCGCGCCACATGGCGTCGATCGCTTCCTGCTGGTCAGCAGGCAGAGCTCGCAAAGACCTGACGAAAGCAATCGCCGTGGCCAGCGAGAGAACGCCGAACACGATCACGAACAGCAGGCCGATCTGCTGAGAGATGGTGAGGCTGCGCAGCCAGCTGTTCATCACGCGTCTCCCACGGCGCGGGCCGTCATCACGCTGCCACTTTCGAAAGGGCGATCACGGCGTCGCGAGCGCGGGAAAGAAAGGCGCGCTTGTCTTCCCCCGGCGCAAGCTGTAACGGTGCGCCGAACGTCACCGAACACAAGATAGGCACAGGCACCACTTCGCCTTTGGGCATGACACGCTGCACGTTGTCAATCCACGCCGGGATCAGCTGCACCTCGGGGAACTGCCCGGCCAGATGGAATAAGCCCGCCTTGAATGCCTGTGGCTCGCCTTTGTTGCCGCGCGTGCCTTCTGGAAAGATCACCAGCGAATCGCCATTGCGCAGCGCTTCGGCCAGCGGCTCCAGCGGGTCTTCATCGTCGGTGCGCACGCGGCTTACATAGACCGCGTTGAACACCTCGCGCGTGATCCAGTGCTTGAAGGGCGACGACGTCCAGTAGTCGCGCGCCGCAATGGGGCGAGTCTGTGCGCGCAGGTCGCGTGGCAGCGCCGCCCAGATCAGGACCCAGTCGAAATGGCTCTGGTGGTTGGCGAAGTAGATGCGCTGCTCGGCTTTGGGCGGGCTGCCATACCAGTGGCCTTGCGCGCCGGTGATCAGGCGCGCAAGAAAGGCCAGCAGCAGGCCTGCCATTTCAGGGAGAGACATGCGGTGATCTTATCGAGTGAGGCACTTGCAGCGTTCGGGTTGAGCTTGTCGAAGCCCTTCGACAGGCTCAGGGCGAACGGCGGTGTGCTCGGCGCGAACGGTGGTTTGCTCGGCACGAACGGTGGTGTGCTCGGCGCAAATGGGCGTGTGCTCAGCGCAAACGGTGGCGTGCTCTGCGCAAATGGTGGCGTGCTCAGCGCAGATGGTGCCGTGCTCAGTGCAAACGGTGGTGTGTTCAGTGCCGGAAGTGGCGCACGCCGGTCAGCACCATCGCGATGCCGTGCTCGTTGGCTGCCCCGATCACCTCTTCGTCGCGCATGCTGCCACCGGGGTGGATGACGCTGGTGGCGCCGGCCTTGACCAGCTCATCGAGCGTGTCGCGGAACGGGAAGAAGGCATCGCTCGCCACCGCCGAGCCCTTGAGCGAGAGGCCCGCCGCCTCGGCCTTGATGCCGGCAATGCGGGCCGAGTCGAGCCGGCTCATCTGGCCCGCGCCCACACCCAAGGTCATGCCGCCGGCGCAGAACACGATGGCGTTGCTCTTCACGTACTTGCCCACGGTCCAGGCGAAGAGCATGTCTTGCAATTGCTGCGTCGTGGGTTGCACCTTCGTCACGACCTTCAGGTCAGACAGCTTCAGCGCGTGGTTGTCGGCGCTCTGGATCAAGAGGCCCGAACCAACGCGCTTCACGTCTTGGGCATTGCGGCCTTGCTGCCAGGCCGTCTCGCCACCCGACGGCAATGCGATCTGCAACACGCGCACGTTTTTCTTCGCGGCCACGATGGCCAGCGCTTCGGGGGTGAAGGCCGGCGCGATCAGCACTTCCATGAATTGCTTGGCCACCTGCTCGGCCGTGGCACCGTCGACCTCGGTGTTGAAGGCGATGATGCCGCCGAAGGCCGATGTCGGGTCGGTCTTGAAAGCCTTGCCGTAGGCTTCAGCCGCGTTGGCACCGAGCGCGACGCCGCAGGGGTTGGCGTGCTTGACGATCACGCACGCCGGCGTGCTGAAGCTCTTCACGCACTCCCATGCCGCATCGGCGTCGGCGATGTTGTTGTACGACAGCTCCTTGCCTTGCAGCTGCTGGCCCGTGACCAGTGAGCCAGGCGCGGGGTGCAGGTCACGGTAGTAGGCAGCCGTTTGATGCGGGTTTTCGCCGTAGCGCAGGTCTTGCAGCTTGACGAAGCGGCCATTGCTCTGCGCCGGGTACGCGGCGCGCGTGCCATCGGCTTGCAGCGACGACAGGTAGTCGCTGATGGCGCCGTCGTAGTTCGAGATGCGGTTGAAGGCGGCCACCGAGAGCGCGAACTTGGTCTTGTTGCTCACCTGCTTGTCGGCTTTCAGCTCGGCCAGCACCTGCGCGTACTGCGAAGCGTCGGTCAACACCGCCACGTCTTTCCAGTTCTTGGCCGCAGAGCGCACCATGGCCGGGCCGCCGATGTCGATGTTTTCGATGGCGTCTTCGAGCGTGCAGCCGGGCTTGGCGACAGTGGATTCAAATGGGTAGAGGTTGACCACCAGCAGGTCGATGGGCGAGATGCCGTGCTTTTGGATGGCAGCCACATGCTCGGGCAGGTCGCGCCGCGCCAGCAGGCCGCCATGGATGGTGGGGTGCAGCGTCTTCACGCGGCCGTCGAGCATCTCGGGGAAGCCGGTGTGGTCGGCCACCTCGGTGACGGGCAGGCCGGCGTCGGCCAGCAGCTTGGCGGTGCCGCCAGTGGAGAGCAGTTTCACGCCCAGGGCATGCAGCTCGCGGGCGAAATCGAGCACGCCAGTTTTGTCGGAAACGGAGATCAGGGCTTGCATGGCGGCTTTCTGTTTATTTCACGAGCTTGTGATCGAGCAGCTTGCGGCGCAGGGTGTTGCGGTTGATGCCCAGCCATTCGGCGGCGCGGCTCTGGTTGCCTTCGGCGTGCTTCATCACCACGTCAAGCAGTGGCTTCTCCACCACCTTCAGGATCATCTCGTACATCGCGGTGGGCTCCACGCCGCGCAAGTCCTTGAAGTAGACCTCCAGGCTGTCCCGCACACATTCTTCGATATGTTTTTTACTCATGACTGCTCCCCGCTCGCCGAATACGGCGACCGACCCTGCAAGAGGGTCGGGCCTTGCTTGGGGCGGCCCGGCACGGCGGCCAGGTACACATGAGAAGGGGCGCTACGGTTCATGCTTCTTGTTCGATGAGGGTTTCAATGGCTGCCGGGCGGATGGCGGGCAGCCGGTGATGGGTGTCGGCCAGTTGGTCAAACCAGTCGTTCACGGCGCGGACTTGCGTATCGCAAGTGTCTAGCGTGTTCATGAAGGCGCGAAAGCTTTCGCCGCCAGGCAAGGCGCGCACGGCCCAACCTATGTGCTTGCGCGCGGTGCGCACGCCGGCAAATTCACCATAGAGCCCGTAGTGCTCGTGCAGGTGCTCCAGCAGCCACTGCTTGGCTTGTTGCACCTCGGGTGTGGGCAGGTGCTCGCCCGTCTCCAGGAAATGCGCAATCTCGCGAAAGATCCAGGGCCGGCCCTGTGCAGCGCGGCCGATCATGATGGCGTCGGCACCCGTGGCCGCGAGCACCTCGCGTGCTTTCTCGGGGCTGTCGATGTCGCCATTGGCCACCACTGGAATGCGCAGCGCGGCTTTCACCGCGCTGATGGTCTCGTACTCGGCGTTGCCCTTGTAGCCTTGCTCGCGCGTGCGGCCATGCACCGTCACCATGGCCACGCCCGCCGATTCTGCGGCGCGTGCGATGCGCACGGCGTTGCGCTCGGCCTGGCACCAGCCGGTGCGCATCTTGAGTGTGACGGGTACGCGGTGAGGCTCACAGGCAGCGACCACGGCTTCGATGATCTCTAGCGCCAATGGCTCGTCTTGCATCAACGCCGAGCCGGCCCACTTGGTGCAGACCTTCTTGGCGGGGCAGCCCATGTTGATGTCGATGATCTGTGCGCCGCGGGCGATGTTGTAGGCCGCGGCCTCGGCCATCATGGCGGGCTCGGTGCCGGCGATCTGTACCGCGATGGGCGCCACCTCGCCGTCGTGGTTGGCGCGCCGCGAGGTCTTCAGGCTGTTCCACAGGTCCTTGCGCGAAGTGACCATTTCGCTCACTGCATAGCCCGCGCCCAGGCGCTTGCAGAGCTGGCGAAACGGCCTGTCGGTCACGCCCGCCATCGGGGCGGCGAACAAGCGGTTTGCCAGAGGAATGTGGCCGATGTGCATGGCGCGAGGAGGCTGCTGAAGCGCGAGGGTGGCTGCTCAAAAAGGAGGCAGAGTATAGCCCCGCACAGCCGAGCTCTTTTGCACAAACTCGCCCCCGCATAATCCCCGCCGATGGATGCATGGATAGAGCCGCTGCTGGCCCTCTTGGCCCTTCCCAAGTTTGGCTTGGGCACCATCTTCGTGGTGGCCTTTGTTTCTGCCACCTTGCTGCCGCTGGGCTCTGAAGTGGCAGTGCTGGGCTTTTTGAAACTCAACCCTGAAATGTTCTGGCCGGCCGTGCTCGTGGCCACCGCAGGCAACACGCTTGGCGGAGCCTTCACCTGGTGGATGGGCTATGGCGCCGAGCGTGCCTACGAGAAGCTGGTGCACAAGCCGCATGAGGCGCGCTTGTTGCTGTGGCTCAAGCGCTTTGGCGCCAAGGGCTGCTTGCTGTCGTGGCTGCCCTTCGTGGGCGACCCGCTGTGCGCGGTGGCGGGCTGGTTGCGTTTGCCGTTCTGGCCTTGCGTGGGCTACATGGCGGTTGGCAAGTTTGGCCGTTATGTCGCCATGTCGGCGGCCGTGCTGTGGCTCTGGCCGGGAAAGTTTTCTTACTGAACTGCCAGATAGTCGACAGTTGTGCGCCGCCTCAGGCTGCGATCAGCGTGATCGGTGTGGCACGATCATCCGGACCATTCCGCACCGAGGTTTTCGTGTCCACCAAGAGTCTTGATGCTCGGGCCCAAAAGGCCCGCCCCGCTGAGAAGAAGGCGACGAAACCGCTGGGCTGGCTCGATCGACTGAAGCGCCTGCGGCTTCGCTTCCAGCGCAAGGGTGCCAGCATTCATCTGCTGATCGAAGACCCGGCCGAGCACCTTGCCGGCATCAAGCGAGAGGCTGTGGCCGCGCACACCTCTGAAGCCACCATGCTGCGGATGGCACTCAAGGGTGTACTTGATCGCCATGCCTCGGCGCGCTCGGTGGTGCCACATTTGCGTGTGCTGGAAAAGGCGCTCAACCGGCACGGCTTGAAAGCGCTGGAAGAGTTGCCGCCCGATGTGATGCAGCGGGCGCTGTCTCAGCTTGAGACGCTGGTGTCCGACTGGTCGCATGGTGGGCTGGCGGCATTACGTGCCCGTCTCACCGCAGCTTTGGTGAAGCACGGGCGCGCCAAGAAAAGCCTGCGCGGCGCGGAGCGGCTGTCGGACTTTCAAGACAGCCACCCGTTGCAGGTGAATGAATCGAGCGTGACCACTTTCATGGAAGCCAACGCGCAGTGGGAGCGGTCTTTGACCGGCCAGAAGCTCTGACCGCGCGAGCGACGCGCCCAGAGAATGCGAAAGGGGCGCCGGGGCGCCCCTTGTCACGTCTGCCGCTCTGAGTCTCAGCTTGTCTTGCGCGGCGCGCGCTTGGCGGCAGGCTTGGCCGCCGGCTTGGCTGCCGACTTGGTGGGGGTTTTGGTGGCCGTCTTGGCGGTGGTCTTGGCTGCCGTCTTCGCGGCCGGGGCCTTGCCACCCAGCTTGGCCACTTGCGCGGTCAGCTCGTCGATGCGCTGGGTGAGAGCGGCCACGTCGCGGGCGTTGGGCACGCCCAGCTTGCCCAGGGCACGCGAGGTGCGCTCTTCGAAAATGGATTCGAGCTTGTCCCAGTGCTGACCAGCCTTGGCCGTCACGTCGCCGGCCATGCCGCTCATCTTGCTGGCGACTTCGCCCAGCTTTTCTTCGGCCACGTTTTGCGTTTTCTTCTGCAAGGCGCCGCCTTCTTTCACCAACGCCTCGAACACCTTGCCGCCTTCTTCCTGAGCCTTGGAGAAGGCCCCCAGGCCGGCCAGCCAGATCTGCTGTGCCGAGTCTTTCACCGTGCTGGCGAACTGGCTGTCCAGCAGGCTCGATGCCGATGCGCTCTTCTTGTCTGCCATCTGCTTGAGTTTCTTGACCATGGTTTCTTTCCTGTGGGTGGGATGAAAACCGCTCCGGGCCCAGAGCAGCGTATGGCTCGCACTATAGGAGCGACATGCGCCGCGCGCCTAGCGTTTCTCTAGTGAGCGATCTCTATGGGCCACTCGGGGTAAGCGTGCAGCAGGCCCACCGAGGGTTTGATGAAGAATGCGGCGGATCGACGACCCCTTCAGGAGGAACGCATGCAATATTTTGTGACCGGAGCCACCGGCTTCATCGGCAAACGCCTCGTCAAGACCTTGCTGGCTCGTCGTGGTGCCACGGTGCACTTCCTGTTGCGCGCCGAGAGTGAGTCGAAGGTTGCGGGCCTGCTCGAATACTGGGGTGTGAGCGCCGCGCGCGCGGTGCCGGTGTACGGCGACCTCACGGGCAAGAAGCTCGGGGCTTCGGCTGATGCGATCAAGAAGCTCAAGGGCCACATCGACCACGTGTACCACCTGGCGGCGGTGTACGACCTGGGCGCCGACGAAGAGTCGCAGGTGCAGGTCAACGTCGAAGGCACGCGCAACCTGGTCGAGTTTGCCAAGGCGATTGACGCCGGCCACTTGCACCACGTGAGCAGCATTGCCGCGGCCGGCCTGTACGAGGGCGTGTTCCGCGAAGACATGTTCGAAGAGGCCGAGGGCCTGGACCACCCTTACTTCATGACCAAGCACGAGAGCGAGAAGATCGTGCGCAAGGAAAGCAAGGTGCCCTGGACGGTTTACCGCCCCGCGCTGGTGGTGGGTGATTCGATCACCGGCGAGATGGACAAGATAGACGGGCCGTACTACTTCTTCAAGCTGATCCAGCGCATGCGCCAGCTGCTGCCGCCATGGATGCCGAGCATTGGCCTCGAAGGCGGGCGCATCAACATCGTACCGGTCGATTTCGTGGTCAAGGCGCTGGACCACATCAGCCACCAGAAGGGCGAGCTGAACAAGAAGTGCTTCCACCTGGTCGACCCTGAGGGCTACCGCGTAGGCGACGTGCTCGACGTGTTCAGCAAGGCCGCGCACGCGCCGAAGATGAATGTTTTCATCAACGCTGCGCTGCTGGGCTTCATTCCCAAGAGCGTGAAGAAGGGCCTGATGGCGCTGGCGCCGGTGCGCCGTGTGCGCAAGGCGGTGATGAAAGACCTGGGCCTGCCCGAAGACATCTTGACCTTCATCAACTACCCCACGCGCTTTGATTGCCGCGACATGCAGGCCGCACTCAAGGGCAGTGGCATCGAGTGCCCCAAGCTGCCCGATTACGCCTGGCGTCTGTGGGACTACTGGGAGCGTCACCTAGACCCCGCACTCAAGATTGACCACAGCCTGCGCGGCACGGTGGGTGGCAAGGTGGTGCTGGTGACAGGTGGCTCTTCGGGCATAGGCCTGGCGGCGGCCATCAAGTTTGCCGAGGCCGGCGCCATCACGGTGATCTGCGCGCGCGATGAAACCAAGCTCGCAGAAGCCAAAAAAGAGATCATGGCCGCCGCCGGCAAAGACGCCATCGTCGCCACCTTCTCGGCCGACATTGCCGATGAAGCCAGCTGCAAGGCACTGATCGACTGGCTGACCGACACCTACGGCGGCGTCGACTTCCTCATCAACAACGCCGGCCGCTCGATCCGCCGCGCCATCGAGAGCAGCTACGACCGCTTTCATGATTTCGAGCGCACCATGCAGCTCAACTACTTTGGCTGCCTGCGCGTGACCATGGGCTTGCTGCCCGGCATGACGGCCAAGCGCCGGGGGCACATTGTCAACATCAGCTCGATCGGTGTGTTGACCAACGCACCGCGCTTCTCGGCCTATGTGGCCAGCAAGGCAGCGCTCGATGCGTGGACGCGCTGCGCGTCCAGCGAGTACGCCGACACCGGCATCAGCTTCACCACCATCAACATGCCGCTGGTGCGCACGCCCATGATCGCGCCCACGCAGATCTACAAAAACGTGCCGACGCTCGCACCCGAAGAAGCGGCCGACATGATCGCCGAGGCCTGTGTGTACAAGCCGGTGCGCATCGCCACGCGCCTGGGCATCTCGGGCGAGGTGCTGCATGCGCTGCTGCCGCGTGTGGCGCAGATCGTGATGAACACCAGCTTCCGCATGTTCCCCGACAGCTCGGCGGCCAAGGGCGACAAGAACGCCAAGCCGACCCTCTCACCCGAGGCCGTGGCTTTGCAGCAGATGATGCGAGGCATCCACTTCTGACCCCTGCTGGTTGATCAGGGCGTGGCGGTGGTGCCCCAGCAGTGCAGCACTGCCGCCTGCCGGTCATCCAGTTTTTCTTCGAGCACGAACAGGCATGCTTCAAGCGTTTGCGCGGCGCTGAACAAGCCGCCCTGAAGAAGCACACGTTGCCCGGCCAGTCATACGACAGCAGTTTTTGAAGCGCAGCAGCTGCGACCCCGCTCACGTCGCGCGCCCACGGCTTGCTTGCGCATGCCGACAGGTAGTGGATGGATTGCGCAAAGACCTCTTTGCCCGTGCCGGTTCGCCCAGGATCAGCACACCGGCATCGCAGCCTGCCACGGTGGGCAGCTTGCCATCCCAACTGTGGAGTTGGTATGGGCTTGTGGCGGGGATCGTGTCCAATGGCTTCTGTGCCCCACCACCCCACCGAACCGAGCCTGCATGCGCATTGAAGAAATCCGCCAGCGCTTGCGTGCCGCAGGCGCCAAGCCCGTGCACGAGCAGCGTGTGCTGCGCCTGTGGGCGCAGGCCCTGCCGCCAGACAGCGGGCGGCGCAAGCCGGAAGACTTTTTGCCGCTGAGCGTGCGTGAGGCCTTGCCCGCGCTGATGGACGAAGTGCACGGCCTTGTGCGGCTGCGCTCCGAACACCCGGGTGAAGACGGATCGGCGCGCTTGCTGGTGGATCTGGCCGATGGCCAGACGGTTGAAAGCGTGCTGCTGCCGCGCGATGGCCTGTGCGTGTCCACCCAGGTGGGTTGCGCCGTCGGCTGTGTGTTTTGCATGACTGGCCGCGACGGCCTGCTGCGCCAGGTGGGCAGCGCCGAGATCGTGGCCCAGGTGGCGTTGGCGCGTACGCGCCGCGTGGTGAAGAAGGTGGTGTTCATGGGCATGGGCGAGCCGGCCCACAACCTCGACAACGTGCTCGAAGCCATCGAGCTCTTGGGCACGGCAGGCGCCATAGGCCACAAGAACCTGGTCTTCTCGACCGTGGGCGACATGCGTGTGTTCGAGCGTTTGCCGCTGGGCTTGGTGAAACCGGCGCTGGCGCTCTCGCTGCACACCACCAAGCCCGAGCTGCGGGTGAAGCTGCTGCCGCGTGCGCCTCGAATCGACCCCGCCGAGCTGGTGGAAGAAGGCGAGCGCTATGCCCGTGCCACCGGCTACCCCGTGCAATATCAGTGGACGCTGCTTGAAGGCATCAACGACAACGACGACGAGCTGGATGGCATCGTGAAGCTGCTGCGTGGCAAGTACGCGGTGATGAACATGATCCCGTACAACAGCATCGAAGGGCTCGATTTCAAGCGGCCCTCTTGGGAACGCGCGGCCGCCATCGCCCGCTCGCTGCACCGCCGCGGCGTGCTGACCAAGCTGCGCCACTCGGCCGGGCAAGACGTGGACGGTGGCTGCGGCCAGCTTCGTGCGCGTGCCACGGAAGCCCCGGTCACGCTGGTGCGCCGCCCGCCGACCCCTCTGCCACCAAGCCCAACACCTAGGTGACAGCGGCGGGGGCAGGGCCGTTCCTATACTGGCCGCCCTACCGAGGACGGCTACACAGGAGACCCCCATGAGCAACGACCACACCGGCACATTCCTTCAACTTCGTTCACTGGTCAAGAAGACCGGCGAGCTGGAGCTTTCGCTCGCCCAGGTGGCGATCCCCGAGCCAGGCCCGGAAGAAGTGCTGGTGCGCATCGAAGCCGCACCCATTAACCCGTCTGACCTGGGCCTGCTGTTCGGCGCGGCCGACATGAGCACGGCCAAGGCGTCGGGCACGGCCGCCCAGCCAGTGGTCACTGCCACCATCCCCGAGAAGCTGATGCGCGCCATGGGCGGCCGGCTGGAAGAGTCGATGCCCGTGGGCAATGAGGGCGCAGGCGTGGTCGTCAAGACCGGCTCGTCTGACGCTGCCAAAGCGCTGCTCGGCAAGACCGTCGCCATCTTGGGCGGTGCCACCTACGGGCAGTACCGCGCCATCAAGGCGGTGCAGTGCCTGCTGCTGCCCGAAGGCACCAAGCCGTCGGAAGGCGCGTCGTGCTTCGTCAACCCGCTCACCTCGCTGAGCATGGTTGAGGTGATGCGGCTCGAAGGCCACAAGGCGCTGGTGCACACCGCTGCGGCCTCTAACCTCGGCCAGATGCTCAACAAGATCTGCATCAAGGACGGCGTGGCGCTGGTCAACATCGTGCGCAAGCCCGAGCAGGAAGCCATTCTTCGCGAGATTGGCGCCAAGTACGTGTGCGACGCGAGCAAGCCCACGTTCATGGAAGACCTGACCCAGGCGCTGGCGGAAACCGGCGCCACACTGGCCTTCGACGCCACCGGCGGTGGCAAGCTGGCAGGCCAGATCCTCACCTGCATGGAGATCGCCGCCAACAAGACCGCCAAGGAATACAGCCGCTACGGCTCGACCGTGCACAAGCAGGTCTACATCTATGGCGGCCTGGACCGTGGCCCGACCGAGCTCAACCGCAGCTTCGGCATGGCCTGGAGCTTGGGCGGCTGGCTGCTCACGCCGTTCTTGCAGAAGATCGGTTTTGCCGCCGCGCAAAAGCTGCGCGAGCGCGTGGCGTCAGAGCTGAAGACCACCTTCGCCAGCCACTACACCGCCGAGGTGTCGCTGGCCGAGGCGCTGTCACTGCAAGCCATCGGTTCGTATGGCAAGCAGGCGACGGGCACCAAGTACCTGGTCAACCCCAACAAGGGGCTGTGATCAGCGCTTGAGCCAGTGCGTGAGTGTGGCCTCGGTGGGGACGTACAAGCGCAGCTTGACGCCCTTGCCCAGGCGCTCGTCACCCGCCAGCTCGCCGTCGTCGATGCCCTTGAAGTTGTAGCCGAGCGCCAGCACGATCTTGTGGTTGAGCTGCACGCTGAGCTCGGCGCCATAGCCGGCGGTTGCGGGCAGGGCGCTGTCGGTCAGGCGTGCGGCATGCACGCTCAGGCGCCAGCGCTCGGCGATCTGCTGGGTGGGGCGCAGCATCATGAAGTTGGTGGTGCGCAGCTTGGCGCTCTCGAACGAATCGTCGCGGTCCCAGCGGCGTGCGGCGCGCAGCAACAAGTTGAGCTTTTCGGTGCTTTGCCAGGTGAACTCGCTCGAGACGATATGGGCACGGCGGTCTGCCACGCCGGGCTGCACCACGTCGTCGTACAGGGCGTTGCGGGCGATGGCGGTGTAGTACCAGAAGGTGCTGAACAGACGCTCAGTGGGTTCTTGCCAGCCCCAGCCCAAGGTGAGGTTGCCCGTGTTCACCGGCACTTCGTCGGGTTGCTCGTTGGGCTGCGTGCCGGTCACGCTGCTGCGCGCGACGAGCAGGCTGTTGGTCGTCAGGTGCTGGGTGTAGTCGATGCTTGCAAAGGCGCTGTTTCTGATCGGCGTGCGCACGGCCTGCACTTCGGTCAGCAGCACATGCTCGGGAAAGACGTTGTTCGACACTCGCAAGTCGACGCTGTTCGATTTGACGGCGTTCTCGCCCGCGATCGGTATGCCGGTTTCGATCAGCGATTGCGCACGCCACTGCGGCGCGAAATCGCTGGTGTGGCGCCAGCCCAGCACCAGCAGAGCGTCGTCGTCGGCGATCAGGCTCTTCTGGCGCACCTGTGCGTACACCAGCCCATCGGGTGAGCCCTCGGTTGTCTCGGCGCCGATCACGCGCTTGTAGGTGGTGCGTTCTTCCACGCCGGCCGACGACAACAGGCCCAGTTGCGTGGCCTCGCGCCAGTAGACGCGTGAGCCGCTCCAGCGGCCACCGGGGCGGTAGTCGCTGCCGAACTCGGTGCGCGGGCCTGCAAGCCGCTCGTCGCCGGGCAGCATGTCGGGCTTGATGGCGCGCTGGTGCTGCGCGCCGAAGGTGAGGCCGGGCAGCGCTTCCCACTGGGTTTGCACGCCGGCAAAGTTGGCGCTGGGCTTGGGGTCGAGCCAATTCTCGCGGGCGTCTTTGTCTTCAAGCTGCGCGTGGCGCACAAAGCCTTCGACCCACAGCTCGGGCGATCCCACGTGCAGGCCAGTCTGGGCATCGGTGCGGGTCACACCCACGGTGTCGTCATGCAGCTTCAGCCCATGGGTGTTGAGAGCCCAGCCGGGCGCGATGGACGTGACGGCCGAAGCGCCGTTTTCGCGGCCACTGCCGTCGCGCTGGTTATAGAAGCGCAGCTGGTTGGTGTTGCCGTCGTGCAGGATCTCCCAGGTGCGCGCCGGCTGCCCGGCCGCCGGGATGCCGGTGCCCGCGTTGCTCAGGCGGCCGGTCAGGCGCTCGTCGAGCGCGAGCGTCCAGCGCTTGCCCAGGTCGACCGTCTTGCGCTGGCCGAACACGCGGTAGCGGCGCTGGGGGTTGGGGCCGAGTGCGTCGAGCAGCAGGTCGTCGAGAAATTCCTGCCACGAATCGAGCGTGGTTTCGATACGGCCGGGAATGGCGGCGAGGGTGTTGTCCGCGGGCGTGGCGGTAGGCGTGGGGGGAGGCGTGGCGGGAGGCGATGAAGCGGCTTGCGCGGGGGGAGGTGGCGCGTCGTTGTCAGCGGCAGTGGCGATGCTGCTGGCCAAACTCACCAAGCCAGTGAGCACGAGTCGAATGGAGAGGGTGAGGCGCATAGGCGCCAAGTGTCGCAGCAGCGCGGCCATTCATCTGTAGGAGGACGGCGCGCCGCTCAAATGACCGGCCCCTACAATTTGGCGCATTCAACTTTGCCGGACGCCCGCAGCCATGACCAACGAGCCCCCCTCTGCCCCCCCCTCACACACAGCGGAGCTCGCCAACATCGCACCGCGCGACAAGGCCGAGATCCTGGCGCAGGCGCTGCCCTACATCCGCAAGTTTCACGGCAAGACCATCGTCATCAAGTACGGCGGCAACGCCATGACCGACCCGGCCCTGCAGCAAGACTTCGCCGAAGACGTGGTGCTCTTGAAGCTGGTGGGCATGAACCCGGTGGTGGTGCACGGTGGCGGGCCGCAGATCGAAGACGCGCTCGCCAAGATCGGCAAGAAGGGCACCTTCATCCAGGGCATGCGCGTCACCGATGAAGAAACCATGGAAGTGGTCGAGTGGGTGCTGGCCGGCCAGGTGCAGCAAGACATCGTGGGCCTGATCAACGTGGCCGGCGGCAAGGCCGTGGGCCTGACCGGTCGCGACGGCGGGCTCATCCGCGCGCACAAGCTCAAGCTGGTCGACCAGAAAGACCCGACCAAGGTGCACGACGTGGGCCTGGTGGGCGAGATCGAATCGATCGACCCCTCTGTGGTGAAAGCGCTGCAAGACGACCAGTTCATCCCCGTCATCTCGCCGCTGGGCTTCGGTGCCGAAAACGAAAACTACAACATCAACGCCGACGTGGTGGCCGGCAAGCTGGCCGAAGTATTGAAGGCCGAGAAGCTGATCATGCTCACCAACATCCCGGGCGTGCTCGACAAACAGGGCAAGCTGCTCACCAACCTGTCGGCGCGAGAGATCGACGAGCTGTTTGCCGACGGCACCATCAGCGGCGGCATGCTGCCCAAGATCGCCTCGGCGCTCGATGCAGCGAAGAACGGCGTGAACACGGTGCACATCATCGACGGGCGCGTGCCGCACGCAATGCTGCTTGAAATCCTGACCGAACAGGCTTACGGCACGATGATCAGATCGCATTGATGAGCGCGAAAGGGCGCGTCTGGCTGTTCGACCTGGATGACACGCTGCACGATGCGACGCATGCCGCAATGGGCGAGCTGCATGTGTCAATGACGGCGTATGTGGCGCAGCATGTGGGCTTGTCGAGTGAAGAAGCATCGGCGCTGCGGCGCCACTACTGGATGCGCTATGGCGCCACGCTGCTCGGCCTGGTCCGACACCATGGCGTGAAGGCGGCGCACTTTCTGGAAGAAACGCACCGGTTGCCGGGCCTGGAAGAGCGGCTGCGCACCAGCGCTCACGACCGTGCTGCTTTGCGCCGCCTGAAAGGCCGCAAGTTCATACTGACCAATGCGCCGCGCGCCTATGCCATGCGTGTGCTCAACACCTTGAAACTCGCTGATTGTTTCGAGGGCGTCATCACTGTGGAAGACCTGTGCATGTTCGGTCACCACCGGCCCAAGCCGGACGCGCGCATGTTTCGCTGCATCGCAGCACGCTTGAAGGTAAGGCCCAGCCAATGCGTGCTGGTCGAAGACACTTTGCAGCACCAGCGCTCGGCGCATGGCATCGGCATGCGCACGGTCTGGATGCGGCGTTACCTTCACTCAGCGAACAAGAGTGTGAACAACGGCATGGAAGTTGGTGTTCACCCTTGCCGAAAGCCCCCCTATGTGTATGCAAGAATTCGTTCGATCAAGAGCCTGCATACCCTTTGACCACCAGCCCCCACGCCGCGATGACCGACGCTGACACCACCCCCGAAGAAGCGAAAGCGCCATCCACTGGCGCAGCCGAACCGGTGGGGCGCAAGCGCCCAAAGCCTGGCGAGCGCCGCGTGCAAATTCTGCACACGCTGGCCACCATGCTGGAGCAACCGGGTGCAGAGCGCATCACCACAGCGGCTCTTGCCGCCAAGCTAGAAGTCTCTGAAGCGGCGCTTTATCGCCACTTCGCGAGCAAGGCGCAGATGTTCGAAGGGCTCATCGAGTTCATCGAGCAGAGCGTGTTCACCCTGGTCAACCAGATCGGTGAGCGCGAGACCAGCGGCCTCGTGCAGGCGCAAAAAATTCTCAGCGTGCTGCTGCAGTTCGGTGAAAAAAACCCGGGCATGACACGCGTGATGGTGGGCGATGCCCTGGTGTTCGAAAACGAACGCCTGGTGTCTCGCATGAACCAGTTCTTTGACCGCATCGAGTCGCAGTTGCGCCAGAGCCTGCGCCTGGCCGCTGAATCGGCCGGCTCCAACACACCGACCGTCGACGCCAATGCGCAGTCGTCGGTGCTGACAGGCTTTGCCGTCGGCCGCCTGCAGCGCTATGCCCGCTCGGGCTTCAAGCGTGTGCCCACCGAGCACCTCGACGCTGCACTGAAGCTGCTGGTTCCGGGCTGATCGGCCGCGCTTCCCGTCAGGGCGCTTGCAGCCGTGTGAGCTTGGCTTCGTTGCGCCATTGCGCAATCTGGGCTTCAAGGCGCTCGCTCACGATCTGCGTGCGCAAACTTGCGCTTGCGGCCTCGAACGCGGGTTTCTGCAGCAGGCGTATCGCGCGCAGCTGGATCACGTGCCAGCCCGCTTCGGTGCGCACCGGTTGGTGCGTGTAGCTGCCGGGTTTCAGCGCGCGGGCCGCGGCCACGAAAGACGCCGTCAGCTCATTCGAATTCAGCGTGCCGAGCTGGCCACCCTTGTCGCGGCTTTCGGTGTCGACCGAGTGCTTGCGCGCGAGAGCGGCGAAGCGGGCTCTGCCGCTTTCCAGCTGCGCGATCAGCTGACGTGCAGTGGCTTCATCGGCCACCAGAATGTGGTTCACCGTGAGGTCGGCCTCGGGTTGCAGCTCGCGATAGCGGGCTTGAAGCGCATCGTCAGAGATGACCATCTCGGAGGCTAGCTGCTGCATCAGGCGCTGGCCGAGCAAGGTCTTGTGGGCCAGCTCCAGCTCGGCCTGTGTTTGGGGGCGGGCGGCCAGGCCGGTCGAACGGGCGCGCTGGCTCAGCAGCTCGGTGGTCACCAGATCGTTGACCAGGCGCGCGCGGCTCTGGCCTTCGGGCTCGCGCGCCTTGGCCAGCTCGTCGAGCAGGCTGCGCTGAATCGGCTGGCCGTTCACGAAGGCCACCACACCGGCCGGCAAGACGGGCTCGGTGGCACTGGCGTGAAGGGGGATCGCGGCGCAAACGAGGGCTGCTGTGATGGCGAGCGCTGCGCGCTGCATGTCATTGAGGGTGTGCACGGTCATAGGCGCGGGCCGCGGCCAGCTCTTCTTCTGAAAAGTGTTGTCGCAGCAGCATTTCGAGCTGCGCGGGGGCATCGGTCGAGGCCGATGCCACGAAGGTCTTCTTCTGTTGCAGGTAGGCCTGGTAGCGTGACTCCCAGCCGGCGCGTTGCGCTTCCATCTCACCCATGGCGACGGCAGTCTCGGCGCCCAGGTATTGCCGTCGCACCTGTTCGATCTGTGTGGCCGGTGCAGCCTGCTGGCGCAAGGCGCTGAGCTTGCTTTCCATTTCCGTGATGGCCAGCGAGGGAGGTGACTGCAACGCGACCACCTCGGGCCTCAGCTGGGCGCTCAGGGCTTCGAGCTTGCTTGCTTTTTCCTGTGGCGACAGGCGGGTGTCGGCTTGCAGGGCTTGCGCGGCGAGGTCGTGGTGGGTTTGCGCTTCTTCGGCACCGAACAAGGCCTGTGCGGTTGAAGCGTCGAAGTGGCTGCGGCGCAGGGCCGCGGTCTTGTCGAGCAAGGCTTTGAGCTCGTCGGCCGTGGTTGGGGGCTGCTGAGAACCTGCGTCGGCTGCGGCCGAGCGGGTGTAGTCGGCATAGTGGCGCACCAGGGCCATGGCCTGCGTGGCGGCTTCGCCGGGCATGGCGCGCCGCATGGCGTCTTCCAGCCGTTGATAGTCGGCTTCGGTGGGGTTGGGGCCCAGCTCGGCCTGCAGCACATCGAGTGTGCCGCGGGTGTTCACGTCAACGGTGAGGTCACCGGACAAGCCCAGCTCGAACAGGCGGGCGGTTGTTTCCACCGTGCTCATCACCCCCGAAGCGGCAGGGGTGGAAGAGGTGGCCGGGCCGCGTGCCGTAAACGTGGAGGGCATGGGAGGAGCCTTCGCCGAGGGCGCTTCGTCTGACGCGTTGGGCCAGAGAACGACGCCTGCCACGACAGCGGCTAGGGCCGCACCCCCGGCCAAACGCAGCTGCATGGCAGTCATGGCGTGGGCGACACCTGAACGGTGGCCTGCTCGCGCCACTGCTGTTGCTGGGCCTGCACCTTGAGTTGCACCAGCTGCGGGTGCAACCACACTTGGGCGGTCTGCAAGCTGGGCCGCTTGACGGGGCGTGTGGCCACCAGTTGCACCACATGCCATTCTTGATCCATCAGCAGCGGCTGCGGGCTGTATTCGCCCGGCTTGAGTCTTTTGATGACCGAGGCGACCTCGGGCGGCATCTGTTCGGCCATCGCCCAACCGGGGCCACGGCCTCGCTTGCCGGTGAGCTCCTTGAAGCGCCGGCCCTGGCGAAGCTGCTCTATGAAGGCCTCGGCGGCTGCGCGGTCGGGCAGCATGGTGTGAAAGAGCTGGAATTCGTGCGGCGGGATCTTGTCTTCATACAGGGCTTGCAGCTCGGCTTCGCTGACCTTGATGCCCGCGATCTGCTCGCGCACGACTGCCTGCGCGAGCAAGGTCTTGCTTTGCAGCTCACTCTCGGCGCGCACGGAAGGCGATTTGTCGAGGCCGCGCTCGCGCGCCTTTTGCGCCAGCAGCTCGATGCCGAGCAGTTCGTCGAGCATGCGTTGGCGGTCGACGGAGGGGGCAGACGCCGCAGCGGAAGCTGATTGAAGGTCGTAGGGGTTGGGCGTGCCCAGCTTGTTCACGACCAGCTGCTCCAGCAGCGCGCGGCGCACGGGCTCGCCGTTGAGTGTGGCCATGACGTCGTCGGTGGCTGGGGCAGCAACAGAGGGCGTGGCGGGTGCGGGAGCTGGCGAAGCTGCGGGCTGGCAGCCGGCCAGGGCGGCCATGATGGCAGCCGCTGCAGTGCATAGGCGAAGGAAAGGCATCAACAACATCTCGATGAGGTGACGAGGGGAAAGGGCCGAGAGACTTTACGGGTCTCTCGGCACTGCCATAGCCCCTTTGCTTACCTCAGTGCTGCGCGCAGGCTGTTGTAGACGCTGGTGTTCGTCAGCAGCGAGAGGTGATCGACACTGGCCACTTGTGTGCTGCTGCCGCAGCGCGCGCTGCTGGCGGGCAAGATGACGCCATCGGTGGCTGACCACAGCGAGCGGTCGCAGCCGCGGCCGGCCAAGCCCAGCAAGAACAGCGAGCCGGCGCGCATGTCGAAACAGGCCGCGCTGACGCAAGCGTAGGCGCTGGTGGTGCCGTTGTGCGGTGTGCCCAGTGTCACGAAGCGGCGCATCACCGAGGTGCCGCCGTTTTTGACGCGGAAGGCGCGTGCCACCAAGCCGCCATTCGAGTGGGCGACGATGCTGACTTTGGCGCCGCCGTTCTGGGCGCGCACGCTGCTCACGTAGCTGGCGAGCTGGGCACCGCTGGCGGTGTCGGAGCTGACAAACGAGTTGTAGTCAAAGCCGTACAGACGGCCACCGTAGCCGCTGGCGGTGAAGCGCGACATCATGGACGAGAAGTTCGACGAGCTGCCGCTGTAGCCGTGCACGAACACGATGGGTTCGCTTTGGGCGGCGGCATGGCCGCAAGCGAAGAGGGAAGCCAGTGCGATGCTGGCGAGGGTGACGATGCGTTTCATGGGAGTGTCTCCTGCAGTGGTTGAATGAACCTCCGGGCGGCATGCTTTGCAACCTTGGGGCTGCCACTCGTCGCTCTGGCTAAATTGACACGGATCTGAACGAGTTGGCGCCTTTATATTGAACGATCGTGCATTATTAAGTTATCTCGATAACCCCCTTGTGGTTAACCCTTTCATCCAAAACCCTAGGCTTCATTGACCTCATGGCTGCACTTAACGACCCCCTCTTGCACCTGATCGCCCGCGCAGAAGCGCTGATGGTGCGCCTTGAAAGTGTGCTACCACACCCGTTATTACCGCCTGATTGGCAGGCATCTACGGCGTTTCGCTATCGCAAACGCCCTGGCGGCAGTGTGCTGGAGCCGGTCAGGTATGTCGCCCCGATCCGGCTGAATTCACTGGTCGAGGTGCAGCCGCAAAAAGAGCGTTTGCTGCGCAATACAGAGCAATTTGTGAGTGGTCGTGCAGCGAACAATGTTTTGCTGACGGGTGCCCGCGGCACGGGCAAGAGCTCGTTGATCAAGGCCTGCCTGAATGAGTTTTCACCGCAGGGTCTGCGCTTGATCGAGGTGGACAAGGCCGATTTGGTCGACTTGAGCGACATCATCGATCTGGTGGCGGCCCGGCCAGAGCGTTTCATCGTGTTCTGCGACGACCTGAGCTTCGACGAAGGCGAGGCCGGCTATAAAGCGCTGAAATCGGTGCTCGACGGCTCCGTAGCCCAGGCTTCTGACAATGTGCTGATCTATGCCACCAGCAACCGCCGCCACCTGTTGCCCGAGTACATGAAAGAAAACCTCAGCTACACCCACACCGAAGACGGCGAGGTGCACCCGGGCGAGGTGATCGAAGAGAAGATTTCGCTCAGCGAGCGCTTTGGGCTGTGGGTGAGTTTTTATCCGTTCACACAAGACGAATACCTGGCCATCGTGGCGCAGTGGTTGCGTGGCCACGCGGTGAGCGAAGAAGCGATTGCCGCCGCACGGCAAGAGAGCCTGGTCTGGGCGCTGGAGCGCGGCTCGCGATCAGGGCGCGTGGCCTTCCAGTTCGCCAAGGATTACGCCGGAAGGCATGCCGCGTGAGCGCCGCAGCGATGGAGAGAACGCCCGTCGATGTGGCGGTGGGGGTGCTGATCGACGGGCAGGGGCGGTTTCTCCTGACATCGCGGCCGGTGGGCAAGGTCTACGCAGGCTACTGGGAGTTTCCGGGCGGCAAGCTCGAAGCCGGCGAGACAGTGGAACAAGCCCTGCGTCGCGAATTGCACGAAGAGCTGGGCATCAGCATCGGTACCGTGCACCCGTGGAAAATCGAGCTGGTCGACTACGAGCATGCTCGTGTTCGGCTGCATTTTTGCAAGGTCTACGAGTGGTCGGGCGAGTTCGAAATGCGCGAGCAGCAGGCGATGGTTTGGGAGGGCTTGCCGGTCGAGGTGGCGCCGGTGCTGCCGGGCACGGTGCCGGTACTGCAATGGTTTGCGGGCGAACGCGGCTTTGTCGGCGCGACGCACAAGGCCGGTTGATACACTGGCTCGATGAGTTTTCTAGACGAGATCAAGTGGGATTCGCAGGGCCTTGTGCCCGTGATTGCCCAGGAGCTGGGCAGCAACGATGTGTTGATGTTCGCTTTCATGAACCGCGAAGCCTTGGCCGAAACGGCGCGCCGCGGCGAAGCCGTCTACTGGAGCCGCTCACGCAACCGGCTGTGGCACAAGGGCGAAGACTCAGGTCACATCCAGAAGGTGCATGAAATGCGCATGGATTGCGACAACGACGTGCTGCTTTTGAAGGTCACGCAACTCGGTCATGAGCCCGGCATTGCGTGCCACACCGGACGCCACAGCTGCTTCTTCCAGCGCTACGAGGGCGATGCGTGGAAAGCGGTGGAGCCGGTCTTGAAAGACCCGGAGAGCATCTATAAATGACCAGCAGCAACGACACACTGGCCCGCCTGGCGGAGGTGATCGAAACCCGCAAGGCTGGCGACCCCGACAAGAGCTACGTGGCGCGTCTGTTTCATAAAGGGAACGATGCCATTCTGAAAAAGATCGGAGAAGAGGCGACCGAGACGGTGATGGCGGCCAAAGACGGCGACCGCCAGAAGATCATCTGCGAGGTGGCCGACCTCTGGTTCCATTCCATGATCGCCTTGAGCGCCTACGGCTTGAAGCCAGCCGATGTGCTGGCCGAGCTTGAGCGGCGCGAGGGCCTGTCGGGCCTGGAAGAGTTCGCCGCGCGCAAGGCACAACAACGAGAGGTGGATAACACATGAGTGAAGTCATCGAGATCAGCCCAAAAGAGCGCTCGCTCAAGACCATCGGGCACATCAGCTACGCCCTGCACACCGTGGTGGCCGTGGGTGCCGTGCTACCCGGCGTTCAAGCCAGCATCGTGTTGCTCGTCGTGGCCTTCGTGCTCGACCTCGTGAAGAAGGATGAAGCGGCGGGCTCCTGGCAGGAGTCGCACTTTCGGTGGCGCATCCGCTCGGTGCTATGGGCCGGGGGCTTGTATCTCGTCACCATCCCGTTGTGGCTGCTGCTCGTGCTTCCGGGCTGGATAGCCTGGGCGCTGATCTCGGTCTGGTTCCTCTACCGCGTGGTGCGCGGCTGGATCAACCTCAATGCCCACGCACCCATGCCGGCGCCGACCTGATCTGCGCCGTACCCGAATCACACAGTGCGACCATGAGCCACGACCCCAACTGCATTTTCTGCAAGATCGTCGCGGGGCAGATCCCCAGCCGCAAGGCTTACGAAGACGACGATCTGCTCGCGTTCCACGACATCGCGCCCTGGGCGCCGGTGCATGTGCTGGTGATTCCCAAGCAGCACATCGAGTCGCTTTACGACACCACCCCTGAGAAACACCAGCCCTTGCTCGGGCGCATGCTGGCCCTGGCGCCGCAGCTGATGCGTGAGCATGGCGTGACGGGCGGTTTCCGGGTTCTGGTCAACAGCGGGCCCGACGGCCGCCAGGAAGTACCGCATTTGCACCTGCATGCAATGGGCGGCCCCCGGCCATGGGCCAAGGGCTGAGCCCCGTCACCTAAACTTCGCTATTCCTCTCTAGGAGATACATCATGGGTTCACTCAGTATTTGGCACTGGCTCATCGTGCTGGCCATCGTGGTCTTGGTGTTCGGCACCAAGAAGCTCAAGAACATGGGCTCCGACCTCGGCGGCGCCGTCAAGGGCTTCAAGGACGGCATGAAAGACGGTGCCAGCAGCACTGCTGACCCGGCCGCACCCAATCAGCAAGTCACGGCCAACAAGGCTAACGATCCGAACACCGTCGACGTGGAAGCAAAGACAAAATTGTGAGCCCCCAGTCGCTTCGCTCCTGCCCCCGCGGGCGTTGCTTGATGGGTCACTGCGCTGCGCTCGTGCGATCTACCGTCCTTTGGGTCACCTTGAAGTCTTACTGCCTTGATTGATTTTGGTTTCGACAAGATGGCGCTCATCGGCGCGGTGGCGCTCATCGTCATCGGCCCTGAAAAGCTCCCACGTGTGGCCCGTACTGTGGGCACCTTGCTCGGCAAGGCGCAGCGCTATGTGGCCGACGTGAAAGCCGAGGTCAACCGCTCCATCGAGCTCGAAGAGCTGAAGAAGATGAAGGGCCAGTTCGAAGACGCGGCACGCGATGTCGAGAAATCGGTCTCCAACGAAATCCAGCAGACCACCTCGGCCCTGGAAAATGCCTGGGCCGATGCCGACCCGCCATACGGCGGTGGCATGCATGAAGGCCTGATGCCGCCGCCCAGCTACAAACACCCGAAGAAAAACTGGCGCCTCAAGCGCAGCACCATGCCCCAGTGGTACAAGCAGCAGCATGGCGTGCGCAGCAAGGCGCAGTCGGGCGCCGCGCGCGTGGCGCGTTTTCGGCCTCCGCGCCCAGGTTCCTCCGCATGAGTTCTGTTGACGACAAGCCCGACGAACTCGAGGGCACCGAGCAACCTTTTGTGACCCACCTCGTTGAGTTGCGCGACCGCTTGGTGCGTGCGCTCATTGCAGTGGTGATCTGTGGCATCGCCTTGGCCATCTGGCCGGGGCCGGCCGCGCTGTACGACTTCCTGGCGCAGCCTCTCGTGGCCAGCATGCCCGAGGGCGGCAAGTTGATCGCAACCAACGTGATCTCGCCTTTCCTCGTGCCGATGAAGATCATGCTGATGGCGGCTTTCCTGCTGGCTTTGCCCGTGGTGCTGTACCAGGTGTGGGCCTTCGTGGCGCCGGGGCTCTATACACACGAGAAGAAGCTGGTGCTGCCGCTGGTCATCTCCAGCACGCTGCTGTTCTTCGGCGGGGTGGCGTTCTGCTACTACTTCGTCTTCGGCCAGGTGTTCAAGTTCATCCAGGGCTTTGCGCCGAAGAGCATCACGGCGCAACCCGACATCGAGGCCTACCTGAGCTTCGTGCTCACGATGTTCATTGCCTTCGGCGCTGCGTTCGAGGTTCCGATTGTGGTGGTGGTGCTGGCGCGCATGGGCCTGGTGAGTATCCAGAAGCTGAAAGAATTTCGGGCCTACTTTGTTGTCATTGCCTTCATCGTGGCGGCCGTGTTGACGCCGCCCGACGTGGTCTCGCAACTGGCCTTGGCCATTCCCATGTGCCTGCTCTACGAGGTGGGTATCTGGGCGGCCGTGGTTTTCATCAAGCACACACAGGCGCCTGAAGAGAAGACCTCGGCCTGAGCTGCTGTTGCCTTACTGCTCCCTGCGAGGCTGTGACTTGGGCCGCTGAGCGACCGTGACCTTCAGGTCTATGGCCTTGTCCCCGCGCTGAATACCGATCGTGGCGGGCGCTTGCGGCTTCAGGGCTGCCACAGCAGCCAGCAATTGCACGGTGTTGATCACGGGAGTGTCGGCCACTCTCACCACCACGTCACCTGGGCGCAGGCCCCCCGCGCTGGCCGGCCCGTTTTGCAGCACGCCGGTGATCAGCACGCCTTGTTTGATGGGCAGGTTGAAGGTCTCGGCGATCTCGGGTGTGAGGTCGCGTGGCTCCACGCCGATCCAGCCGCGAGTCACGTGGCCGTCGCGGATCAGGCCTTCCATCACCAGCTTGGCAGTGCTCACGGGAATGGCAAAGCCTATGCCCATGCTGCCCCCGCTGCGTGAGTAGATGGCCGTGTTGATGCCCAGCAGGTTGCCGCTGGCGTCGACGAGGGCGCCGCCCGAGTTGCCTGGGTTGATGGCGGCATCGGTCTGAATAAAGTTCTCGAAGGTGTTGATGCCCAGCTGGTTGCGACCCAGCGCGCTCACGATGCCCGAGGTGACGGTCTGACCCACCCCGAACGGGTTGCCGATGGCGAGCACCACGTCGCCTACCTGCACGGTGTCGATGCTGCCGAAGGTGATGACGGGCAGTTTGTCCAAGGTGATCTTCAGCACGGCGACGTCGGTGTCGGTGTCGATGCCCACCACCTGCGCTCGCGCCTGCCGGCCATCGGGCAGCTGCACCTCGATGTCATCGGCGCCTTCGATGACGTGGTTGTTGGTCAGCAGGTAGCCCTCGGGTGACACGATCACACCCGAACCGAGGCCGACCTGTGGCTGCTGCTGTTGCCGCTGGGCCTGGTCGCCAAAGAAGAACTTGAACCACGGGTCTTCGCCATGTGGGCCGCGTTGAGGCGCCTTGCTCGCGATGATGCTCACCACTGCCGGAGTGGCCCGCTTCGCGGCACCGCTGTAGCTGCTAACACTGCCGGACGGCGACAAGGCCACCGGCTGCACCAGCGGCGCCTGGCTGATGGAGACGATGCTGGGCAGCATGCCGCTGCTGTTGCCGCGGCGGATCCATTCGGGCTTGAGCGTGGCGACCACGAACAAAACAGCCAAGGCCACGGTCACGGCTTGGGAGAAAATGAGCCACGTCTTGCGCATCAACGAGATCCTGTTTCATGACCCCACGCTCCGAACTCGACTCGTACCTGGGCACGCTTCTGGAGGTGGGGAAGTTTCGCGATTATGGGCCGAACGGTCTGCAGGTAGAGGGCAAGGCGCAAGTGCAGCGGCTCGTCTCCGGCGTCACCGCCAGCCGTGCATTCATTGAGGCAGCCATCGCACAAAAGGCAGATGCACTGCTCGTGCACCATGGTCTTTTCTGGAAGGGCCACGACGGGCGCTTGACGGGTTGGCTCAAGGCGCGCGTTGAGTTGCTGATGGCGCACGGCATCAACCTATTCGCCTATCACTTGCCGCTGGATGCGCATGCCGAGTACGGCAACAACGCGCAGTTTGGTGTGCGGCTTGGCTTCACACCCGACGGTCGGTTTGGCGACCAGGCCCTTGGCTTCATCGGCACTCCGACCGAGCCTTTGACGGCTGCGGCCTTAGGCGCTTCTCTCGGTTCTCGGTTGGGTCGCTCGCCGGTGATGGTGGAGGGCCGTTCAGGTCACACCATCCGCCGCGTGGCCTGGTGCACCGGGGGCGCGCAGGGCTACTTCGAAGAGGCGATTGCGGCGGGCGCCGATGCCTACATCACGGGTGAAATCTCCGAGCCCCAAGCTCATCTGGCGCGCGAGACCGGCGTGGCCTTTTTCGCCTGCGGCCACCATGCCAGCGAGCGTTACGGTGCACCGGCGCTGGCCTCACACCTGGCCGAGAAGTTCGGGCTGGACCACCAGTTCATCGAGATCGACAACCCGGCATGAGCTCGCTGGGCCGCCCCAAGAGCGCTGCATGAAGGCACTCCGGTGAACACGCTCCTCGCCATCACGATGGGCGATGCCTGCGGCATCGGGCCCGAGATCATCGCCAAGGCTTTTGCGTCGGGCCGTGCGCAAGGTGCTTTCGTGCTGGGCGATGCGGGCGTGATGCGACGTGCGCTGGCACTCACCGGGCAGGGCACGGTACTGGCCCTGCTGCAGCGCGCAAGCGATGCGTCGGACTGCCCGCCCAACTGCGTGCCGCTGCTGCAGGCCTCGGGCCTGCCCGCCGATCTGCTGCACGCGCCTATCGGCCAGGTGGATGCGCGCGCGGGCGCTGCGGCCGCAGCCTGCATCACGCAGGCCGTGGCGCTGGTGCAGTCGGGTGAGGCGAGTGCCATCGTCACGGCGCCCATCCACAAAGAAGCCTTGGCCGCGGCGGGGGTGGGTTACCCCGGCCACACCGAGATGCTGCAAGCGCTGGCCGCAAAACCCGGGCAACCCGCGCCGCCGGTGCGCATGATGCTGGCCAACGATGAGCTGCGCACCGTGCTGGTGACCATCCACATGTCGCTGCGCCGCGCGATCGACGCGGTGACCTTCGACGCCGTGTTGCAGACCTTGCGCATTGCCGACCAGGCTGCGCGCGCCTTCGGTTTGGCATCGCCGCGCATTGCCGTGGCCGGGCTCAACCCGCATGCGGGCGAGGGCGGCCTGTTTGGCGATGAAGAGCTGCGCATCATTGCGCCGGCCATTGCCGCGGCGCGCGCTGAAGGCATAGCAGCGAGCGGCCCGTATGCGCCCGACACGGTCTTCATGCGCGCGCGCCATACGGTGAAGCACCCTGGCGAGTTCGACCTGGTGGTGGCCATGACGCACGACCACGGCCTCATCCCGGTGAAATATCTTGGGGTGGAGCAGGGCGTGAACGTGACGCTGGGCTTGCCCTTCGTGCGCACCAGCCCTGACCATGGCACTGCGTTTGACATCGCCGGCACCGGCCGAGCCGAGCCGGCCAGTTTGATCGCGGCCCTGCGCATGGCGCGCCAGCTCGCGAAGTAGGCGGGAGCGCGCTACTTGCTGTTGGCCGTCAAGGCCGCAAGCTGCTTGCGCGCACGCGCGGTGGCGCGCTCGATCAGGTAGGAGCTTTCGAAGGCCTTGAAGCGCCCGGTCTCGCACATGCGCGACAGCATGCGCGCGGTGAGCGACACGGTCTCGTGGTGGCGCTTGCCGCGGGTGAACACAAAGAACGCGCGCCCGGGGCTCACGTAGCTCAGGCGCACCTTCTGCCATTGGTCGTTCAGGTGCATCTGGTAGGCGAAGCCCAGGCGCACGTGGTCCATCAGCTGTATGCCCTGCGACGGCTCGGCTGCGTCTTTGGGCGAGAAGTCGAGGTTGATGTCGAGCCTGGCCGAGAGGTCTAGGTTGAGGTCGACAGGGCCGGTGTCAGGGTCGACGGGTGGTGGCTCGGGCTCACTCGTCAAGTCGATGTCGATGGCGCCCGCCCAGTCGACCGAGCTTTCATCCACCAAGCCGATCTGCTTGGCCTCGGTGTCGGAGAACTGCGGCTCCAGCGCGGCCACGCCAGTGCTCGTCATGGGCACGTCGCGCAGCAGTGCGTCGGGCTCGGGCACGGGGGTGTTGAACACCGCTTCGAGCTGCTTGGCGAGCAGGTTGTATTCGAGCTCGGTGAGCGGCTGGCCTTTCAGCGACTCGGCATGCGCGGGCAGCAGCTTGCTGAAAAACTCTTTCTGCGCCGCGTCCGGCCAGCCCACGAGCTTCATGCCCTCGTTCAAGTCCTTCATCAGCGGCGGTAGCTGCATGAGGAACTTCTTGCGCATGGCTGGCGAGCCCTTTGGCTGCACGCTCATCACGAGGTCGCGGCCGGCGCGCTTCAGGCGCTGCACCAGCTCCGACTGCGGGCCCTCGCGCCGCGTGCCGAGCGCCAGCGCCTGGCTCCACACCTGGGCGAGGAAGTCGCGCAGGTAGTCTTGCAGCGACAGCGGCGTCAGCGCTGCGCGCAGCTGCAGCATGTAGCGCTGCTGGATGCGCAGGTCGGACTCTTTGCTGTCAACCACCGACACGGCCGACGCGCTCGCTTCGACATCAGTCTTGGCTTGCTGCGCAATGAAGCCTTCAAGGGCGTTGAGCTTGGATGTGTAGACATCCATCTGGTCGAAGTCGCCTTCGACGATCTCTTGCACCAGCTCGCGCACCCGCGCCATGAAAAGCTTGCCCGCGCCATCGTCGAAGTCGTCGAAGGCGACGGCCAGCGAGGCGATGCGGTTGACGAAGCGTCGCACCGGGTGCTTGCGCGACGAGAAGAAGGTGTTGTCGGCCAGCGCGACGCGCAGCACCGGCAGCTGCAGGCGCGCGATCTGCCGCGCCATCTGCGGCGGCACGCGGGGGTCGGACAGGATCTGGTCGAACAGGCTGCCCACCACGTCGATCACCATGTGATCGAGCGTGCCGGTGGAGGCCGCGCGCAGCTCCTCGCGGTGGTTTCGAATCAGGTTTGCGGCCATCAGGCCCGAGGCCACGTCGCCAAAAGCGCCGCCGCCCGTGGCGGCACCCAGCACGGCGGCGGCGCTGTTTCGGCCGGAGCCTGCACCGCCAAGCCCCGCCGGCATGGTGGGGCCGCCGAGATCTGCAGGCCGGGTGGCGAGGAAGGTCAGCCGGCGAATGAGAGACATCAGCTCAGCATCGGCCTGCGCTGCAGGGTTGTTGTTTTGCCCTGCGCGGCCTCCGGAACCGGACGCACCCGCGGGTCGACCGGTGTTGGGCCCGCCAAGAGGCGCTGTACTGGTGTCGCGGCCGCTCCACGTGCCCGGCGCCGGGCGCCCGCCGCTTCCACCACCGAACCCGCTGCCGCCCGAAGATCCGCCGGTGCTGCCACCCGCACCGAACCCGCTGCCGCCTCCGCGCCCACCCGCGCCGCGCCCGCCCGAGCCTGTCGCCGTGGGATCGGCCGTGCCGCCGTCGTAGCCGAAGTGGGTGTTCGGGCCGAGCTGGCCACCGCCCGTGGAGGCCCCGGGGTCGCGTGACAAGGTGTCGTAACCGGAGATCACCCGGTCTCTGGCCATTTCATTGCCTGGGCCTTCCACGCCCTTGACCGTGAGCCCCACCGGTTGAATGCCGCGCGCTCGGAAGTCTTTCAGGATATCGGTGTAACAACCCGGCATGACGCGGGCCATGCCCAGGCCCAGCTCACGCGCGAGCACCTTGCGGCTCTCGCTGTCGTTCGACACAGCGGTGATGCCGCGATAGATGGCAGCCCCAAGCACTTCGGCGCGCAAGGGGTTGCGGTCATGGTCGGCTCGGCCGATGCCCAGCAGCTGGCCGGTGTATGACGCGACTTCGCGCAGTTCCCACTCGCAGCCATGCGTGATGGCCTGACTGATGCGGTCGGCAAACATCTTCTCTTCGACTTCGGAATCATCCACCAGGCTGAGAGACTGCCAGTCGGTCTCGGCCAGCGTGCGGCCTGGCTCGTGGCCGGGGTTGAGTTCGCGGGTGACGCGTTTGCTCAAGGTGTCGGCAAACACCAGTACGAAGGTGCTCATGTGTCGCCGCAGATCGACCTGTGCGTTGACGAGCGCATCGCGGTCGAAGATGCGCGCTGCCGCCGACGCCAGCAAACCCAGGTGATCGCCCACGCGATCCGCCACGCCCGCGGTGGTCGTCTTGATGTGGTTCATGGCTGCGTCGAAGGCAGCCTGGGCGCGTGGGTCGGTCTGGTTCATGTCAAGCGGGGCCGCCGTCGGCCGGCCGGGACGCGCTCACGGTCAAGCTCGCGTCTGGAGCGCACGAACTGCAAGTATGGGGCCAAATGCCAGCGGGTCGCTACGGCGTTGCCCCCGGGCGACGGCCGTCTGCCCACCGGGTCAGCCCACCCGGACAGGGCGGCAGCTCACTTCTTCAATGCGTCACGAATTTCTCGCAGCAGCATCACGTCTTCTGGTGTGGCGGCTGGCGGCGCGGCCGGCGCATTCTTCTTCAAGCGGTTGATCTGTTTGACCATCATGAAAATGATGAAGGCGAGGATCATGAAATTGAGCGCCACCGTGATGAAGTTGCCGTAGGCGAACAGCGGCACGCCTGCTTTGGTCAACGCTTCGTAAGTCATGGGGCCCTTGAAGTCGGCTGGCGGGTTAGACAGCATGATGAAGTAGCTGGAGAAATCGAGCCCGCCGATCAGCTTGCCGATGATCGGCATGATCAAGTCCTTGACGATCGAATCGACGATCTTGCCGAAGGCCGCGCCAATGATGACGCCAACCGCCAGGTCGACGACGTTCCCCTTCATGGCGAACTCTTTGAACTCGCTTGCAAATCCCATGTGTTTTCTCCTGGTGGCGGGTGCGGCGCAGTATTGCCGAGCATGGCGCGATGTCAAGGTTGGAGGCTTGACACGTCCGCTAGAATCGCGGGTTGCCCCTGAGTAGAAGTCAGTATTGTTGAGGATCCCTATGAGTGACCAGCAAGTCGATCAAGGCCGCCGTACCTGGGTTGCCATCACCTGTGGTGCCGGTGCCGTTGGCGGTGTTGCCGCTGCCGTGCCTTTTGTCAGCAGCTTCCAGCCTTCCGAGCGAGCCCGCGCTGCGGGTGCCGCCGTCGAGGTCGACATCGGTGACCTGAAGCCAGGTGAGAAGAAAACCGTGGAATGGCGTGGCAAGCCTGTGTGGATCGTGCGCCGTACTGACGAACAGACAAATGCGCTGCCCAAGAATGATGCGCTGCTGGCCGATCCCAACTCCAAGCGCAAGCCTGACGAACTGACGCCCGCCTACGCCCGCAACGAAGGCCGCTCCATCAAGCCCAACGTCCTGGTGGTTGTGGGCATCTGCTCGCACCTGGGTTGCTCGCCTTCAGACAAGTTTCAGACCGGCGCGCAGCCCTCGCTGCCGGACGACTGGGCAGGCGGTTTCCTCTGCCCCTGTCACGGCTCCACCTTCGACATGGCTGGCCGCGTCTACAAGAACAAGCCTGCGCCCGACAACCTCGAAGTGCCTCCCCACATGTACCTGTCTGACAGCCGGATCATCATCGGCGAAGACAAAAAAGCCTGAGCCAGGCAGCAGCGGCACTTCAGGAGAAATTCATGGCCGAATTCAAACAAGTCAGTCCCAATGCGCCGATAGGCGAGAAGTTGTTGACATGGGTCGACAACCGTTTCCCCGCGAGCAAGCTCTACAAAGAGCACATGAGCGAGTACTACGCTCCGAAGAACTTCAACTTCTGGTACGTCTTCGGTTCGCTCGCACTGCTGGTGCTGGTGATCCAAATCGTCACCGGCATCTTCCTGGTGATGCACTACAAGCCCGATGCAGCGCTGGCTTTCGCCTCGGTCGAGTACATCATGCGCGACGTGCCCTGGGGTTGGCTGGTGCGCTACATGCACTCCACCGGCGCGTCGGCATTCTTCATCGTCGTCTACATGCACATGTTCCGCGGCATGATCTACGGCAGCTACCGCAAGCCGCGCGAATTGGTGTGGATCTTCGGGTGCGCCATCTTTCTGTGCCTGATGGCGGAAGCCTTCATGGGCTATCTGCTGCCCTGGGGCCAGATGTCGTACTGGGGCGCCCAAGTGATCGTCAACCTGTTCCAAGCCGTGCCCTTCATCGGCCCCGACTTGGCGCTGCTGATTCGTGGCGATTACGTGGTGTCTGATGCCACCCTGAACCGCTTCTTCAGCTTCCACGTGATCGCCGTGCCCCTGGTGCTGCTGGGCCTGGTGGTTGCGCACATCATCGCGCTGCACGAAGTGGGTTCTAACAACCCCGATGGCGTGGAGATCAAAGCCAAGAAAGACGCCCGCGGCATTCCGCTCGACGGCATCGCCTTCCACCCGTACTACACGGTGCACGACATCTATGCCGTCAGCGTGTTTCTGATGGCCTTTGCCGCGATCATCTTCTTCGCGCCCGAGTTTGGTGGCTACTTCCTTGAGTACAACAACTTCATTCCCGCCGACCCGCTGAAGACGCCTGCGCACATTGCGCCGGTCTGGTACTTCACGCCCTACTACTCCATGCTGCGCGCGACCACCTCCGAGATGGTTTACGTGCTCGTGGGCCTGCTGGGCTTGGGCGCCGTGCTGGGCATCGTCAAGGGCGGCCTCTCGACCCTGGGCAAGGCGGCCATCGCCATCGCTGCAATCGTGGGAGCGTTTTTGCTCCTGACCTTCGAAGCCAAGTTCTGGGGCGTGGTCGTGATGGGCGGCGCTGTCATCATCATGTTCTTCCTGCCCTGGCTCGACCGCGCCGAGGCCAAGTCGATACGCTACCGACCGAGTTGGCACAAGGTGATGTACGGCCTGTTCGTCATCGTGTTCGCCATTCTTGGCTACCTGGGCGTGCAGCCGCCATCGGCGGTGGGCGAGCGCGTGTCGCAGGTCGGCACCTTGTTCTACTTCGGCTTCTTTCTGCTGATGCCGTGGTGGAGCCGCATCGGCAAGTCCAAGCCGGTACCTGATCGTGTGACCTTTGAAGCCCACTGAGAGCAAGCCGGAATTCACACCATGAAGAAACTGATTTTGATCCTGCTGGCATCGTTCGGCCTCAGCGCCGGTGCCGTGGCTTCGGAAGGTGGCGTTGCCTGGGACAAGTTCCCTGAAGGCAAGGTGACCGACATGGCCGCGCTGCAAAACGGCGCCAAGCTGTTCGTCAACTATTGCCTCAACTGCCATTCGGCTTCGTTCATGCGCTACAACCGCATGCGCGACATCGGCCTGACCGAAGACCAAATCAAGAAGAACCTGATGTTCGCCACCGACAAGGTGGGCGAGACGATGAAGGTGTCGATGGACCCGAAGCAGGCCAAGGAGTGGTTCGGTGGCTTGCCGCCTGACCTGACCGTGATCGCACGTTCGCGCGCCGACATTGGCAAGGGCTCGGGCGCTGACTATCTGTACACCTACCTGCGCAGCTACCACCGCGACGACACCAAGGCGACGGGGTGGAACAACCTGGCCTTCCCCAGCGTAGGCATGCCCCATGTGCTGTGGGAGCTGCAAGGCCAGCGCACCGCCAAGTACGTGGAAGAAAAAGATGCACACCACGAAGGCAAGACCGTGCATCGCTTTGCAGGCTTCGAGCAGGTCACACCGGGCACCCTGAGCCAGCTAGATTACGACGAGGCTGTCGGTGACCTCGTTGGTTTCCTGCAGTGGATGGGCGAGCCGGCGCAGAACGATCGCGTCAAGCTCGGTGCCTGGGTGCTCATCTTTCTCGCCATCTTCACGGTCATCGCCTGGCGCCTGAATGCCGCCTTCTGGAAAGACGTGAAATAAGCCTTCGACCCATGGCCGCAGCAGTGTGGCCGTGATCGTTTGCGGAGTGGGATGCCCGCCGTGGCCCGCCTACTCCGTTTGTGTTTTGCAAGAACCCTAGCCTCAAGGAGCCGCCATCATGATGGTGCTTTACTCCGGAACGACCTGCCCTTATTCGCATCGTTGCCGTTTCGTCCTGTTCGAAAAAGGCATGGACTTCGAAATCCGCGACGTGGACTTGTTCGCCAAGCCCGAAGACATCGCGCTGATGAACCCGTACAACGAAGTGCCGATCCTGGTCGAGCGCGACTTGATCCTGTACGAGTCGCACATCATCAACGAGTACATAGACGAGCGCTTCCCGCACCCGCAGCTGATGCCCGGCGACCCCGTGGCTCGTGCGCGCGTGCGCTTGTTTCTGCTGAACTTCGAGAAGGAGTTGTTCGCTCACGTGAACATTCTTGAGTCGCGCGGTGGCAAAGCCACCGACAAGCAGCTCGAAAAGGCCCGCGCCCAGATCCGCGACCGCCTCACACAGCTTGCGCCCATCTTCCTGAAAAACAAGTTCATGCTGGGCGACGACTTCTCGATGCTCGACGTGGCCATCGCGCCGCTGCTGTGGCGCCTGGATTACTACGGCATCGACATGTCTAAGAACGCCGTGCCCCTGCTCAAGTATGCCGAGCGCATCTTCTCGCGCCCGGCCTACATCGAGGCGCTCACGCCGTCTGAAAAGGTGATGCGCAAGTAGAGAACCGGCATGAGCCTGATCCCGACATCGCCTGGCAATGCCGGAACGTCCACCCGGCCTTACCTCATCCGTGCCTTGCACGACTGGTGCACCGACAACGGCTTTACGCCGTACCTGGCGGTGTATGTCGACGCCAGCGTGCAGGTGCCCATGGAATACGTGAAGAACAACGAGATTGTTCTGAACGTCGGCTTCGAAGCCACTACGGCCCTAAAGCTTGGTAACGAGTTGATCGAGTTCAAGGCGCGATTCGGCGGTAGTTCGCGCGATATCACCGTGCCGGTCGACCACGTGATCGCCATCTATGCGCGTGAAAACGGGCAGGGCATGGCTTTTCCGGTGCCGACCGAAACGGCGGCAGGCGCAGAGTCTGCGCTGCCGCCCATTCCGACTGTGCCGCCGGAGCGGCCAGCCCCAACGGGCGGGCTGCGCTTGGCCACTGCCGAGAGTCATACCGCCGCGGCTGATGGCAAAGACGCCGAGCCGGGCGATGCCACGGAGCCGCCCGAGCCACCTGCTGGCGGGCGGCCTTCGCTCAAACGCATCAAATGAAAAGGGGTCGCGTCTAAAATCGCGCGATCTCTTCCAGGCCCTTGTAGCTCAGTTGGTAGAGCAGCGGTTTTGTAAACCGAAGGTCGCGGGTTCGATTCCTGCCGGGGGCACCATCAGTTCACAAGGTTTTTGCCGGGAAAACGCCGGGCCGCCCAAGGTTTCTTGATCCCCTTGGCGGCGGGCGGCGCGCAGCGCTGACCTTGGGGCTGGCGGATACGTCTGGTATCAGCTGAAGATCAGCTCGATTGAACCTTGATCCTGATTGCAGTAACCTGCCATCCCCGCTGCTTGAGTGCATCCTCAAGCCGAGGTTGAAGCTGGCGCAGCTTGGCTGCCACGGCCGCATTGGCCACCAGCAAAGACCACCCCTCGCCATCCACGGGGCCGGGCTTCACATGAGCGGCCAAAGCCGCCGGCAAGACAGGGCGAATGTCCGCGAGGCGGTCGTTCGATTCGCGCATCAGCTGCTGCAGTCGCGCAAGCGGAGTACTGCGGTCGAGTGCTTCCGCTATGCGCAAGGCGTTGGGGGTGACCGGGGGCGGCTTCGGGTTCACCGCAAGGAGTTTAACGATGCAAGTCATGATCACGACCGGCAACATGGCGCGTACGCGAGTACTGCACTTCAGCCGTTTGCAGCTGGCGGCGGCCCTGGCCGGGCTGGTCATGGTGCTGTTGCTGCTGTCGGGCACGGTCTACCACGTCATTTTTCTCAAGGCCGCTCGCGAGGGCTGGCCCGTGGTGAGCCAGATCATGCGTCTGGTGGTGCGCGACGAATTTGCCCAGCGAGACCGCTTCATGCGTGAAAACCTTGACGCCATGGCGCAAAAGGTCGGTGAGATGCAGGCCAAACTGATCAAGCTCGAAGCCATGGGCGAGCGGGTGTCGGGTTTGGCCGGGGTGAAGCCTGAGGAGCTGAGGCAGATCGCGCCGGGCGCCACCCGTGGCGGCCAGGGTGGCCCGTTCGTTCCGGCGCGCACGCCTTCGCTCGATCAGCTCAACGACTTGGTGTCTTCGCTAGACGAGGCCACCGAGCAGAGCAACGACCTCTTCACGATGATCGAATCGCGGCTGTTCGAAAAACGCCTGGCGGCGCTGATGGTGCCCAACAGCTCACCGGTCAACGGGCATGTTGGTTCGGGGTTCGGCTTTCGATCCGACCCATTCTCGGGTCGGGCGGCCCTGCACACCGGGCTCGACTTTCCTGCTGACGTGGGCACACCCATCATGGCGGCTGCGGGCGGCATGGTGCGTTCCACCGACTTCCACGCCGCCTACGGCAACCTGCTTGAAATCGACCATGGCAATGGCCTGGTCACCCGCTATGCGCATACCTCCAAGATCCTGGTCAAGGCCGGTGACTTGGTGAGACGTGGCCAGGTGGTGGCGCAAGTGGGCACGACCGGCCGCTCTACCGGGCCGCATTTGCACTTCGAAGTGATGGTCGAAGGCGTGCTGCAAAACCCGGCGAAGTTCCTGTCCGGCAAGTCGGGGGTGGCCACGCACACGGCGGCGGCGCACCCGGCCGAGGCCACTCCTGCCGCCTCGCAGCCTACCCGCTGACGCCCCTGAAGGGCTAGCACCCCGGTGCTAAGATTCGCGGCTTTTCCCGCGGTAACAAGGGCCTCGCCTTGTAAAGGTTGAGTCCGGCCCCAGTTCCCACGACACCGCCTCTTTCTCAGAAATTCTCAGATTCCATCAAGCGGCCGGCAGACGTCGGCGGCTTTGAATTTGCCCGCTGTTCCCAGCCCCCAATCTCCGACGCTGCATGTTGCCCAAGCTTCTCACCTCTATTTTCGGTAGCCGCAACGACCGCCTGCTCAAGCAGTACCGCGCGGTGGTGCAACAGATCAACGCACTGGAGCCGCAGTTCGAAAAGCTCGACGATGAAGCGCTGAAGGCCAAAACCGTAGAGTTCAAAGAGCGCGTCGCCAAAGGCGAGTCACTCGACGACTTGCTGCCCGAAGCGTTCGCCGTTGCTCGCGAGGGCAGCAAGCGCGCCCTGAAGATGCGCCACTTCGATGTGCAGCTCATCGGTGGCATGGCGCTGCACAACGGCAAGATCGGAGAAATGCGCACGGGCGAAGGCAAGACGCTGATGGCGACCTTGCCGGTGTACCTGAATGCGCTCACCGGCAAAGGCGTGCACCTGGTTACGGTGAACGACTACCTGGCCCGGCGCGATGCCGAGTGGATGGGCAAGCTCTACAACTTCCTCGGCTTGACGGTGGGCGTGAACCTGCCCCAAATGCCGCGCGAGGAAAAGCAGGCCGCTTACGCTGCCGACGTCACCTACGGCACCAACAACGAATACGGCTTCGACTACTTGCGCGACAACATGGTCTACGAGACGGCCGACCGCGTGCAGCGCGGCCTGCCATATGCCATCGTCGACGAGGTCGACTCGATCTTGATCGATGAAGCCCGCACGCCGCTCATCATCAGTGGCCAGGCCGAAGATCACACCGAGATGTACGTGAGCATCAACGCGGTGGTGCCGCAACTCAAGAAGCAGATCGGCGAGCTTGACCTGCGCACCGGCGAGGGCGTGATCGACCCGGGTGACTTCACCGTAGACGAAAAGTCGCACCAGGTCTTCCTGACCGAAGACGGCCACGAAAACGCCGAACGCATCTTGCGCGAAGCCGGCCTGCTGGTTGAAGGCGCGAGCCTGTACGACCCGCAAAACATCACGCTGATGCACCACGTGTACGCCGCCTTGCGTGCGCGCCATCTGTACAACCGCGACCAGCACTATGTGGTGCAAGACGGCGAGATCATCATCGTCGACGAATTTACGGGCCGCCTGATGACCGGCCGCCGCTGGTCTGATGGCCTGCACCAGGCCGTAGAGGCCAAGGAAGGCGTGCAGATCCAGAGCGAGAACCAGACGCTCGCGTCGATCACCTTCCAAAACTACTTTCGCATGTACGGCAAGTTGTCGGGCATGACCGGCACGGCCGACACCGAGGCTTACGAGTTCCAGGAAATCTACGGCCTCGAAACCGTGGTCATCCCGCCGAACAAGCCCACCGCGCGCACCGACGAGCTCGACCTGGTCTACAAGACCGACAAGGAGAAGTTCGACGCGGTCATCGAAGACATCCGCAGCTGCCATCAGCGCGGCCAGCCCGTGCTGGTGGGCACGACCTCGATCGAGAATTCGGAGCTCATCTCCGAGAAGCTGAAGAAGGTGAAGCTGCCCCACGCGGTGCTCAACGCCAAGCAGCACGCCAAAGAGGCCGAAATCGTGGCCCAGGCCGGGCGCCCTGGCGTGATCACCATCGCCACCAACATGGCGGGCCGCGGCACCGACATCGTGCTGGGCGGCAACGTCGAAAACCAGATCAAGGTGATCGAGGCCGACGAAGCCATTGCAGAAGACGAAAAGACGCGCCGCGCCGACCAGCTCAAGAGCGAGTGGCAAGGCCTGCACGACCAGGTGAAGACGGCCGGCGGCCTGCGCATCATCGCCACTGAGCGGCACGAATCCCGCCGCATCGACAACCAGCTGCGCGGCCGCTCGGGCCGCCAGGGCGACCCGGGTTCGTCACGCTTCTACCTGTCGCTCGAAGACTCGCTGATGCGCATCTTTGCCGGCGACCGTGTGCGCGCCATCATGGACCGGCTGAAGATGCCCGAGGGCGAAGCCATCGAGGCCGGCATCGTCAGCCGCAGCATCGAGGGCGCGCAGCGCAAGGTCGAAGCGCGTAACTTCGACATGCGCAAGCAGCTGCTCGAATACGACGACGTGGCCAATGACCAGCGCAAGGTCATCTACCAGCAGCGCAACGAGATTCTGGAAGCGCAAGACCTCACCGCCCAGGTGGCCAGCCTGCGTGAGAGCACGCTGACCGATGTGGTGCGCACTTACGTGCCCGCCGAAAGCGTCGAAGAGCAATGGGACCTGCCGGCGCTGGAGAAGACGCTGGCCGACGAATGGCAGCTCGAAGTGCCGATCAAGGCCCATGTCGAGAAGAGCAGCGCAATTGCCGACGAAGACATCGTCGAGATGGTGGTGAAAGCCGGTAACGAATCATTCACCGAGAAGCTTGAGCGCGTAGGCGCCGAGCAGTTCATGCCCTTCGAACGCATGATCTTGCTGCAGTCGATAGACCAGCACTGGCGCGACCACCTGGCCGCGCTCGACTACCTGCGCCAGGGCATACACCTGCGCGGCTACGCACAGAAAAACCCCAAGCAGGAGTACAAGCGCGAGGCTTTTGAGCTCTTCAGCCAGCTGCTCGACGTGGTCAAGATGGATGTGACGCGTGTCTTGATGACCGTGCGCATCCAGACGCAAGAGCAGGTGGCCGAAGCCACCGAGGCGATCGAAGAGCGCGCCGAAGCCATCACCAACGTCACCTACACGCACCCCAACGAAGACGGCAGCGTGTCGCAAGAGACGGACGAAGCGAGCGTCGTGCCCAAGGTCGGCCGTAACGACCCCTGCCCTTGCGGCAGCGGGAAGAAGTACAAGCTGTGCCACGGCCGGCTTGCCTGAAGGCGGGCAGCGCCTGGCGGGCTTAACGGTCAACGCTCAAGGCGGCGGCAGCCAGCGGCTCTTGTCGGTGACCGGGTCGTAGCGGAACGGGTCGTCATCGAATTCGCGCCACAGACGCCAGCGCCATTGCATGTTGTGCCGCCATCGCTTGTAGGTCAGGCGAAGGGCGCCGCCACTTTGCTGCGCCCAGTAGTCGTCTCGCATGTGCTCGAAGTAGATCGGGCTGAGGCGCATGAGATAAGGGCCGCATTGGTTCAGCGGCAGCGGCTTGCGTGCAGCGCGCTCGGCCGAGATGGCTTCCCATGCCAGCTTTTGCAATGACTCCGCCAGGCCAGGCGCCACGCTGTCTGGCGCCCATGCACCGATGGGTGAGCGGCCTGAGATTGCGGCGTAAGAGCTCAGTGCCATGTAGTAGCTGCCCAGTGGCGTGAGGTGCACGGTGTCGTGAAACACCCTGTCGAGCACACGCCCGGTCGGGCCGGTGGCAAGCCCCGGCACCTCGCCGCGTGTGGCGCGCTCGACCAACGCCACCAAGGCCAGCGATGCGGGCACCGCCGCGATGCGGTCTGCGCGCCCTTCACCCGACAGCGAAGTGTTGGTGCGACTCTCTATGCATTGCCACAGCGGCGCAGCAGCGCGCTCGTAGGCAATCCAGCGTGCCGGGTTGGTCTTGTCGATCACGCCCAGCCAGGGCTCGAAGAACCAGGTCTGCCCGTGCGCATTGCCCTCAATGAAGCGGTCGTGGTAGTGGCGCAGGTAGCGCAGCGTGTCGCTGAACACGAGAGCGTCGAGCACGCCATGCTGCTCGGTGATGATGAGCGTGTCGTAAGGGCCGCCGTCGATGGTGCGTGGGTGGCGCAGCTCTTCGATCACATGGAGCTCTTCGCCCTCGCGGTTGTAGCCTGTGGCGTAGCCGCTCCAGCCTGTATCGCGGCCCTCACCGCGGCTGCGGTCACGAATCGACGACCCGATCACGTACTGCCGGTTCCATTGCAAGGGCTGACCGAGGCTCTCGGCAATGCGCGCGAGGTAGATCGGCAGCGGATTGTCGACCAGGCTGTGGCCCGATATGAACACCCGTTGCGGCGGGGCGGGCGCGATTGGCGGTGCGGTTGATTGGGCGGATGTTCCGCCTGCGGACAAGGCCAACATCAACGACAGTGAAGGGATAAGGAATCGGCGCATGGCGATTCAGTTTGCCACGCTGAAATCTACAATCGGCCTCCCCAGCAACGAGGCGCGCCTTCATGCCAGTGAACCTACCCCCCCTGCGCCACGAAGCGCTCTTCCCTGTTCCCGGGGTCAAGCTCGGCATCACCATGGCCGGTGTGCGCAAGGCCAATCGCCGTGACCTGACGGTGATCACCCTGGTCGAAGGCTCGCAGGTGGCGGGCGTCTTCACCGCCAACCGCTTTTGCGCCGCGCCGGTGCAGCTGTGCCGCAAGCACCTGGCCGCCAACATCGGGCCGCGTGCGCTGGTCATCAACACCGGCAACGCCAATGCGGGCACCGGAGAAGACGGCCTGATGCGGGCGTTTTCCACCTGCGTGTCCTTGGCCCAGCAGTTGAACCTTTCACCTGAGCAGGTGCTGCCGTTTTCCACCGGCGTGATCATGGAGCCGCTGCCCACAGACCGCATTGCGGCCGGCCTGCCCGCCGCGATTGCTGATTTGAAAGAAGCCAACTGGGGCGCCGCGGCCGAGGCCATCATGACCACCGACACCGTGCCCAAGGCGGCGTCCAAGCAGATCAAGATTGGCGGCAAGACGGTCACCATCACCGGCATCAGCAAGGGTGCCGGGATGATCCGCCCCAACATGGCGACGATGCTGAGCTTTCTGGCCACCGATGCCGTGGTCGCCCCGCAGCTCATGCAGGCGCTGACCACCGAAGCGGCAGACCTCTCGTTCAACCGCATCACCATCGACGGCGACACCTCGACCAACGACTCCTTCGTGGTCGTGGCCACCGGTTTGGCGGGCCACGCGCCCATCACCCAGCTCGATACCGGCGATGGCGCCGCGCTGCGTCAGGCCGTGATCGACGTGGCGACCCAGCTGGCCCAGGCCATCGTGCGCGACGGCGAAGGCGCCACCAAGTTCATCACCGTGCAGGTGGATGGTGGCAAGACCGTGGCCGAGTGCAAGCAGGTGGCCTATGCCATCGCTCACTCGCCTTTGGTCAAGACGGCGTTCTTTGCAAGCGACCCCAACCTCGGCCGCATCCTCGCCGCTGTGGGCTATGCCGGCATCGCCGACCTCGATCAAACGCTTATCGAGATGTTTCTCGACGACGTACACGTGGTCACCGACGGCGGCCGCAAGGCCAGCTACCAAGAGGCTGATGGCGCACGCGTGATGAAGCAAAGCGAGATCACCGTGCGCATCGACTTGCGCCGCGGCACGGCGCTAGCGACGGTGTGGACATGCGACTTCAGCGTCGACTACGTGAAGATCAACGCCGACTACAGGAGTTAGCCCCCCAGTCGCTGTGCGCTCCTGCCCCCAAGGGCCGCCACCTGACGGCGCTGCAAAGCCGGTTCCGCTGGCGTACGAAAGAAGAGACGAAACATGTCGAATCGGCTCAGCGCGTGGCATCAAACCCTTGCGCAGCGGCTCGCCTTGCCTCCCAACGATTTGCTGCGTGACGCCGTCTACCGGCGCCTGTGGATCTCCATCCTCGTCAGCTCTTTCGGCGGGCAAGTGACGATGCTCGCGTTGCCGCTTACCGCGGCCGTGCTGCTGCACGCCACGCCCACGCAGATGGGCTTGCTCACGGCAATGGAGATCGCGCCCTTTGTGCTCTTTTCGCTGCCGGCCGGCGTGTGGCTGGATCGCGTGCGCAAGCTACCGGTCTACGTGGTCGGCGAGTGCCTGTTGGGGGTGATCGTCGCGAGCGTGCCGTTTGCCTGGTGGATGGGCTGGCTGTCGATGACCTGGCTCTACGTGGTGGGCTTTGTGATCGGCACGGTCTACACCGTGGCCGGCTCGGCCGCGCAGATCGTGCTGACTCAGGTGGTGGCGCGTGATCGGTTGGTTGAAGCCCATGCGAAGAACGCGCTTGCAACCTCAGGCGCTGAAGTGGCCGGCCCAGGCTTTGCGGGTGCGCTGATCAAGGTGGTGGGCGCGCCGCTCGCCCTGGTGGTGGATGCCGTGCTGCTGGTGGTGTCGGCCGCGATCTTGCGTGGAATTGATGTCAACGAAGATCGCCGCTCGCGCCGAAGCGGCCATTTCTGGCACGACCTGCGCACCGGTTTGCGCTTTGTGTTGGGCACGCCGCTGCTGGTGGCGCTCGCCGTGGTGGTGGGGGCCTGGCAGATGTGCCACCACGCAGCGGTCGTGGTGCAGATCTTGTTTGCTACGCGCACGCTGGGCCTGAATGAGCAGCAAGTGGGCCTGAGCTACATGGGCATGGGTGCGGGCACCATCGTGGCGAGCGTGCTGGGCAACCGCATCAGCCGCCACGTGGGGCCGGGGCCTTGCCTGGTGATCGGCTTCGCGATCTGCGGGTCGGGTTGGTTGCTGCTGGCACTGGCACCAGCCAATGCTTGGGGTGTCGCGGCTTTTGCCGTGATGCTGCTGCTGTTCAGCGCCGGTGCGGTGCTCGTCTTCATCAACTTCCTCGCCATGCGCCAAGCGGTGACGCCCGAGCCGTTGCTGGGCCGCATGACGAGCGCCATGCGCTGGCTCACGCTGTTGGCCGCGGGGCCTGGCGCATTGCTGGGTGGTTGGCTGGGTGAGCACCTTGGCCTGCGCGCGGCGCTGGGTTTCTCGGGCGGCTCGGCCTTGTTGCTGGCCTTGCTGGCTTGGTATCACCCGGCCATTCGCGGTGTGAAGGCATTGCCAAAAGCAGAGGACGCCGACGAATGGTTGGGAGGTGAGGCCTCGGTTCGGCCCACCACCACCATCATGGATGCGACCTAGGGCCTGGCGAAAAGCGATCGACTGCGTCGGTGATCAGCCCGTCAATGCCCGCATCGAGCAGGCGTTGCGCGTCAGCGGGCTCGTTGACGGTGTAGCTCGCCACACGCAGGCCGGCCGCGTGGGCCTGTGCAATCACAGCGGCGTCGAGCACGCGGAAGTTGGCGACGACGGCCACACAGCCCAGGTCTTGCGCTTCGGCCAGCCAGCCGTCTCGCAAGCTGTCGAGCAGCAAGGCACGTGGCAGTGAGGGCTCGGCAATGCGGGCAGCGGCAAGAGCGTCAGCCTGGAAAGAGCTGAGCAGCGGCTTCAGGGGCTCATCAGCCCACAGCGACGCGGCATGCTGCGCGACGACGCGCCCGGTCTCTTCGTTATGGCCCGGGGTGGGCTTGACCTCGATGTTGAGCGCGTAGCCGTTGCGCAGGCAGTAGCGTGCCACGGCGTCCAGACTGGGCAGGGGCTCGCCCGCAAACGCGCGGCTGTGCCAGCCACCGGCATCGAGGCGCGACAGCTCGCTCCAGCTTCTCTCTGCGGCAGGGCCTGCTTCGGGTGTGGTGCGCTGCAGGGTGGCGTCGTGCAGCAAGAAGGGCACGCCATCGGCACTGAGCTTCACGTCGCACTCGAAGGCGCGGTAGCCGTGGCTCGCGCCGAGGCGAAACGCCGCCAGCGTGTTCTCAGGCGCCAGCTTGCCGGCACCGCGGTGTGCGATCCAGAGCGGGTAACACCAGCTCATGACGACTCCCCGATGGCCGAGTACGGCAATCGACCCTCCGAGAGGGTCGGGCCTTGCTTGGGGCGGCCCGGCGCGGCGACCCGCATCATGCTGCCTCCACGCGCGCTCCGGTGGCCACGTCGAACCAGTGCAAGTGCTGCGCCGAGAGTTGCAGCTGGACGGTGCTGCCAGCGGCCGGTGGCGGCAGCATGCCGTCCACGCGCAGGGTGAAGGCGTGGCTGCCGAGTTGCCCGTGCACCAGCCGCTCAGCGCCCAGCATCTCGACCAGCTCGACCTTGAGCGGCCAGCCACCTGCGTTGCCTGCCACCACGTGCTCGGGCCGCAGGCCCAGCATCAACTCGCCGTTGCGCGGCGCGGGGGCGGGCAACGGCACCGTCTGGCCATCGAGCGTGAAGGCTGAGCCTTCGGCGCGGCCGGCCAGCAGGTTCATGGGCGGCGAGCCGATGAAGCTCGCAACGAAGGTGGTGGCCGGGCGCGCGTACACCTCGTCGGGTGTGCCGAACTGCTCCATGCGACCGGCGTTCATCACCATCATGCGTTGGGCCAGCGTCATGGCCTCGACCTGGTCGTGGGTGACGAAGAGCGAGGTTACGCCCAGGTCGGCGTGCAGCTTTCGAATCTCGATACGCGTTTGCGCGCGCAGCTTGGCGTCGAGGTTAGACAGCGGTTCGTCGAACAAAAACACCTGCGGCTGGCGCACGATGGCGCGCCCCATGGCCACGCGCTGTCGCTGGCCGCCCGACAGCTCGCGCGGCTTGCGGGCGAGGTAAGGCGCCAGCTGCAAGATGCCCGCGGCCTTGTCGACGCGAGCCTTGATTTCGGCCACCGGCACCTTGGCGATCTTCAGGCCGTAGGCCATGTTGTCGAACACCGTCATGTGCGGGTAGAGCGCGTAGTTCTGGAACACCATGGCGATGTCGCGCTCGCTGGGTTCTACGTCGTTGACCACACGGCCGCCGATGGCGATCTCGCCGCCCGAGATTTCTTCCAGGCCCGCGACCATGCGCAAGAGCGTGCTTTTGCCGCAGCCCGAGGGGCCGACGATGACGATGAACTCGCCATCGGCGATCTCGGCGCTGACGCCGTGGATCACGGGGTTGGCCTTTGGGCCTACGCCGTAGCGCTTGACGACATTGCGAAGTGAAATGGCTGCCATGTTTTGCTTCTTTTGAGGGCTCTACTTTTCGGTGTCGACCAGGCCTTTGACGAACCACTTTTGCATCAGCATCACCACCAACGCGGGCGGGATCATGGCGAGCATCGCGGTGGCCATCACCAGGTTCCACTGCTGCGCGGAGTCGCCGCCGCTGATCATGCGTTTGATGCCGATCACCACCGGGTACATGTTCTCGTCGGTGGTCACCAAGAGGGGCCACAGGTACTGGTTCCAGCCGTAGATGAACTGGATGACAAAGAGCGCGGCGATGCTGGTGCTGGAGAGCGGCACCAGCACGTCCTTGAAGAAGCGCATGGGGCCGGCGCCGTCCATGCGCGCGGCTTCCACCAGCTCATCGGGCACCGTCATGAAGAACTGGCGGAACAAGAAAGTGGCCGTGGCAGACGCGATCAACGGAATGGTGAGCCCGGCGTAGCTGTTGAGCATGCCGAGATCGGACACCACCTTGTAGGTGGGAAAGATGCGCACTTCGACCGGCAGCATGAGCGTGAGAAATACCGCCCAGAAGAAGAACATGCGAAACGGGAAGCGAAAGTACACGATCGCGAACGCCGACAGCAGCGAGATCGCGATCTTGCCGGTGGAGATGACGAGTGCCGACACCAAGCTCACCCACAGCATGCGGCCCACCGGCGCTCCCGACCCCGGGCCCTTTTCGGCCCCGGTGAAGGCGGCCACGTAGTTGTGCCAGAACTGGTCGCCCAGCCACATCGGCATGGGCGTTTGCACGATCTCTTCAGCGGTGTGGGTTGATGCCACGAAAGTGACGTAAACCGGGAAGGCGACGATCAGCACGCCGAGCAGCAAGACGGCGTGCGACATCAACGCGAGTAAGGGGCGTCGCTCGACCATCAGTAGTTCACTTTCTTTTCGACGAATTTGAACTGGACGACGGTGAGCACTACGACGATGAGCATGAGAATCACCGACTGCGCAGCCGAGCCGCCCAGATCCAGCGCCTTGAAGCCGTCGTAGTAGACCTTGTAGACCAGCGTGGAGGTGTCTTTGCCGGGGCCGCCTTCGGTGGCCGCATCGATGATGCCGAAGGTGTCGAAGAAGGCGTAGACGATGTTGATCACCAGCAGGAAGAAGGTGGTGGGTGACAGCAGCGGGAACACGATGCTCCAGAAGCGGCGCCATGGCCCGGCGCCGTCAATCGCCGCCGCTTCGATCAGCGATTTGGGAATCGACTGCAGGCCTGCCAAGAAGAAGAGGAAGTTGTAAGAGATTTGCTTCCACACTGCAGCCATCACCACCAGCAGCATGGCTTGATTGCCATTGAGCAGGTGGTTCCAGTCGACACCGGCCTTGCGCAGCGCATACGAAACGATGCCAATGCTGGGCGCGAACATGAAGAGCCACAGCACGCCCGCCACCGCTGGCGCCACCGCATACGGCCAAATCAGCAAGGTCTTGTAGGCCAGCGCGCCCCTGATCACCCTGTCGGCGAACACCGCCAGCACCAGTGACAGTGTAATGCCCAGCACGGCCACCGAGATCGAGAAAATGGCCGTGGTCTTGAACGACTCAAGGTAACTCGCATCGGTAAACAGGTTCTTGAAGTTGTCGAACCCGACCCACTCGGTGCTGAGGCCGAAGGCGTCTTGCTGCTGCAGAGACTGCAGCAGCGCCTGGGCCGCGGGCCAGAAGAAGAACACGCCGATCACCAGCACCTGGGGCCCGAGCAGCGCCCAAGGTAGCCAGGCCGAGCGAAAGACGACGCGCTTTTCAGCAGCCACAGCGGCTCAGGTCTTGTTGGCTTTTTGGAATTTTTCCAGCTGCTCGTTGCCACGCTCCACAACCGCGTCCAGCGCTTGCTTGGCCGTTTTCTTGCCACCCCACACCTGCTCCAGCTCTTCGTCGATGATGGTGCGGATCTGCACGAAATTGCCCAGGCGAATGCCGCGCGACTTGTCGGTGGTCTTGCGGATCATTTGCGTGACAGCCACGTCGGTGCCGGGGTTCTCTTTGTAGAAGCCCGACTTCTCGGTGAGCAGATACGCCGCCGTGGTGATGGGCAGGTAGCCCGTGCGCTTGTGGCTGGCCGACTGCACCTCGGGGCTGGACAGGTAGTTGAAGAACGCCGCCACGCCCTTGTAGGTGGGCGGCTTCTTGCCCGACAACACCCACAGGCTCGCGCCGCCGATCACCGTGTTTTGCGGTGCACCTGGCACATCAGGGTAGTAGGGCAGAGGGCTGATGCCGAAGGCGAACTTGGCGTTTTTCTTGGCATTGCCGTACAGGCCCGACGAGCCGGTGAACATGGCGCATTCGCCCGAGGGGAAGGTGGCGTCGGGCACGTTGTTGCGGCCCTTGTAGACGAACAGGCCCTGCTTGGCCATGTTGGCCAGGTTCTCGATGTGGCGCAGGTGCAGGGGCGTGTTGACGACCAGCCGCGCGTCGGTGCCACCGAAGCCGTTGTTCTTGGTGGCAAACAAGGTGTTGTGCCAGGCCGAGAAGCTCTCAAGCTGCGTCCAGCTCTGCCAGCTGGTGGTGAACGGGCAGGCATGGCCGCTCGCCTTCAGCTTGGCCGCGGCCAGTACCACTTCAGGCCAGGTGGCGGGCGGCTTGGACGGGTCGAGACCCGCGGCCGTGAAGGCGTCTTTGTTGTAGTAGAAAACCGTGGTCGAGCTGTTGAACGGAAGGCTCAACATCTGGCCGTTGGGGGCCGTGTAGTAGCCCGCCACGGCCGGCACGTAGGCGCTCGGGTCGAACTTGAGGCCCGAGTCTTTCATCACCTGGCCCACCGGTACGATGGCGCCCTTGCTGGCCATCATGGTGGCAGTGCCCACTTCGAACACCTGCAGCACGTCAGGTGCATTGCCGGCGCGGAAGGCCGCGATCGCGGCCGTCATCGACTCGGGGTAGCTGCCCTTGAAGGTGGGCACGACCTTGTAGTCTTTCTGGCTTTCGTTAAAGCCCTTGGCGAGGTCGTTGACCCATTCGCCCAGCTGGCCACCCATCGAGTGCCACCACTGGGTCTCGACCTGCGCATGTGCGGGTGCCGCAAATGCGAGAGCGAGCAAGGGGGCGGCGAGAGAGAAAGTTCTTTTGTTCATTGACGACTCCGTGAGTTGAACCTGAGGCTTGTGACCAACCAGGCAGTTTGCGTCGAGCTTGTGACAGGCGTGTTTATGTCGCTTATGCGTCTTTGCAACAACGGGGATAACCCCGCTGGGTTTTAGGCGGGGCTGGGCTGGGGATGACCCACTCGTGCCGGCTGACGCCCGGGAGGGCTGCGGTACCATTCGTGCCCAAGTGCAGTAGCAGGCGCGCGCGTCGCCTGGAGCCCATGAACGCACCGATTTCACTCAGCCAGATCACCGCGCCCGATGCCGCGCACAACGCGCCCCGACTGCGCGAAATTCCGTACAACTACACCTCTTTCTCCGACCGCGAGATCGTGATCCGCTTGCTGGGCGCTCGCGCCTGGGAGCTGCTCAACCGCTTGCGCGAAGAGCGCCAGACTGGCCGCTCGGCGCGCATGCTGTACGAGGTGCTGGGCGACATCTGGGTGGTGCAGCGCAACCCATACCTGCAAGACGACCTGCTCGACAACCCGCGCCGGCGCAAGCTGCTGATCGAGGCCTTGCACCACCGCCTGGGCGAGGTGCAGGCGCGTCGCACGCCGGCGGGCCAAACTACCAACGACGGCACCCGCGACGGCCCACGCGATGCTTTCGTCGGTGAGCTGCTGGAATCGGCCAGCGCGGCGGTGAAGGCGTTTTCCGACCAGTTCGAGCGCGTGGCCGAGCTGCGCCGTCGCACGACCAAGGTGCTGGGCCGCCACACCGCCAAAGACAACATCAAGTTCGACGGCCTGAGCCGTGTCTCGCACGTGACCGACGCCACCGACTGGCGCGTCGAATACCCCTTCGTTGTGCTCACGCCCGACACCGAGGCCGAGATGGCCGCGCTGGTGAAGCACTGCATCGAGCTCGGCCTGACCATCATCCCGCGCGGTGGCGGCACCGGCTACACGGGCGGCGCGATCCCGCTGACGTGGAACAGCGCGGTCATCAACACCGAGAAGCTCGAAGCGATGACCGAGGTGGAGCACCTGCGCCTGCCGGGCATGGACCGCGACGTGGCCACCATCTGGACCGAAGC
>NZ_JBKJOQ010000103.1:0-12467 GCF_046595475.1 Rhizobacter sp.
GGCCGAGGAACACATCGGCGCCTTCCATCACTTGCGCCAGTGTGCGCAGTTCGGTTTTCTGTGCGAAGCCGATCTTGTCGGCGTCCATCAACTCGGTGCGGCCCTCATAGACCACGCCGGCCAGGTCGGTGACCCAGATGTTCTCGCGCGGCAGGCCGAGCTTGACGAGCAGGCCCAGGCAGGCCAGCGCGGCTGCACCGGCGCCCGAAGCCACCAGCTTGACTTGCTTGATGTCCTTGCCGCCGACCTTCAGGCCGTTCAGGAACGCCGCACCGACCACGATGGCCGTGCCGTGCTGGTCGTCGTGGAACACCGGGATCTTCATGCGCGCGCGCAGGGCGCGTTCGACATAGAAGCAGTCGGGCGCCTTGATGTCTTCGAGGTTGATGCCGCCGAAGGTGGGCTCCAGCGCCGCAATCAGGTCGATCAGCTTGTCGAGGTTCTTCTCGTTGACCTCGATGTCGAACACATCGATGCCGGCGAACTTCTTGAACAGCACGCCCTTGCCTTCCATCACCGGCTTGGCCGCCAGCGGGCCGATGTCGCCCAGGCCGAGCACCGCGGTGCCGTTGGTGATGACGGCCACCAGATTGCCGCGCGAGGTGTACTTGAACGCGTTGGCTGGGTCGGCCACGATCTCTTCGCACGCAAAAGCCACGCCGGGCGAATACGCCAAGGCCAGGTCGCGCTGGTTGACGAGCTGCTTGGTCGCAGCGATGGCCACTTTGCCGGGGGTGGGGAACTCGTGGTATTCGAGCGCGGCACGGCGCAGTTCGGCGCGCTTTTCTTCTGAAGGGCTCATGGCGGATTCTCGTGCTGTGGTCAGCGCAATGCGCTTCGGTGGGCGAGCATTGTAGGAGCGCACATCGCCTGCGGATGCGCGTAAATGCGTAGCGCACCCAACGCCGCCTCCGCAATACTCGCGGCGTTGAACACCCGTGCCATGCCCTTGCCTACTGCCTCATCTGCGCCATCGCCACTCGTCACCACGCGGCCTCGCCGATGGCGGCGCGCGCTGTTGTGGGGCGCGCTGGTCAGCCTGCTGCTGATCGCGCAGTCGCTGCTGGTGTGGCTCACGCTCAACTACGAAAGCAGCCGCGCGCAAGAACAAGTCGACGCCTCCGCCGCTGCGTCCATCGGAGACCTGAAGCAAGCCCTCGGGCGCGACCTGCAAAGCCTGCAGGCCCTCACCTGGAACTCGCCGCCGATCTTGCAATGGCGCGCCGACGCAGCTGACCTGCTGCGCTCGCGCCGCGAGCTGCTCAGGGTGGAGCGCCGAAACGCCGGCATGCGCCTCGAGTCGGCCGTCGGCTCGCCTTTTCACACGCCTGTGTTCACGCAGATCCCGCGCGACAGCATGGAGTTCGAAGCCCAGGTGGCCTGTGCCAACGCGCAGCGCCAGGGCAGCCCTTCATACTCGCGCAGCTACTTCGTGCCCACGGCCAACGGCCTGGGCGTGGAGGTGGTCGACGTCTGCCTGCCAGCGCAGGTCTCAGGCGAAACCGTGGGCTACCTGGTCGCCAGCTTTTCGCTCACCCAGCTGCTCACCGAAGTGGTGACACCCGAGATCACGCGCGCGCACGAGCTCTCGTTCGTCGAAGGCGACGGCACCCGCCTCGCCCGTGCCGGCCTGCCGCGCGGCCTGGGTGTGTACCGCGCCAACCGCGTGCTCGACCTGCCCGGCCTCACGTTGCAGCTGCGCGTGGACAGCGGCAAGGGCAGCCCGAGGCTCATCCCCAACTTCACCACCGCCTTGGTGCTCGGCCTCTCGTTCGCCCTCGGGGTGGTGGTGCTGCTGCTCGCCCGCGACGTGCGCCGCCGCGCACAGGCCGAAGCAGCGCTGGCCGAAGCGCTGGCCCTGCGCAAGGCGATGGAAGACTCGCTCGTCACCGGCCTGCGTGCTCGCGACCTGCACGGCCGCATCACCTACGTCAACCCCGCCTTCTGCAACATGGTGGGCTTCTCGGCCGCGGAGCTGGTGGGCCAGGCCACACCACCTTACTGGCCGCCCGAGCACATCCAGGAATACACCGCGCGCCAGCAGGTGCGCATGACCGGCACGCCGCCCCCGAGCGAAGGCTACGAGACGACCTTCATGCGCCGCAACGGCGAGCGCTTCGCAGTGATGATCTTCGAGGCCGCACTGGTTGACGGTCACCGCCGCCACACCGGCTGGATGAGCACCGCACTCGACATCACCGCCCAGCGGCGCGTAGAAGAGCTGTCGCGCCAGCAGCAAGAGCGCCTGCAGGCCACGGCTCGCCTGGCCACCGTGGGCGAAATGGCCTCGCTGCTCAGCCACGAACTCAACCAGCCGCTGGCCGCCATTGCGAGCTACGCCACCGGTTCGCTCAACCTGATGAACGACGAGCGCGAGGCCCACACGCCCGAGACGCACACCCTGCTGCGCCAGGCCGCGCAACGCATCGCCGAGCAAGCCGAGCGCGCAGGGCGTGTGATCAAGAGCGTGCACGACTTCGTGCGCCGCCGCGAGCAGGCACGTGAGGCCATACGCGTCGACGAGCTGATCGACTCGGTGCTGCCCCTGGTGCGCTTGCAAGCGCGCAAGAGCGGCACGCGCATCGAGCTCGACCTGCCCCAACCCGTGCCGCGGGTGATGTGCGACCGCACCATGCTCGAACAGGTGCTGCTCAACCTCACGCGCAACGGCATCCAGGCGATGGAGATCACCACGCCCTTGCCCCAGCGCGAGCTGCTGATTCGCGTGCGGCAAACCCATGAGCGCTGGGTCCGCTTCAGCGTGATCGACCACGGCCGCGGCGTGGCGCCGGATGTGACGCAGCGGCTTTTCACCCCTTTTTTCACCACCCGCAGCGAAGGCATGGGGCTGGGCCTGAGCCTGTGCCGCACGGTGATCGAGCAGCACGGTGGCGTGCTCGATTTCCAGAACCTGCCGGCGCAGGCGGGGGGCTCAGGCAACGCCCACTCGGGCGGCGCCGAATTTCGCTTCACACTACCGGTGGCGCTGGCGCCTCATGCCAGTGCCAGCGCCGCCCCCGACGAAACGCCACAGCCCGCACCATGACGCCCCACACCACCTTGCAGCTCGGCCTGCCCATGGTCTATCTCGTCGACGATGAAGACGTGGTGCGCGACGCGCTCGCCTGGTTGCTGCGCTCGCGACGGCTGCTGTCTGAAGGCTTTGCCAGCGCCGAGGCCTTCGAGGCCATGCTCGACTCACGGCTCGGCACTGCCCGCACACCGCCGGCCTCCAGCTGGCCGGTCGCCCCCAGCTGCCTGCTGCTTGACGTGCGCATGCCCGGCACCAGTGGCCTCGCACTGTTCGACCGCCTGATCGAGCGACAGCTGCTGCAGTTCATGCCGGTCATCTTTCTTACCGGCCATGGCGACGTGCCCACCGCGGTCGCTTCAGTCAAGCGCGGCGCCTTCGACTTCGTCGAGAAGCCCTTCTCCGACAACGCACTGGTCGACCGCGTGGAGCAGGCGCTCGAGCTGAGCGCGCAGGCTTTGCTGCGCCAGCGCGAAGAAACCAGCGTGCGCCGCCGCCAGGCCGAGCTCACCGAGCGCGAGCGCGATGTGATGCAGTGCGTGATCGGCGGCATGGCCAACAAGATCATCGCCGACCAGCTCAACATCAGCGTGCGCACGGTCGAAGTGCACCGCGCGCGGGTGTTCGAGAAAATGGAGGTGAAATCGGCGGTGGAGCTGGCCAACCTGATGCGCACCAACCCCCTCTGACCGGCAGCACGAAGCACCCCCGATGCCCGAAACCCTAGCGCCCCTGGGCGAGTTCGACCTGATCGCCAAGTACTTCACTCGCCCTGTGACGCGTGCCGTGCTGGGCATAGGCGACGACTGCGCCCTGCTCGCGCCTGCACCCGGCATGCAGCTCGCCATCAGCAGCGACATGCTGGTCGACGGGCGGCACTTTCTGTCGACGGTCGCGCCCGATCGCCTCGGCCACAAAGCGTTGGCGGTCAACTTGAGTGACCTCGCCGCCAGCGGAGCGCAGCCGCTCGCCTTCAGCCTGGCGCTGGCCTTGCCGCGCGCCGACGAAACCTTTCTGGCGGGCTTCGCGCGCGGCCTGCTGGCCCTGGCCGACGAACACGGCTGCGAGCTGGTAGGCGGCGACACCACGCAAGGCCCGCTCAACATCTGCATCACCGTGTTCGGCGAAGTGCCCCCCGGCCAGGCCTTGCTGCGCTCAGGCGCACATGCAGGCGATGAGCTGTACGTGAGCGGCCGCGTGGGCGATGCTCGCCTGGCGCTGGAGTGCTTTCGCGGCACAGCGGCGTTGGCGGGCGACGCCTTCGAGCAGGTGCGCGTGGCCATGGAGCAGCCGCAGCCCCGCGTGGCCCTGGGCCTGGCCTTGCGCGGCGTGGCCACGAGCGCGATTGATGTGTCCGACGGCCTGCTGGGCGACCTGGCGCACATCCTCCAGCGCTCTTCGGTGGGCGCCACAGTCGAGGTCGACGCCGTGCCGCGCAGCGACGTGCTCGCCGCGCAGCCTCTGACCCTGCAGCGCCTGTGCACGCTGGCCGGTGGCGACGACTACGAGCTGGTGTTCACCGCGCCGCCTTCTCATGCCAGTGCCGTGCAGGCTGCCGCACTGAACAGCGGCACGCCCGTGACGCGCATCGGGCGCATAGAGCGGGAGCGCGCGCTGGTGCTCATCGATGCGCAAGGCCGGGCCGTGCCCCACACCTTCGGTTCGTTCGACCACTTCAAGCCCTGAACCCTGCCCCCATGGACCCTTCAACCGCCCCGCCACTTCACCCGCCACTTCACCCGCCGCTGCGCGTGGTACCGCTCAAGCCCAGCGCGCGCTTCATGCTGCGCCACCCGGCGCACGTGATCGCGCTCGGCTTCGGCAGCGGCCTCTCGCCCTTCGCACCCGGCACCGTGGGCACGTTGTGGGCGTGGCTCGCCTTTCTAGTGCTGCAGCCCCACCTGAGCGACCTGCACTGGGCCGCCCTGCTGGTGGTGGGCACGCTCGTGGGCTGGTGGGCCTGCACCGTGACCGCGCGCCACCTCGCCGTGGCCGACCCCAGCGCCATCGTGTGGGACGAAATCATCGCCTTCTGGGCCGTGCTGTGGCTGGTGATGCCGGCTGGGCTGTGGGGGCAGGTGTGGGCCTTCGCGTTGTTCCGCTTCTTCGATGCGGCCAAGCCTGGGCCTGTGGCCTGGGCCGATGGTTTGTTCAAGGGCAAGCGCGGCCAGCCGGTGGGGTGGGCGCAAGGCTTCGGCATCTTGTTCGACGACTTCGTGGCGGCCTTGTGCGCGCTGATGGTCCTCGCCTTGTGGCAGTGGCTCTGATGCACGCTGGCGCACACGCTCTCTCGCGCTGGGACGCGCAAGTCGAAGCGCTCGCGCAGGTCTTGCTCGCAAGGCGGCTGCACCTGGTCACCGCCGAGTCGTGCACCGGTGGTTTGATCGCCGCGGCCTGCACCTCCATCGCCGGGTCCAGTGACTGGTTCGAGCGTGGGGTGGTGAGCTACTCGAACGACGCCAAGACCGAGCTGCTGGGCGTGCCCGCGGCCTTGATCAAGAAGCATGGCGCGGTCAGCGCCGAAGTGGCCCAGGCCATGGCCGAGGGCGCGCTCGCCCACACCCTGGCCGATCTTTCGATTGCCGTGACCGGCATTGCCGGGCCCGGCGGCGGCAGTGCCGGCAAACCCGTCGGCACGGTGTGGCTTGCGCTGGCACGGCGCGGTGAGCCAGCGCAAGCCCAGCTGCTGCAGCTCGATGGCAGCCGCAGCGACGTGCGCGAGCAAACCGTCGACCGCGCACTGCAGGCCGCGCTCTCCGCATTGATGTCGTGAGCCTGCTGCTCGTCACTGATTTCGCGCTCGATGCCTTGCGGCGCTGGGCCGACCAGTTGCGCGAGGCCTTGCCGCGCGAAACCGTGCTCACCCAGCGCTCGCCTGCCCACGACGACAGCATTGAAGCCGCCTTCATCAGCAACCCTGCGCCGGGTGCGCTGCAAGGCTTGCCGCACCTGCGTTTCATCCAGTCGATGTGGGCGGGCGTAGACAAGCTGCTGCGCGATGACACCATTCCCAGCCAGCTGCTGCTGGCACGCATGGTCGACCCGGCCATGAGCACGGCCATGGCCGAAACCGCGCTGTGGGCCGTGCTGAGCCTGCAGCGCGACCACTACGCCTACGCGGCACAGCACCGCGCCGGCGATTGGCGCCCCCTGCCTCAACGCCGCGCAGAAGACATGCGCGTGGCCGTGCTCGGCATGGGCGAAATGGGCCGCGCGGTGGCGCAGCGCCTGGCCGCCAACGGCTACCCGGTTGACGGCTGGAGCCGGCGCGAGGTGGCTCTGCCGGGTGTTGAAACCTTCACCCGCGATGCCGCCCTGCCTCTCTTGCTGGGCCGCGCCGATGTGGTGATCAACCTGCTGCCGCTCACGGCGCGCACGCACAGCCTTTTCAACGCGCAGGCGTTTTCACAGATGAAACCCGGTGCGGCGTTTGTGAACCTGGCGCGCGGCCAGCACGTGGTGGAGGTCGACCTCTTGGGTGCGCTCAACCGCGGCCACCTGCGCCACGCCGTACTCGATGTGTTCCTGCAGGAGCCGCTGCCCACGGGGCACGCCTTCTGGTCACACCCCAAGGTGACGCTGCTGCCGCATGCCGCGGCGCAGACCGATCTGCGCAGTGCCACCCAAATTGCCGTGGCCAACCTGCTGGCCTGGCGTGGCGGCAGGCCGGTGGCTCACCAGGTCGATCGCGGTCGAGGCTACTGATCAGGCGGTGAGCGCGAGACGCACGACCTTGCGCGGCGAGCTGCTCGCCGTGCACTGCACGAGCATCAACACCAGGCGCTTCAAACCATCCCAGGCATCGAGTGGCCAGTCGGGGTGCTTCAAGCCCTTGACCAGGCCATCGCAGATCTGCGCCGCTTCGACCAGCTGCGCAATGGCGTTGTCGGTGAGCAGCGGCACCGCGCGCTCGAACAGGCGCTCTTTGGCGCCCCACACGCGCGCCTCGCGCAGCGCCATCGGCAGGGGCTTGCCGTGGTTGATGGCGTCTTTCACGCGCTTGAGCGCCAAGATGTCGTTGGCCAGCGTCCAGTGCACCAGCACGGCGGCCTCGCCTTCGGCCTGCAGGCCGTCGAGCATGCGCAGTGCGCGCGTGGCCTGGCCGGCGAGCACCGCTTCGCCGAGCTTGAACACGTCGTAGCGCGCCACGTTGAGCACAGCGGCTTCGATCTGCTCGAAGCTCAGCTCGCCCGGCGGGTAGAGCAAGCCGAGCTTCTGGATTTCCTGGTGCGCGGCGAGCAGGTTGCCTTCCACGCGGTCGGCAAAAAAGGCCAGCGTTTGCTGGCCCGCTTCGCCACCTTGCACGCGCTGGCCTTGCACGGCCAGGCGCTGTGCGATCCACGGGGGCAAGGCCTTGCGCTCGATGGCGTCGACCCGCACCGTGGCGCCCGCGCTGTCGAGCGCGGTGAACCACGCGCTGCTCTGCTGCGTGCGGTCGAGCTTGGGGAGTTGAATGACGGTGACCACGTCTTCCGACAAGGTCTCGCAATAGCGCTGCAAGGCTTCGGAGCCGTCTTTGCCCGGCTTGCCCGAGGGGATGCGAATCTCGATCAGCTGTTTGTCGGCGAAAAGGCTCATGGCCTGCGAGGCGCCGAGCAGGCCGCTCCAGTCGAAATGCGCACCGGCCACGGTGTGCACCTGGCGTTCGGTATGCCCGGCCGCACGCGCGGCGACGCGGATCGCATCGGCGGCCTCTTGCGCCAGCAGTGGCTCGTCGCCGTACACCAGGTACAGCGAACGCAGGCCCTTGGCGAGGTGAGCGTTGAGCTGATCGGCACGCAGTTGCATCGCAGGCTCCAACAGTGTCTGAACTACAAGGCTTGAACAGCCGCGAGGCGGCGCAACACCTGGGCCGCAATGTCGCTTTGCATGGCGCGGTAGAGCGCCTCTTCTTCTTGGTCTTTGGCGAGTGCGTCGCGCTCGTTGTAGGTCATGTCACGGCTGAGCGCAATCTCGGTCTCAGGGATCAGCTCTTTGCCGGCCGGCGTGCGCAGGCGAAAGTTCAGGCGTGAACGCAGCTGCACTTCACGCACCTGGCCGGCGGCGGTGCTGGCCACCACGCCCTTGTCGCGCGTATCGGCCAGCGCTTCCAGCACCGCCTCGGCTTGCGAGGCGGCTTCGACCACGCGCGTGGTGGTGCTGGCCGCAATGTCACGGCGCAGCTCGTCGGCCAATGGCGAGTGAGGCTTGAAGCCGGCGAGCTGCAAGGTCTTGAAGCTCAGCTCGGGGGCACGGCGCAACTCGAACCCGCAGCCGGCCGCGAGGGCGGCCAGGCCGAGAACGAACACGCGTCGCCTCGTCATCCAATGACCACGTTGATCAAGCGGCCCGGCACGACGATGATCTTCTTCGGCGGCTTGCCTTCGGCGAACTTGATGAAATCGGGGCTCGCCAAGGCGGCCGCTTCGATCACCGCCTTGTCGGCATCGGCCGCCACCTTGATGGCGCCGCGCAGCTTGCCATTGACCTGCAGCATCAGCTCAATCTCGTCTTGCACCAGCGCTGCTTCGTCCACTTGCGGCCAGGGCGCATCGAGCAAATCACCATGCACGGCGGCATAGCCCAGGTCTTGCCACAACTGCCAGGTGATGTGCGGGCAGGCCGGGTACAAGGCCCGCAGCAAGATGCCGAAGGCCTCGCGTATGACACCCGGGGCGCCCACCTTGAAGCCTTCAAGCGCGTTGAGCAGCTTCATCGCACCGGAGACCACGGTGTTGTACTGCATGCGCTCGTAGTCGTAGCTGATCTGGCGCAGCACGTTGTGCACTTCGCGGCGCAAGGTCTTGGCCTCTTCACCATCACCGCCGCTGGTGTCACCACGCGCCTTGATCGCTTCGGCGTTCTTCACGCCGTAGTTCCACACCCTGCGCAAGAAGCGGTGCGCGCCTTCAACGCCCGCGTCGTTCCACTCCAGCGTCTGCTCGGGCGGCGACGCAAACATGACAAACAGGCGCGCCGTGTCGGCCCCGTAGCGCTCGATCAGGTCTTGCGGGTCGACGCCGTTGTTTTTGGACTTGGACATCGTCGTCCAGCCCTCGTACATCACCGGCTTGCCGTCGGCCTTGCTTACCGCCGACAGCACGTGGGCGTGCTCGTCGCGCTTGATGTCAAGGTCAGTGGCCCAGAAGTAGTCTTTGCCGCTGTCGGTGCGTGAAAAAGCTTCGTTGAGCACCATGCCTTGCGTGAGCAGCTTGGTGAAGGGCTCGTCGACCTTTACCAGGTGCAGGTCGCGCATCACCTTGGTCCAGAAGCGGGCGTACAGCAGGTGCAGGATGGCGTGCTCGATGCCGCCGATGTACTGGTCCATCGGCATCCAGTACTGCGTGCCGGCGCCCACCATCGCGCGGTCGTTCTTCGCGTCGCAGTAGCGCATGAAGTACCACGAGCTGTCGACGAAGGTGTCCATCGTGTCGGTCTCGCGGCGCGATGGTTTGCCGCAGGTCGGGCAGGCCACGTGCAAGAAGGCGGCGTGCTTGTTGAGCGGGTTGCCGCTGCCGTCGGGCACCACGTCTTCGGGCAGCACCACCGGCAGGTCGCGCTCGGGCACCGGCACGGGGCCATGCTCGTCGCAATGAATGATGGGGATGGGCGTGCCCCAGTAGCGCTGGCGGCTGATGCCCCAGTCGCGCAAGCGCCAGGTCGTCTTCTTCTCGCCCAGGCCTCTGTGCGCGAGTGCCGCGGCCACCGCGTCGACCGCAGCCTTGTGGTTCAAGCCACTGAAGTTGTCGGAGTTGATGGTGACGCCGCGCTGCTTGTCGGCGTACCAGTCTTGCCAGTGGTCGTAGGTGTAGTGCTCGCCATCGACGTGCACCACTTCCAGGATGTCGAGGCCGTACTTCTTGGCAAAGGCGAAGTCGCGCTCGTCGTGTGCGGGCACGCCCATCACGGCGCCATCGCCATAGCTCATCAGCACATAGTTGCCGACCCACACGTCGACCGGCTCACCAGTGATGGGGTGCATTACCGTGAGGCCGGTGGGCACGCCCTTCTTTTCTTGCGTGGCCAGCTCGGCTTCGGTCGTGCCGCCGCTCTTGCACTCTTCGATGAAGGCGGCCACGGCGGGGTTGCCGGCGGCCGCATGCACAGCCACCGGGTGCTCAGGCGCCACGGCGCAGAAGGTCACGCCCATGATGGTGTCGGCGCGGGTGGTGAAGACATGGAGCTTGCCGTCACCGATCAGCTTGCCATCGGCGCCCTTGATCTGGTGCGTGAAGGCGAAGCGCACGCCTTCGCTCTTGCCTATCCAGTTTTCCTGCATCAGCTTCACACGCTCGGGCCAGCCGGGCAGCTGCGTGGTCACGTGCTCGAGCAGCTCGTCTGCGTATTTCGTGATGTTGAGGTAGTAGCCGGGGATCTCTCGCTTCTCGATCACCGCGCCCGAGCGCCAGCCCTTGCCGTCGATCACCTGCTCGTTGGCGAGCACGGTCTGGTCGACCGGGTCCCAATTGACGACCTGGGTGCGGCGCTCGGCAATGCCGGCCTTGAGCATCTTCAGGAAGAACCATTGGTTCCAGCGGTAATAGTCGGGCGAGCAGGTGGCGACCTCGCGGCTCCAGTCGATGGCCAGGCCCATCGCCTGCATCTGCTGCTTCATGTACGCGATGTTGTCGTAGGTCCACTTGGCGGGCGGCACCTTGTTCTTGATGGCCGCGTTTTCAGCCGGCAAGCCAAACGCATCCCAACCCATGGGCATGAGCACGTTCAAGCCCTTCATGCGCAGCTGGCGCGTGAGCATGTCGTTGATGGTGTAGTTGCGCACATGGCCCATGTGCAGCTTGCCGCTGGGGTAAGGCAGCATCGAGCAGGCATAGAATTTCTGCTTGCTGGCGTCTTCGGTGACGCGGTAGGCGTCGGCCGCGTTCCATGCGGCCTGGGCGGCGCGCTCAATGTCGGTAGGCTTGAAGTCGGGATTCATGTGTTGCACCGTGCGGGTGGCAGCCTCTTCTGGGGAGTGGGCGATTATAGGAAGGGGCGCCCGCAGGCGCACCCCTAAGAAAGCGCAGTCAACTCAGAAGCGGGGCAGCTCGGCGAAGGGCAGCAAGCCCTTGCGCACATGCATCTTTCCGTACTCGGCACAGCGCGCCAGCGTGGGGATCACCTTGCCGGGGTTGAGCAAGCCGGCCGGGTCGAAGGCGTGCTTCACGCCCAGCATTTGCGCCCGCTCGGTCAGCGAAAACTGCACGCACATAGACGACAGCTTCTCGATGCCCACGCCGTGCTCACCCGTCACCGTGCCGCCCAGCGCCACACTGGTCTCCAGAATGTCGGCACCGAAAAGCTCGCAGCGGCGCAGCTGGTCGGGGTCATTCGCGTCGAACAAGATCAGCGGGTGCAAGTTGCCATCGCCGGCATGAAAGACGTTCACGCAGCGGAGCATGTACTTCTTTTCCATCTCGCCGATGGCGATCAGGATGTCGGCCAGGCGCTTGCGCGGGATGGTCGAGTCCATGCACATGTAGTCGGGGCTGATGCGCCCGCTGGCCGGGAAGGCGTTCTTGCGCCCGCTCCAGAATTTGAGGCGTTGGGCTTCGTCGCGGCTCACCTCCATGCGGGTGGCGCCGCTCTCGGCCAGCACGTCGAGCATGCGGCCTATCTCTTCGGCCACCTCTTCGGGCGTGCCATCACTCTCGCACAGCAGGATGGCGGCGGCATCGAGGTCGTAGCCGGCTTGCACGAAGCCTTCGACGGCGGCGACCATGGGCTTGTCCATCATCTCCAGCCCCGCCGGGATGATGCCGGCCGCGATGACGGCCGCCACCGCATCGCCGGCCTTGCGGATGTCGTCGAAGCTGGCCATGATGCAGCGCGCCACCTGGGGTTTGGGCAAGAGCTTGACGGTGACCTCCATGGTCACGGCCAGCATGCCCTCGCTGCCGACCACGACCGAGAGCAGGTCCAGGCCGGGCGCGTCGAGCGCGTCGCCGCCAAACTCGATCGGCTCGCCGTCGGCGGTAAAGCCGCGCACCTTGAGCAGGTTGTGCAGCGTCAGGCCGTACTTGAGGCAGTGCACGCCGCCGGAGTTTTCGGCCACGTTGCCGCCGATGGTGCAGGCAATCTGGCTGCTCGGGTCGGGCGCGTAGTACAGGCCGTAGGGCGCCGCTGCCTCGCTGATCGCCAGGTTGCGCACGCCGCACTGCACCACGGCGGTCCGGGCCAGCACGTCGAGCTTGACGATGCGGTTGAACTTGGCCAGCGACACCGTCACGCCAAGGGCGTGGGGCATCGCGCCGCCCGACAAGCCGGTGCCCGCGCCCCGCGCCACCACCGGCACGCCCATGCCGTGGCAGGTCTTGAGCACGGCAGCCACTTGCGCTTCGGTCTCGGGCAGGACGACTGCCAGTGGCAGCTGGCGGTAGGCGGTCAGGCCATCACATTCGTAGGGCACGGTGTCTTCTTGCCGGAACAGCAGCGCATGCGCCGGCAGCACGGTCCGCAA
>NZ_JBKJOQ010000035.1:0-5185 GCF_046595475.1 Rhizobacter sp.
GGTGGGCACTTCGTAGGAGCGGATCTCTTGCACCTTCAAGATGTCGATGCCGTACTCTTCCGCGCCCAGGCGGAAGGTCAGGAACTCGCTGCCCGATTGGGCGGCCAGTGCGGCGCGCGCGGCTTCGTGGCGTGCCACGTGGGCGGCTTCGTGAATCATGTCCATCTGAAATCCTTTTGAAGCAAGGGGCCCCTGCGGGCCGTGCTGATCAAACTATCGACTTTTCGCCCGTGAACTGAAGTGGGAAATGGGGACGGAACGTACCGGTCTGTTGCGGGCATGGAGCGCTCAGTGGGCTTCGAGCTTGAACACCGAGACCACCTCGGTGAGGCGGTGGGCCTGCTGCTTGAGCGACTCGGCCGCGGCGGCGCTTTCTTCAACCAGTGCAGCGTTTTGCTGAGTCATCTGGTCGAGTTGCGTGACGGCCGTGGTGACCAGGCTGATGCCGTCGCTCTGCTCCGCAGCAGCCGAGGTGATCTCGCCGATGATGGCGGACACACGCTGCACCGAACCCACGATCTCGCCCATGGTGGCGCCCGCATCGGCCACCAGGCGTGAGCCGCTTTCCACTTTTTCGACCGAGGCACCAATCAGCCCTTTGATCTCTTTGGCCGCTTGCGCCGAGCGCTGAGCCAGGCTTCGCACCTCACTGGCCACCACGGCGAAGCCTCGGCCTTGTTCGCCCGCGCGGGCGGCTTCCACGGCTGCGTTCAGCGCGAGGATGTTGGTCTGGAAGGCAATCCCGTCGATCACGCCGATGATGTCGCTGATCTTCTTGGAGCTGGCGTTGATCTCGTCCATGGTGCTCACCACCTGCGAGACCACGCTGCCCCCGCGCTGGGCCACCTCGGCGGCCGAAGCGGCGAGCTGGTTGGCTTGGCGGGCCGAGTCGGCGCTTTGTTTGACGGTGGCCGTGAGTTGCTCCATCGACGAGGCGGCTTGTTGCAGGTTACTGGCCGTTTGCTCGGTGCGGTTGCTCAGGTCGAGGCTGCCGCTGGCGATCTCGCCGCCCGAGTTGTTGATGTGTTTGGCGGCGGTGTTGATGGCTTTCATCGCCGTGCCCATGCGTTCGAGCATCTGGCGCAGTTGCGCGGCCACTGGCGTGTGGGTCTGGACATGGCTCACGTCGAGGTCGAGCTTGTCGCCGCGCACCACGCTGCGGGCGAGGGCCTGAAGCTCGGTGCCTTGCAGGGCGTTGGCGCGCATCTGGATGGCGAGGCCGATTTCAAGCCCCGATTGCGCCACCACGTAGCCGGCGTGGATCAACACCCGCTCGAAGCTGGGTGCCGTCAGGCAGTAGACACCGGCGCCGGCCAGCTGAAGCCGATCGAACAGCACGTGGTGCACCGCGAAGAAGCCCGCTGCGGCGACGATCGGCCGCCAGTCTCGGTAGGCCAGTGTCAGCGCCAGCATGGCGAACACGCCAAAGTGGTATTCGATCATGCCGCGCCCCAGCTGAATGTGCAGCCCGACCATGGCTGCGGCGCTCATCGTCAGCACATAGCGCGAAAGGCCGGTGCCGCGCGCCATCGAGTAGGCCGCCACCGCCAACAGCAGTAGCGGCAGCCCCACCAGGGTGGCGAGGCCCAGGCCGTCGCCTGTGGCGGCAATGGCCACGGCGACCAGCGCGCCCAGGCCCACGCCGCCCATCATCACGGTGTCGGCTTGCCGATCGAGCTGGGCGATGTCTTGCGAATCTACGGACGAAGAAGTCATTGAGATCACCATTTGAAGCCCCTCAGGCGTTAAACACTGCTCTGCAGCTTGAAGACCGACACCACCTGGGCCAGGCGCGCGGCCTGTTCCTTGAGTGACTCGGCGGCGGCGGCACTTTCTTCTACCAGCGCGGCGTTTTGCTGCGTCATCTGGTCGAGTTCGCTCACGGAGCTGTTGACCTGGCCGATGCCCGCCGACTGCTCGGCAGAGGCGGTGGTGATCTCGCCAATGATGTCGGACACCCGCTGCACCGAGCCCACGATCTCGCTCATGGTGGCGCCGGCATCGGCCACCAGGCGTGAGCCGGCCTCGACCCGCTCGACGCTGGCGCCGATCAGGCCCTTGATCTCTTTGGCGGCGTTGGCCGAGCGCTGCGCCAGGCTGCGCACCTCGGCGGCCACCACGGCAAAGCCGCGGCCTTGTTCGCCGGCACGCGCCGCTTCCACGGCCGCGTTCAGCGCCAAGATGTTGGTCTGGAAGGCGATGCCATCGATCACGCCGATGATTTCGCTGATCTTCTTGGAGCTGGTGTTGATCTCGTCCATGGTGCTCACCACCTGCGAGACCACGCTGCCGCCACGGGCCGCCACGTCGGCAGCCGATGCGGCGAGCTGGTTGGCCTGGTGAGCCGAGTCAGCGCTGTGCTTCACCGTGCCGGTGAGCTGCTCCATCGAGCTGGCCGCGCGCTGCAGGTTGCTGGCGGTCTGCTCGGTGCGGAGGCTCAGGTCCTGGTTGCCTGTCGCGATCTCGGCGCTGGCCGATTGAATCGACGACGACGAGGCCATCACCGTCTGCAGCGAGCTGCTGAGCTGTTGTGTCATCGCGCCGAGCGAGCGCAGCAGGTCGCCCAGTTCATCGCTGCGATCGGTTTGCGAATTGGCGCACAGGTTGCCGCCGGCCACTTCGGTGGCCACACCTACGGCGCGGCGCAGGTCTTCGATCACCTTGCGTTGCATCCACCAGGCCAGGGCCACGGCGGCGCCGCAGGTCAGCAAGGCCAGCATGCCCAGCATCAGGCTGTTGCGGGTGGAGCGCTGCGCGGCCGACTCCATGGTTTCAGAGGATGCAGCTTCCATTTTGGCGACCAGGCTGCCGAGCGATGTCGCGACAGAAGCAAAAGTGGCATCGGCGCTCTGCATGGCGGCGATGCCAGTGTTGGGGTCGACAGTCGAGAGGTCGATGGCTGAGTCGGCCTGCTTGCCATATTGGTCAAGCTGGGTGCCGAGCGCGGCCACGCCGCTGTTGAACTCAGCATTGGCGCTGCCGGCATCGGCCAGGCTGGCCAGCGTGCGCTTCAGGCCCGCCAGCTGGTTGGACAAGGAGGTGCGGAACGCCTTCACCTTGGGCTCGTCCATCGAGTTGATCAGGGCCACCGTCTTGTAGACGCCGGCGTGCAACTGGGCAAACTGGTCTTGCACGCTGGTGATCGTGCGAAAGCTTTCCATGTCGCCCGTGAAAGACGCCTGGTTTTGCGTGGCCGTGCGGCTTTGCAGCACGGTGTTCACGGTGGCGATAGACAAGACCATCGCGGCCGTCAGCAGCGGTGCCGCCAGTAGCTTTGCGCCCAGATTCATGAGGTGTGTCCTTGCAGCGGCGTGGAGCTGTTCTCTTTGCCGGTTTTCTGTTTACTTGTAGATGCCGCCGCAGACGACGCTGTCGTTCAGCTTCTCGCAGTACATGCTCTTGGGCTCGATCTTCTTGCTCACCGGGTTGGTGAACTTGTAGTCTTGCCAGAAGGTGCCCTTGGTCTGTGCGAGCTCCAGGCGCTCTTTCACGAAGGCCTTGCCGTCCACGTCTTTCAGTTCGACGAGGTTTTTGCCGATCATCTTTTCATTGGCGCCATGCGCACGCACCACGCCATCGAGGCCGTAGACCGTGAGGTAGAGGTCGCGGTCGTTGAACTGGCCGGCCTTGTTCGAGATCTCGGCGTGGCCCTTTTCAGTGCCGTTGGTCTTGATGAAGGCCACACCTTTTTTCACCATGGCTGTGGCTTCGGCGGCGGTGACGTTGCCTTCTTTGGCAGCTGCATGCGAGGTGAAGGCGAGGGCGGCCAGGGCGACGGTGGCCAGGCGGAAGAAGGGCGTAGACATGGATTGCTCCGTTCAACAAAAGGGTGGGACAGATTTCCCATGGATATCGGCACCCAGAGGGCGCTCGTGTAGCCCATTTTGCGCAGGCGACGGGGGGCGCGATCCGTGCATAAGCTGGCGCTCTGGCGCGCTTTTCGCAGGACGGGCGCCAAACAAAACAGCCCGTGAGGGTGTCACGGGCTGTGCGCCGAAGTCGGGTGTCAGGCGCTCAGAAACTTTCCCAATCGTCCGTGCCGGTGGCGGCAGAGGCGGCGGGAGCCGGGGCCGGGCGGGGTGTCGGCGCGGCGCTCGGCGCGGGCGCCGTTGCAGGTGTGGTTGCAGGTGTGGCCGCAGGCGCTGGTTTGGATGCGGCGGCCGATGAGGCCTTGGGCTGCAGGCGCGTCACGTTGGTGGCGCGGCTCGGCGAGCGGCGTTCCACCGCAGCAGCCGCTGCCGGGGCAGCGTGGCTGCCGAGCTTGAACACCGACACGGCGCCCACCAGCTGTTGCGCTTGGGCCTTGAGGCTTTCGGCCGCGGCGGCGCTTTCTTCCACCAGTGCCGCGTTCTGCTGCGTGGCCTGGTCCATTTGTGTCACGGCCTCACCCACTTGCGCCACGCCGGCCGATTGCTCGGTGCTGGCGGCGCTGATCTCGCCCATGATGTCGGTCACGCGTTTGATCGAGGTCACCACTTCCTTCATGGTGGTGCCGGCCTGGTCGACCAGCGCCGTGCCTTGCTCCACGCGCTCCACGCTGGTGGAGATGAGGGTCTTGATTTCTTTGGCGGCATCGGCCGAGCGCTGCGCCAGGCTGCGCACTTCGGAAGCCACCACGGCAAAGCCGCGGCCTTGCTCGCCTGCACGGGCCGCTTCGACGGCTGCATTCAGCGCGAGGATGTTGGTCTGGAAAGCGATGCCATCGATCACGCCGATGATGTCGGAGATGCGCTTCGACGAATCGTTGATGCCCTTCATGGTGTCGACCACGCGGTTGACCACTTCGCCACCTGAGATGGCCACGGTCGAGGCGCTCAGCGCGAGCTGGTTGGCCTGGCGTGCGTTGTCGGCGTTTTGCTTGACGGTGCTGGAGAGCTGCTCCATTGAGGCAGCGGTCTCTTCCAGCGCGTCGGCCTGCTCTTCGGTGCGCGATGAGAGGTCGGTGTTGCCCTGCGCAATCTCGGCGCTGGCGGTGGCCACCCCGTCGGCATTGCTGCGCACGTCGGTGACGATCTGGGCCAGGTTGCGCTGCATCAATTCCAGAGCGCGCAGGAGCTCGCCGACTTCGCCCTTCTCACTGCTGTCCACGCGGTGCGCCAGGTCGCCGGCAGCGGCCGCGTTGGCAAGATCGACCGCCTGCCGGATCGGCCGCGCGATATTTCGGCTGAACAGCACGCCGCCGGCC
>NZ_JBKJOQ010000115.1:0-61734 GCF_046595475.1 Rhizobacter sp.
CGGCTTTTCCGTCATGTACGGCTGCAGCTCGGCGGGCATGACGAAGCGGTCGGCCAGGATCCAGTCAACACCGGGCAAGGCACAGGTGCCGGGCAGGCCGAGGTAGCTCACCTGCACAGGCGCAGGGCGCATGCCCACGATCGCAGGGCGGGCGCCGTTGGTCAGGCCTTGCAGGTCGACCAGGATGTCGATGCCGGCTTCAGCGATCACGCGAGCGGCGGTCACGTCGTCAACGCCGGTCAGCGGGATGTAATGGTCGATGGCCTTGCGGATGCGCGCGCGCAGCGGTGTGCCGTCGTTGCGGCTCCACGAGAAGGCGTAAATCTCGAAACGCTCGCGGTCGTGCAATTCAAGCAGCTCAACCGCGAGCAAGCCCACGGCGTGCATGTGCAGGTCACCCGAGAGGTAGCCGATTTTGATCTTGCCCTGGCGCTTGGGCTGGCCTTCGTGGAAGGGCACGGCCGGTGGCTTGGGCGTGCGCTCGTGCACGAAGCGCTGCGCAGCCAGCAGCTGCATGGCAGGGTCGTCGCTCTCACCCAGCATGGCCAGCACCGAGGTGCCCATCAGCATCTGGTTGTGCGTGAGCGCGCCCACGGGCTCGTAGACCGGCCACGCGCACTTCTTCTGACGCAGGTGCACGTAATGCTGGATCACGTCGTTTTGCGCGGGTTTGCGCAGCAGGCTGTCGCGCATGCAGCGCTCAGCCTCGTCGTAGCGGCGCTGCATTTCGTGCAGCCGGGCCATGTTGTTCAGGGCATGCAGGTGCAGCTCAAGCTCGGCGTCTTTCCGGTCGAGCACGAGCTGCCATTGGGCGATGGCCTCGTCGGGCCGGCCCAGGTGCTCGAGCTGGTGGCCCAGATTGAGGCGCGCCTGCAGAAAGCCGGGCGCAAGTGCCAGCGCACGCTGGTAGGCCTTTTCGGCGTCGGCATTGCGGCCGATCGCGCCCAGGATGGTGCCCCAGTTGAAACACGCCACGTGCTGCAGCGGCGAGACGGTGTGGGTGATCCAGGCCTCATACAGCACGGCGGCGTCTTGCGGGCGGCCTGCCTGGCTTGCGGCCTGGGCGTGGTTCATCAGGTCGGCCAGCGCCATGCCCCCCGAGCGGGCCGCAGCCAGCTCGCGATCCAGCGCAGACAGGCCGCTCGCAGCCTGGCTTGCCGCCGCCACCGGGGGCTTTGCTGTCGACTTTTTCATAGAGAGAACATGGGCAGATTGACTCCAGCCCATTGTGGGCAGGCACTTGCGGCGGCAGTCCGGGCATTAACGGGGCAAATCAGCTGCTTTTCAGGGTCATTTCGACGCTGGTCACAGGATGCGGCCACGCGCCGGCAACAACACGGCACAGCCCAGGGAAATGCGGACTTCTGTCACGCTTGCGGCTGGCTCGGGGGGCACAATCAAAGGCATACCCCACCCAGGAGCACGCCATGGCCACCGCCAAGAAGCCAGCCGAACACGCTTTTGCCAACACGCTCAAGACCTTCAAGACGCCTTCGGGCAAGAGCGGCAGCTACTTTTCGCTGCCCGAGCTGGCCAAGAAGTACCCCAACGTGAACCAGCTGCCGATCTCCATGCGCATCGTGCTGGAGTCGGTGCTGCGCAACTGCGACGGCAAGAAGGTCACCGCCGACCACGTGGAGCGCCTGGCCAACTGGAGCCCGACGGCCGATCGCGTCGACGAGATCCCTTTCGTGGTGGCCCGTGTGGTGCTGCAAGACTTCACCGGCGTGCCGCTGCTGGCCGACCTGGCCGCCATGCGCAACGTGGCCGTGGCGACGGGCAAGAACCCGCGCACCATCGAGCCGCTGGTGCCGGTGGACCTGGTGGTTGACCACTCGGTGATGGTCGACTATTACGGCACCAAAGACGCCATCGACCTGAACATGAAGCTGGAGTTCGAGCGCAACAACGAGCGTTACGAGTTCATGAAGTGGGGCATGCAGGCCTTCGAGACCTTCGGCGTGGTTCCACCGGGCTTCGGCATCGTGCACCAGGTGAACCTGGAGTACCTGGCACGCGGCGTGTTCGACAAGGGTGGCGTGTACTACCCCGATTCTCTGGTGGGCACCGACAGCCACACCACCATGATCAACGGCATAGGCGTGGTGGCGTGGGGCGTGGGCGGCATCGAGGCCGAGGCCGGCATGCTGGGCCAGCCGGTGTACTTCCTGACGCCCGACGTGGTGGGCTTCGAACTCACCGGCAAGCTGCGCGAAGGTGTGACGGCCACAGACCTGGTGCTCACGGTGACGGAGCTGCTGCGCAGGGAGAAGGTGGTCGGTAAATTCGTCGAGTTTTTCGGCGAAGGCACGAGCACGCTCTCGCTGCCCGACCGCGCCACCATCGCCAACATGGCGCCCGAGTACGGCGCCACCATGGGTTTCTTTCCGGTCGACGAGAAGACCATCGAGTACTTCGTGGGCACCGGCCGCACCAAGAGCGAAATCGAGGCCTTCGAGGCCTACTTCCGCGCGCAGAAGATGTTCGGCGTGCCCAAGTCGGGCGACATCCATTACTCGAAGGAAGTCTCGCTCGACCTGAGCAAGGTGACACCCTCGCTGGCCGGCCCCAAGCGCCCACAAGACCGCATTGAGCTGGGCAAGATGCGCGCTGAGTTCACCGAGCTTTTCAGCAAGCCCACAGCGGCCAACGGTTTCAACCAACCGGCCGAGAAGCTGCACCAGGTGTTCAAGACCGCCAGCGGCCTGGAGGTGAAGAACGGCGACGTGCTGATCGCTGCCATCACCTCGTGCACCAACACCTCAAACCCTGCCGTGCTGCTGGCCGCAGGCCTGCTGGCCAAGAAGGCAGTGGAGGCGGGCCTGAAGGTGGCGCCCCACATCAAGACCTCGCTCGCGCCGGGCTCGCGCGTGGTCACCGAGTACCTCGACAAGGCCGGCCTCACGCAGTACCTCGACCAGCTCGGCTTTACGCTCGCCGGCTATGGCTGCACCACCTGCATCGGCAACGCCGGCGACCTGACGGCCGAGCTCAACGATGTGATCACCCAGAACGACCTCATCTGCGCGGCCGTGCTTTCGGGCAACCGCAACTTCGAGGCGCGCATCCACCCCAACCTGAAGGCTAACTTCTTGGCCTCGCCACCGCTGGTGGTGGCCTACGCAATCGCCGGCAACGCCAACATTGACCTGATGACCGAGCCCGTCGGCAAAGGCACACACGGGCGCGACATCTACCTGGGCGACATCTGGCCGAGCAGCGACGAGATCTACAAGCTGATGAAGTACGCGATGAATGGCCCGGCCTTCCGCGCCAACTACGCGCAGGTGAAAACCAACCCGGGCAAGCTGTGGGAAAACATCAAGGGCGTGAAGGGCGAGACCTACACCTGGCCCAAGAGCACCTACATCGCCAAGCCCCCGTTCTTCGACCACTTCCACATGGAGCCGGGGCTGGCCGACTCGGGCGTGAAGGGCGCGCGCGCCATGGCGCTGTTTGGCGACTCGATCACCACCGACCACATCTCGCCGGCGGGCTCGATCAAGGAGCAGTCACCTGCCGGGCAGTGGCTGAAGGAGCATAAGGTTCAGAAGGCCGACTTCAACTCTTACGGCTCGCGCCGCGGCAACCACGACGTGATGGTGCGCGGCACCTTTGCCAATGTGCGCATCAAAAACCTGATGATCCCCGCCGCCGCCGACGGCAGCCGCGAGGAAGGCGGCGTGACGCTGTACCAGCCGGGCAATGAGAAGATTTTCATCTACGACGCGGCCATGAAGTACATGGCGGCCAACACGCCCACCATCGTGTTTGCAGGTGAAGAGTACGGCACCGGCTCGTCACGAGATTGGGCGGCCAAGGGCACGGCCCTGCTGGGCATCAAGGCTGTGGTGGCGCGCAGCTACGAGCGCATACACCGCGCCAACCTGGTGGGCATGGGCGTGCTGCCATTGCAGTTCAAGGGACACGATTCGTGGCAGACGCTGGGCATCACGGGTGACGAGACCTTCGACGTGCTGCTGGGCACCGAGCTCAAGCACCAGCAAGACGCCACGCTGGTGATCCACGGGGTGGACGGCAGCAAGCGCGACGTGCGCCTCACGCTGCGCATCGACACACCGATTGAGGTCGATTACTACAAGCACGGCGGCATCTTACCCTTCGTGCTGCGCCAACTATTAGCTTGAGCAGGCTCAGCCTAGGCGCTCTGAAAACAGCGCCTCGCTGAAACCGACCGTCACCTGGTCGTCGGCCCACCGCACCACCGGGCGCTTGATGACGCTGGGCTCACGCAGCACCAACGCACGGGCCGCAGCCGCATCGATGACCGCAGCTTTCTCAGCATCGGGCAGCTTGCGCCAGGTGGTGCCTTGGCGGTTGACAAGCTTTTCCCAGCCCACGGCTTTCAGCCACTTGTCGAGCTCGTGCTCGGGCACGCCCTGCTTCTTGAAGTCGTGCCAGGCCACGGGGGCGTTTTGCGCTGCCAGCCAGGCACGTGCCTTCTTCACGGTGTCGCAATTGGGAATGCCGTAGAGGGTGATGCTCATGAGGGTCAGAGAGAGTCCTTGGTGTCGCCGACATCGCAGAGGGGGTCGGGGCCGTAGGCAGTGTCCATCACCTTGCCGTGCGCATCGATGCCGACCTGGAACCACTGGCAGAACGGCGTCTCGTAGCGGTAAGCCCAGACGGTCTGCTTCGCCTGCCAGCCCACCACGTATTGCTCGGAGGCTCGGCCTATCTGCGTCAGCACCTCAGCGGCGTCCATACCGCTGCGAATTGCGTTGAAGTGCTGTTCGTCGAGTACCTGCTCCCAGCGTTGAAGCTGGCCTTGCGCATCGAACTCGAGCATGTAGGTGTGCCGCCCGTAGGGGCCACGGGCGTACTCCAGGCGCTTGCCGCCGCCAGGCAAGGCCGCCTCGCCGGTGGGCACGCCCATGGCACGTGTGATGTCGTCGAGGCTGGCGCCCTGCCCCAGCGATTGCGGGCCGTAAGACGAGCACGCTGAAACGAATCCGGAGACCACGAGCGCAGACAGGCGAAAGTTGTTCATGGGTGCCTCTCAACAGAACCGCCGGGCACAGCGCCCGAAGGGGTCATGAGAGTCTACGCACGCGTGCCCGCCGACATTCCCTGATGGATTTCGCAGCAACTCGACGGGCTGCACCACGGGCCCAGACGTGAAAAAGCCCCTGGCGTTTTCGCGCCAAGGGCTAGATTCACTGAAATTTTGGTGGGCCCCGACAGATTCGAACTGTCGACCAACGGATTAAGAGTCCGCTGCTCTACCAACTGAGCTAGGAGCCCGCTCTGACTAACACTTGCGAAAACTGGTGGGTTGTGCGGGATTCGAACCCACGACCAACGGATTAAAAGTCCGCTGCTCTACCGACTGAGCTAACAACCCGTAAAGCCCATGATTATAGCGGGCTTCGCAAAGTCGCTTCAAACAAATCGGCGAAGCAGCGATTGTAGCGCGTCTCCTGCCGCCACAAACCCGAAGCTCGCCGTGACCACCACACTCGAGCCGTAGCCGTGGCAATTGAGGCTGCCATCGGTCTCGCAAGCATCGACCGGAGGCGACACCGGTTCGCGCGAGAACACGCATCGCACACCCATCGCGCCGGTGCGCACCGCACCATGCTGCTTGCGCAAGCGCTGGCGCAGCGATGCAAGCAAAGGGTCGTGCGTGACGAGGGCGAGATCGTCGACCTCGATCGCCTGCGCGCGCTGCTTGCCACCAGCCGCGCCCACGCTGACGAAGAGCTGCTTGTGCTGCAACGCCCAATGCGCCATGGCCGCCTTGGCCTGTACCTGGTCGCAAGCGTCAATGAGCACGTCGATTTCTCTTGGCAACAGGCCGGGCCAGTTGTCAGCCGATACGAAATCATCGACCAACTGCACGCTGCAGCCAGGGTGGATATCGGCAATGCGCTCGCGCAGCGCCTCGCCCTTGGCCTTGCCGAGCGTGGCGCCCACAGCCTGCACCTGGCGGTTGATGTTGGACTCGGCCACGTGGTCCATGTCGAAGAGCGTGAGCTCGGCCACGCCGCTACGCGCCAGTGCCTCAACGGCCCACGAGCCCACGCCGCCGAGGCCTACCACACCCACGCGTGCCGCACGCACGGCTTGGTAACCCACTTCGCCATACAGGCGGCGCAGACCGCCGAAGCGTCGCTCGAGGTCGGGGGCCAACAGGTCGAGCGCAGCGTTCACGCTCACCCTACTTCAGCGAGGCCAGGCGTTCCTTGCCCGCTTGCGCGGCTTCGGACTTGGGGTAGGTCTTGAGCAGCTCGTCGAGTGTGCGCTTGGCGCCCTTGCTGTCTTTGAGCTCCATCTGGCAGTTGGCAACAGACAGCAGGGCTTCCGGCGCGCGCGGGTGATCGGGGGCGCTGGCGATCAGGCTGCGGAACGAAGCCATGGCTTCTTTGTAGTCGCGCATGCCGTACTGCGCATTGCCCAGCCAGAACAGCGACGACGCGTTGTAGCCACTGCCCGGGTATCGGCGATTGAAGGCCGACAGCGCCGAAGACGCCGCGGCGAAATCGCCCTTGCGCAGCACCGCCAGCGCCTCGTCGTACTGCCGGCCTTCTTCGGGGTCAACCAAAAACTCTTTCCCGTCGACTGCGACCTTCTTGGGCTCAAGTTTTCGAATGCGGTCTTCCACGCCTTGCTGCGCGTCTTTCTGCAGGCGCTGCAACTCGACCACGTCTCGCGTGAGCTGCTCGTCTTGCCCGCGCAGCTTGGCCATCTCGGTGCGCATGAGCTCGAGCTGGTTGTTGAGGTCGAAGAGGCTGCGCTTGAGCTGGCTGATCTGCTCCAGCAGCTGCGTGTTCGATTCGGCTTGCGCGGCCTTCACACGCGCCTCGCTCTGCTCTTGCCTCTGGCGCATGTCGAGGATGGCCTTGCGCGCCTCGTCGTCATCAAATATGCCGGCCTGCGCCACTGGCGCAATCAGCGCAAGTGCGATCCCCCAGCTCGCAAGCCGAAGGTGAGGGTGAGACGAGCGAGGCATGGTCAGCATCTCAACGGTTGTTCAGCTCGGCGCGGCGGTTCTTGGCCCATGCCGCTTCATCGCTGCCTTGCACCGCGGGACGCTCCTTGCCGAAGCTCACCGCTTCGACCTGGCCATCGTTCACGCCGAGCAGCTTGAGTGCCTTGGCCACGGACTCGGCCCGCTTCTGGCCCAGTGCCAAGTTGTATTCGCTGCCACCGCGCTCGTCGGTATGGCCTTCGACCTGCAGCTTCTTGGCTCGGTCGACCGAGAGGGCTTTGGACTGGGCTTCAACCACGGGGCGGAACTCATCTTTGATCACGAAACTGTCGTAGTCGAAATAGACCACGCGGCCCATCTCGGCTGACGCTGAATTCTTGCTCAGGTCGACACTGGCCACTTGGGTGGGCGACGTGTTTCCCGCAGAGGCGCTGCCGCCACCCGCCGTGCTGGTGGTACGCGATTCAACAGGCGCCGCCTTGTTGTCCAGCGGAACGTTCGAAGCGCAGCCTGCCAGGACAGCGGATGCCACCCATGCGAGGGCGGTGAATTTGATGGTGTTCATGCGTCTATCTCCTGCGGTAAGAAAAGAAAAGAAATTGGGCCTGGCGAAACGCTGGGCTATCGACCGTAAGGGCCCCACATCGGCTCGCGCACGTCGGCCGTGGTGGACACCAGCTTCGCTTTGATCTTGCCATCGAGCGTGGTGGTCATCAAGACATCGCGACCACCGCTGCGGGTGGCGTAGATGATCAAGCGGCCGTTGGGTGCAAAGCTCGGGCTTTCATCGTCGCGCGTGTCGGTGATGGCCTGGGGCGTGGAGCCCTTGGCCAGCTCTGATACATAGAGTTTGAACCCACCGCTCTGCCGCGAAATGTAGGCCAGATATCGCCCGTCCGGGCTCAAGGCAGGGCTGATGTTGTAGTCACCGGTAAAACTGACACGCTCGACGGCGCCGCCGGCCACCGCCACGCGGTAGACCTGCGGGCCACCACTGCGGTCGCTCACGAAATAGAGGCTGCGGCCATCGGGCGAAAAAGTTGCTTCGGTGTCGATCGACGGGCTGCTGGTCACGCGGCGCGGGCTCTCGCCGTTGCGCCCCATCACAAAAATTTGCGAGCCGCCGTCGCGGCTGAGCGTGGCGGCCAGGGTCTGGCCATCGGGTGACCAAGCCGGTGCACTGTTGGAGCCGCGGAAGTTGGCTATCACGCGCCGCTTGCCCGAGGCAATCTCCTGCGCATAGACCACCGCCTTCTGGGCCTCGAAGGACACATAGGCAAGCTCTTGCCCGTTGGGCGACCAGGCCGGAGAAATGATGGGCTCGGGGCTGTTCAATGCCACCTGGCCGGCTTCACCGTCGGCATCGGCCACGCGCAGCGCGTAGCGGCTGCCCGAGCGGGTGACATAAGCGATGCGGGTGGAGAAAACGCCCTTCTCGCCGGTGAGCTTCTCATAGATGAAATCGGCTATGTGGTGGGCCGCCAAGCGCAGATCACTCCCCGCCACCGCGTTGCTCTGGCCACCGATGTCCTTGCCCCTGACCACGTCCCAGAGCTTGAAGCGCACATCGAAGCGGCCGTCGGCCAAGCGCGTGACAGAGCCGCCTACCAGTGCATCAGCGCCGCGCGAGCGCCACTCGCTCATCTGTGGGGACGCGTTCTCGTCGATCACCGCCGTGGTGTCCAGGCCGCGAAAGACGCCGGCGCGTTCGAGGTCGGCTCGCACAATGGCCGAGAGCACTTGGGTGGTGCGGTCTTCGTCGCGAAAACGCGCGATGGCGATGGGCACCTGCGTGGCGCCGACGCCTGAAATTTCGACCCGGAATTGGGCAAGTGCGGGGCCGGCAAGTGCAAGGCCTGAAGCCGCGGCGATGGAGCTTCCAAAAAAACGTCGGTTCATCAGCATGAAGTGTCCTGACCTTTGGTTTTCAGATTGGTTCAATCGGATTGCGCGCCTGCTGCGCCAGCAGGCCCATCTTGAGGTAGCGGTAATACGTGCCTTCGGCCTGGTACACGGCCAAGACGAAGCCCAGGCGGCCATCGAGAAAACCATGCTTGACCAGGTAGCAGCGCACGAAAGCCCACAGCCCATGCCCAATGGCAGCACCCAGGCCACCGGTGCGCCCTGCCGCCACCTTGTCCCGCGCCCGACCGCCGCTGTAGCGATTCATCTTGTCGAGCGCATCGTCGAGCGTGGGCATGGTGTCATGCCGCAGGTCACCCACGAGCCGCGCCACGCGGCCTTGCACCTGCAGTCGCTCATGCACCAGGTCGCTGCTGAAGCGCCCCTTCTCGCGGCGAAAAAGCCGCAGCACGCGGTCAGGGTACCAATCGCCGTGGCGCATCCACTGGCCGCAAAACCGCGAGAGGCGCGACACCTCATAGCCGTCAACTGCCTGCTCGCTCTTGATCGCCTCTTGAATATGCGCGGCCAGTTCTTCACTGACGCGTTCATCGGCGTCGATGCTCAGCACCCAGCGGCCACGGGCCATGTCGAGGGCGCGATTCTTTTGCACGCCAAAGCCTGGCCAATCCGCGGTCTGCAGCACCCGGGCGCCAAGAGACTCAGCAATCTCGCGGGTGCCATCGGTGCTGCCCGAATCGACCACCAACCATTCATCGGCAAAGGACACGCTTTTCAGGCAGGCGGCGATGTTCCGGCTTTCGTTGTGGGTGATCAGGACGACGGAGAGCGCGATGTCGGGCATGTGGCGAGCAAGAACCCCCTGGTGAAGGTGGCCGGATTGTAGGCAGGGCCGGCGTTGGATAATCCGCGCTGAATGAGCACACCCACCCTGCCCCTGAAACAGCGCGTAAAGCGCATCGCGCCTTACTTTGCCAACAGTGGCCGGGGCTTTGTGCTGATGGTCATCGGCTCCATCGTGGGCGCGGCCACCGAGCCCCTGATTCCAGCCATGATGAAGCCCCTGTTCGACAGCGGGTTCAAGGGGGCACCCTTCCCTCTGTGGATGGTGCCTGCGGCCATCATCGCGGTCTTTGCCGTGCGCGGCTTGTCGGGGCTGGTGGCCCAGTACGGTTTGTCGTGGTCGGCCAACCGGGGCACACAGGCCTTGCGCGCGGCCATGTTTCAACGGCTGATGACGGTGTCTCCTGCACTGTTCACACGAAACACCGCGAGCAGCCTCACCAACACATTGACCTATGAAGCGCAATCAGGCGCGGCCATGCTGGTGGGGTCGGTGCTCACCTTGGTTCGCGACTCGCTCACCCTGGTGGCCTTGCTGTGCTACCTGATGTACCTCAACTGGCAACTCACGCTGTTCGTGGGCGTGCTCTTCCCCGCCATCGCACTGGCCATGCGCAAGCTGAGCCGACGGCTGCACCGGCTCACGATCGAAGGCCAGCAAGCCACCGATCAGTTGGCCTATGTGGTGGAAGAAAACGTCTTGGCCTGGCGCATCGTGCGTCTGCACGGCGCCGAAAATTCTCAGGTGCGGCGCTTCTACAAAGGCAGCGACGCATTGCGTGTGTTGGCCATCAAGTCGACCATGGCGGCAGCCACCATGACGCCGATCACGCAACTGATTTCGGCCTGCGCGCTCTCTGCCGTGGTGGTGGCAGCCCTTTGGCAAAGCGGCACGCAAGGCGGGTCCACGGGGGGCTTCGTGGCCTTCATCACCAGCATGCTGATGCTGCTGGCACCCATCAAGCACCTGTCAGAAGTCACCGGCCCCATCACCCGCGGGCTGGCGGCCCTGGAGCGCGGCGTGGCGCTCATCAACGACTCACCCATCGAAGAGGGCGGCACCTACGACCCCGGGCGAGCGCGCGGCGAGATCGAGCTGCGCAACGTGGGCCTCAGCTACAAGAGCGATCAGACACCCGCACTCGCTGATGTAGACATTCGGCTGAACGTGGGTGAAATGCTGGCGCTGGTCGGCCCGTCGGGTGCGGGCAAATCCACACTGGTGAATCTGCTGCCGCGCTTCCTGGAGCCCACCACCGGTGAGCTGCTGCTCGACGGCCGGCCGGTGCGAGAGTGGGACATCGCCGCCTTGCGCCGCCAGTTCGCGCTCGTGAGCCAAGACGTGATCCTGTTCAACGACACCGTGGCCGCCAACGTGGCGCTGCGCTCGGGCGAGGGTGAAAGCGTAGACCGCGAGGGCGTGCGCCAAGCGCTCAAGGCGGCCAACATGCTCCAGTTCGTTGAGGGCCTGCCCCAGGGCCTAGACACGATGATCGGCCACAACGGCAACCAGCTCTCCGGCGGTCAGCGCCAGCGGCTGGCCATCGCGCGCGCCATCTACAAAGACGCGCCCATCCTCATCTTGGACGAAGCCACTTCGGCGCTCGACTCTGAATCAGAGCGCCTCGTGCAAGAGGCCCTGGAGACACTGATGCGAGGGCGCACGAGCCTCGTCATTGCCCACCGCCTCTCCACCATTCAAGCCGCCGACCGCGTGCTGGTGCTCGAAGGCGGGCGCGTCGTTGAGCAAGGTACGCACGCCCAGCTGCTGGCACTCAATGGCCTGTTCGCCCATCTGCACTCGCTTCAGTTCAAGACCGACGCCAAGGAGCCTGAGGAAGCGGTGCGCAAATGACCAAGCTGAGCATCATCACAGCCGTGCACAACCAACTGGCCGTGAACCGCTGGTTCGTTGAGCACTTGCAGCGCTGCACCGAGCAGCCCTATGAGCTGATCATCATCGACAACGCGTCCACCGACGGCTCAGCCGAGTTCTTCGAATCCGTGGGCGCCAAGGTCATTCGCAACTCGGCCAACTACTCCTACCCCTACACCCAAAACCAAGGCATCGCCGTGGCGCAAGGCGAGTGGCTGGCCTTCCTCAACAACGACATCGTGGTGCCGCCTGCCTGGGACACTCGCTTGCTGGCCAATGCCGCGCGCAATGGCCTGGACTTGCTCACCGTGTGCGGCATCGAACGCATCGAGACGCCCGAAGCCACGCGCGCCTTGCGCCGCCGCTGGAAGCGTGCCGCTCTGCCCGTGCGCCTGTTCGGTGCCAAGCAGCCCTGGCTCAAGCTCGCACACCGCTGGATGTATGGCGACTGGGAGCGCTTCAGCGCCGATCGAGCGCGGCGCTTCGAGGGTCAGATTCTTGAGGGCTATGTGGGCAACTCGGTGCTGATGAACCGCCGCGCCATTGATCTGGTGGGGCTATGGGATGAGCGCATTCAAGCAGCAGATGCCGATCTCTTTTTGCGTGCCAAGAAGCGTGCTGTGGAGCATGGCGACATCAAGCCCTTGCACATTGCGCTAGACGTGTTTGTGCACCACTACATTCGCATCACGCTGCGGGCCAACCCGCCGGCCTTTGCTGACGCAGCGCGGTTGATTTCGATGGATGAGAAGTGGGGCAACTCACCCAAGGGCGAGGCTTGACCCCCGTGGATCCGCTGGTCTCCATCGCCCTGTGCACTTTCAACGGCGAACGCCATTTGCGCGAGCAGCTCGACTCGCTGCTGGCGCAAGACTGGCCCGCGCTGGAGATCGTGGTCGTGGACGACGCCTCTACTGACGACACCCCTACAATCTTGAGCGCCTACGCGCAACGCGACCCACGCATTCGCTACAGCCGCAACGCCGTGAATCTCGGCTACCAAAAGAACTTTGAAGTCACCATGTCGCTGTGCCAAGGGCGCTGGATTGCACCTTGCGACCAAGACGACATCTGGTTGCCCACCAAGCTCTCGCGGCTCGCGCACGAGCTGTCTTCGACCGACGCGCTCCTGGCCTATGGCGACTCGGCCCTGATGGACGAACAAGGCAACCCAATGCACGAGCGCATCTCCGACCGTTTTAGCCGCTTCAATACCGACGACCCACTGCCTTACCTGCTTGGCAACAACGCCACCGGCCATGCCATGCTCATTTGCCGCAGCGTGCTGGAGCATGCGCTGCCGTTCCCACGTGGCGCATACCACGACCATTGGCTCGCTTACGTCGCCGTGTCCTTGGGGCGCATCGTGTACGTTGATGAATGTTTGGTGCGCTACCGCCTGCACACCAACACGGTCAGCGACATCACCGGGCAACGGACCGTGAAGACCGGTCGCGCCGCCGGCTTTCGTTGGCAAGAACTGGCAGAAACCCGCGAGCGCCTGGCACTCTTTGCGCGCGTCCCTGGCAAAGGCCAGGCGCTCGCGCAGGAGCTGCTTGCACTTTGGCAAGCGCGCGAGACGCAGTTCATCTCACTGGCACTCACGCGCTTTGCATGGCGCCACCGAGATCGTCTCTATGCGTTTCACAAAGACCGCGCGCTGCGGCGCATGCGCCGGCCGCTTCAATTCCTTTTGGGCCTGCGCACCAAACAACTTTTCAGCCCGCACCGCTATGCCAAGCCCATCTAAGCCGTCCATCAGCGGCTTCACTTTCTTGCGCAATGGCGTAAAGCTCGGTTTTCCGTTCGAGGCCTCCGTACGCTCGCTGCTGCCTCTGGTCGACGAGTTCGTGATCGCCGTAGGCCAGGGTGAAGACGCGACTCGCCAGCGCCTGCTGGCCATTGCTGACCCGAAGATTCGCCTCATCGATACGGTGTGGAATGAGCGCATGGCCGAGCGCGGCTTTGTCTACGCACAGCAGAAGATGATTGCGCAGTACGCCTGTACCGGCGACTGGGCGTTTTACCTTGAAGGCGATGAAGTGCTGCACGAAAGCGAACTGGGCGCCATACGCTCAGCCGTTGAGCAGCACCATGACAACCCGCAGGTTGAAGCACTGGTCTTTGACTACCTGCATTTCTACGGCTCACCGCATTGGTTGGCCACCAGCCCCGCGTGGTACCGCCGCGAATGCCGGCTCATTCGCAACACCATCCGCACCTACGCGCCCGATGGGCAGTTTTGGGTGGTGATGGACAAACACCGCCGCGGCCGCCACCCGCGCGCCGCGCTCGCCAACGCGCACATCTACCACTACGGCCATGTTCGCCGCACCGACTACATGCAAGCCAAGATGGATCAGGTGAGCAAGTACTGGTCGCACGGTGCGCCCCAGGTGCACTACGGCAACATAGACCCGCAATCGCTGGAGCCCTACACGGGTGAGCACCCGGCTTTGGTGGCTCAATGGTTGCAAACCGAGGCCGAGCACCACTTCGCCCCCAACCCCGCACACCAGCTCACAAGCCGCGAGCGCAAGCACCGCGCATCAATGCAGCTGGAGCGTTGGTTCGGATGGGACTTGAGCCGCAAGCACTATCGGCTGGTGGCCTGAGGCATCTTCAGCATCACCACGCCATGAAATCACTTGTGTTCTGCACCAGCTACTCCCGCACGGCGGAGTCATGGCACCTGAGGTATGCCCGCTGGATCGACTACTACAGCCAGCTTGAGATCGATCAAGCGACCCTGGTTCTCGTCGATGACGCCTCCCCGTATGTGCCACCTACCGATCAGGTTCGGCTCGTCAATGATGCGCAGGCACTAAGCGCTTCGGCCGACCTTCCGCAGCTTCTGCGCTTTGACCAACACATGGGGCGATCGTCCACCTATCAGATGCCTGGCTGGTGGCGCAGCTTTCTGCACTCTGTAAACGTCGCCAAAGCCATTGGAGCCCATAAGATCATTCACATCGAATCAGATGCCTTTGTGCTTTCGAAAGCATTGCTCGATCACCTGACCGGCCTGACGACTGGGTGGACGGCTCTCTGGACCCCTCGCTACAACATGCCTGAATCGGCGATTCAAGTGATCTGCGAGGACCAGTTCGAAAAGATGGATCAGCTGCAGCGACGCCCACTGCACGAATGGGATGGCCTTGAGGCAGAAAAGATCCTGCCCTTCACCGAGGTCAATCGTCAATTCAAGGGTGAGCGATACGGGGAGCTCCGTGCGCACCGAGGCATCTTCAGGTCTTCGCGGTTCAATGGCTGGCCCATCTTCCAGCACGATTTCTTCTGGGCAAAGATCCCGCGAGACGCCGACTTCGCGGCACAGGTAACGCCACAACAAGTGCTGCAAACTCCCCTGTGCCAACCCACCTGGGTGCCCCCCTCTCCGCTTCCACCCCGCGACCCTCAGCTTCGGCGCAAGAAGTCTTGAGCCACACCCCGCAGGCGCAGCAAGTCTGGCGCCAGCAAATCAGGGAGTCGCTTCTTTTCCGCTGGCACCAAGAGCTTCAACAATGCACCGCACCAGCTCCTCTGCCGGCACATCATTCACCCATTTCGCGCCATAGCGCCAGGTGGTTCGGTTGGCTGCCGTCAACCTGAAGCGCGGCTCGCTGATACCAGCAAAAAGTGTCACCACCGGCACGCGGGCCGTGTGCGCCACATGCAACAACCCGCCGTCGGCACACACCACAAGTGCGCCGCGACGCATCAGCGCCTGCACTTCACCCAAGGTGTGCTGGGCCACGCGGTCGATGAGTGTCATGCCCGTGTCGCTGGCGAGGATCTGGTCTCGCATGGCCAAGCCGTTGTCAGACCCGATGAGCACCACGGGGCGTCGCACGCCGGCCTCGTGCAAACCGCGCAGCACCTCCGGCCACTGGAAGTAGGTGCACCAGTCGCGTACACCCCCAATGGCCATCATGATCGCATTGCTTGGCAGGCCGAGTCGCTCTACCGCAGCCTCTTCATCAGCCGAGGCACGCATGCTGGTACACGCAATTCGCTCAATCTCTGCCTCCGACACACTCATGCCACGCAGCTGCGCGATGCGGTAGTAGCCGAACAGCGTGCGGTTGAGCTCAGGCCCGGTGTAGAAGCCATGCACGTGGACGAAGGGCACTCTGCGGTAATGCGCGAGCTTGTCTTTGACCGAACGCGACGACGCGCTGTGCAGCAAGATCAGGTCGTAATCGCCGGACAACTCCGATGGCGACGACGAGGCCAGCGTGAAAACCTCATCGGAGCGGTACAGCGGCACCAGGTGCTTGTCGGTCAGCAGATCGAAGCGCTCGAAGTCGCCGCGCAACAGCACGCGCGCGGCCAGGTCGGTGAGCGAATCGCCTACTTGCGGCGTGCCGTGGTGGATCCAAAGCACGCGCCGATGGACAGCTGGATCAATGCGCGTTCGCTCAAGCGGCACCTGCCCATGCAAGCGCAGGTTGAGTGACCGCATGGCACGGCGGCGCGCGGCTTTCCAAACGGATGCCTGCAGGGCGTACTGGTCTACCGATGAAGGCAGAGTCTGCGGAAATGGCGGGAGCCAGGTTTCCTCGGCGTATTGCCTCAAGCGAAGACAAAGCATGGTGAATCTCTCGATGAAGCTTCTGGCAAAACAGGGTTCCGAAATCCAAAAACCCTTGCGCGGCTAACCGCCGGCAATGAAGCGCGACCTGACGCGCTCAACCCGCCTTGTCACGCAGTGGCTTTGACGCTGCCCAGCGCATAGCCTTCACCGGCCTTCTCGGTGATGAGATTCATTTGCCCGATGTAGCTTTGCGACGGGAGCAGCCGCTGGGTGAATGAATGACGACCAGCCCACGCCCGTCTGCCGTCGATCTGCTTGAACCGCTGCAACAGCAAGTAGCTGCCGAGCCGCTCGGCGCAGAATGCCCACGGACGCGCCTGATAGCTGTCGCGCGGCGTGAGGTTCTCCGCAGCGGGATGCTGCGCAAGGCACAAGCGCACCACAGCTTCGATTTGGCTCACGCTCTTGAGCCAAAAACCAGCCTCGTAGACACCCAGCTCCACGCCCCCTGGGGAAAGAGTCTTTTCGTCAAAGAACCCCGCGACCTCGTTTTTGCCGAGCACGCCGAGCTCAACCGCGGCCGCCGTAAAGCGCAGAAAGTCTTCGATGTGGTGAGCGCGTTTGTATTGCTCAAACAAGTTCATGCACTTGCGCCCATGCTTGCCGAACGGATACGCGCGACTCACCAGAAACTCTTGAGTCCCAGGGTGCATCAGGTCATCAATGCGCCCGTTCTCCAGCAGACCCTTGTGAACCAAATCCATCACTGAGTAAGTCGGTTCCGACGCAAAGCTGATACGTTGCCGAGAGATGAACTTGCGATACTGGCAGATACCAATGCGACTGGCACTTGGGTGATAACTAAGCACGTAGTTCCGCAGCGCGAAGGTGCCGGCCAAACCCGCCAGCACAGGGTGATGCGGCGCCCACTCGGGTGCCAAATCGCGTAGGTTCAGCCTGCCTGCGCCTTGCGCGTCACCTAAGTAAATGGGCACGACGTAAGGCGGAAACTCGAGCGACAGGGGAACATGGGTCAGACAGGCGTAGACCAGACCTGGAATGACGGGGTCGCCCATCTCATCGAACCCGCTTGAGGTAGCCGCTTGGCGCCATGCTAATCAGCAGCTTGTTGTCGATGCTGCGATCGCTCTCGAATTCAGGGTGGGTCTTGAGATACTCCCATACCGCCGTCTTCGGGTTATCGCCCGGTCCCCAGGGACGCTCTCCGCTCAAGACCTTCGGCAGGTCTTCGACAGCCGTGTCGAAGACCACGCAATAACTGCCCACTGAGGTAAGCGGGGCATAGGCTGAGAGCTCGGCGAGAACGTGCTCGTGGGTGTGATTGCTGTCCAGGCAGACGAGGACGTTCTTGCGGCCCTGCGCTTTAGCCCGCACCCGAGCCACCACATCGGGCGCGACGCTGGAGCCCTCAATCATCGAGATACGGCGAAACATCGGGTGCGCCTCAATCGCCTCCCGGTTGTGCTGGCGAATATCGATGTCCAGCCCAATCACTTCCGCATCTTGTGGACCGCCGCAAGCCGCATTCAGCTCAAGCATCGAGGCCGAGAAAATCAGCGAACCTCCATGCGCAATGCCCGTCTCGATGATCAGGTCGGGCTGAAGGGTCCAGATCAGCTCCTGCATGGCAACCATGTCCTGCGGATACTGAATGATAGGCCGCCCCATCCAGGAGAAGTTGTACGAGTACTTGGGCAATATCGACGCAACAGTGAAGGCTTGTGCAGCCGCCTTGAGTTCTTCGTTATCGCCATTGACCACCAAGCGGGCAGCGACTTCCTTGTCAAAATTTTCCATTTTTCACCAATCAATAGTTGAATCTGAACGCCGTCGACTCCTGAAGTTGTTTCAGGTAGTTGCTGCTCGGCACGCGAATATGCGATTGTGAAAATCCGGCAATTGCTCGGCGCGACAAAGATCTTGAAGTCGGCCATGCGGGAGACCGCGGCTCAATGCTGCTCGACGCAGCGCCTCAGCTTTTGATTGTCGCCCCAGAAGGCCATGGGCTCGTGCGTCGGGTAGGGAAAATGGCCCAGCTCCAGTTTGATTTGCCAGTCGCGGGCTGCAATCCAGCCCTCCACCAGCGCCCGCACCGACGTCGGTCGACCGGAACACACATTGACGATGCCCTGCCCCGCCTCGCATTCGGCCAGCGACACAAGATGGCTGGCCACTTCGGTGACCGGCAGATAGTCGCGCAGCTGCTCACCGCCAGACATGGGAAACACGGCTTCACCACGAGCTGCCGCTGCCTGAAGCTGCGGCAACAACGATCCCGGCGCCTGGCCCTCGCCATGCACATAGAAGAGCCTCGCCCAAGTCAGCTCGAACGGCACTTCACGCTGAAGAAATTGGAGCTGGCACCGCAAAGCATTCTTGGCAAAGGCGTATGGGTTGCTGGGCTGCGCCTCCATAGATTCATCAAGCGGGCCCGATTGCATGCCGTACTCAAAACACGTGCCCGCCACGACGACGCGTGGCCCGCCCGCCCTAAGCACTGATTTCAACAATGCATACTGCGCCGGCAACTCCTGCTCGAAGTGATGAGAAGATTGGTAGCGGGGCAAACCGCCCCAGGCCAAATGAATGATCGCGTCGGGGCTGCTGGCGGCCACCGCTGCTCCGGCTGAATGGCAGGAGTGCTGCTCATACCGTTGCCAGCCCTCAGGCAAAACAGACGAAGCGCGCACCAGCAGCAGCACCGCATGGCCACGACGTTCAAGTTCGGTCACCACATGGCGACCAATGAAGCCGGTTGAACCTGTCACGGCGATCTTCATGGCGTGCATTGCAGGTCGGGCACCGCGGTCACGAACTGCCCGCCCCAAGCGCGAACGTAATCAAGCTGCTGCATTACCTCGGCGCGCAGATTCCAGGGCAGGATGACCACATAGTCGGGGCGCTCGACCTTCAGCCGCTCTTCGGCCACGATGGGGATGCGGCTGCCCGGCATGTACCTGTTCTGCTTGGCGGGGTTGCGGTCGACCACGAAATCAATGAGGTCGGGGCGAATGCCGGCGTAGTTCATTAGCGTATTGCCCTTGGCCGCTGCGCCGTAGGCCGCCACCGATTTGCCACGTCGCTTGGCGTCGATCAGGAAAGCATAGAAATCGTCTTTCACGCGGTCGGTTCTTGCCTGAAACCCGGCGTAGAAAATCGCGGTGGCGACGCCCGCCTCGGCCTCACGCTCCAGCACGGCACTCACTTGTTGCGTGGTGGTGTGACGGCCACCGTCACTGCGCTGGGCAAACACGCGAAGGCTGCCACCGTGGGTGCCGTGCTCCTCGACATCAAACACAGTCAAGCCGTTGGCCTCGAAAACCCGCTGCACGGCCGTGAGCGAAAGATACGAATAGTGCTCGTGATAAGCGGTGTCGAACTGGTTCTCTTGAACCATGCGCATGAGGTGCGGAAATTCGAAGGTGGCAACCCCTCGTGGCTTGAGCAGACGCGCGAAACCGCTCACGAAGTCATTGATGTCGGGCACGTGTGCGAGCACGTTGTTGGCTGCCACCAAGTCGACCTGCCGGCCTTGCACAGCCAACTCATCGGCCAAGGCCACACCGAAGAAGCGCTCGACGATGTCGATGCCCTTGACGCGGGCCGCGGCCGCCGTGCTGGCGGTCGGCTCTACCCCGTAGCAAGGGATGCCAGCCTGTTTTACGTACTGCAAGAGGTAGCCATCATTGGCCGCGATCTCCGACACCAAGCTGGCCCCGCCCAGCTGGAAGCGTTGGGTCATGGCGCTCACATAGCGCTGGCTGTGCTCCAACCAAGATGACGAGAACGAGCTGAAGTAGGCGTAATCGTCGGTGAACAGCGCCTCGCGGCCTGCGTGGTCTTCAGTCTGAACCAGCCAGCAGCTGCCGCACACCAGCAGGCGCAACGGGAACCACATCTCCGGCGCGCGCAAGGCCGCTTCAGACAAATAGGCGTTGGAGGGCGGCGCGCTGCCGAGATCCAGGAAAGGCAGGCTCAAGGCTGCGCTGCAATGGCGGCACTTCAAACGTTTACTCCTCTGAATTCATCATTGATCTGCGGGTGGCCAGCATCGCGCGGCGACAGCTCCGAAATGCCCAGCGGCCAGGCAATCGCAAGCCGCGCATCCGTCGGGCTCAACCCCGCTTCTGCCCCCGGCGCGTAAGCGGCCGAATGGCAGTACAAAAGCTGGACATTGTCGGCCAGCGCCTGGAAGCCATGCGCAAAACCCTGGGGGATGAGCAGCGCCCGCCCGTTGTCGGCAGACAGACGCTCGGCATGCCAGTGCAGATACGTCGGCGACGCCGGGCGCAGGTCGACAGCCACGTCGAAAACTTCGCCGCGCAAGCAGCTCACCAGCTTGATCTCGGCGTGCGGCGAGCGCTGAAAGTGCATGCCGCGCACCGCTCCTGCTCGCGTGGTAACGGTGTGGTTGATCTGGGCGATGGGCCCCATCCACCCCGCCTCGCGCAGCTCGTCGGCGCAAAAGAGCCGCGTCAGCGACCCTCGTGCATCACCCACGCGTTGCCGCTCGACGACCCGAACACCGGCCAGCGCCGTGTCGCTGAGTTTGAAGCGACTCACGCGCGCGCCTCGAACGCCAGCATGTCGTCGTGGCACAGCGCCCGCGCATCGCCGCCCTGCGCCTGCTGCCGGTACCAACCCATGGTGCGCGCCACTGCCTCGGCCAAGCTCCAGCGCGGCTCCACGCCCAGCGAAACCCGGGCGTGCGCCACCTCGAGTGCCAGCCAGCCAGCCTCGTGCGGCCCCTGTGAGCCATCGCACAGCACGCTCTCGCCACGCCCATACGTCTGTCGCGCCAACGCGACCACCTCACCCACCGTGGCCGCCTCGTGCGTGTGCGGACCGAAGTTGTAGGGCCCGGCGTTTGTTGGGTCGTCCCACAGCTGCTCGGCCAGGCGCAGGTAGCCTGCCAATGGCTCCAACACGTGCTGCCAGGGTCGCACCGCCTGCGGGCGGCGGATTTCCAACACCGCACCCGATTCCCACGCGCGAACGGCATCGGGGATCAACCGGTCTTCAGACCAATCGCCACCACCGATCACGTTGCCCGCGCGGGCTGTGGCCACCGCCACACCTTGCGCGCGCAGGTAAGCCTCGCGGTAGCTCTCGGCCACGATCTCCGAAGCGGCCTTGCTGGCGCTGTAAGGGTCGTGCCCACCCAGCGCATCGTGCTCGCGATAGGGGTAGGCGGTCTCGTGGTTGCGGTACACCTTGTCGGTGGTTACCACCACCACCGAGCGCACGCTGTCGACGCCGCGCATCGCGTCGAGCACATGGGCGGTGCCCATCACGTTGGTGGCAAAGGTATCAACGGGCTGGCGGTAGCTGGCGCGCACCAGGGCCTGGGCGGCGAGATGCAGCACCAGCTCCGGCCGGGTCTCACGCACCAGCGTGGCCACCGTTTCCAGGTCACGGATGTCGCCGATTCGGCTGTCGCAGGCCTCGCCAACGCGCGCCACGCTGAACAGATTACGCGGCGTGGCCGGCGCTAGCGACAGCCCGGTCACCTGCGCACCCATGCGGGCCAGCCACAGCGCCAGCCAGCCGCCCTTGAAGCCGGTGTGGCCGGTCAGCAGCACACGCTTGCCGCGCCAGAAGTCGGGGCGTGGTGGCATCACCAGGTCTTCCAGGGCGCGCGGCCCGACTGCCAGAGTTCTTCAAGCAGGTTCTTCTCGCGCAGGGTGTCCATCGGCTGCCAGAAGCCCGTGTGCGAGAAAGACATCAGCTCGCCGTCACGCGCCAGGCTTGTCAGAGGCTCGCCTTCCCAGCTGCTGGCGTCGCTCGCTATGCGGTCTAGGCAGCGCGGCGACAGCACAAAGAAGCCGCCGTTGATCTGCCCGCCCTCGCCAGGCGGCTTCTCGGTGAAGCCCAGCACTTTGCTTCCCTCCAACTGCAAGGCGCCGTAGCGCCCCGGGGGCTGGACCGCCGTCACCGTGGCGAGCTTGCCATGTGCTTTGTGAAAAGCGATGGTGGCCGCCACATCAACGTTGGCCACACCATCGCCGTAAGTGAAGCAGAAGGCCTCTTCGTCTTTCACGTATTCGGCCACGCGCTTGAGGCGGCCGCCGGTCATTGAATCGTCGCCCGTGTTCACGAGCGTCACACGCCAGGGCTCGGCCTGCTTGTGATGCACTTCCATGCGATTGTCGGCCATGTCGAAGGTGACGTCTGACATGTGCAGGAAATAGTTGGCGAAGTACTCCTTGATCACATAGCCCTTGTAGCCGCAGCAGATCACGAACTCGTTCACGCCACTGGCCGAATAGATCTTCATGATGTGCCAGAGGATCGGTTTGCCGCCGATCTCGACCATGGGTTTGGGCTTGAGGTTGGTTTCCTCAGAGATTCGGCTGCCGAACCCACCCGCAAGAATCACAGCTTTCAAGAACTGCTCCTAGGTATGCCTCAGATCAACACGATGTCGTAAGCCTCCGGCGACCCCGACGTCTCGGCCTGCAACGAAATCGGCTTGCCGATGAAATCACTCAAGCCCGCCAAATGCTGGCTCTCTTCATCGAGCAGCATCTCCACGACCGCCGCCGAGGCGATGATGCGAAATTCCTTGGGGTTGAACTGCCGCGCCTCGCGCAAGATCTCGCGCAGGATGTCGTAGCACACGCTGCGCGGTGTTTTCACCTGGCCCTTGCCTTCGCAGATGGGGCACGGCTCGCACAACATGTGGGCCAGCGACTCGCGGGTGCGCTTGCGCGTCATCTCCACCAGGCCCAGCTGAGTAAAGCCGCTCACCGTGATCTTGGTGCGGTCGCGGGCCAGCTGTTTGCGCAGCTCGGCGAGCACCGTGGCCTGGTGCTCTTCGCGCGTCATGTCGATGAAGTCGATGATGATGATGCCGCCCAGGTTGCGCAGGCGCAGCTGCCGCGCAATCGCCTGGGTGGCTTCGAGGTTGGTCTTGAAAATGGTGTCGTCGAAGTTGCGCGCGCCCACGTAGCCGCCGGTGTTCACGTCGACCGTGGTCAGCGCTTCGGTCTGGTCAACGATGAGGTAGCCACCCGACTTCAGGTCGACACGCCGCGCCAAGGCCTTGGCAATCTCTTCGTCAATGTTGTAGAGGTCGAAGATCGGCCGCTCGCCCTTGTAGTGCGCAAGCTTGGCCACCGAGCCGGGCGTGAACTCGGCGCCGAACGCCACGAGCTGGTCGTACTGCATGCGCGAGTCAATGCGGATCGACTGCGTGGCATCGTTGGCCATGTCGCGCAACACGCGCTCCACCAAGCTCAGGTCTTGATGCAGCAGCGAACCCGCCGGTGACTTGAAGCTGCGCTCGCGAATGGCGCCCCAGGTCTTGCGGAGGTAGGCAATGTCGTCGCCCAGCTCTTCGTCGGTGGCGTCTTCGGCATTGGTGCGCAAGATGAACCCGCCGCCCGCATAGGGCGCCCCGCTGCCCTCTTCCGGCTTGCCGGCAAGCGTGTTCATGCGTGTGCGCAGCTGCTCGCGCAGCTCGTGCGAGCCTATCTTCTGCGAGATGCCGATGTGGTCGTCTTGCGGCAAAAACACCAGCATGCGCCCGGCAATGCTGATCTGGGTGGACAGCCTCGCACCCTTGGTGCCGATCGGGTCTTTGATCACCTGCACGGTGAGCGTCTGGCCTTCGAACACCAGGCGCTCGATGGGCAGCGGCGGCGGCACGCCGGGGCCATGCTCGCCGCGAGCGCCGTTGCCGCCATTCACATGCACATCGGCTACATGCAAAAAGGCGGCGCGCTCAAGGCCGATGTCGATGAAGGCCGATTGCATGCCCGGCAGCACGCGTGCCACGCGGCCGGCGTAGATGTTGCCGACCAGGCCTCGCTCCAGGGTGCGCTCGACATAGAGGTCTTGCACAGCACCGTTTTCGACCACGGCCACGCGCGTTTCCTGGGGCGCCCAGTTGATCAAGATGTCTTGCATGGGGACGGGTCTCTTGTGGGCGCCGACAAAGCTGGCGTCAGAACTTCACGCCTGCTTGTCTCAGCAGCTGGGCCGTCTCGTACAGAGGCAAACCCATGATACCGGAGTAGCTCCCCTCGATATGGGCAATCCAGGCCGCCGCAGCGCTCTGAATGGCATAGGCGCCAGCCTTGCCGAAAGGCTCTTTGCTGTCGACGTAGGCAGCAATCTGCGCGTCGCTCAGCTCCGCAAAGCGCACGTGCGAGACGCTCACCGCCAAGGCCTCGCTGCGGCCCCAGGCGACGGCCACGGCGGTGATCACACGGTGGGTGTGGCCGGACAGCAGCGACAAGGTTTTGTGGGCATCGGCTGCGTCGGCGGGCTTACCCAGAATGCGGCGACCGAGGGCCACCGTGGTGTCTGAGCAGAGGATGGGCGCCGGCAACAGGCTGCGTGCCTTCCAGCGTTTACGGGCCGCGTGAAGCTTGGCGCGGGTCACGCGCTCCACGTAGTCGGCCGGCAGTTCGCCACGCTGTTCGGCCTCCAACGATTCGGCGTCTTCTTCCGGCCCGGCGAGCAGCAGCTCGTGCGTCACCCCAAGTTGCTTGAGCAATTGACTGCGGCGCGGGCTTTGCGAAGCGAGGTAAATGAAACCGGACATCAGCGTCATTCGCGGTGATACGGATGGTTGACCATCACCGTCCAGGCGCGGTACAGCGCCTCAGCCAGCAGCACGCGCACGAAGGCATGAGGCAGCGTGAGGTCTGATAGGCGCAGGGTTTCGTCGGCGGTTTGCTTGAGCGACGCATCAAGCCCATCAGGGCCGCCGACCACAAGTGCCACGTCGCGCCCGTCGTGCATCCAGGCCTTCATGCGCGCCGAGAGCTGCACGGTGGTGAGCCGGTCACCGCGCTCGTCGAGCACAACGCGCCGCACGCCCTTGGGCAATGCGGCTTCGAGGCGGGCGGCCTCGGCCGCCATCAGTTGCTCGGCTGTCTTGGAGCCGCGCGTCTCGGCCTTCACGGCCTTGAGCTCCAAGCGCATCTCGGGTGGGAAGCGCTTGGCGTAATCGCCGTAAGCCGTTTCAGCCCATGCAGGCTGGCGCTGGCCTACGGCGACCAGAAGGAGCTTCACGCCCGACCGGGCGCTCTCTTGGCGGGCGCCTTCTTGGCCGCCACCTTGCTTGCCGATGCCTTCTTGGCCGGTGCCTTCTTGGAGCCCGTGATGCTCTTCTTCACGCCCACCACCCGCGTGATGACCTTGGCCGGTGCAGCGCGCTTCGCAGGCGCCTTCTTGGCGGCCGGGGCGGCTTTCTTGCCAGGCGCGGCCTTCCTGGCAGGTGCAGCCTTGGCGGCCACCTTCTTGGGTAGCGCTTTGGCAGGTGCCTTGGCGGGGGCCTTCGCAGGCGCAGCCTTCTTGCCCGCAACCTTCTTGGCCGCGGCCTTCTTCGCTGTCGGCTTGTCGGGCTCTGCCGCCTTCACCAGCTTGGCCGGTGTGGTGTCGATCTTCAGCTTGACGGGCTTGTCGCCCCAGATCTCTTCGAGGTGGTAATACTCGCGGATGGCGGGCTGCATCACGTGCACCACCGCCGCACCGCAATCCACGATGATCCATTCGCCGTTGGCTTCACCTTCGGTGCGCAACACCGGGAAGCCCTTTGATTTCACGGCATCGCGCACGCTGGCGGCAAGCGCCTTGGTTTGTCGGTTCGATGTGCCCGAGGCGATGACCACGCGCTCGAAGAGCGGCGACAGGTGCTCGGTATCAAAGACCTGAATGCCTTGGGCTTTCACGTCTTCCAAACCATCGACGATGGCGCGTTGCAGTTTTCGGATGTCCATTCAGCTCCCAGAAGGTCCTTGGTAAAGGCGGTGTTGGTCAATATAGCCTGCCACGGCGGCAGGCACCAGATTGTCTATCCCTCGCCCGGTTTCAAGGCGTTTTCGAATCTCGGTGGAAGAAATATCCATCATGGGCAAGGCCACCATGCGATGCGGCGCCATTGCCACATCGGCATGCGGCTGCGGCAAGACGCCTGGCCGGTTGGCGACAGCCAGCGTCACGCGACCCAGCAGCTCACGCCAGTCTCGCCAGGTGTGCAGGCCAGCGTACTGGTCTTGCCCGACCATCAGGAACCAGTCGTTGCCGGGCTCGCGCTCCTGCAGCTCACGCACGGTGTCGAGCGTGAAGCTCGGGCCGCGGCGCTGCAGCTCGCAGCGCTCAATCACGAAACGGGGCTCGTCTTGGATGGCCAGGCGCACCATGGCTTCACGGTGCGCGGGTGGCGCGAGCTGGCGTGCCTTCTGGGGTTGCTGGCCGACAGGAATCCAGCGCACTTCGTCTAGCTTCATCTCGGACAAGGCGAGACGTGCCAGCGCGACATGGGCACTGTGCACAGGGTCGAAACTGCCCCCAAAGAGCCCGATGCGCTTCATGACGACCCCTCGGCGAACGAGTACGTTCGCCGATCCCCCGAGGAGATGCGGGCCGGCTTGGGAGAGGCCCGGCGCTCGGCCCGCGGCGCGGCGTCAATGTTCATTGGCCCAATCACGCGGGCGCAAGAAGTCTGAGTACAGCCGCGCTTCGGGCGTGCCGTCTTGCGGCGCCCAGTTGTAGCGCCACTTCACCACCGGCGGCATCGACATCAGGATGCTTTCGGTGCGCCCGCCCGATTGCAAGCCAAACAAGGTGCCGCGGTCGAAGACCAGGTTGAACTCGACGTAGCGGCCGCGCCGGTAGGCCTGGAAGTCGCGCTCGCGCTCGCCATAGGCCATGCCTTTGCGGCGCTGCACGATGGGCAGGTAGGCGCCGACAAAGGCATCGCCCACGGCGCGCGTCATGGCAAAGCTGTGCTCAAAGCCGCTTTCGGAGAAGTCGTCGAAGAACACGCCTCCTATGCCGCGCGGCTCGTTGCGGTGCTTCAAGAAGAAATAGTCGTCGCACCACTGCTTGAAGCGCGGGAATTTGTCGTCGCCAAATGGCGCCAGGGCATCACGGTTGCTGCGGTGAAAGTGCGCCGCGTCCTCCTCGAAGCCGTAGTAGGGCGTGAGGTCCATGCCGCCGCCAAACCACACCACGGGCTCGCGCCCTTCAGGCAAGGCCGCAAACATGCGCACGTTCATGTGCACGGTGGGCACGTAAGGGTTGCGCGGGTGGAAGACCAGCGACACGCCCATGGCCTCGAAGGGTGCTCCCGCCAGCTCGGGCCGGTGCTGCGTGGCTGAAGGCGGCATCACCGCGCCTTTCACATGCGAGAAGTTGCAGCCGCCACGCTCCAGCAGCCGCCCTTCTTCGATCAGGCGCGACAGGCCATCGCCTTGCAGCTTCTCGCCCGCCGGGCGCACCCAGCCGTCGGTGGCGAAGGCTTCGCCGCTCTCGGCTTCCATGGCGCCGATGATGCGATCTTGCAGGCCCAGCAGGTAGGTGCGAACGTCGTTCGTGTTCATGGCTTGAGTCGTATGGGTGTGGCCAGCTGTGGCCATTTGCCCACGCGGTGTCCGAGGTAAGCGGCAATCTCGGCCATGTCGGCATCGGCGTGGCCGCTCAGCGTGATGAAGCGGTCTGCAGACACCACGCGGTTCACATAGTCGAAATAGGCCAGACCTAGAGGAACCTGCGCGGCCAGTGTCACATGGTAGAAGCCCGAGCGCCACGCGTCTTGGTGGCTGCGCGTGCCCTCGGGTGACAGCGCCAGCCACATGAAGCGCCCCTCGCGCCGTGCTGCCTTGAGCGCTTCGCCCATCTGTCCGACGATGCCGTGCGAAGCCCGGCGGTCTACCGGCAAGCCACCGACCCAGCGCACCCAGCGGCCGAGCATGGGCAGTTTGAAGAGGCTGTCTTTGCCCCAGAACGTGACCGGCACGCCTGCGCCCCACTTGGTGAGCAGGCCCAGCAGGAAGTCCCAGTTCGAGGTGTGCGGGTACACGATGATCACGCCCTGCTGCGCCGGCAAGCCGGTGAACTGCAGCCGCCAGCCCGCCAGGCGCAAGAGCCCGCGGGCCAAGGCGCTGCCGCGAAGCTGCACCGGCCGTTCAGTCAAGACCATCAGCGTGTCATCACAAAAAGCCGTCAGCGCTTGATGGCGCGGTAGCCGATGTCGCGGCGGTATTGGGCGCCGTCGAACTGAATGCCTTGCAAGGCATCGTAGGCCCGCGTTTGCGCAATCTTCACCGAGTCGCCGAGTGCGGTGACGCACAGCACGCGGCCGCCTGAGGTCAGCACACTCTTGCCCTGCATGACGGTGCCGGCATGGAACACCATGGCATCGGCTTCGTCGTCGGGCAGGCCGGTGATGGCGTCTCCCTGGCGCGGGGCAAGCGGGTAGCCGGCCGCAGCCATCACCACGCCCAGCGCCACGCGGCGGTCCCATTGCAGCGTCACTTCGTCTAGCGTGCCGTCGGTGGCGGCCATGAAGACGTCAAACAAATCGCTCTTGAGCCGCATCATGATGGGCTGCGTTTCGGGGTCGCCCATGCGGGTGTTGAACTCAAGCGTCTTGGGCACGCTCTCTTCGTCGATCATCAGCCCGGCATACAGAAAGCCGGTGAAGGGAATGCCGTCTTTCGCCATGCCTTCGATGGTGGGCAAGATGATGTCTTGCATGGCTCGCGCATGCACGTTGGGCGTGACCACCGGTGCCGGCGAGTAGGCGCCCATGCCCCCAGTGTTGGGGCCAAGGTCAGCGTCTTGCAGGCGCTTGTGGTCTTGGCTGGTGGCGAGCGGCAGCACGTTCTTGCCGTCGCACATCACGATGAAGCTGGCTTCTTCGCCTTGCAAGAATTCTTCGATCACCACCCGCGCGCCGCCGGCGTTGTGTTGCACGCCGAGCTTGTTGGCGTCGGCGTCAGCACCCAACATCCAATCGACGGCCTCGTGCGCCTCGGCCAGGCTCATCGCCACCACCACGCCCTTGCGCGCAGCGAGCCCGTCTGCCTTGATCACGATGGGGGCACCCATCTTGTCGACGTAAGCATGCGCCGCCGCGATGTCGGTGAAGGTGTCGTAGGCTGCGGTGGGGATCGCGTGGCGCTTCATGAAGTCTTTGGCAAAGGCCTTGGAGCTTTCCAGCTGGGCTGCGGCCCGCGTGGGGCCGAAGATGCGCAGCCCGCGCTTGCGAAATTCATCGACCACACCGGCCGCCAGCGGCGCCTCGGGCCCCACCACGGTGAGCGCGATCTTCTCGGCCTGGGCAAAGTCGGCGAGCGCCTTCACGTCGGTGATGGCGATGTTCTTGAGGTGATCGTCTAGGGCCGTGCCGCCGTTGCCGGGGGCCACAAACACCGATTGCACCTTGGGGGACTGGGCCAGCTTCCAGGCAAGAGCATGCTCACGGCCGCCCGAGCCAATGACGAGAACTTTCATTCGTTGATCACCGCGTTGTGGAAGACCTCTTGCGTGTCGTCCAGGTCTTCCAGCACATCGAGCAGCTTTTGCATGCGCTGCGCGTCTTCACCGCTCAGCTCGATGGTGTTCTCGGCCCGCATCGTCACCTCGGCCACGCCAGGCTTGAACCCTGCCGCTTCGAGTGCTGCCTTGACGGCCTCGAAGTCATGCGGTGGCGACAGCACCTCGATGGCGCCATCGTCGCCCGTCACAACATCGTCGGCGCCGGCTTCGAGGGCCACTTCCATCACCTTGTCTTCATTCGTGCCGGGCTCGAACACCAGCTGGCCGCAATGCTTGAACTGGAAGGCCACCGAGCCTTCGGTGCCCAGGTTGCCGCCGTACTTGCTGAAGGCGTGGCGTATCTCAGCCACGGTGCGCACCTTGTTGTCGGTCATGCAGTCGAGGATGACCGCGGCCCCGCCAATGCCATAGCCCTCGTAGCGAATTTCCTCGTAGTGCACGCCTTCAAGGGCGCCGGTGGCCTTGTCGATGTTTTTCTTGATGGTGTCGGACGGCATGTTGGCCGCCTTGGCCTTCTCTACCGCCAGGCGCAGCCGGGGGTTTTCTTTCACGTCGCCGCCGCCTTGGCGGGCAGCGACCATGATTTCACGGATGACGCGGGTCCAGACCTTGCCCCGCTTTTCGTCCTGGCGGCCCTTGCGGTGCTGGATGTTGGCCCACTTGGAATGACCCGCCATGAAAGAGATCTCCTGGCGCTGCTCGGTGCTGGCAGCGCTGCGTTGTTGGATGGAAGGCGACCATTTTAAGGGTGCGGCGGCGCGCCCTCGATGGCGCTCAGCTCGCTGTCATCTTTCAGCTGCACGCCGGTCAGGCCCCGCTTCAGGGCGGCCAACACGAGCCACGCCAGCTTGGCTGCCGCAGCCGCGGGCGGCAGGCCTTCAGGCCGCACATTGGAGATGCAGTTGCGCTCGGCATCGTGCCGTCCTATGACCGGTGCATGGGTGACGTACACACCCAGGCTGTCGGGTGAGCTGAGCCCGGGCCGCTCACCGATCAAAACCGCCACCATCTTCGCGCGCCAAAGCTCGCCCACTTCATCGCCCACGGCCACCCTGGCCTGGCGCACGACCACGACCGGCGCCATGCGCCATTGCGGCGGCAAGCGGGGGCGCAGGGCGCGCAGCAGCGCAGGCGCGTGCCTCTCCACAGCCAAGGGCGACAGCCCATCGCCAAGCACGAACACGAGATGGGGCGGCTCGGGCGGAGCCGCATCGCGCAGCAGGGCCGCGGTGTCGGCGGCGAGCCTGCGGCCCAGGTCGGGGCGCATCAGGTACTGCTCTCGGTCAGGGGCGCGGCTGTGAGCACAAATCGTTGCCCAGCCATCGGCCTGCAGCTCTGCGCAAAGCGCTTCGGTGTCTAGCGGCCGGTGCACGGCGTCTTGCGCCAGCGCATGCGCCAGGCCGAAGCGCAGCACCTCGGCCGTGGGCAGGCTGTGGCCCACGCGGCCGAGCGCAATGCGGGCTGGCGTGTGGCGGCGCAAGGCCTGCCAGGCGTCGGGATGGGCCAGGTCGGTCACGAGAGCACCTCGCGATGCAGCATGCTCTGGAGCAACAGATGCGGGCCGCCTTCACCGCGACCACCACCGAGCAGGCGGCCAGCGCCATCGGTGATCTGCATCTTGGCAAGCCAGGCCTCGAACTCCGGCGCACGCTTCAAGCCCAGCAACTCGCGCAGGTACAGCGCGTCGTGGAACGAGGTGCTCTGGTAGTTGAGCATCACGTCATCCGCGCCCGGCACGCCCATCACGAAGTTCACGCCGGCCGCGCCCAGCAGGGTCAGCAAGTTGTCCATGTCGTCCTGGTCGGCCTTGCTGTGGTTGGTGTAGCAGACATCGCAGCCCATGGGCAGGCCGAGCAGCTTGCCGCAGAAGTGGTCTTCAAGCCCGGCGCGCGTGATCTGCTTGCCGTCGTACAGGTACTCGGGCCCGATGAAGCCGACCACGGTGTTGACCAGCAGCGGCCTGAAAGCGCGCGCCACGGCATAGGCGCGCGCCTCGCAGGTTTGCTGGTCGATACCGAAGTGCGCATCGGCCGACAGCGCGCTGCCTTGCCCGGTTTCGAAATACATGACGTTGGCGTCTTCAGGCCGGCCCAGCGTGGCGCGGCGCAGCGCCAACGCCATGTCGTGCGCCTCGCGCAACAGGGCCAGGCTGATGCCGAAGCTGGTGTTGGCCTTCTCGGTGCCGGCGATCGACTGGAACACCAAGTCGACCGGTGCGCCCTGGCGCATGGCGTCCATCTGGTTGGTCACATGGGTGAGCACGCAGCTCTGCATCGGGATCTCGAAGCGCTGGCGCACCTCGTCGAGCTGCTGAAGCAAGCGGTTGAGCGCAGGCACGCTGTCTGCCGCCGGGTTGATGCCCACCACCGCATCGCCGCAGCCATAAAGCAGGCCGTCGAGCATGGAGGCGGCAATGCCCTGGGCGTCGTCGGTCGGGTGGTTGGGCTGCAAGCGCACCGCTAGGTGGCCCGGCAGGCCAAGGGTGGTGCGAAAGCGGGTGACGACGCTGCACTTGCGCGCCGCCAAGATCAAATCTTGGTTGCGCATGAGCTTGCTCACCGCTGCCGCCATCTCGGGCGTCACCCCAGCCGCCACGCGGGTGAGTGCTGCCGTGTCAGTGCCCTCCAGCAGCAGCCATTCGCGCAGCTCGCCCACGGTCAGGCTGGCGATCTCGGCAAACGCGGCTGCATCGTGGCTGTCGACGATCAGGCGCGTCACCTCGTCGTCTTCATACGGCACCAGCGCCTGGTTCAAAAACTCGGTGAGCGGCAGGTCGGCCAAGGCCATGCGCGCCGCCATGCGCTCGGCCGCGCTCTGGGCACACACGCCGGCCAGCATGTCGCCCGAGCGCAGGGGCGAGGCCTGGGCCAGCAGGTCTTTCAAGTCGACGAAGGCAAATGTCTTGCCCTGCACCGTGTGGCGGTATCCCATGTGTTTGCACCGGCTGTGGGCACGAGAGCCATTGAACCACCAGGCGTGCCCGTCAGCGCAGAGCGTGGCCTTTGTGTTCGATAGACTGGCGCTTCAACCCCCACGAGAACACCCCATGGCCGAGCCCATCCTGATCGCCAAGCACGTCATCTCCAAACAAGAGACGACGGAATGCTTCCTGCTTCCGGCAATGGCCAACCGCCACGGGCTGATCACCGGGGCCACCGGCACTGGCAAGACCATCACGCTGCAAACGCTGGCCGAAAACTTCAGCAAACTCGGCGTGCCAGTGTTCATGGCCGACGTGAAGGGCGACCTCACCGGCATCACCCAGGCCGGCAAGGTGGGTGACAAGCTTGCCGCGGTGCTGAAAGAGCGCGGCATCGCCACCCCCGAGTCCGCCGCCTGCCCTGCCACGCTGTGGGACGTGTTCGCCGACGACAAACAAGCGCAAGGCCACCCAGTGCGCGCCACCGTGAGCGACATGGGCCCGCTGCTGCTCTCGCGCATGCTGGCGCTCAACGAGACCCAGGCCGGCGTGCTCAACCTGGTGTTCAAGATCGCCGACGACAACGGCATGCTCTTGCTCGACCTGAAAGACCTGCGCGCCATGCTGCAGCACGTGGGCGACAACGCCTCTCAGTTCACCACCGAGTACGGCAACGTGAGCGCCGCCAGCATCGGCGCCGTGCAGCGCGGGCTGCTGCAGATCAGCGAGCAAGGCGGCGACAAGTTCTTCGGCGAGCCCATGCTCAACATCGCCGATTTCATGCAGACGGGCGACGGCGGCAAAGGTGTCATCAACATCCTTGCCGCAGACCAGCTGATGAACGCCCCTCGCCTGTACGCCACCTTCTTGCTGTGGATGCTGTCAGAGCTGTTCGAGCAGCTGCCCGAAGTGGGTGACCTGGAAAAGCCCAAGCTGGTGTTCTTCTTCGACGAAGCTCACCTGCTGTTCAAAGATGCGCCCACCGCGCTGGTTGAGCGCATCGAGCTGGTGGTGCGGCTGGTGCGCTCCAAGGGCGTCGGTGTGTACTTCGTAACGCAAAACCCGCTCGACATCCCCGACACCGTGCTGTCGCAGCTGGGCAACCGGGTGCAACACGCGCTGCGTGCCTTCACGCCACGCGACCAAAAGGCGGTGAAGGCGGCTGCCAGCACCATGCGCGCCAAGCCGGGGCTGGACATCGAAACCGCCATCACCGAGCTGGCCGTGGGCGAAGCCCTCATCAGCATGCTCGACGAGAAGGGGCGCCCCAGCGTCACAGAGCGCGTGTTCGTGCTGCCACCGGGCAGCCAGATCGGGCCCATCACGCCGGAGCAACGCAAGGCGCTCATCGCCAGCTCGCTGGTGGCGGGGGTGTACGAGAAGACGGTCGACCGTGAGTCGGCCTACGAGAAGCTCAAGGGCCGCGCCGTGACGGGCTCAGCCGAGGCGCAGAGGCAGACCCAGCCAGGCAACACCCCCGTGGGCACGGGTGAGGCGCCGGGCGGGGGCATTCTGGGCGGCTTGAACGACGTGCTCTTCGGCACCACCGGCCCGCGCGGCGCCAAGCACGACGGCCTCGCGCAAACCATGGCCAAGTCAGCCATCCGCACCATGGGTTCGAGCGTGGGCCGCGAGATCATTCGCGGCGTGCTGGGCGGCATCTTCGGTGGCGGCAAGAAGCGCTGACCGATTTCAGCTTCTCAAGGCACCACCACCAGCCTGTTGCCTGGCAGCGCTGTCAGCCGAGCCTGCTTGCCCAGCTCGGTGACGATGCCGTTGGCGAAATAGCTGCTCTGGGTGTCAGGCTCCAGCGCGGCCATCACCAGGTTGGCCAGCGGCTGGCTCAAGGGCACGTAGTAGCTGCCCACCGACACGTCTATGAGCGCTGAGGCGGTCTTCACCTCCACCCGCAGCACGCTCGCCTCGCCCATCGGGCCGCGCACGTCTTGTCGTGCGACCTGCTGGCGTGACAGCTCTTCGTAGGTTTCGCCTTGGGCCACCCCACTGCCCACGGCCTGCTCGACCCGCACGCCCAGGGTGCGCAGGCGTGCCACGGCGTCGGCCTGGTCGGCGGCCAGCCAATAGCCGCAAGGGCGCTGGCGCACCTTCACTTCGCGCAGCGCGAGGGCGGAGTCCCAGTTGACGGCATAGGCTTTGTCAGCACCGGTGGTGGGGTCGAGCATCAGCAGGGAGTACTCGGTAGGTGTGGCCGCGGCCTCCACCACCGCCTGGCCCTGACAAGCCTGCGCGCTCACCTCGGCGTCTACATACTGGCGTAGCTTCTGCAGGTCGGCGCCGCGGTCGGCCGCGCTTTGCAGGATGCTGGCCATGGCCGTCACATGCGTGTACACGCGGCGCTTCAGGTGCAGGCGGCCTATGCCCACGCCGCGCGTCTCGATCAGGATGCTGACGGCGTTCTTCAGCCCGTTCACATTGCGTCCGGTGTCGGGCTGGGTGCCGCCCATCGAGAGCTTCTTGTCGTTGAGGTCGCTCGACGTGGTGTAGTACCACTCCGAACTCAGGCCCTGCCGCTTCAGGCTCGCCAGCAGCGGCTGGCGAAACCACTCTTCAGAGGCCTTGGTGATGAAAGCCGGCAGGTTGGCCGTCATCGCGTACTGCACCAGCGCGTCGTAGCGCTGCACAGCGTTGAATTTTTGCAGGTAGCGGTCGGCCACGGTGTACTCGTGCGCGTCGACCACCACCAGCGGCTGGTAGTCGCGCATCAGGCGTGCCAGCACCTGCGCTTCGGGTGTCTTGAGCAGCAAGTGGTCGCGGTTGACGTCGATGCCATTGGCGGCTGCACGCTGGTTGCTCTGCGCACCGTCGGGGTTGGCGCGCGGCATCACCAGCACGTTGATGCGGTCGAGCAAGCCATGCAGCTTGCCGCGCGCCAGCTCTTGCGCCAGCACCAGCAGGGCTTCGCTGCCCGCCGGCTCGTCGCCGTGCTGCTGGCCGATCAGCAACACCGTGGGGCGGCCGCTTTGCATCAGCGCCGCCGGGCTGGTGTCGGCGTTGCGGGTGAACAGCAGCGCCTCCAGCGGTATGCCGTTTTGTGAGGCACTCAGGCTCAGCAGGCGCACGCCGGGCCCGGCCAGGCTGCGCAGCAGCGTTTGCAGCTCGGCATTGGTGGTGAAGCCGGCGCGCGCATCCTGAAAGGCCGGGGTGCTGTAGCTCACCGCCGGGTCGGGAAAACGGGCCGCGACAGCGGCACCGTAGGGGGTGGAGGCTTGTGGCGTCGCCTGCGGCTCGGTGGCCGCAGCGCCAGGGGCTTGCGGAGCCGAGCTCGACGGCGATGACCCGGGCGACGGCGATGCGGGTGGCATAGGCGTGCTGCTGCACGCCACCAGCCCCGCCACGCCGAGCACCAATGCCAACCAACGCTTCAGGGGGGCCTGCGACATGCCAGTCTCCGCAACCATGGGGCGTTGACTATAGCCAGCCAAAGCCGCCCTGCGATTTGCCGCTCGCGGCGTGCCGGCCGCGCTTGGCGAGCTGCGCCGCTGTTTCGTCGCACCGCCCTCGCCTGGGCGCTAACCGGTTGGCAAAGTTGCTCCATCGAATTCAACCCAAGGAGCCCACCATGCCCACCGATCTGCCCCTCAGTGTCGTCATCAGCCAAGTTCTTACCCACACCCCGCACTGGGTTTGGGTCGTGCTGGCCTTGATCACGTTCATCGGCCTCAAGCAGGTGGCCGACCGCGTCGTGACCAGCCGATCCCTGGCCCTTGCACCGGTGGCGCTGGGGGCGTATTCGCTGTGGGGTGCGGCCACCGCCTTCGGCGCGCATGCCGAGGTCGTTGCCGGCTGGCTGATCGGTGTGGCGCTGGTGGTGGCGGCCATCCTGGCGCTGGCAGGCCAGAGCAAGGCGCAATACCTGGGCAGTGGCCGCTACGCTGTGCAGGGCAGCGTCTGGCCGCTGGCATGCATGCTGTCGGTCTTTGCCGTGCGCTACGTGAGCACGGTCACGCTGGTGATGCACCCGAGCTGGGCCCACGACACGATGTTCAGCCTGACGATGCCGATGGCCTATGGCGCGCTGTCGGGCGTGTTCCTGGCGCGGTCGCTGCGCATCTTGCGCAGCGCGCCGGCGGCCAGCGGGATGCGCCTCGCGTGAGCCCGGTGACGAGCGCGGTGCCAAGTAGACTGCCGTCCACGCCAACTTACACCCCGCACAGCGCCATCACCATGCCGGCCGAGACGATGCACCGCGACCACAGCGCGCTCGACTTTCTGCGTCACGCGCTGATCGTGGTGGCGTTCAACACGGTGATCGGCGTCGGCCTTGCGCTGCGCAACGGTGAGCCGCTGAACCACATGGTCTACGCGCAGGCCATCGGCCTGAGCATCTGGGCGTTCACCGACTTTGGCCGCTTCGCGTTCAGCCCCGACCCTGTCAGCGGCTGGCCCATGGGCTGGCGGCGCTGGCTGCTGCTGGTGCTCAGCATTCTGGGCGGCTACACCGTGGGCACCTATATCGGCGACCTCCACTGCGGCTGCTCGACCTTGCAAAAGCTCACGCAGTCGCCCCGCATCGCCCTGGGCTATCTCTTCATCGCGGTGACGGCCAGCAGCGCCATCAGCTACTTCTTCTATTCGCGTGGCCGCGGCCAGCACCTGCAGCAGCTGGTGGCCGCCGCGCAGCGCGACGCGGCTGAGAACCAGCTCAAGCTGCTGGCCTCGCAGCTGGAGCCCCACATGCTCTTCAACACACTGGCCAATCTGCGTGTGCTGATCAGCCTGGACCCGCCCCGCGCCCAACAAATGCTCGACCACCTGGTCGCCTTCATGCGCTCCACCCTCACCGCCTCGCGCCACATGCTGCACCCGCTGTCGGCAGAGTTCGCCCGCATTGCCGACTACCTCGCGCTGATGAAAATCCGCATGGGCGAGCGCCTGCAAACGGAAGTCGAATTCTCTGCCGACCTGGCCGATCTGGCCGTGCCCACGCTGTTGCTGCAACCACTGGTCGAAAACGCCATCAAGCATGGCCTGGAGCCGCATGTGGACGGCGGCCGCCTGATCGTGACAGCGCGTGCCGAGGGCAGCGACCTGGTGCTCAGCGTGCGCGACACCGGCGCCGGGCTTTCAACCGTCGCCAACGACGGCACGCACTTCGGCGTGAGCCAGGTGCGAGAGCGCTTGTCCACTCTTTACGGCGAGCCCGCCACGCTCGTGCTCAGCACACCCGACGACGGCCTGGGCGGCACGCTGGCCACGGTTCGCATCCCCCTCAACCGCACCGCGTGAACCTAATGATGAACGCCACCGCCCTCATCGCCGAAGACGAGCCCCTGCTCGCTGCCCACCTCAAGGCCGAGCTGTCGCGCCTGTGGCCGCAGCTGAGCTTTGTGGCCACCGTGGGCCACGGCGAGGCCGCCGTGCAAAAGGCGCTGGAGCTGCGCCCGCAGATTCTGTTTCTTGACATCCGCATGCCGGGCCTGAGCGGGCTCGAAGCCGCCCACGCATTGGCCGAAGACTGGCCCGGGGGCGTGCCCTTCCCGCTGCTGGTGTTTGTGACGGCGCACGACCAGTACGCGCTCGAAGCTTTTGACCGCGCCGCCGTCGACTACGTGCTCAAGCCGGTGTCGCCCGACCGCCTGGCACAGACCTGCTCGCGCCTGCAGCTGGCCTTGCGCCAGCGCGAGCAAAACACCCTGCCCGATGCCGCCTTGGACACCACACTGGCCCAGTTGCGCAGCCTGCTGGGGGCGCACCCCGCACCGCCAGCCCCAAAGCTCAGCGTGATCCAGGCCGGCGTGGGGGCGTCCATCCACATGGTGAAGGTCGACGAGGTGCTGTACTTCGAGGCCGCTGACAAATACGTGCGACTGGTCACCCCCGAGCGCGAGCACCTGATTCGCATCTCGTTGCGTGAGCTGCTGCCACAGCTCGACATGCAGCGCTTCTGGCAGATCCACCGCGGCACCGTGGTGCGCGCCGACGCCGTCGCCACCGCCATACGAGACGAAGCCGGCAAGCTCACCCTCACCCTGCGCGGCCACAACGACAAGCTGGCCGTGAGTCGGCTGTACGCCCATCTCTTCAAGGCCATGTGATGCGTGATCGACCGCCCCGCGACAGCATCGAAGGCCGCGCCCATTGGCGCGTGCGCAAGAAGCTCTTCTTCTACAAGCACGCCGCACTGTTCGTGGCGGTCAACGCCGCGTTTTATGCCTACGCCGAATTGACGGGCCACCCGCACCGTGGCTTTGGCATGTTCTGGGGCTGGGGCCTGGGGCTGCTGATCCACGGAGTGTTCACCTTCATCAGCCTGCAAGGCGAAGGCATGCGCGAACGCATGATTCGAGAAGAGATCGAACGCATGCGGCGCGACAGGGGCGAAGACAAATAGGCACTGCATGAAAAAGAGCCGCTGTGTAGCGGCCCTTTTGATGTCAGCAGATCGGCAGATCAGTGGTGATGGTTGTCACGCGGAACCGGGCCGCTGCGATCACCGTGGTGGCGGTCATCGCGGTCTCGGTGGTCGTCACGACGGTCGTCATCGCGGTCATCGCGGTCATGGTGCCAGCGGGCGTCGTGCCAGCCACCGTGGCGAGGCCCCACCCAGTTGGCGCGAACCACGCTCGGGCCGTAGTAGTAGCCCGGCGCATACACCGGCGCAGGGCGGTACACCACTGGGGGTGGCGCCGGTCGATACACGACCACGGGTGCCGGCTCCCAATACACAGGTGCCGGCTCCCAATACACAGGAGCAGGCTCCACATACACGGGCGCCGGGGCTCGGTACACCGGCGCATTGGAAATCACGGTGCCTACCTGGGGCAGGTTGATGCCGACGGACCAGTGCACATCAGATGCTTGAGCGGTGCCAGCGCAGACAGACCCCAGGGCCAACAGGGTGGCGGCGAAAACGGATTTGCGGTTCAACATGGCGTGCTCTCCTTGTCAGAGCCGGCGGCAAATTGGCCGGTCTGAGCACACAACGGGCTGCGCCCCCTGCCCGTTCACACAGAGTTGGTAAAACTCATGTTGCTGAACGTAAAGCCCCGCTGACAACTAAAACTTCTCGCCCCTTTGCATCAGCTCCACCATGGCTTGCAGGTCAGCCAATTCGGTCAAAATTTCAAAAGTGAAACCCTCCCGCTGGCCCAGCCGGGTGCTGAGCATCAACTCGCTCAGGTGGGCCGGCAGCTGGGCCGGGGTCTGCCACAGCTCACACAGCCGGTTGACAAGGTGCGGGTGGCGACGAGCGGTGGCCAGAGGCTGGTAGCGCGGTGGCAGGCGCGCCAGCCACACATGCGTCTTGGGGGTCAGCGCCTGGGCCTGCGGCTTGCGTTGTGGGTGAGGCTGTGGCGGCACACGGCGGGGCGGTATGGGGTCGTCCAGAAACTTGGACGGCGTGGTCGTCGCCCAGGCGCTGTGCACGCTCTTGAGGGCTCTGTCGTCGGGCGGAGGAGGCTGGTTCATCTCGTCATTGTTCGAGACAGCACGCCTGTGCGATAGGCCTGGCGCCCCTTCAGCCATGGGGGTCGCCGCGAACGCGAACACCGGCCCTGTGCGAAGCGTCACGCGCCTGCGAAAGCGGGCCCTCGCTGAGGGTGCGGTCTACAATCATTTTTCGCTGTTTTAGCGGCTGTCTGCCCGCCGCCCCACCCCCTTGAATTCGAAGCGCCCTGCATGAGCGACCACAAAAGCCAAACGCCCACCGACGACCACAAGCCCAGCAATTTCTTGCGGCAAATCATCGAGCGCGACCTGGCCCAGGGCACTTACGCGAGCCGCCACTTTGCGGGCACACCGGGCGACGCAGCGCACCACGCCGCCGGCCCGCTCGACCCCGCCAAGATCCGCACACGCTTTCCGCCAGAGCCGAATGGCTACCTGCACATCGGGCATGCCAAGAGCATCTGCCTCAACTTCGGCCTGGCACGCGACTACGGCGGCGTGTGCCACATGCGCTTCGACGACACCAACCCCGAGAAAGAAGAGCAGGAGTACGTCGACTCCATCCTCGACGCCGTGAAGTGGCTGGGCTTTGGCTGGGAGTCGCAGGGCACCCGCCATCTGTACTACGCCAGCCACTACTTCGACTTCATGTACCGCGCGGCCGAAGCGCTCATCACGGCAGGCCTCGCCTATGTAGACGAGCAAACGGCCGACGAGATGCGCGCCAACCGCGGTGACTTCGCCACCCCCGGCAAAGACAGCGCGTACCGCTCGCGCACACCGGCCGACAACCTGGCCCGCTTTCGCGAGATGCGCGACGGCAAGCATGCCGATGGCGCCATGGTGCTGCGGGCGAAGATCGACATGGCCTCGCCCAACATCAATCTGCGCGACCCGGCTCTCTACCGCATCAAGCGCGCCACGCATCACAACACTGGCGACACCTGGTGCATCTACCCGATGTACACCTACGCACACCCGATCGAAGACGCGCTAGAAAACATCACCCACAGCGTGTGCACGCTCGAATTTGAAGACCAGCGCCCCTTCTACGACTGGCTGCTAGACCAGCTGTGCACACTGGGCCTGCTGGCCCAGCCCCGCCCGCACCAGTACGAGTTTGCGCGGCTCAACATCACCTACATCATCACCAGCAAGCGCAAGCTCAAGCAGTTGGTCGACGAACAGCATGTCAACGGTTGGGACGACCCCCGCATGCCCACCATCGTGGGCCTGCGCCGCCGCGGCTACACGCCTGAGAGCATTCAGCTGCTGGCCGAGCGCAGCGGTGTGAGCAAGGCCGGCGGCTGGATCGACTACAGCTCGCTCGAGATCGCCCTGCGCGACGACCTCGACCCGAAAGCCCCGCGCGCCTGCGCTGTGCTTGACCCGCTCAAGCTCAAGCTCACCAACTTTGACTACGTGTTCGGCAGCGAAGCGCACCAAGAGCCCTGCCACGCTCCTGTACACCCCGGCCACCACGAGCGCGGCCAGCGCGATTTCGTGCTGACGCATGAGCTGTGGGTCGAGCGCGAAGACTTCATGGCAGTGCCGACCAAGGGCTACCACCGTCTTTACCCCGGCAACAAGACACGCCTGAAGTACGGCTATGTGATCGAGTGCACCGGTTGCGAGAAAGACGCGCAGGGCAACATCACCGCCGTGCTCGCGCAACTCGTGCCCGACACCAAGAGCGGCACGACCGGCGCCGATGCGGTGAAGGTCAAGGGCGTGATCACCTGGGTCAGCGTGAGCACCGGCGTGGCGGCCGAGGTGCGCTTGTATGACCGCTTGTTCACCGAGGCCCAACCCGATGCAGGCGGGCGTGACTTCTTGAGCGTGCTCAACCCGGGCAGCAAGAAAACAGTGACGGCGTATGTGGAGCCGGGGCTGGCATCTGCCAAGGCCGACGACAAATTTCAGTTCGAGCGACACGGCTACTTCGTGGTCGACCGGCACGACAGCGCGCCTGGCCATCTGGTGTTCAACCGCACCACCACGCTGAAAGACGCCTGGAGCAAGTAGCCGCCGACCGCCCTCAGGCGCTCGGGCCGGCCCGCTTCTTCTTTTTGGCCGCCTGGCGCTGCGCGTCGGCCAGCTCGCCCGCCGCCAGCCACGCGGCGAACTCGGCCGGCGTTTCCAGCGTGACGCGCCCCAGGTTGCCAGCGCGAAAGTCGTAGACCACCACCTCGGCGGCTTTTTGCAGATTGATGCGGCCGCCGCTTTGCAGCGCGCCTCGTTTTCGGCCGATCTCAGCCAGCAAGTCTTCGTCGGCCATGCTGCTCACCTCGGCGAGCTTGTAGCGCTCGGCCAGCGCCGGCGCGTAGTGCAGCTTCAGGTAGCCCAGCAAGTCGAGCGCCACTTCTTCTTCATCAAAGGCATTGCGCCCCACTGCCCCGCTGGCCGCCAGGTTGTAGCCGGTCTTTTCGGCCACGATGCGCGGCCACAGCATGCCCGGGGTGTCGAAGAGGTAGAAGTCGCTCGCCAGCGCAATGCGCTGCTCGACCTTGGTGATGCCGGCTTCGTCGCCTGTCTTGGTGGCTTTTTTTCCGGTGATGGTGTTGATGAGCGTCGACTTGCCCACGTTGGGGACGCCGCAGATCAGCACGCGAAGCGGCTTGGCCATGCCCCCGCGCAGCGGCGCCAGCACGCGGCAAGCGTCGATCAGCCGCTGTGCGGGCGCAGTTTCAGAGGCATCGAGCGCGATGGCGCGCGTGGCGGGCATGGCGTTGTAGTGCGCCAGCCAGTCGGCCGTGCGGCTCGGGTCGGCCAGGTCTTGCTTGTTGAGCAGCTTGAGCTTGGGACGGCTGCCCGTCAGCTCGGCCAGCAGCGGGTTGGCGCTGGAGCCTGGCAGGCGGGCATCGAGCAGCTCAATAACAGCGTCGGTTTCCTTGATGCGGTCGGCAATGGCCTGGCGCGTCAGGTGCATGTGCCCCGGGAACCACTGGATGGTCACTTGGCGGCCTCAGAGCTTGCGAAACACGCTCGCCACGGCGGCGGGGGTGAGGTCGGCATCGTTCACGTTCACCGGGGGCAAGGACAGCAGCATCAGGCCGTTTTGCAGAATGCGCCGCTTGCCTGCGCCACTCAGCTGCAGGTAGGCACCAGCCAGGCTGCGGCAGGCCTCGGCCGACTCGCAGCTAAAGAGGGTCACTGGAATGTCGGGAATCGGTGTGCCAGCCGCGCTTGCGGCACTGGCGGCGCCGGCAACCAAGGACATGGACTCTACCGAGAAGAGCGCCGCATCGATCACCCCGCTAGGCAAGGCCGCAGCGGCGGCCATGCGCGTCACCGAGTGCTTCAGGCCGCTTTCGCGCAAGGCCGCTGAGAACGCTTCGATCGGGTTGGCGACCACGGCGGATGCCGCTGGCGCGGGAGCAGAAGCTGCTGCGAGGGCAGATGCGGCAGCAGACTTGGCGATGGCAGAAGCAGACGCCACGGCCGACACACGCTCGCCAGGCCGAGCCGCGCCCGTCACGCGCAGCGATTTGTCAAACGCGGCGGCTTGCGCATCGAGCAATGGAACCACGATCAGCAGCCAACTGGCGGCGAGCAGCAGCAGAAAGAAGATGTTGGCAATGAAGGCACGGGAGACGGTCTTTTCTGGGTCGGCCCGGTACCGAAAGAAGGTGTAAACGGCGGCAGGAAAACCGATGAAGAAGGTCGCGATGGCCAACGGCGTGTTGGAGCGACCCACCCGAAGAGACAACCAGATCTGGGAAATAACCGCCAGCCCCAATGCCCCGAAAAACAAACCCAAATCCGAACCCGAACCCATGTGCACCACCCTCAGTTCTCAACACGACACCGCAATTGCGGCGTGATTGTCTCAGAGGGTCGGGGGGTATCGGCTCAGTGCAGGTCGCTCAGCTGCACTGCGGGTGCAGAGTACTCGCGGCCCACCACCGCACGGGCGTACAGGTAGTTGTGGCGCGCCCTGTCGCTGAGCGAGTCCAGCAGTACATGCCCGCCTGCATCGCAGGGGAATGTCAACGCACGGCCCTCATGAAAGAGCGACTGGAAGCGCAACTCGTACTGAGCGGCTGACTGGAAGGAACCAAAGCTGGTGTTCATGGCAACGATCTCCTGCTGCACTACCCGTCATGACAACGTGAAACGAAGCTTAGGAGTTGACAGGGTTCGTGTCCCTAAGCGACTGCCTCTGCGTCATGTCCCAAATGGGATGAGACAACTGTAGGAAATCGCCTGACAAGTTTCATGTGACTTATGACCATTAGGGGGCCCCTCATTCGCGTGGGCGCGGGGAGCGCGAGGCGCGCAATGGTCGGTCAAATGTCGGGCTGTGCGCTCTGGAGGCGCTCTAATAGCCCGAAGGTGCAGACCCCGGCTGGCTGTCACCAGCCACTAGCGTATTGCCCATGCCGAGAAGCTCGCGCGCGCGTTGCAGGTTGAGCAGTTGGTCACGCGTGCGGCGGGCGTGGGCGCGATCGCGTTCGATCTCCCACACCAGCTTGATCAGCTCTTTGGGCGTGAGTGCGTTGCGCACGCGTCCAAGAGAGAAGGTGGCAAAGAGAGAGTCGCGTCGCAGGGTGTCGAGCAACAGGTCACGCACGTATTGCAGCCGTTCTTCATCGGTCATGCGCGGAGCGGCGCGCGCGTGGTCGGCCACCTTGAACGGCGTTTCGCGCACCTGTTGCACCCAATCAGGCACACGCGGCGTGTCAGAGATCGCGATCGTGGGCTCGACATAGCGCGCAGCGGGCTGAGCGCGGGGCGGGCTGATCCTTGCGGGGGGCGGGGCAATGGAGCTCACTTCGATGATCGGCAACACGGTGCCTGCGCTCATCGGCATCTGGCCCAGCCGCACCTCGGCCACGCGTGCAATCGGCTCGTCGTCGCGGTCGAATGCTTCATCACCGCTCGCGCTCAGCGCACCTGGCCGGGTGGACGGAGCGTCGTCGTCATCGGTCTCCGGCAACAGCTCGCCCATGGGGGTGAGTGCGCCTTCGGTTGCAAACACGTCGACTTCGACGCTCGTGAGCCGCGGCGTGTCGAGCGCGCCGGGCATGGTCTCGACGGGCTCGGGCGCGGCGATGTCGTCGGGAATCTCCACCAGCCCCATGCGCACCAGCTCTTCGAAGTGGCTGGTCTGCGCGCCCGCCTTGTGCGCCATGCCCAGCACCTCGCCCAGCGGCCGGCGGCCATCGACCAGCAGCAAAACCGTGCGATATCGCTGCCCCAGACCGCGCGTGCGGCGGCGCAGTTCATCTTGGCCGGATGGCGTCTTGACAGGGGCGGTGAGGTTTGGCATCGGGGGAGGGCAAGCGCACGATTGTCGCGCGACTGGCAAATCGCCGGGAAAGCACCCCCCTGGTGTCAAGCCAGGCGGAATACTGCGACGGCCTGAACCAGGCGTTGCGCCTGGTCTTTCAGGCTTTCGGCAGCGGCCGCGCTTTCTTCCACCAGCGCAGCGTTCTGCTGAGTCGCCTGGTCCATCTGCGTCACCGCTTCACAGACCTGGGTGACACCCGCGCTCTGCTCGACTGTGGCCGCGCTGATCTCGCCCACGATGGCACTCACGCGGTCGATGGCGACTACGATTTCGCCCATGGTGCGGCCGGCTTGGTCGACCAGCGCCGTGCCTTGTTCGACGCGCTCGACGCTGGCGCCGATCAGCATCTTGATTTCCTTTGCCGCTGCGGCGCTGCGCTGCGCCAGGCTGCGCACTTCGCCGGCCACCACGGCAAAGCCACGGCCTTGCTCGCCGGCCCGGGCGGCTTCGACGGCCGCGTTCAGCGCGAGGATGTTGGTCTGGAAGGCGATGCCATCAATGACCGAGATGATGTCGGCGATCTTGCGACTGCTGTCGGTGATGCCCTTCATGGTGTGCACCACCTCGCCCACCACCTGGCCGCCCTTGGTGGCCACTTGCGCCGCGCCCTGCGCCAGCTGATTGGCCTGGCGCGCGTTGTCGGCGTTGTTGCGCACGGTGACGCCCAGCTCGTCCATGGTCGATGCGGTCTGCTGCAGCGCACCGGCTTGCCGCTCGGTGCGGCCCGACAGGTCCTGGTTGCCTTCGGCGATTTGAGTGCTGCCAGTGGCCACGCTCTCCGAGCCCTCACGCACCTGGCGCACGGCATCGGTCAGGCCGGCTTGCATCGCCTGCAGGCTGGCCATCAGGCTGGTGCTGTCACCGGCGCGCAAGGTCACCGGGGTGCTCAGGTCACCGGCCGCCACAGCCCGCGCCACACGCACGGCTTCGCGTGGCTCGCCGCCCAGCTGGCTCAGCAAGCCGCGGGTGATCACCGTGGCCAGAACCGTCACCAGCACCAGCGCGGCGGCCAGCAAGCTCATCACCAGGGTCTTGGCCTGCGTGTAGGCGGCGCTCGCACGCTCGGCGGCTTGGCTCCCACCGGCGAAATTGAAGCTGGTGATCGCACCCAGGGCACCGACAGTTTCGTCGAGCGCCATGGCAGCGGCACCATCGCTGATGTCGGCGGCATCGGCTTGTTTCTTCTCGCGGCCAAGCGAGATCACGCGCTGGACGAACTTCTGGTAGTCGGCCCAGCCCTTGTCGACCGCGGCCAGCAGCTTGGTGTCTTCTTCGCCCATCGCGATGTCGCGGTAGGCCGAAAGCGCGGCGGTGGTGGTCTTGGTCGAGCCGGCGATCTTCTCTTCGTACTCGCTGTGGTAGCTGCGGTCTTCGGTGCGGCTGTGCTTGACTTCCATCTCGCGCATCTCGATCACCGCGGCACGCGCTTGCGCCAAGTGGCCCACGCCAGCCAGCCATTTGTCTGACAGCTCGCGGGCGCTGGCGTCTTCCTTGGCGAGCGACACCAGCGCCACGGCGCCCAGCAGAGCTGTGATGGCCAGCGCAAATGCAAAGGCCAGGGTCAGCTGACGCGCGACGCTCATGCGAGAGAAAGCGCCCAGGGCTCGGGTGACACGGTGCACGGGTTTCATCGTCAGGCTTACTGAAGCGGCAGGGCGGTACGGCGGGCCGTTACTTCTTGTGGCCGATGTAGCTCACGCCGATGATCTTGCCGCTCGCATCCTTGATGGGGTTGTAGCAAGCATCGAAGGCCGTTCCCAGCACGTCGATCGGGCCGCAGAACTGGTTGCCCTTGCTCACCGCTTCGTAAGCGGCGTTGCGTGCGAGCTGGGTGCCCACGCCGCGCTTGCCTTCGGGGGTGAGCACATTGGTGCTGACGCGCACGAACTCGTCGCCGTCTTTCACGAACACGGTGGCGGTGGCGTTGTGGGCCTTGCGCACGGCGTCGACGACGTCGTAGTTGTTGTTCATCTTGCGGTCACCGAAGTAGATCGCGGGTACGGTCTTACCGGCCACAGTTTCGGTGCCTTCCAGCTTGGGCGCACCAATCTTGGCGAGGCGGGTGTCGAGGTCGGCGATGGTGGCCTTGGGGTCGGCCGCGTAGGCAGACAGCGAGACGGCGATGAGGGCCGCAGTGGCCAGGGCGCGGGGATGGATCTTCACGGGCACACTCCGATGGACGAGGGGTTGAGGTCGGCAGACGAGCCGGGGATGCTTGGGTTTCGGCAACATTGGTCGAAACCTGAGTGCTCGCGCTGGAAATGTTCGCCCAGGCCGAGAAGTCGTCGCCGCAACTCGCACGCTGTGGGCGGCAGCCCTAGCGCGCTGCCGGCCGTCTGCCAGCCGTCTGCCGGAGATGTTGTGGACTACCGAACGGTCCGGTCGGCCCTCAGCTGCGCCACCTCTTGTGCGCTGTAGCCTTGCTGGGCTAGCACCGCGTCGGTGTGTTCGCCCAGTGAGGGCGCGCCCAGCCCTGCCACCACGGGCGTCTTCTGGAAGCGGATCGGGTGGCCGGTCACCTTGTAGGGCCCAAGGTCGCGATTGTTCAGCTGCCATACCAGGCCCAGCGCCTGGGCTTGCGGGTCGGTGTAGAGGTCGGAGCGGTAGTGGACGGGGCCACACGGCACGCCTGCCGCCTCAAGCACCTGCATCCAGTGGTCGTTGCCGTGCTGCTTCAGGCTCTGCTCAATGGTCTTCATCATCAGCTTCTGCTTGAAGTAGACCTCGTCGGACACATCACCCGCTTCCACATGTGAGTCTTCATCGACCACGCCGATGGCCGCGCAAAACTTGTCGCGCAGCTTGCGGTTGAGTGCCGCGATGCTGATGTAGCCATCGCCCGTCGAATACACGCGGTAGTAGGGGTTGGTCTGGCGGTCGGTCGGGCGGTGCAGGCAGTCAGGCACCTCAATCGCGCGGGCCGTGTCGGGCAGCTCCTTGCGCAGCCGCATCTCGGCGAACTGGTCGATGATCTGCGTGTGCTTCTTGCCCTCGCCATGGGCGGTCTTCAAGATCTGCTTTTCTTCTTCGTGCTGCTGCGCATCTAGCGAATCAACGTGCAGCGTGCCGATGGATTGCAGCGCCATGCCGGTGCTGAAGAGCGAGGTCTCGATCTTCTGGCCTTCTCCAGAGGCATTGCGGTGGTAGAGCGCGCTCACGATGCCCAGCGCATTGAGCATGCCGGTGCCGATGTCAATGTACGGAATGCCACCCGGCCCGCGGGGCGCGCCGTCTTCGTCGGCGTAGTTCGACATCACACCCGACGCTGCGTGGGCAATGATGTCGAAGCCCTTGCGCTTGCGGTACGGCCCCACCTCGCCAAAGGCGGTGCTAGACAGAAAAACGATGCGCTTGTTGATTCGAGAGAGCGTCTCGTAGTCAATGCCCAGCTTCTCGGCAGCGCCGGGCACGAAGTTTTGCACCACCACGTCGGCCTGCTCCACCAGCTTGTAAATGATGTCGCGGCCGGCAGGCTGCTGCAGGTCGACGCTCAGACTTTCCTTGCCGCGGTTCATCGCGAGCGACATGCGGGTGTTGCCCTGGTAGCGCTTGACGCTGCCCATGCGGCGCTCTTCGGCCCCGTCGGGTGGCTCGATCTTGATCACGCGCGCGCCCAGGTCGGCGAGCAGAAAACCGCAGTAGGGCCCGGCGATGTACTCGGAAAAATCAAGCACGGTCACGCCGCTCAGCAAAGCATTCATGGTGTCTCCCCCGGTCGCTTCTTGTCGCGTCTTGATTGAGGGTCAGCGCTGGCTGCGCGCCTTGCGCCCATCCACCTCGGCCAGTTGCTGCTTGAGCAGCAGCATCAGCACACGGGCCGTTTCTTCGCTGAAGCTCAGCGTGGTGCTGGGGGTGTCGTCGCCGCGGGCGTTGGTGGGCAAAACCAGTGCGTCGATGCGGGCTTCGACCAGCCCGTTGCGGTTGGCCATGGACTTGACTTTTTGCAGCTCGATCTGGAAGGTCTTCACAGGGGGCCTCCTGGGGATGGGAAGCCCGCAGGTTACTGCAAGGCCGCGCCCGCGTCTGACGCCGCCATGACAGCAGAAACGGAACAGGGCCGCCGGGAACACCTGGCGCCGACAAAGCCTATCGAAGCTGGGTAGCATCTCGCCCCATGAACCTCATCTACGTCGCCGACCCCATGTGCTCCTGGTGCTACGGCTTTGCCAAGCCACTGGACGAGCTGCTCGCGCAACCCGGCAGCGCGGCACCTTTGCAGCTGGCGCTGGTGATGGGCGGCCTGCGCCCTTTCACCACCGACGCCATGGCGCCAGCGCGCGCCGACGAGCTTGCGGGTCATTGGCACCACGTGGCCGAGGCCAGCGGCCAGCCGTTTGCCCAAGCACCCAACACCGCGCTGCACATTCCCGGCTTCATCTACGACACCGAGCCCGCCAGCCGCGCCACCGTCACGGTGCGCATGCTCTGGCCAAAGCTGGTGTGGCGCTACCTCAAGGCGGTGCAGCACGCGTTCTATGCAGAAGGCAAGAACGTGGTGCAGCCCGAGGTGCTGGCCGACGTGGCCGAATCGATGGGCATCCCACGGGCCGATTTCGCCCAGGCCTTCGCTTCGCAAGAAATGCGTGACGCCACGCTGGCCGACTTTTCACAGTCGCAAAGCTGGGGCATACGCGGCTTCCCGGCGCTGATCGCCGAGCACGGCGACCACCTGCACCTGGTGGGCCAGGGCTTTATGCCAATTGATGCGCTGCGCGAGCGCTTGCAAGCGGCAGGCGCTGCCCATCATTGAGCCCGATAAAGCCGCACCGAGCGCTGCTGTAGCCGTGCTTTCCCTGACTGGCGGCGCAGCGGCCTGCCGGCCTATCCTCGGCCTTCACCTGTGAGGAGACAAGCATGAAACGCCGCACACTTCTGCAATCGGCCGGCGCTGCCGCGCTGCTGCCGCGCCTTGCCATTGCGCAAGACAAATACCCCAGCAAGCTCATCACCTGGATCTGCCCCTACGCGGCGGGTGGCAATGCAGACAACCGCTCGCGCCAGGTGGCGCGCGTGATGCAAACGCTGCTGGGCCAGACCATCATCATCGACAACAAGGCGGGCGCCGGCGGCAACATCGGCACCGACGCCATCGCACGAGCCAAGCCCGACGGCTACACCATTGGCATGGGCAACTTCGCGCCCCTAGCCGTCAACCACGCGCTCTTCAAGAAGCTCAACTTCGACCCCTTCAACGACATCGTGCCCATCATGCTCATCGAGCGCGGCCCGCTGGTGCTGATGGTGCGCAGTGAGTCGCCCTACAAGACAGTGCAAGACATCGTGTCCGCCGCCAAGGCCTCGCCGGGCAAGCTCAGCTACGCCTCGGGCGGCATCGGGGGCACCCATCATCTGAGCGGCGCGCTGTTCGAGCATGCGGCGGGCATCGACATGATCCATTCACCGTACAAAAGCGGTGCCGCTGGCGCCACCGACCTGATGGGTGGCCAGGTCGACATGATGTTCGAGCAGATGTACGCCGCCGCACCTTCGCTCAAGAGCGGGCGCCTGCGCGGCATCGCTATCACCAGCAAGGCACGCTCGCCGCTCTACCCCGACCTGCCCACCATGGCCGAAGGGGGTTTCCCAGCCGTGGAGGTGTTGAACTGGCAAGGCATCGTCGGCCCCAAGGGCTTGCCGGCCGACATCGTGAAGCTGCTCAACAGCGTGGGCAACAAAGCACTGCAAGACCCGGCCCTGCGCAAGACCATCCTCGACCAGGGCAACGACGTGGTGGGCGGCACACCGGAAGAGTTCGCCGCCCTCATCAAGGCCGAAGCGCCACGCTGGGGCAAAGTGGTGAAAGACGCAAAGATCGAGCCGGAATGACCCACTTCTATCGTTGTGCCCGCTCAGGGGCTTAGCAGCACCGCCTTGAGCGTGTTGACCGTGGCCTGAACCGCATCGCCGGCCTTCCACTTGCGCTCGACCACCAGGTGCTGCCAGGTGTCGATGTGAACGAGGTGATAGCACCAGTCACTGGCGGTCTCGGGCGTCCAGCCTTTGGCCAGCCGGCCTTCTGAGTGCAGCCGCTTCATCAGCGACAGCAATCCGCTGCGCAAGATCTGCATGCGGCTTTCCCAGGCTTGGTGGGCATCGGCATCGGTGGCCGCAGCGGCAGTCAGCGCATGCGCCACGGTGAAGATCACCGGCACGTACTTGAACCACGCACGCACCACGGCTTCGAGCACCTCGTCGACGGCTTGTTCGGGCCGCGCCTTCCTCATGCGCGCAAGCTCGGGTGACGTGGCGTCGCGGTGCTCCACCATGGCCAGCAGCAAGCCCACCCGGTTGCCGAAGTTCACATAGAGCGTCTGCCGCGAAAGGCCGGCCTCTTTGGCAATGTCGGCCAGCGACACCGAGGCGTCCTGTCGCTCCTCGATCAGCCGCCAGGCGGCCTCCAGGATCCGGTTTCGCACATCGGGGAGGGTGTCTTCGTTGGCCATGGAAACGGCACTTTACACGCGTCAACTTGCGTGGTAGTTTACACGTGTAAATCTTCCGAGGAATATCAAATTGCACCTGATCACTGAGCGCACCGCAGACATCGGCTGCTCCATCGAAACTGCTTTCGCCTACGTGTCAAACATGGAGCGTTTTGGTGAATGGTTTCCCGCGGTGCGGGTCATCCACTCTGCAAATGATTTCGAGCACGCTCGACCGGGGAAGAAATACCTGGAAACCGTCGCCACGCCTCTGCGCGGCGAACGCAGCATCATGCTTACCGTCGTGGAGTCCGAACTCAACCAGCGGTTCGTCACCGAGGGAGCCTTTGCACCATTGCTTCCCAGGATGGAGATCAACTTTAGGAGCACAGGGCCCGCCTCCTGCCAGATCAGGTTGCGCATGCTCAGCCGCGGCCGGGGCGTTTGGTTGAAGTGGCTGCTGCTTCCCCTGGCACAGCTCGTGATGGACAAACGCGCAGCGATAGGCTTGGCGCGTCTCAAGAAGAAGCTTGAGCTTCTAGCGGGCGACAGCCATCGCGGCTGACCCGCAACCCGTCATGCCTTGCAGGCGCAGTTCCATTTCGCGCGGGTCGTTGACGGTGCGCAGTGCCGCATAGGCGATCTCGGCCTCGGGGTGGCGGCGGCGCAGGTAGTTGAGCCACTGCTTCAGGCGGCCCGGGCAGTGGCGCGGCACCACATGCTCGCCCACGAGTTGCCAGAAGTCTTGCATCAAGGGCAACAGCTCTGGCCACGACACCACGCGCCCCGGCGCGGCAATCGCAAGGGCCAACCCCGGGTCGCTCACCATGCCGCGGCCAAGCATCAGCATGTGGCAACCCGACGCTTCACGGCAGCGGCGCGCGTCGTCGGCATTCCAGATTTCGCCATTGGCGATGACGGGGATGGGCAGCGCCTCGCGTATCTGCTGAATGCGGTCCCAGTAGGCCGGCGGGCGGTAGCCGTCGGCTCGCGTCCGCGCATGCACCACCAGCTCTTCGGCGCCGCCGCGGTGCAACGCCTGCGCGCATTCGAGCGCCAACGAGGCGTCGTTGAAGCCCAACCGCATCTTGGCCGACACCGGCATGCCGGCGGGCACCGCGCGGCGCACGGCTGACATGATGGCGTGCAACAGCGGCGGGTCGACCAGCAGCGCAGCACCTCCCCCGTGGCGGTTCACCACCTTGGCCGGGCAGCCGAAGTTGAGGTCTATGCCGGCAGGGCCGAGTGCCGCCAGTTTGGCCGCGTTTTCTGCCAGGCACACCGGGTCGGAGCCCATCAGCTGCGCCCGCACCGGCACACCCGCGGGCGTGCGCCCACCGTTGCGCAGCTCAGGCACCACGCGCAGGAAGGCGCGGTCGGGAAGCAAGGTACCGGTGACGCGGATGAACTCGGAAACGCAACGGTCGATGCCCCCCACGCGCGTGAGGATGTCGCGCAAGGTGTAGTCGAGCAGGCCTTCCATCGGAGCGAGCAGGAGCGTCATGGTGAAGTGCAGTGCAGGTCGCGCATTGTCGGTATTCTTTCGACCTGTGAAATACGCCGCCTTCTTCCGCAACCTCAACTTGGGTCGGCCCAAGAGCCCCAGCAAGGCGCAGTTCGAAGTGGCGTTCATGGAGGCCGGCGCCGCGTCGGCAAGCTCCTTTCTCACCAACGGCACCCTGGTGTTCGAGGCTGGCTCAGCCGCCCGGGCGCACAAGGTGCTTGCCGGCGCCAGCCAACGCATGCACAAGAGCTGCGGCCTCGTCGAGCCGGCTTTTCTGCGCACGCTCGACTATTTGGGCGAGCTGGTGGAGGCAGGCCCTTTCTCGTGCGTAGACCCCGACAGCGTGTACGAGCGTTGCATCACCTTCCTGCAAACCGATAACAGGTGTTTGCCGGCTTTGCCGCTCGAATCGAAGCGTGGCGATGTAGAGGTCTTGATGTTCACCGACGGTGAAGCCTTGAGCGTGAGCCGCAAGCTTGGCGGCTCGCCAGGCAGCCCCAATGCATTTCTGGAGAAGCTGCTGGGCCAACCCGCCAGCACGCGCGCCTGGAAGACCGTGGTCCGCCTGGTCGAAAAACATGCCTGAAACCACCGCTTGCGCGCTGTTCGACACCCCCATCGGCCGCTGCGGCATCGCCTGGGGCCCACGCGGCATCACGGCTTTTCAGCTGCCCGAGCACACCGACGCAGGCACGCTGCGCCGCATGTTCCGCCAAGGCTCCGTCATGCTGCAGGGCACGCCGCCACCCGCCGTGCAAGATGCCATGGCCCGCATCGTGGCGCTGCTGCAAGGCGAAGCCGCCGACCTGCGCGACGTGGCGCTCGACTTCAGCGACACCCCCGCGTTTCACCGCCGCGTGTACGACATCTCGCGCGAGATCCTGGCGGGCCAGACGCGCACCTACGGCGAGATCGCCACTGAAATGGGTGACATGAATGTATCGCGTGCGGTGGGCCAGGCGCTGGGCGCCAACCCTTTTGCCATCATCGTGCCCTGCCACCGCGTGCTGGCCGCGGGTGGCCGCTCGGGTGGCTTCTCGGCCGGCGGCGGGGTGTCGACCAAGCTGCGCATTTTGCTCATCGAGCGGGCTCAATTCGGCAACGAGCCGGGCTTGTTCTAGGATCGGCCGGTTTTTCCTTCACTTCATCGGAGACGCTCTTGAAAACAAACGTGGTCTGCGCCATCGCGCTGGCATCCCTCACCGCCCTGGCCCTGCCGCTGGCGCAAGCACAAGCCGACGCCGCGGCCTCGGCTGCCAAGGAAGCCGGCGCCGTGGTCACGCCCAGCGGCTTGGTCTACCGCTCGCTGAAAGACGGCAAAGGCGCAAGCCCCAGCGCCACCGACACGGTGAAAGTGCATTACCGTGGCACCTTCCTTGACGGCAAGGAATTCGACAGCTCGTACAAGCGCGGCGAGCCGATCTCGTTCCCGCTCAACGGCGTGATCAAGTGCTGGACCGAAGGCGTGCAGAAGATGAAGGTTGGCGGCAAAGCAAAGCTCACCTGCCCGTCGTCTATCGCCTATGGCGAGCGCGGGGCGGGCGGCGGATTGATCCCACCCAACGCCACCCTGCAATTCGAAGTCGAGCTGCTCGACATCGCGCCCAAGCGCTGAATCAGCGCACCCGGCCCCTAGCCCCTAAGCCCCTGGCTTGAACAAGTCAGGGTGCTCGCGGCCATAGAAGCCGGCCGCTTCGTTGTGCGGCAGCTCAAGAAAGCGCCTGTAGCCCGGCACGCGTTGGTAGCCCAGCCCCACGAGAAACAGCCCCGCGCCAAACGCCATGTACAGCTGGTCGACATGCAGGCGGGCCAGGCCCACGCCAGCCAGCCCTGGCCCCAGCACCGCGGCCACTTGCATCACCATCATGTTCACCGAGATCATGCGGGCCCGAAAGTCTTGCGGGATCGCCAACATGCGCTGCGTGTGGCCAACGGTTTGAACCGTCATCACGCAGCCCCCGATCACGGTCAGCGCGGCCACCATCAGCCACGGTTGATGGGTGAAGCCCAGCAGCGCCAGCATCAGCCCTTCGCACAAGATGGCGCCGAAGCTCGCCCGAAAGCGCCCCACCTTGTCGGCCACCCAGCCCGAGCCGCCGAGCGAGCCCACCAGCATGCCCACCGAGAGCCCGGCCTCGCAGGCGCCCAGCCACGCGCCCGACAAGGAAAGAGACTGCACTTTCAACGGCACCAGCATGCCGATGCCGGGGCCGAAGAAGACCATCACCAGAAACGAAACGAAGGTCCAGCCCCGCTCGGTCGGGATCTTCCATTTGGCGGCCAAGCCGGCGCGCAGATCGGCCACCCAGCTGGCGAGTGAGCGCGACCCATGCGCTCGCGCAGGCAGCGCAATGCGCGAGGCCAGCAAGCAGGCGAGCAGCAGCAGCCCCGCATTCACCGACAGCGCGTTGGCTGTGCCGGCAAGCGCCAGCAACGCGCCCCCGATCACCGGCCCGAACAGCCGCCCCAGGGCCTGCGCGGTGCGCTGGTAGTCCAGGCCTTCGCTCAAGCGCTCAGAGGGCAACAACTCGGCCGCCATGCTGAGCGAGACCGGCGTCACCACCGACATCGCCAGCTGCTGGATCACCCCCAGCAAGATGATCCACTCGATGCGGTAGACGCCGCGGTGCGCAAGCGTGGCCAGCACCAGGCTCTCGACCAGCATGGCCGCCAAACCCGCGGTGATCAGCACCCGCTTGGAAACGCGGTCGCCCAGCGGCGACAGCAGCGGCAGCGCAAAGAACGACACCGTGGCCAGCAGCGAAGCGTAGAGCGCCAGGTCGCGCGCGCCGCCTTCATGCACGATCCACCAGGGCACGGCCACGTAGCCGACCATCATCGACAGGATCATCAGCGCGTCGCTCGCCAGCAGCGAGCGAAACGGCCGCCCCAGGCGGTGCCAGCCTTCGAGTTTCGCGCGGAGCAAACGCCCTCCTACGAGACAAGCGCCGAAGGCTGGCTCAACACGGGTGCGGGCGTGGCGTCGTCGTCATCGGTCTCTTCGCCGAGGAAGCCACCGCTCTGGTGTGCCCAAAGGCGCGCATACAGCCCGCCTTGGGCGAGCAGGCTGCGGTGGTCGCCTTCTTCGACGATGCGGCCCTTGTCGAGCACCACCAGCCGGTCCATCGCGGCGATGGTGCTCAGGCGGTGGGCGATGGCCACCACGGTCTTGCCTTCCATCAGCCGGTACAGGCTGGCCTGGATGGCGGCTTCGACTTCCGAGTCAAGCGCGCTGGTTGCTTCGTCGAGCAGCAAGATGGGCGCGTCTTTGAGCATCACCCGCGCGATGGCAATGCGCTGCCGCTGCCCGCCCGAGAGCTTCACACCACGCTCGCCCACGTGGGCGTCGTAGCCTTTACGCTCCTTGGCATCCGCCAGGGTCTGGATGAACTCGTGCGCTTCGGCGCGCCGCGCCGAGGCCAGCATTTCGGCTTCACTGGCATCAGGTCGACCGTAGAGGATGTTGTCGCGCACCGAGCGGTGCAAGAGCGAGGTGTCTTGCGTGACCATGCCGATCTGCGCGCGCAGGCTGTCTTGCGTGACCTGGGCAATGTCTTGCCCGTCGATCAGCACCCGGCCCTGGCCCACGTCGTAGAAGCGCAGCAGCAGGTTCACGATGGTCGACTTGCCGGCGCCCGAGCGGCCCACCAGGCCGATCTTTTCGCCCTGCCGTATGTGCAGCGAGAGCTGGTCGATCACCTGCCGCGCGTCGGGGCCGGTGGCGCCGTAGGCAAAGCTCACCTGGTCAAACTGTACTTCGCCCTTGGTGACGACCAGGGCACTCGCATCGGGCTTGTCGAGCACGGTCTGCGGTCGCGACAAGGTGGTGATGCCGTCTTGCACGGTGCCGATGTGCTCGAAGAGCGTGGTCATCTCCCACATCATCCAGTGCGAGATCCCATTGAGCCGCAGAGACATGGCGGTCGCCGCAGCTACGGCACCTACGCCCACCTGGCCTTGCGTCCACAGCCACAGCGCGGCGCCGGTGGTGCTCACGATCAGCACCACCGACAGCGCGTGGTTCACGATCTCGAAGGCGGTGACGAGCCGCATCTGGATCTTCACCGTGACGAGAAACTCTTCCATCGCCGAGCGCGCGTAGCCGGCCTCGCGGCCCGCATGCGAGAAGAGCTTGACGGTGGCGATGTTGGTGTAGGCGTCGGTGATGCGGCCCGTCATCAGCGAGCGGGCATCGGCCTGCGCTTGCGCCACGCGCCCGAGACGCGGCACAAAGTAGTAGAGGGCCGCGCCGTAGAGCGCCACCCACACGACCACGGGCAGGAGCATCCACAACGCGAAGCCGCCCAGCAAGGCCAGCAGCGTGACGAAATAGATCACCACGAACACCGCCAGGTCGCCCACGATGAACCAGGCATCGCGCACCGCCAGCGCGGTTTGCATCACCTTGGCGGCCACGCGGCCGGCGAACTCGTCTTGGTAGAAGCTCATGCTCTGGTTGAGCATCAGGCGGTGGAAGTTCCAGCGCAGCACCATGGTGAAGTTGCCGCCCAGCGTGAGGTGCTTGAGCGCCGTTTGCGCGCCCACCAGACCAACGCTCAGCACCAGCACGCCTATCAACAGCAGCAAAGAGGTGCGCTCCTGCGCCCACAGCTGCGAGGGCGCCACTTCGGCCAGCCAGTCGACGATGTGGCCCATCATGGCGAACAACAGCGCCTCGAACGCGCCGATGGCGGCCGAGAACGCCGTCATGCCGAACAAATACGGCCGCAAGCCCTGCGTGCCCGCCCACAAGAAGGCGAGGAATGCCCTGGGCGGCTGCGCAGGCTGGGCCTGCGGAAACGGATGGAACAGCTGCTCGAAAAAGCGGAACAAAAAAGCCCCTCGGTTTGGGTTTGAGCCCGCAAGGTTAGCGGATGTGTCCTCACGATAATGGCCGCTCTGCGTATGCCCACGATGTTGCGACCCACTCCGAGACAAATCCTGCTGGCGCTGGCTGGCCTGGCACTCATCAGCGCCATCGCAGTGGGCGTGACGCTGACCGTGCTGTACCAGCAACTGCCCGAACTCGACATGCTGGTCGAATACAAACCGCGCCAGCCGCTGCGGGTGTTCACACGCGAGGGCGTTGAGATCGGCGAGTTTGGCGCCGAGCGCCGCTACTACCTGCCCATCGCGCACACGCCCAAGCTGATTCAAGACGCGGTGATCGCCATCGAAGACACCGGTTTTCGCACCCACCCCGGGGTGAGCCTGAAGGGCACGCTGCGCGCGGCGGTGGCCAACCTGTGGCACTCGCGCAGCCAGGGTGGCTCGACCATCACCCAGCAGGTGGCGCGCACCTTCTACCTGTCGAAGAAGAAGTCGTACGCGCGCAAGCTGCGCGAGGCCCTGCTCGCCCTCAAGATTGAGCGCCGGCTCAGCAAGGACCAGATCCTTGAGCTGTACATGAACCAGATCTACCTCGGCCAGCGCGCCTATGGCTTCGAAGCGGCAGCACAGTCGTATTTCGGCAAGCCGCTCACGCTGCTCTCGGTCGCCGAGAGCGCCATGCTTGCCGGCCTGCCGCAGAACCCGCGCTACGCCAACCCCACCACCAGCGTCGAGCGCGCACGCAAGCGCCAGCTGCTGGTACTGGAGCGCATGCGCGCCACACAAGTCATCACGCAGAAGCAATACGAGATCGCCAGGGCCGAGCCCTTGCGGGTGCTGCGCCGCAGCGAAAACATCGTGCACGCCGAGTACGTGGCCGAGGCGGTGCGCCGCACGGTTTACGCCCAGTACGGCGAAGTGGCCTATAGCCTGGGCCTGAAGGTCACCACCTCGCTGCGCGCCGCCGACCAGCAGGCGGCCTACCGCGCGCTGCGCAGGGGCATGCTCGACTACGAGCGCCGCCAGCCCTACCGCGGCCCCGAAGACGATGAAGACTTGCCCGAAGGCGTGTCGGCCGACGACCCCGCCGCAGCCCAGCTGCTGGTCGACCACCCTGATGACGACGACCTGCGCGTGGCGCTTGTCAACGAGGCAGACCCGCGCGAGGTGATCGCCACGCTGGCCACTGGCGAGGTGGTGCGCATCACCGGCGAAGGCCTGCGGCCGGCGCAATCAGCGCTCTCGCGGCGCGCAAAAGCGGCGCTGCGCATACGCCGCGGCTCGGTGATACGTCTGCTGCTCGAAGGCAACCGCTGGACCATCACCCAATGGCCCGAAGTGCAAGGCGCGATGGTGGCGCTAGACCCGCGCGGTGGCCGCGTGCGCGCACTGGTGGGGGGCTTCGATTTCGGCCGCAACCAGTTCAACCACGTGACCCAAGCGTGGCGCCAGCCAGGGTCGAGCTTCAAGCCCTTTCTGTACTCGGCTGCACTCGAGCAAGGTGTGATGCCGGGCACGCTCGTCAACGACGCGCCCCTGCCGGCCAACGCCGACGGCAGCCCTCCCGAGTGGGACCCGAAGAATTCAGACGACCAGTACGACGGCGCGCTCACCCTGCGCGAGGCACTGGCGCGCTCGAAGAACCTGGTGACCATACGTCTCGTGCAACTGCTGGGCCCCGACGCCGCGCGGCTATGGGCGGCACGCTTCGGCTTCGAGGCCGACAAACAGCCCGACGACCTCACGCTCGCGCTAGGCTCAGGCGCCACCACGCCCTTGCAGCTGGCCAGCGCGTATGCCGTGCTGGCCAATGGCGGCTACGGTGTAAAGCCGGTGATGATCGAGCGCATCAGCAACGCGCAAGGCCAGACGCTCTTCGAAGCCACGCCGGCACAAGCCCTCACCGAGGCCGATCGGGTCGTGCCGGCGCGCAATGTGTACCTGACCAACAGCCTGCTGCAAGAGGTCACCCGCAGCGGCACCGCTGCCCGCGCGCAGGCGCAGCTGAAGCGCTCTGACCTGTACGGCAAAACGGGCACCACCAACGACGCGGTCGACGCCTGGTTTGCCGGCTTCCAGCCCAGCGTGGCGGCGGTGGTGTGGATGGGCTACGACAACCCGCACAGCCTGGGGGCGCGCGAGTCAGGCGGCGGCCTGTCGCTGCCGGTCTGGATTGACTTCATGCGCCAGGCGCTGCAAGGCGTGGCGGTGCAAGAGGCCGAAGCACCCGAAGGCCTGGCACAGGTCGATGGCGAGTGGGTCTACAGCGAGTGGGCCGCTGGGGGCCAGCGCACGCGCATCGGTTTCGACGAGCCGGAGCCCGCCAAGCCTTAACCCTTCTTGCGCAGCCCCCACACCTTCTGTGCCAGCGTCACCGCCACCAGGGTGAGCGCGCCCGCCACGACGCCCGCCAGCGCGTCGAGCAGAGTCGGCACCAGCGCACCAGCAAAGCCCCCCACACGCTGCGCCACGCCTTCGATGGCGTGGTGCAAGGCCGGCAAGCCGTGCGTGAGGATGCCACCGCCCACCAGGAACATGGCGGCCGTGCCTGCGATGGTCAGACCCTTCATCAGGTAAGGCGCCGCCCTCAGGATGGCGCGGCCGACCGGCGCACGCCAACCCGGCTTGCGGCTGAGGTACAGACCCAGGTCGTCGAGCTTCACGATGCCAGCCACCACGCCGTACACGCCGATGGTCATCAAGATGGCAATGCCCACCAGCACCACGAGCTGCGTGAGAAACGCGGCCGTGGCCACCGTGCCCAGCGTGATGGCGATGATCTCGGCCGAGAGAATGAAGTCGGTGCGAATGGCGCCCTTGATCTTGTCTTTCTCGAAAGCCACCAGGTCGACCTGCGGGTTGGCCAGCGCCTCGGCCAGCTCGGCGCGGTGGGCGCCGTCTGCGTCGCGGCTGTGCATCAGTTTGTGGGCCAGCTTCTCGAAGCCCTCAAAGCAGAGGAACAGGCCACCGACCATCAGCAGTGGCGTGACGGCCCAGGGCGCCAAGGCACTGATCGCCAGTGCCGCCGGCACCAAGATGGCCTTGTTCATCGCCGAGCCCTTGGCCACCGCCCACACCACCGGCAACTCGCGCTCGGCGCTCACGCCCGACACCTGTTGCGCGTTCAGCGCAAGGTCGTCGCCCAGCACGCCGGTGGTCTTCTTGGCGGCAACTTTGGTGAGCAGGGCCACGTCATCGAGCACAGTGGTGATGTCGTCGAGCAGGGCAAGCAGGCTGGAGGCCATGGGGCGATCAGTGGATGGTGATGGGAACCCGACTGATCGCAAGTGGCACGCCAACCGGGAGGCCGGCATGGTATCGCGGCCCTCTTACCGTCAAGGCTCAGAGAACGCGAAGGTCAAACTCAAAGAAGAAGCTCAGGCCCTCAGGTCGAGCAGCGAGCCCAGCATCTCGTGCTCGACCTGCACCGCGCGCAGGTTGGCCTTGAAGCTGTAGAGCGCCGTCATCTGGTCCACCGCGTCGGCGGCGAGGTCGCTGCCGGTGGCCTCGACATGCGTCACGCTGGTGCTCACGCCACCGCCTGCTTGCGTCTGCTGCAACACCTGCTGGCGTCGAAACGCCGGCGTCACCGCGTTGGCGACGTTGTGTGCAGAAACGCCCAGCCGTGTGGTGGCGGCGTTCATTCCTGAAATGGCGATGGAGGTGATGGTGTTCATGGCAGGCCCCTCGCCAGCTCTTTCGGCATGCGGGCCTGAAACTTGAGCCCGTCGTTATTCCCATGAGAGCGGGAACGCAGCATCGGACGTGGTGGATTCCCGCTTTCGAGGGAATGACGGCAAGCCGAGCCGATGCGCAGCGAGGCGTGTCTGGTGTTTTGTCTCCCCCTTCGGACGAGCTGAGCAGCACAGGGCTTTGCGGGGCGCGCGCAGCGCGCATCAACCTCTGACTTCGGGCAGCTGTTAGAGCGCAGCGGCCGCAGGCCGCGTAGCGAGTTCTGCCCGACCCGCAA
>NZ_JBKJOQ010000010.1:0-128050 GCF_046595475.1 Rhizobacter sp.
GGATGCGGATGCGATGCAGATGCGGCCTGGCCGAGGCGCGTGCGTAATAGTCGTCGGTGTTCCTGAAACCGTGCAGCGGCGCGGTGAAGACGTTGTCGAAGGCGTACAGGTCGCGCGCGGCCAGCAGCGTCTGGCGGTCGAACAGGCCCGGATGCTGCGCCAGCTTGGCCAGCGCACGCGGCTTCATCGAGCGCAGGAACATGCGCGTGTAGAGCTGCCGGTTCAAGCCGCGGCCGATGGCGTGGCCACCCGCGGCCAGGTCGATCGGCGAACTGACGGCGGCCAATGCGCTGACGGTGCGCGACGCGCTGGCGCCCGCTTCTTCGGCCCAGCGCAGCAGCGCATTGCCGCCGAGCGACACACCCACCGCGACGATGGGGCCGTGGTGTTTCTCGCGCATGCGCTCGAGCACCCAGCCGATCTCTTCATGGTCGCCCGAGTGGTAAGCGCGCGGTGCCAGGTTGAGCTCGCCCGAGCAGCCGCGAAAGTGCGGCACGGCATAGCGCCAGCCGTTCTCGCGCGCCCAGTTGGCAAAGGCGCGGGCGTAGTGGCTGGCGGACGAGCCTTCGAGGCCATGGAACAGCACCAGCAAGGGGCGGCTGATGGTGTCGTCGGAATGCGCCACGCTGAAGTCGACGTCGATGAAGTCTTGGTCGGGTGTGGTCCAACGCTCGCGCCGATACACGGGAGCCGGGCCTTGGTGGCTGCGCGCAAAGAGCGCCGGCCAAATGGTTTGCAGGTTGCCGCCGACCGGGCCATGGCCCAGGAGCCAGCGGGGGGCGCGGTAGTTCTGCATGTCGTCTAGTGCAATACGGAAGGCGTCTCGCCCACCTCTGGTAACTCTTGTGCCGAACCGGGGCTGGCGTGGTGCGCCACGAGGCGCCAGCCCAGCGTAGTTTTGATGTAAACGTTGGTTGCCAGCACATACGCCAGCTGCGGGCCTTCGTCGGTCAGCACCTGGATGCGCTCAACCACGCTGTGCACCGCGCAGGCGTGGGTGACGACGCGGCGCACGCGCTCGGGGTGGGCGTCGATCACACCGTTGGAAAACATGGCGTCGAAGGTAGCGCGTATGGCCGCTGAGCCCACCACGCGCGGGCCGTTGGGGTGCACGCAGCTGATGTCGTCGTCGTCCGACCACACGGCCATGAGCTTCTCGATGTCGCCGCGCTGCAGCGCTTCGTAGAACTGCGCCTCGGTGTCGTCGGATGACGCCATGAGAGCGATGTCAGGGGGTTTGGGCCGGGCCATGGGCAGGGCGTCAGAGGAAGATGACGGTCTTCTGGCCGTTGAGCAGCACGCGGTGCTCCACATGCCAGCGCACGGCGCGAGCCAGCACCATGCACTCCACATCGCGGCCGGCGGCGGTGAAGCCTTCGGCACTGAGCGAGTGGTCTACACGCGCCACGTCTTGCTCGATGATCGGGCCCTCGTCGAGCTCGGCCGTCACGTAGTGGGCGGTGGCGCCGATCAGCTTTACGCCGCGGTCGTGGGCCTGGTAGTAGGGCTTGGCGCCTTTGAAGCTGGGCAGGAAGCTGTGGTGGATGTTGATCGCGCGGCCCTTCAGGAAGCCGCAGAAGGCTGGGCTCAAGATCTGCATGTAGCGGGCCAGCACCACGAGGTCGATCTGGTGCTCGTTGACCAAGGCCTCGACCTGCTCTTCTTGTGCTCGCTTGGCGCTGGCGCTGGCACCCACCGGCAGGGGCAGGTGGTGGAAGGGAATGCCGTAGCGCGACGCCAGGTCGGCGAAGGTCGGGTGGTTGGACACGATGGCCGGTATGTCTACGTTCAGCTGGCCCGAGTGCCAGCGGTAAAGCAAGTCGTTCAGGCAGTGGCCGTGCTGGCTCACCATCAGCAGCAGCCGAGGTTTGCGCAGGCGGTGGTTGAACTGCGCCTGCATGCCGAACTGCTCGCGCACGCTGGTGAAGAGGTTGGTCAGGGTGTCGGTGCTGGCCAAATGCGGCGGCGCCTCGAAGTGCACCCGCATGAAGAAGAGGCCGGTACTGTGCACGCCGGTTTCGTCGGGCAGGTCACCGAACTGCTGTGAATCGAGGATGTTGCAGCCCGCCTGGTACAGCAGCCCAGCGACCGCGAAGACGATGCCCTTGGCGTCGCGGCAAGAAAGTGTGAGCACGAATTCGCGCTGAGGAGACACGGCAGAAGGCATGGGTGGAATTGTACGGAGGGGCTGTGTTGTAAGAAGTCTCATGCCCGAGCTGACCTTCCCGCCATCCCCTTGCTGCACGTTCTTGCCACCTAGAATGCCGCAGCGTGATTTCCATCACACCCCCACCCCGCCATGGCCGTTGATCTGCAAGATTGGAGCGAGCGCAGCCGAGAGCTGTCGCGCCTGCTGGGGCGTGCAGGCTTGGGGGACCGTGTGGCTTTTGCCCGCTTGTACGAGCTGAGCAGCTCGCATCTGTTTGCCGTCGTGCTGCGTATCAACAGAGACAGGGCGCAAGCTGAAGATGTGCTGCAAGAGGTGTATGTCAATGTCTGGCGGGCCGCGCAAAGCTTCGATGCAGCGCAAAGCCAGCCGCTGACCTGGCTCACCAGCGTTGCGCGCAACCGCGCGATCGACAGCCTGCGCCGCAAGGCGGCCGAGCCGCAAACCCAGCCCGCACTCATGAGTGCTAACGATGACGAGGAACGAGACGTGTACGACGACATGGCCGACAACGCACCCGGACCGCTGGCTCTCCTGAGCCAGGCCTCGGATGCGCGCGCGCTGACGCAGTGCATGCAGGGTCTGACGGCGCAACAGCGCCAGAGCGTGGCACTGGCCTTCTATGACGGGCTGAGCCATGCCGAAGTGGCCGAGCAGATGCGCCAGCCGTTGGGCACGGTGAAGTCGTGGGTGCGGCGTGCTTTGCTGTCACTCAAATCGTGCCTCGAAGGCGCTGTCGTGCGCGACATGCAATCTGAATAGCCATGGACTACAGCCGCCCCGAACTCGTTGACCGTCTGGCCGCCGCCTATACGGCCGGCACGCTGCGCGGGCCTGCGCGGCGCCGCCTTGTGTCGCTGATGCGCTCGCATGCGGGGCTGCGCACCGCCGTTCGTGAGTGGGAAGCGAGGCTCATGCCGCTGACCGCCAGCATCGCTCCCGTGCCACCGCCGCCGCGGGTGTGGAAGGCCATTGAGTCGCGCATCGCACCCAATCAGGCGGTCAAGCTTGTCCCCAAGTGGTGGTCGCAGCTGGCCGTGTGGCGGGCCATCTCGGGCGTGGCCACCATGGCCGCGCTGACGCTTGCGGTGCTGCTCGCCATCCCGCAGCCTTCGCAGCCACCAATCATCGTCGTGCTGACGCCCGCGGGTGGTACTGCGCCAGAGGGCGGCGTGGTGCCCGCCTCATTCGTGGCCAGCATCAGCGCCGATGGCCGCGCCATGGTCACCAAGCCGCTCTCCACCGTGTCGCTGCAAGCCGATCGCGCGCTGGAGCTGTGGGCGGTGCCGGCGCAGGGTGCGCCGCGCTCGCTGGGGGTGATCTCGGAGAAGTCGGCCACCGTGGTCAAGCGAGGCCGCGTGCTCGACAACACCGCGGCACTGGCCGTCACCCTGGAGCCACCGGGTGGCTCGCCCACCGGCGCACCCACCGGCCCCATCCTCTACTTGGGCAAGCTGGTGCTGTGAGCGCCTCGCTCGTCAGCTTGTACGGGGCTATGTCCACGCTGCAAGGTGTTGTCTAACGCGGTTTGTACGCGCGTGGCCGACACGCCCGTCAGGCAGCGGGTGTGGCCGAAGCGGCACACGCGGTCGAAGCAGGGAGTGCAGTCGAGCTGCAGCTCTTCTTTCAGCCACAGCACACGTGCCTTGTCGTTCAGAGGTGGCGTGTGCTCTGGGCTGGTGGAGCCGAACACGGCCACTTGCGGGACGCCGAAGGCGGCCGCCACATGCATCAGCCCCGAGTCGTTGCTGACCACACCGCGTGCAGCGGCGATGAGCGCCATGGCGTCGATCAGCGAGGTCTTGCCAGCGAGCACACGGCAGGCACCAGGGGCGGCCTGGGCGATCTCTTCGCACAGCGCGGCTTCCTTGCCGGAGCCCAGCAGCGCGATGGGCAAGCCGTGTGCTGTGTACAGCGAGCGCGCCAGCTCGGCGTAGTGGCTCGCCGGCCAGCACTTGGCCGGGCCGTACTCGGCACCGGGCGCAAATGCAAAGTAGCCACCCGGCGTGAGCGAAGCCGCGGTGGTGGCCTGCCGCAGTCTCGCATCGTCGAATTGCAGCTGTGGTTGCTCGGCCGCAGGCGCTGCACCTGCCAGCGCGCGGTAAAACGCCACCATCGGCGGCCGCCCGCCCGGGTTGGGCAGGCGCTGGTTCAGCAGCAGGTAGCGGCCTTCGCCGTGATAGCCCACGCGTTTCGGGATGCCCGCGAAGAACGGAATCAGCGCCGCCTTCAGCGAGTTGGGCAGCACATAGGCGGTGTCGAATCGGCCACGCAAGGTGGCAGCCATTTGGCGCCGCGCTGACCAGTCGAGCCGGCCATGTGCGAAGGGCAGCTCGATCACCTCTTCGACTTGCGGCATGGCGCGGTAGACCGGTGCGACCCAGGGCAGCGCAGCCACTGCGAGTTGCTCGCCGCGCGCAGCGAGCGCGCGCAGCAAGGGCTCCGACATCACCGCGTCGCCTATCCACTGCGGCGCGATGACCAGGCTCTTCATGGGTTCAGTGCCCGCCGTGGACCTTTTCGCCGGCTTTGAGGCGGTACTCAGTGCCGCAGTATGGGCACTTGCCGCTGCCCGTGGTCACGACGTCGATGAACACCTTGGGGTGGGTGCTCCACAGCGCCATTTTCGGGTTGGGGCAGGCGATGACACCGGGGCCCTGCAAGTCAGCGGCGGCCACTTCGATCACGGCTTGGGGTTGGTTGCTCATGGGGGTGTCAGACAGCGGTGAGCCATTCGGCGTACTTGGGGTTGCGGCCATTCACGATGTCGAAGAAGGCGCTCTGGATCTTCTCGGTGAGGGGCCCGCGCGAGCCCTGGCCGATCTCGATGCGGTCGAGCTCGCGTATGGGCGTCACTTCGGCGGCCGTGCCAGTGAAGAAGGCTTCGTCGCAAATGTAGACCTCGTCGCGCGTGATGCGCTTTTCCTTCAGCTCCAGGCCCAGGTCTTTGCAGATTGCAAACACGGTGTTGCGCGTGATGCCGTTGAGCGCACCAGCCGACAGGTCGGGCGTGTAGACCACGCCGCCCTTGATGACGAAGATGTTCTCGCCCGCGCCTTCGCTCACGAAGCCCGAAGCGTCTAGCAGCAGCGCTTCGTCGTAGCCGTCTTCGGTGGCTTCCATGTTGGCCAGGATGGAGTTGGTGTAGTTGCTCACCGCCTTGGCCTGCGTCATGGTGATGTTGACGTGGTGGCGCGTGTAGCTGCTGGTCTTCACGCGGATGCCGCGCTTGAGGCCTTCTTCACCCAGGTAGGCACCCCACGACCAGGCGGCCACCATCAGGTGGATGGTGTTGCCCTTGGGGCTGACACCGAGTTTTTCGGAGCCTATCCAGGTGAGCGGGCGCAGGTAGCAGCTCTCCAGCTTGTTTTCACGCACCACGGCGCGCTGGGCTTCCATCACTTGCTCCTGGGTGAAGGGGATCTTCATGCGCAGAATCTTTGCGCTGTTGAACAGGCGCTCGGTGTGCTCGCGCAGCCGAAAGATCGCGGTGCCCTTGGCCGTGTTGTAGGCGCGCACGCCTTCGAAAGCGCCACAACCGTAGTGCAGCGTGTGGGAAAGCACATGGATCTTGGCGTCGCGCCACTCCACCATCTCGCCATCCATCCAGATTTTCCCGTCGCGATCGGCCATAGACATGGCTGGCTCCTGTAATTCGTTCAAGAGCGCGATTTTAGGGACTTGGGAAGACGCCCTTGGGCCAGCGTCAGGTGTCGGGTGTTTCGGGTCGGGTGAGCTGCCAGCTTTGCAGCTTGGCACCCTCAAACACCAGCGTCACACGGCTGTGGCCGTCATCGGCCCAGGCCCAGGTCTCAGGCTGCTCGCTTATCTGGTGGCCCAGGCTTTCAGTCAGCGCGATCACCTGCATCAGTGTCATGCCGGTCTTCAGCTTCGCGTTGATCATCACGGCGCTGCCCACGTGGCCCTTGGGGGCCTGGGCGGCATTTTTCATGGCACGCAGCGCGCGGCTGAACTGCAGCAGCAGCCAGAACACGATCACCGACACCGCCATCACCACGCCCTGCCAGCCGTAGGCGCGCCAGCCCGCCGCCACGGCCACCACTGCCAGGCCCCACCCCACGATCGGGTTCATGGCTTGGGCTGGCGGTGGATGCGTATGGGCTGCGCAGCGCCCGCAGCCGGCTTGGGCCTGCCGGCGTCGCAGCCATCACAGCCGCAACCGGTGGGCGCCTTGGCGGCGCGGCGCACACGTGCAGCCAAGGCATCAGGCCAGGGCCAGTGCAGCGCGCGCTGGGCGAGGGCGCGCCGCAGCGCCGAAGGCATCAGCGTCCAAACCGCGTAACTGCTGCACGCGAGCACGATCAGGGCGACGACAAGGTTTTGAATCATGAGCCCAGCCACAAGGTGGTGCGGTAGGTGATGAACGAGGCCAGGTAGGCCAGCGCAAACATGTACGCAGCCATGATCAGCGGGTAGCGCCATGAGTTGGTTTCGCGCTTCACCACCGCCAGCGTCGACAGGCATTGCGGTGCAAACACGTACCAGGCGATGAGCGAGAAGGCGGTGGCCAGTGACCATCCGGCGGCAATCACCGGCGACAGCGCGTCTGCCACTTCACCCGTGGTGGCCGACATGGCGTACACCGTGCCGAGCGCGCCCACCGCCACTTCACGCGCGGCCAAGCCGGGCACCAGCGCGATCGAGATCTGCCAGTTGAAGCCTATGGGCGCAAAGACCACCTGCAAGGCTTGGCCCAGCTGGCCGGCCAGGCTGTATTGAATGGCAGGGCCGGTGGCGCCGTCGGGTGGCCCCGGGTAGCTGGAGAGAAACCACAGCACCACCGTCAGCGAGAAGATGATGGTGCCCACGCGGGTGAGAAAGATGCGCGCCCGCTCTGCCAGCCCGAGCAGCAGGTTGCGTGCATTGGGCCAGCGGTAGGGCGGCAGCTCCAGCATCAGGGGCTGGTAGCTCGACTTGGTCCACACCCGCTTGAGCAGCCAGGCCACGGCCATGGCAGACACCACGCCTGCCACGTACAGCACGAAGAGCGTGATGCCCTGCAAGTTGAAAATGCCCACCTTGCGTGCCGGCACGAAGGCGCCGATGAGCAAGGCATACACCGGCAAACGCGCCGAGCACGTCATCAGTGGCGCCACCATGATGGTGGCCAGGCGGTCGCGCCAGTTGGGGATGGTGCGCGTGGCCATGATGCCGGGGATGGCGCAGGCAAAGCTCGACAGCAGCGGGATGAAGGCTCGGCCCGACAGGCCCACCTTGCCCATTACGTTGTCGAGCAGGAAGGCGGCGCGGGGCAGGTAGCCCGAGTCTTCCATGATCAGGATGAAGAAGAAGAGGATCAGGATCTGCGGCAGGAAGACGATCACGCCGCCTACGCCGGCGATCACGCCGTCGACCAGCAGGCTGCGCAAGGGGCCGTCGGCCATCTGGCTGTTGACCCACCCACCACTGGCGGTCACGCTGTACTTGATGGCGTCCATGGGCAGGTTGGCCCAGGAGAACACCGCCTGGAAGATGAGAAACAGCAGCACCGCCAACATCATCAAGCCCCACACCGGGTGCATCACCGCGGCGTCGAGCTTGTGGTTGAAGCGCTTGAACTGCATGGCGCCGGGCGCCACCAGCGCCAGGATGCGGCGCACCTCGCGCTGCAGCTGGGCTGAGCTGGGGGCGGTGTCTGCGGCCACGGGCGCGGCCGGCCATGACGACTGCAGCTCCAGCTGCGCCAACAGGGCCGCGTGCCCGTGGTGTTGCACCGCCACCGTCTCCACCACCGGCATGCCCAGCTCGGTGCTGAGGCGGGGCACGTCGATCTTCAGGCCATTGGTGCGGGCCACGTCGGCCATGTTGAGCGACAGCAGCATGGGCCGACCCAGGCGCTTGAGCTCCAGCACCAAGCGCAGGTTCATCGGCAGGTTGGTCGCGTCGACCACGGCCACGATGGCGTCGGGCGCCGGCTCGTCGGCGCGCTGGCCCAAGACCACATCGCGCGTCACCATTTCATCAGGGGTCGACGGGGTCAGGCTGTAGGCGCCGGGCAGGTCGATCACTGACACCGTGCGGCCACTCTTGAGCGTGACAGTGCCGACCTTGCGCTCCACCGTCACGCCGGCGTAGTTGGCGACCTTCTGGCGCGCACCGGTGAGCAGGTTGAACAGCGCCGTCTTGCCGCAGTTCGGGTTGCCGACCAGGGCCACCCGCAAAGCCAGGGGGTCGCTCATGGCACCGACACCTCGACACACTGCGCTTCAATCTGACGCAAAGCGAACAAGGTTTCGCCGATCTGCACCGCCAGCGGCTCGCGCCCGCCCGGCCCGCGGCGCAGCACCAGCACCGGTTCGCCGGGCAAGAAGCCCAGCTCGCCCAGGCGATGCAGCATCTGCGCGTCGGCCTGTGGCGAGTGGGCTGTGACGGCCAGCACAGTGCCTTGAGTGCCGTTCGGCAGGTCAGACAAGCGGGGTGAGGGCATGGGCATCTGCGGTGTGCGAGATGCGAATGATAATGAATCTTATCCAACATTGCGCGCTTACCGCGCTTAGCCCCGTTGGCAAGATGTGCCAATCGGCACACAAGGCCCCGCCTCCAAGGGGGCGGGCCACCAGTTCTGCTTGTCCTACAAGCAATGGCGCATCCTGCTGGCAGGGCCGGCTTGCCCTAGCGCTTAACGTGACTTGCCAGTAACCACCGCCGTCTCAGGCTTTGCGCCATGGTGTCACCGCCCGCCTCAAGGCCAGACTCTTCGCTCGACATGCTCACGCGCCGCTTTAAGGCGTATGTGGACAGCGCCGCCTTCCCCTGCGTGGGTGCGCGCTCTGCCGTCCATTGCCAGCGTGCCCGGTTCCAGTACTACGGCCGTTTGGACAAGGAAGAAGGCGTGGCTCGCCTGTGCGACGACTTGGCAGCCTTTTCCCAAGAGTTTCCCGAGCCCGGGGACCAGCCGGCGAGCTTCATTGCCATGTTCGACGAAGGCGTTTCTTCCGAAGCCCAGTTCGAGCGGCTGATGTGGCGGCACCTGCAGCGCCTGCACGACCATGACCGCAAGGCGTTCGCCTGGAACGCCGCGGTGAGCGCCGACCCGGCGTCGCCCGAGTTTTCATTCAGCGTCGCCGGCCGCGCGTTTTTTGTGGTGGGGCTCAGCCCCGTGGCCTCGCGCATCGCCCGCCGCGCGCCCATGCCCTGCCTGGTCTTCAACTTCCACGACCAGTTTGAAAGCCTGCGCGCCAGCGGCAAATACCAAGGCCTGCAGCAGGTCATACGCAAGCGCGACACCGCGCTGCAAGGCGAGATCAACCCCGTGCTCGCGCGTCATGGCGACGCATCCGAGGCCAGGCAGTACTCGGGGCGGGCGACAGAGCCCGGCTGGCGCTGCCCCTTCCAGGCAGGAGCGCGCCATGGGTGAAGCGATCCTGAGCGGCGCGAGGATTGCCCCGCAAAGTGGCGCCTCGTTCAAGATCCGCCGCGGCGAATTGCTGCGGGTGTACGACCCCTGCGGTGAGCAGGTGGCCGACCTGTTTGCCTTCAAAGACGGCGACCTGGCCTGCAGCCTGTCGTCCGGGCGCAGCATTGACTACGCAGGCAAGATTTTTTTGTCGACGGGCGACGTGCTCTATTCCAACGACAGCCGGCCCATGTTCACCATCGTGGCCGACACCGTGGGCCGCCACGACTTTTTGCTCACCCCCTGCAGCCAGGAGATGTTCGAGATCTTGTACGGCTGCAAAGGGCATCACCCGAGTTGCTTTGAAAACCTGTGCCAGGCCTTCGAAGGCCATGGCGTGAAGCGCCAGCAGATTTCGACCACTTTCAACATCTTCATGAACGTCAAGGTGGGCGAAGACGGCAGGGTCAGCGTCGAGCCACCCACTTCCAAGCCGGGCGACTACATAGAGCTGCGCGCCGACATGGACATGGTGTGCGGGCTCACGGCCTGCTCGGCAGAGATGTCGAACAACGGCGCGTTCAAGCCGATCGACTATGAAATCGTGCAGCGGCCATGCAGCTGATATCGCCTTCTGCCGCTGCGCCGACCGTGCTGGCCGACACGATGTGCACAGCTGCACGGGCCGGGCGCCGCGCGGCGCCTACGGCCTCGTTTCGAGTGGGTTGGGCCACCAGCGCAGAAGAGGTGCGCGAGGCGCAGCGCCTGCGCTTTCGCATCTTTGCGACCGAGATGGGGGCTCGCTTGAACCCGACCCCAGGCGCACTCGCGGGTCACGACACCGATCCCTTCGACCCGTTCTGCGAGCACCTGCTGGTGCGCGCCGTGGGCCATGAGCGGCACGGCGAGGTGATTGCCACCTGTCGTGTGCTCACGCCCGCCGCGGCGCAGCGGGCAGGTAGCCGCTACACCGACCGCGAATTCGATCTGCAACCCGTTTGCGACCTGCTGCCTCGGGCGCTGGAGATGGGGCGCGTCTGCGTAGAACCAGCGTGGCGCAACGGGCTTGTGTTGATGGCGCTTTGGCAAGAGCTGGGCGGCCACATGGCCCACCAGGGCCTGGACACCCTGATTGGCTGCGCAAGCGTCAGCTACGCCGATGGCGGCGAGCTTGCTTGCTTCCTTTGGCACGACCTGAAGCAGAACCACCTCGTGCCCCTGGCGCAGCCTGTGCAGCCGCGAACGCCGTTTCGCCTGCGGGCGTGGGACCGCGCCGCACATCCCCCACCCGTGCCGGCGTTGATCAGAGGCTACCTGCGCTGTGGCGCCAAGCTGCTAGGCCCGCCCGCGTTCGACGCGTCATTCAACACGGTCGACTTTCCCATGCTGTTGCGCATCGGCGATCTGCCGCATCGCTACAGCAAGCGCATCTTCGGCAGCTGACCATGCCGCGCACCCTTTCTCCACCAGTCGCTTTGGTCGGCGCAGTCGGCGCTGCGGCAGTGCCTGCTCGCGCACGGCTGGGTACGCTGGAGCGGCTGCCCAAATGGCTCAACCTCGTGCCCATCGTGGCGCAATGGGTGTGGCTGTCACTGCGCCATCGTTCTGTCACGCTGCCTTCATCGGCCAACCCGCAGATCACCACCGGCGGCATGGTGGGTGAAGGCAAGATGGAATACCTGGAAATCATGGGTCAGCGGGCGCTGGCCGCCACGGCGACCACCACCTCGGTGGTGTGCGACGGCGCCGCGAGCCTGGTCGAGGCAGAAGCGGCGATGTCTGCCTGCGGCTTGGCCTACCCGATTGTTGTGAAGCCCGATCTCGGGTGGTGCGGTTTCGGCGTGCGCCGGGTGGACGACAGCGCCGCGCTCGCCCAGTACTTCGCGAGCTTCCCGCGAGGTGAGCGGGTGGTCATCCAGCGTTGGATCGACGAGCCGGGTGAGGCAGGCATCTTCTACATGCGCGACCCCGCAAACCCGGTGGGCCAGGTGATCGGCATGCTGCTGCGCCATTACCCCCGGGTGGTGGGCGATGGCGTGCACACGCTGGCGCAGCTTATTGCGGCCGACCCCCGCGCACGCCGCCTCGGCCGTGATGGCGCGAGCGAGGCCTGCTGTGACCTTGCCCTCGTGCCGCCCGCGGGGCAAGAGACGCGCATCGCCATCGTCGGATCGACGCGCGTGGGCGGTGTGTATGAGAACGGCAGTGGGTTCGTCACGCCCTCGCTGGTCGAGGCGATAGACGCCATTGCCCGCGACATGAAAGACTTTCATGTGGGGCGCTTCGATGTGAAATTCACCAGCCTCGCAGCGCTGGGCGCGGGCACAGGCTTCACCGTCATCGAAGTCAACGGCGCCGGCTCAGAAGCGGTGCATGCATGGGACCCACGCTTGACGCTCGCCCAGGCCTATCAAATCATTTTCGACAAGCAGCGCCGCCTGTTTGCCATTGGCGCCGAGATGCGTCGCCGTGGGCATGCGCCAGTCGGGTGGTTCTCGCTCGCCCGCCATCACCTGAAGCAACAGCGCTTGATCAGCCGCTACCCGCCGTCCAACTGAGCCCTCTGCTGACGGCGAGAGAGCCATGCCAGCGCCACCACAGACAGCAGGAACGGCGCCACGTTGTAGATCAACCGGTACAGCAGCAGCGCCGCCAGAAGGTCGGCGCGGCCCGCGCCTGACAACAGGGCCGTGATGCCCGCTTCGAAAACCCCGATGCCCCCGGGCGCATGCGCCAGCAGCCCCAAGGCCACGGCGGCGATGCACCCCACGGCAAACCAGGTGAACGGTGGCGCGAGGTCGGCGGGCAAGAGCACATACAGCGCGCCGATGGCAGCAGCGCTCTCAATGGCGCCCGTGCCCATGAGCATCAGCGCGATGCGGGCCGACGGCAGCGGTTGGTGAAATGAAAACAAGTTCAGCTGACGGGGGCCACCCGCCAGCCAGCACACGAGCCCGATCAACGCCAACGCAACGCCCAGGCCCGTGAGCAGAGAGCGCCCGGCGTGCAAGCCTTGCATCAGTTCGGCGCCGGCCAGCATGGTCAGGAAGCCGAGGCCCAGGGCCAGCCACGACAAAGACACGATGCGTGCCACTTCGGCGCCCGTGAGGCCCTGGCGCAGATAGATGCGCGCGCGCACCACGCTGCCGGTCAGTGCGTGAAAGCCCAAGGTGTTCGAGACGGCGTTGGCGGTGGCACCCGCCGTCAGCGCCACGCCGGTCGATATGCGCTTGCCGGCGACCACGCGGGCGCCCAGCAGGTCGTACACCGCGAGGCACAGAAAGCTCAGGGCGGTCAAGCTCGCAGCGCCGAACAGATGAGAGGCTGGCTGCGCCCTCACGGCGGCGCGCACGCTGGCCCACGACGTGCCGCCAAACTGCGTCCACAAGCCCCACAGCGCGAGCCCCGCGATCAGCAGCGCCAGGCTCGCAGCACCCACGCGTTTCACAGGCTGCGCGCCAGATCGATTGCTTGTTCGATGCGCTCCACGGCGTGAATGGTCAGCCCCTCGATGGGCTTCTTGGGCGCATTGGCCTTGGGCACCACGGCCACACTGAAGCCCAGCTTGGCGGCTTCTTTCAAGCGCTCTTGCCCGCGCGGCGCAGGCCGCACTTCGCCGGCCAGGCCCACTTCGCCAAAGGCGATGAAGCCGCGCGGCAGTGGCTTGCCGCGCAGCGAGCTTTGGATGGCCAGCATCACCGCCAGATCGGCCGCCGGCTCGCTGATGCGCACGCCGCCCACGGCGTTGACGAACACGTCTTGGTCCATGCACACAATGCCGGCGTGGCGGTGCATCACGGCCAGCATCATGGCCAGGCGGTCGCGGTCCAGGCCCACGCTCAGGCGGCGCGGGCTGGGGCCGCCGCTGTCCACCAACGCCTGTATTTCCACCAGCAGCGGCCGCGTGCCTTCCAGCGTGACCAGCACGCAAGAGCCTGCCACCGGGTCACCATGCGTCGACAAGAAAATAGCGCTCGGGTTGGCCACGCCTTTCAGGCCCTTTTCGGTCATGGCAAACACGCCGATCTCGTTGACGGCGCCAAAGCGGTTTTTGATCGCGCGCACCAGGCGGAAGCTGCTGTGCGTGTCGCCTTCGAAGTACAGCACCGTGTCGACGATGTGCTCCAGCACGCGCGGGCCCGCCAGTGCGCCGTCTTTCGTCACGTGGCCCACGAGGATGATGGCCGTGCCGCTGCTCTTGGCAATGCGGGTGAGCTGCGCCGCGCACTCGCGCACCTGCGCCACCGAGCCAGGGGCTGAGGTGAGCTGGTCGCTGTAGACAGTTTGGATGGAGTCGATCACGCACACCGCCGGCCGCTCGGCCTCGATGGTGGCGCTGATCTTCTCCAACTGAATCTCGGCGATCACGCGCACTTGCGAGCCGTCCAGCCCGAGGCGGCGCGAGCGCAGCGCCACCTGTGCGCCCGACTCTTCACCCGTCACATACAGCGTGCGCAGGTTGCGCGACAGCGAGTCGAGCGCCTGCAGCAGCAGCGTCGACTTGCCGATGCCAGGGTCACCGCCGATCAGCACCACGCCACCGGCGACGATGCCGCCGCCCAGCACGCGGTCGAGCTCGTCAAGGCCGGTGGGTTGGCGGTCGACATCAGAGGCTTCGATCTCGCTCAGCGTGGCGACCGGTTGCGCCGCGGCGAGTGCCTGGTAGCGGTGCTTGGATGGCGCATCGGCCACCGACTCGATCAGCGTGTTCCAGGCGTTGCAGTGGGGGCACTTGCCCAGCCATTTCGGGCTGGTGCCGCCGCATTCATTGCAGGTATAGACAGATTTGGGTTTGCTCACCCGGCGACTGTAGCGGCCGGGGTGGCTCGCCCGGTGAGCCTGCGACCCACGCGGCGCAAGAGCGTGCCGAACCAGCTGCCGTCGCGCTCGAAGCGCAGCCACACATCTTGCTCAGCCTCGATCAGCGTGCCCTGGCTGCGCCGCAGCTCGAAGCACTGGCCGTGATGCAAGAAGTGATCGACCAGATCATTGCGCCGCGTCAGCCAGATGCGCCCCGACACCACGCGCACGCGCACCGCCGCCTGGTCCCAAGCGAGCACCTCGCCCTGGCTGAGCTTGAGCGTGACGGGGGGTGTGAAGCGAACCATGATGGCCTCCGCGGGCGTCTGTTTCTGGGGGTTCAGTGTTCCGCGCCGCCCCTTTTGCCGCCATATCCAGCACCCGCTTATCTGCACCAGCACAGATGTGTGTGCCGCGCTCTGTGCTGGTGACAACTGACGACTTCTGTACCTGTCACATCCAGCCTCCGGCGCCCACAATCCATGGCATGAACACCCCCATCGACGCCGGCTTTCCGCTGTACCACCGCGTCGCGGGCGAACTGGCCCAGGCCATCCAGAGTGGCAGCCTGCGCACCGGCGACCGCCTGCCCTCGGTACGCCAGCTGTGCCAGCAACACGGGGTGAGCGCTTCCACGGTCACGCTGGCTTACCGCTGGCTGGAGAACCAGGCCCTGGTCGAAGCGCGGCCGAAATCGGGCCACTTCGTCGCCCAGCGCCACCAGCCGCTGCCCGAGCCCGAGATCGACACGCGCATGGAGCGCCCGGGCTTTGTGACGGCCGACGACCTGACGCGCGAGTTCCTTTACGGCAACGACGACCCGCTCGCCGCTCCCTCGTTCTGCCCCATGCCGGCGCGCGCGCTGCTGCCCGAAGCCAAGCTGCGCCACCTCACCGCGCGGCTGAACCGCCTGCACCCGGAATACGCCTCGCGCTACGCGATCAACGGCAGCGCGGCGTTGCGGCAAGAGATTGCGCGTCGCACGGTCAGCGGCGGCGTGCGGCTGCGGCCTGAAGAGATCATCCTGACCAATGGCGGCACCGAGGCGGTGCTGCTGGCCTTGCGCTCGGCCGCGCAGGCGGGCGACACCATCGCGGTGGAGTCGCCTTGCTACTGGATGCTGCTGGAGATCATCCGCAGCCTGGGCATGCGCTCGATCGAGATCCCCACCCACCCGCGCGAGGGCATCTCGGTCGAAGCGCTGGACCTGGCCACGCAGACGCCGGGCGTCATCAAGGCCTGCGTGGTCATCCCCAACTTCAACAACCCGCTGGGCAGCCTGATGCCGCTGGCCAGCAAGCGCCGCCTGGTAGCGCTGGGCGCCGAGCGCGGCTTCACGCTGATAGAGACCGACATCTATGGCGAGACCTATTTCGGCGACGAGCGCCCGCCGGTGCTCAAGAGCTTAGACACGCAAGACGACGTGATCCTCTGCTCGGCCTTCACCAAGACGGTGGCGCCCGGCTACCGCGTGGGCTGGATGGCGCCGGGCCGGCACTTCAAGGCCGCGCAGTCGCACAAGTTTCACACCTCCATCACCGGGGGCATGCTGCCGCAAGAGGTGCTGGCCGAGTTCATACGCGACGGTGGCTACGACCACCACATGCGCCGCCTGCGCGCAGCGCTCAAGCTGCAAGCGCAACAGATGGCCGATGCGGTGGCGCGGCATTTCCCCGCGGGCTGCAAGCTGAGTCTTCCGCAAGGCGGCTTCATGCTGTGGATCGAGCTGCCGCCGCAGGTCGATTCGCGCAAGGTCTTCGAGCGGGCGCGCCACGAGCACATAGGCTGCGCACCGGGCGCCACCTTCAGCTGCAGCTCGCGTTTCGACCACTTCCTTCGCATCCACTATGGCGACCCGTGGTCAGCCAAGCTTGATGAGCACATCCGCCGGCTGGGGCAGATCGTGGCGGAAGAGGCGGTGGAGCGGGGCCACATTTCTTTTGGACGCAAAGACGCGAAGCAAGACGCAAAGGTCGCAAAGAAATAAGAAGATCTTTCTTTGCGTTCTTGCTATTTCCCTTCCTCCTCTGCGTCTTGGCGACAACTCTTTTATTCCTTGCAGAACGGCACGCACACATCATGGAATTCACCACCTGGCTCGCCTTCTTCGCCGCCTCCTGGGCCATCAGCATCTCGCCAGGCGCGGGCGCGGTGGCCGCCATGAGCTCGGGCTTGAACCACGGCTTTGCGCGTGGCTACTTCATGACCTTCGGCCTGGTGCTGGGCATCTGGACACAGGTGATCGTGGTCGGCCTCGGTCTGGGCGCGCTGATCGCCACGTCGAGCCTCGGCTTTGCCATCGTCAAGTGGCTGGGCGTCGCCTACTTGGTGTGGTTGGGCGTCAAGCAGTGGCGAGCGCCTGCCGTGCCGATGGTGGCCGAGACGGGCAACGCGGCCACCACGAAACGGCGCACGCTGGTGCTGCGGGGCTGGATGGTCAACGCCGTGAACCCCAAGGGCACCGTTTTTCTGCTGGCTGTGGTGCCCCAGTTTCTCAATCTGGCCCACCCACTCGCACCGCAATACACGGTGATCGCCGCCACGCTGGGCTTCACCGACCTGGTGGTGATGGCGGGCTACACGGCGCTCGCCTCCAAGGTGCTGCGCCTGCTCACCTCAGCCCGCCAGATCCGCATCCTCAACCGCACCTTCGGCGGCTTGTTCGTGGCGGCCGGTGGTTTGCTCGCCATGTTCAAGCGGGGGTGATGTGAGCTCCTCGCCCGACGAGTACATCGGGCGATCCCGCGGGGGAATGCGGGTCGGCTTGGGAGCGGCCCGGCGCTCGGCCCGCCGACACCGCGACGGAAACGTGTTGTCACAACCCCGCCCTTGAGTGCGGTGGGTAGGTGTCGAAAACAAGGCGTCACGGCCCGTTGGAGACACACATGACGACGCAAACCCAGCCCCAGAGCTTCACGACCGCCAACCCGCACGCGTTGGCCACCATTCTTGAGGCGAGCCAGACCAAATCGATCATCGCGTCGCGCGACATCTTCGACATCTCGGGCACCAAGCTGTGGGCGCGTGACCAACCTGTCTCGCAGTCGCTGCAACGCAAGCTGCTGGACCGCCAGCTGCGCCAGCCGCTCGAATCCTGTTTGCTCGCCGAAGACGGCGTGACCGCGCACTCGGTGGTGCAAGCGCTAGAGCGATTGATCGAGCGCGACACGCCGCTCGCGCCGCTGCTGCGACCGCATGCCGCCAAGCTGCTGCGCGAGGCGCCGCAGCTGCCGCTGCACCCGGTGGTGCAACTGCTGCTCACCGCGGGCCAAGCCTCGCGGCCCGAGACCTTCGACCATGCGCTGCAGGCGATGGCCTTGAACGGCGCCCTCACCATTGCGCATGGCGGCAGCGCGCAAGACCTGCGGCTGGCCATGCTGAGCGGCCTGCTGCACGACCTGGGCGAGATGTACATCGCGCCCGAGCACGGTGAAGCCGATGCCGGGCACATGCATGACTTCCAGAGCTACAAACATCTGGTGGTGCACCCGCACGTGGGCCAGATGCTGCTGCAGCAGCTCACCGACTACCCGGCCGCGGTAGCGCGCGCCGTGGCCGAGCACCACGAGCGCTTGGATGGTTCGGGCTACCCGCATTGCCTGCAGCGCGACCAGATCTCGCCGCAAGGGCGCCAGCTTGCCGTCACCGAGACGGTGCTCGGTGTGCTGCGCGGTGATTGCCCGTTGCTCGCGCGCGCCAGCGTGGCGCTGCGTGTGGTGCCGGGCGAGTTCGAGCTGGGTTGGGTAGGCGCGATCTCTTATGCAAGCCGGCTCGAACCGGCCCTGCAAACCAGCGTGAGCCGCGACGAAATCAAGGTGCGGCTTGCGCTGCTCGACGCGGCCTTGCAGACCGCACATGTGGGCATCGTGGCGCTCGCATCCACCGCCCAATCGCAGGCCTTGATGGATGCACTGGGCCTGGCTCAGCACCTGTTGGGCCGCCTGCGCAAGGGCTGGAACACCAGCGGCCTGTGGAGCGAAGAAGAGCTCGACGTACAAGACGCCGGCGAGATCGAAGCCGTGGAGCAGGAGCTGTTGTTCCGCCTGCGCGGCGTCCACAGCGCAACCTTGTTGCGTGCCGGCAAGCTGCCGGCCGGCGACTTGCAAAGCTTGAAGCTGCTGGGCGAACAGCTCGGCGGTTGACGATCAGGGCTGAGCGCTCCAGGGTGCTGGCGGCGGGGATCGGACATTACTCGCCACCGCGCACCTTGGAGCGCCCGGCCTTGGTCTCACCGCGCTGGCTCTTGCCCGCCAGCCGACGCTGCTTGGCGCCGTAAGTGGGCCGCGTGGCCTTGCGCACGCGCGGCGGTGTGGCCACGCTGTTCACCAGCTCTTGCAGGCGTGCCAGCGCGTCTTGCTTGTTCATGTCTTGGCTGCGCGAGGTCTGGGCCTTGATCACCACCACGCCATCGGCCGTGATGCGTTGATCGGACATGGCCAGCAGCCGCTCTTTCACCGGCTCGGGCAGCGACGAGGCGCGGATGTCAAAGCGCAGGTGCACGGCGCTCGACACCTTGTTGACGTTTTGCCCGCCCGCGCCTTGCGCGCGGATGGCGTTGAACTCCACCTCGTCGGGGTTGATCTCGGCGGCCATGTCGTCAGCGAAACAGGTCACCAATGGACACGGCGCTGGGCTGCAGGTAGCGCAGGCACCCGCCCAGCACGGCGCTCACCAGCACCAGCAGCAGGCCGGCGATCCAGGTTTTGCCAACGATGTGCAGGAAAGCGTCGTCTTGCGATCGCGGGCGCAGCAGGCGGCGTGCAATCAAGGCACCGAAGACGAACTGCACCGCCACTTCGGCGAGCAAGCCGGCGAGGCCATCGACCAGCATCACCGGCAACAAGCCGGTGAGCATCAAGAGACCAAAAAGCAGCAGCAACAGCGCTGGGATGAGCAGCAGGAGTGCGGCTTCGTCGAAGCTGAAGAGATCGGCCGCGGTGCCAAGCACGTCGCCCCAGTCGAAAGACTTGCCGGCCACTTTCCCCCGGTCTTCGCGCTCGCGATCAAATGCGATGCGTTCGGCTGTTGTGGCCGGCTCGCGCAGCTCGGCCTCGTCGCGCGCCGATGCGGCGAAGTGGCGCAGCCACACCCGCACGCCAAACACCAGGCCCACCGAATACATCACCACTGCGCTCATCGCATAGCGCACAGCAGGCGTGCTCACGTCGAGCCGCCGCAACAGCAACCAGTTGGTGATGCCGCCGACCGCCAGGCACCACAGCGTCAGCACCCAGCCATGAAAGCGCAGCCGCCGCCGCGTGCGCGCGTTGAGCTCGCGCAGGCTCATGACGAGGTGGTGACGACCGGCACCCGCGGCGCCAAGGCACACATCAGCTCGTAGCCCACCGTGCCGGCCGCGCGCGCCACCTCGTCGACGGGCAGCGCGGTGCCCTGCGGCCCGCGGCCCCACAACGTGACCTCGGTGCCCACCACCGCATACGGCACCGGGCTCAGGTCGACGGTGATCATGTCCATCGACACCCGGCCGACCATCTTCGTGCTGACGCCGTTGACCAGCACCGGTGTGCCGGTACTGGCCGAGCGCGGGTAGCCATCGGCATAGCCACAGGCCACGATGCCGATGCGCATGGCGCGGTCGGCGGTGTAGCTGCTGCCGTAGCCCACGGTGTCGCCCACCTGCAGCAGCTGCGTGCTGATCAGGCGCGAGCGCAGCGTCATGGTGGGCTGCAGGCTCCACTGCGCACTGCTGTTCAGTGGGAAGTCAGGCGATGAGCCGTACAACATGATGCCCGGGCGCACCCAGTCGCCGCGCACTTGGGCCTGCTTGGGCGCGTAGCGCAGCGTGGCGGCGCTGTTGCTGATGGAACGCTCGCCGGGCAGGTCGTGTGTGGCCGCGTTGAAAGCCTCCAGCTGGTGCGCGATGCCGCGCGCAGCCTTGGGGTCGCCATCGGCGTCAGACAAGTGCGTCATCAGCGTGATCTGGTCGACTTGCGTGAGACCCGACAGCCGCTGCCAGGCCGATCTGAAGGCAGAGGGCGTGAAGCCCAGGCGGTTCATGCCGCTGTTCATCTTCAGGTACACGTGGTGCGGCCAGGTGGTCTTGTGCGTGGCCAGCCAGTCGATCTGCATCTCGTGGTGCACCACATGCCAGAGGTTCAGACGCGAGCAGCGCTCCAGGTCACGCGCTTCGAAGCAGCCTTCGAGCAAGAGGATGGGCCCGCGCCAGCCGAGCGCTCGCACGCGCTCGGCTTCGGCCAGGTCGAGCAGCGCAAAACCATCGGCGCCCTGCAGGCCGGCATAGGCCCGTTCGATGCCGTGGCCGTAGGCATTGGCCTTGACCACCGCCCACACCTTGGCGTCGGGCGCGTGGTCACGCGCGCACTTGAGGTTGTGCGCAAGCGCGTCGGGGTGAACTTGGGCTTCGATCGGGCGCGGCATGAGCCCGATTCTGCCGGATGACAGCCCCTCGATCGACGGGTACACCGACCGATCCCCCGAGGGGATGCGGGCCGGCTTCGGAGCGGCCCGGTGCTAGGCCCGCCAGCGGCGTGGATAGTCTTTCTTGCGTGCTATAACGGCGCAGCCCCAGCAACGACGCCACTGTGGCGAGTGAATGAAAAAAGGTTTCTACACCATCCTGGCGGCGCAGTTCTTCAGCTCGCTGGCCGACAGCGCGTTGTTCGTCGCTGCGATAGAGATGATTCGCCAATCGGGTGGCGCCGAGTGGCAACGCGCCGCGCTGATCCCGATGTTTGCGCTCTTCTACGTGCTGCTGGCGCCGCTGGTGGGTGCCTTTGCCGACGCGCGGCCCAAGGGCCAGGTGATGTTCGTGTCGAACATGATCAAGGTGGTGGGCTGCTTGATGATGCTGTTCGGCAGCCACCCGCTGCTCGCCTATGCGGTGGTGGGCCTGGGCGCTGCGGCCTACTCGCCCGCGAAATACGGCATCTTGACCGAGCTGCTGCCGCCCTCGCAGCTCGTCAAGGCCAACGGCTGGATGGAAGGCTCGACCATCGCCTCCATCATCCTGGGCACCCTGCTTGGCGGGCAGCTCGTGGGCCGCGTGATCTCGACCAAGTTGCTGAGCTTCGACATCCCGCACCTCACCACCGGCATCAACACCGCGCCCGAAGCCGCCGTGGCCTTGCTGATCGGGCTCTATGCACTGGCCGCGTTGTTCAACCTCGGCATTCCGCGTACCGACGCGCCGCTGCAACCATTGGCCCATGGCGTAAAGGGTCTGGTGCGCGACTTCACCCGCTGCAATGCGCGACTGTGGGGCGACAAGCTGGGCCAGATCTCATTGGCCACCACGACGCTGATCTGGGGCGTGTCTGGCAACCTCAAATACATCGTGTTGGCCTGGGCTGCGGCGGCGCTGGGCTACGACATCACCCAGTCGTCGGCGCTGGTGGGCGTGGTCGCCGTGGGCATGGCGGTGGGCGCGCTGGTGGCCTCGGTCACCACGCGGCTCGACCAGGCGCCGCGTGTCATACCGCTGGGCATTTTGATGGGCCTGCTGGTGATCGCGATGAACGTGATCGACCAGGTGTGGGTGGCCGCGCCCTTCCTGTTGGTGCTGGGTGCGCTCGGTGGCTACATGGTGGTGCCGATGAATGCGCTGCTGCAGCACCGCGGCCACAACCTGATGGGCGCGGGCCGCTCGATCGCCGTTCAAAACTTCAACGAGCAGTTTTGCATCCTGGTGCTGGGCGCGTTTTACTCCGGGCTCAGCCGGTTCGGGCTGTCTGCGTTTGGCGCGATCACCATCTTCGGCCTGCTGGTGGCCGGCGCGATGTGGTTCGTCAGGGGCTGGCACCTGCGCAACTGCGGCAAGCACGCCGATGAGGTCAAGCACCTGCTCCACCTGGCACGCAGCCAGCACTGATATGCGTGGTGCGAACCGGCCCTAGGCGCTGTTGCGCGGCAGCTGCAAACTGAACGCGGTGCCATCGGCCTCAGACGAGGTGACGGTGATCGACCCGTTGTGGCCGTTGATGATTTCGCGCGCGATGTACAGCCCGAGCCCCAGGCTGGTGCTGGGCGGTTCGGGGCTTTCGGCGTCCTCCGGGCTCAGCTGGACCAGCGGGTCGAAGATCACCTGCAAAGCCTCGGGCGCTATCGGCTTGCCGTAGTTGACGATGACCGCGCTGACGTGTTCGCCTTCGTCGGACACGTGCAGCATGACTGGCAAGTCGACGCTGCCGTGTTGAACCGCATTTCTCAGCAGATTGCCAAGTACCTGCCGCATGCGCGGCGCATCGAAGTCGGCGTGCAGGTCATTGCCAGACACCTGCCATCTCAGGTCGCACGCGGGGTGGGTTGCGCGGACTTCTTCAAAGGCTTCGTAGCACAGCGCCCCGAAATCACCGCGGCGAGGCGTCACCTCGATGCCGCGGCCGAGCCGTGTGCGGGTGTACTCGAGCAGGTCACGGATCATCTCGTCGATGGACGAGATGCTGCGCTTGGCGATGTGCAGGCTACGCGCCCTGCGCTCGGCGGTGGTGTCTGCCGTTTCGAGCACTTGCAGGCATCCACGCAAGGCCCCCAAGGGGTTGCGCAGGTCGTGCCCGAGGATCGCCAGAAAGGTGTCTCGCGAGTTGCCCATGCGCTCTGAGTAGCTCGCGATCGATTCGGCCATCGCCTGGTCGATACCTTCGTTGAACCGGTTTACCTCTTCCAGCATTTGGGTGGTGGGGGCAGTGGTGATACGGGCCATCCACATGCGCAGCACCGTGGCGCGCAAGGCGCGGAACTCTGCGCCAAGCTGGTTCAGATCAAAGCCCACCTTCTGGCGCAACCCGCCGTGCACCGCAGCCGGTGTATTTTCGAGCGGGACGGGGGCGAGCCCTTCGGACTTGTCTTGCCGTTCTGCTTCAGTTTGCGCCGTGGTCATGTCGTGCGCGATGTCGAGCAGGATCGCCTGCGCATGGTCTCTGATCGCGACCACCGACATGGTTTGCGCTGGCGCCATCGTTCGCGCAAAGGCTACCCATTCCACCAAGATCGGCTCGACGTTTTGCTGGATAAACTGGCTCAAACGCATGTCGGTGTAGGTGCGCAGCGTGATGGTGATGGGCGCAGTATGCGCCACCGGCGAGGCCGGCTTGCCGCACCGGCAAAGCCGCTTTTCACCTCTAGGTAGTGACCCTCGAACCCTTCGACTTGCGGGGTCGCCGGCGCCAACCTGCGTGCTATAAACGCCGCCGCAGGCCCGTCCCCAGGGGCATGCGAAACGACGGATCCCCCCGCGGGCGAATGAAAAAAGGTTTCTACACCATCATGTCAGCGCAGTTCTTCAGCTCGCTGGCTGATAACGCGTTGTTCGTTGCTGCGGTCGAACTGCTCAAGACGTCGGGTCAGCCTGAGTGGCAGCGAGCGGCCCTGGTGCCCATGTTCGCGCTGTTCTACGTGATCCTCGCTCCGCTGGTGGGCGCCTTTGCCGACGCCGTGCCCAAGGGCAAAGTCATGTTCTTCTCGAACCTGATCAAGGTGGTGGGCTGTCTGATGATGCTGTTTGGCACCCACCCCTTGTTGTCGTACGCCATCGTGGGCCTCGGGGCTGCGGCCTACTCGCCGGCCAAGTACGGCATTTTGACCGAGCTCTTGCCCAACTCGCAGCTCGTGAAGGCCAACGGCTGGATCGAAGGGCTCACCATCGGCTCGATCATCCTCGGCGTGCTGCTGGGCGGCCAACTGGTGGGCCACACGATCTCGAAGTACCTGCTGCAGTTCGACATGCCTTTCATCGACACCGGTGTCGACACCCCGCCCGAGGCGGCCATTGCATCAATGATCTTGCTGTACATCATCGCGGCGCTGTTCAACCTGAAGATTCCGCGCACCGAAGCGCCCTTGCAGCCCATTGCCCACAGCGTGACGGCCCTGGTGCGTGACTTCTCCAACTGCAATGCACGCCTGTGGGATGACAAGCTGGGCCAGATCTCGCTGGCCACCACCACCTTGTTCTGGGGCGTGTCGGGCAACTTGCGCTACATCGTGCTGGCCTGGGCCAGCGTGGCGCTGGGCTACGGCACCACGCAAGCCTCGGCACTGGTGGGCGTTGTGGCCTTGGGCACGGCGGTGGGCGCGGTGGTGGCGTCGATGCGCATGCGGCTCGACCAGGCCACCAATGTCATTCCGCTGGGCATTGTCATGGGCCTGCTGGTGATCGCAATGAACGCCATCACGAACGTGGCGGTGGCGGCGCCCTTTCTGATCGTGCTGGGCGCCATCGGGGGCTACCTGGTGGTGCCGATGAATGCGCTGCTGCAGCACCGAGGCCACAACCTGATGGGCGCGGGTCGCTCCATTGCCGTGCAAAACTTCAATGAGCAGGCCTGCATCCTGGCGCTGGGCGCGTTCTACACCGGCATGACGAAGTTCGGCCTTTCGGCCTTCGGCGCCATCACCATTTTCGGGCTGGTGGTTGCCGCCACCATGTGGTTGATCCGCCGCTGGCACGCCACCAACTGCGTGCGCCACCGCGACGAAGTGCAGCGCCTGCTGGCGCTGGCACGCAGCGACAAGCACTGAGCGCGCAGCGTTCGGTGTGGTGCGGCGTGGTGTGAGAGGCTGGTTTTCAACCGCGCTTCTGGCCCCGCCACTAGCCGCGCATCACCTGCTCGATTGCCACGCCCCATGGCGCGGTGAGCTTTGCGTAACCACCGCGTGTGAGGTGGATCTCATTCACCCAGTCGCCGCTTTCACCTTCGGCATCGAGCGTTGCCGCGTCGAGGGCGATCTCGCAGGTGTCGAAGAAATGCAGGTTGGGGAAGCGCTCGCCGTCGGCCGCGATGGCTGCCAGCTTCGCGCCCAGCTTGCGCATCAGCAAGGCAGAAAGCGCTTGCCAGTTTTCCGGCGGAATGCCGTGCGCCTGCAGCGAGGGCAGCAACCACGGCCCGAGGCCCAGGCCGGCGCCGGCCTTGCGCGGCGTGGGGCAGGCGTAGCCGTGCATGAAGGCCGGGCAACCGGCTGATGGGCCCGCGTCACGCAGGGCCAGCAGGTGCGCGAAGTTGGCCTGCAGATAGGTGTCGAAGGTCTGCCAGCCTTCGGGGCTGAGGTAGCGCGCCGGGCCGTCGCTTGCCGGCCCCCACTCGTCGGCTTCGAGCAGCAGGCGCTGCGCGCGCGGCACGCTGGGGCCGACGGCCTTCAGCGCGTCGATCAGGTCGTTGCCGCCGCAGGAGAGCAACAGGCCGTCCCACACCAGAGCGCGGCGGCCGCACAGCAGCTGCACGAACACCGGGTCGCTGTTCATCTGCGCCATGTGGGCCAGCGTGTCGCCGGGCGTGGCGCAGTTCACCGCGCAGGCGAACTGGTCGAACTGCATTGCAAACAGCAGATTGGAGTTGCGCAGTGGGTTCAGCCCGCTCAGCGTGAACCACGAATCGCCTTCGGCCAGGAAGCGGTAGGCCGCAAAGCTCAGATCGGGCGGCTCGCTCGACGAGACCTGGTCAGGCGTGTAGACGGTCAAGGGCTTCATGCGCGGCTCCGGTAGAGGCGAAGAGTGCTGAGCCTGACCTTAGGCGGTTGGGGGTCGCTGCGCAATCCAACGAACTTGGGGTGCCAGTGCAGAAAACTGGAGTGCTGTCGTACGCAGCGACAATCGCGCCCGTGCCTACATCCCGACCCTTGCTGCCCGCGCTGGCGCTGATGCTCAATGCCTTTGTGTGGGGCGTGTCGTGGTGGCCGTTTCGGCTGCTGCAGTCGCAGGGCCTGCACCCGCTGTGGGCCACGGTGCTGGTGTACCTGGTGGCGGTGGCGGTGATTGCAGCGGTGCGCCCGCGGGCCTTTGGCCAGGTGCTGCGCACGCCCGCGCTGTGGGTGCTGGTGCTCGCCTCGGGCAGCACCAACGCCGCCTTCAATTGGGCAGTTTCTATTGGCGACGTGGTGCGCGTCGTGCTGCTGTTCTACCTGATGCCGCTGTGGGTGGTGTTCCTCGCCCGCGTGCTGCTCAAAGAAGCGCTGACCGCCATCGCCGCCGCACGGGTGCTGCTGGCCTTGGCTGGTGCGTGCATCGTGTTGTGGCCGGAGGGCGGGCAAGGGCTGCCGCTGCCGCAATCGCTGCCCGACTGGTTGGGCGTGCTCGGGGGCTTCTCGTTTGCGCTCAACAACGTGATGTTGAGGCGCGAAGCCCAACGGCCCGAAGAAAGCCGCGCGCTCGCCATGTTCATAGGCGGGGTGCTGGTGGCAGGGGGCCTGGCCACGGTGCTCGTGCTGCGCGGCCAGATGGCTTGGCCGCCTGCGCCCAGCATGACCTGGTTGCCGCTGGCGGCAGTGCTGAGCGTGTGCTTCCTGGCCAGCAACGCGGCGCTTCAGTACGGTGCCGCGCGGCTGCCGGCCAACGTCTCATCGGTGGTCATGTTGACCGAGGTGCTGTTTGCTTCGGTCTCGGCCCTGATGCTGGGCGGCGGGGTGATGACGACCGGGCTGGCACTGGGCGGCGGGCTGATCTTGCTGGCGGCCCTGCTGTCGACCTTGCAGCGCCCGGCGCAGAGCCATTGAGCTTTTTAAAACTCGCGACATCAACCTTCGTTCGGGCTGAGCTTGTCGGCCCAGGCAACCCCTCCGAAGGGGGGCGTAACAGATGTGTGCCGAGCCCTCTCGCGCAGATGACACTGACACAATAAATCTGCCTCGAACCGCAAAAGAAACGCGCGCGTTAAACCGCTGCGCCCTCAGGGAATTTCGAACATGATCGACCGGCTGAGCGACGCCATTTCAAACACGCCGTTGTCACAGCTGCAAGGTCTGCTTGCCGGCTGGATGCAAAGCAAGAGGCTCTACAACATTGAAGGTGACGGCCCAGTGGCCGACCTGCTGGTCGAGAAGTTCATCTCCATCGACAGCATCAGCGAGCCCTTTGCCGTTCAGCTGACCGCCCTCACACTGAACGCGCACATCGCGATCAAAGCCCTGCTGGGCAAGCGCATCACGCTCAGCGCGGCGCTGTCAGACGGCAGCATCAAGAAACACACCGGCATCATCTTCGCTGCCAAATATCTGGAGTCCGACGGCGGCTTCGTGCGCCTGCAAGTCACCTTCAAGCCCTGGGTGGAAATGCTCCGCTTTGGCAGCCACAGCCGCGTCTGGCAAGGCAAGAGCGTGGCCGAAATCATCGACTCTGTCTTGAGCGACGCGGCCTACAGCGGCTATGCGGCCTGGCGCTGGGGCGAAGAGTCCGACAGCGGCAAAGAAGACATCCAGGACTTCCTTGCCCAAGGCCCGAATGCAGGTGTGCGCGCCTATTGCACCCAGTACCGCGAAACCGACCTGGCCTTCCTGAGCCGCCTGCTGGCCAGCGAAGGCCTGGGCTACCGCGTCGAAGAGACTGGCGACGCCCCCGCAGGCCACTGCATCGTCTTATTCGCCGACAGTGAGCGCTGGCCCCAAAACCAAACATCGCACAGCGCCGTAGGTGGCTCCGGCATCAAATTCCAGCGCAGTGGCGCCACCGAAGCGCAAGACGCCATTCAAAGCTTCGGCGGCATGCGCCGCCTCAACCCGGCGCGCACCGCAGTCCTGCAATGGGACTACCAGGCCAAGCGCGCGGTGGCGGCAGACGTGCCCACCCATCACCCGTTCGGCGCACCGGCCTTACAAGACATGGCCGGCTGGCTGGAGAGCTACCAATCGGCGGGTGCCACAGCCGACACAGGCAGCTGCACGACAGAACAGCTTCAACACCTCGCCACTCTCGGCCAGCAAGCCCACGAGTTCCGCAACAAAACCTGGCTCGCCAGAAGCTCAGTGCGCAGCTTGCGCGCCGGCCAGTGGTTCACCCTCAAGCAAAGCACGCTCGATGCGCTGAGCGGCTTTGCGCTGGGACACGACGAAGCCGGCCTCGAATTCACCGTGCACAGCGTGCATGCCCTGGGCATCAACAACCTGCCCAAAGAGCTGAGTGATCGAATCGCCCATGCCATGGCCAACGCACCGGCGAGCTTCGACTTCTTCGCTGATGAATCCGGGCCCGACCCCCTGGCCGAGCTGTTGCAATCGCTGGCCGACGACCCCGAGTTGGCCGCCAAGGCTGCCGAAACCGGCTACGCCAACCGTTTCGAGGCCTGCCGCCGCACCATTCCCTGGCGGCCGGTCTACGCTCGAAAGCCCACCGCCCTGGGCATGCAAACGGCCATCGTCGTCGGCCCGACCGGCAACACCCGCGCAGAAGGCGCCGACGAGCTCTACATGGACGCTCTGGGCCGCATCAAGGTGCAATTCCACTGGCAGAGCAGCCCTCACGCTGACCCACGAACAGACAACCGCAGCAGCTGCTGGGTGCGCGTGTTACAGCGCTGGGCTGGGCCGGGCATGGGGCATCAGTTCATCCCACGCATAGGGCAAGAAGTGCTGCTGCACTTCATCGAGGGCGACATCGACCGCCCCATCTGCACGGGCTCCGTCTACAACGGCAAGGGCGAAGGCGGCCTCGTGCGCACCCCGGGCGGGCAGCCGGGCCAGGGTGACGCCAGCGACGCCCGCGTCTTCAGCCAGAGCAGCGACCACACCCCGAGCGGCCAAGGCAACCTGATCGGCTCGGGCCCAGGTGGCAACAGCCCGGCCTGGCACGGCGGCGCGCCAGGGCCTGCCACACCTGGGGCCAACGCGCAGAACAACGCGGCGGCGATGAGCGGCGTCAAAAGCAAAGAGATGGGCGCTGCGGGCAGTAACAGTTTGGTGTTTGATGACACGCCCGGGCAACTCAGAGTGCAGCTCGCCACGACCCAACACGCGACCCAATTGAGCCTCGGTTACCTCGTGCACCAAGCTGACAACACGCGAGGCTCGTTCAGAGGAACGGGTTTCGAGTTGCGCACCGACGCCTATGGCGCCATTCGCGCCACGCAGGGGCTGCTGATCACCAGTTACGGCGCCAACCCGTCCGACCCGGCCGGCGACAACGCGGCGGGCATGGCCTTGCTCAAGCAGGCTCTCACCTTGGCCGACACCTTCAGCAAGGCCACACACACGCACCAGACCACAGCGCTGGCGACGGCACTGGGCACCATCAAGGCCAACCAGAGCAACCTGAGCGACAAGCTCGCGCCGATGAAGGCGCTGCACCAGACGGCAAGCGGCATGGTGAGCCAGGCAAGCATGGATGCGGCACTCAACGACGCAGGCAACAAGAGCACGCAAGCGACAAGCGGCAAGCTGCCGCACACCACCGACCCCATCGTGGCGATCACCGCCAAGGCCGGGCTCGCGGTGGTGGCGGGGCAGGACATTCAGTTCGCCAGTGGCGAGGCCATCAGCTGGCAGGCTGGGCAAGACATCCACATCGCGGGCGGCAACCAGCTCAGAGTGAACACTGGGCAGAGCATCGGCATCTTGGCCGGAGCGGTGCAAGCGGGTGACGGCGCCAAGGGCACGGGGCTGACGATGATCGCGGGCCAGGGGCCGGTGCAGATGCAGGCGCAGGCCGGCCAAGCTCAGGTGGCAGCCAAGGGCTTGATCAACGTTCAGTCGGCCGTGGGTGCGGTGGAATGGGCCTCGGCCAAGAAGATCACGTTGCAAACATCGGGCGGGGCGCAGATCGTGATTCAAGGCTCGGGCATCACCGTGCAGTGCCCGGGGAAGATCACCGTGCATGCGGCGATCAAGAGCATGGTGGGGCCGGAGCGTGAAAGCCATGCCATGCCCACATTGCCGCGTGCTGCGTGCAAGGCTTGCCTGCTCAATGCAATGAAGCAGGGCGCGCCGGGGGTGCTGGTCTGATGCACGTGGCCTACGCCCTACAGCAAGATTTCGAGGCCGCCCAAACGCGGCAGCGTTCTTTGCTGCTCATTCTTGACACGGCGCCCGCCGAGAACAGCCATCAAATGCTGGGCCGCTTGGGGGTGCCCTACCTCTCCTTGTTCGACGGCACGCCAGAAGAAAGCCTGCTAGAGATTGCGCCCTTGTTGATTCCTGTGGGCGGCCTTGATGCAGATGTGCGCCACCGCGTGTTCGATTGGGCCGAGAAGCTTGCCTATGCGGCGCCTTGCCTCACGTGGTTTGAAACAGATGCGACGCCGCGAGACGTGGCGAAGCACCTGCGCCAGTTTCACGTGGTGGGCCTGACTGAAGGCCAGGCGATGCTGATGCGGTGGTACGACACCAGAATCTTGCCGGTATGGCTCGCCTGCTTGACACCCGAACAGGCGCAGGCGTTTGCGGCACGCACCTCCCACTGGGCCTGCGTGGATCGCTTCGGCGAGGTCTCTGTGCTCGCCGTTGAGTTACCTGCAGCAAGCTTCCCCTCGGCCACGCAGTTTGGCGAGCCATCAATCAAGCTGACCGACACCCAATACGGCATGCTGGTCGACGCCACCGAGCTAGACGTGTTGATCAAGCACCTGCGTCAGATCATTCCCGACGAGACCCAACGCGTACCCAGCCGCGTGCTCACCGAGTTCGTGTCCAAGCACCAGCAAGCGGCGATGGCCGCTGGGTTTGACGACATCGACCGACAAGCGCAGTACGTGTTGCTGGCGCTTTACACCTCGGGCGCGTGCATCGACTCTCCAGAATTCAAAGGTCTGCTGACGGCCCCGCCGCTGAGCTTCGATGAGCTGGCCAAGGGCATTCAGGCCTTGCCTGACGAGGTATCAAACTCGGGTGCGCCGTTGTGGGATGAGGCGGCCAAGCCGTCAGAAGAGAGGGTACTGAATGCGTGATTTCATCGTGATGTGGGTCGCCGCGTGTGCCTTGTGGGGGTGCAAGCCCGACACAGGCGCCGGGCCTTCGAGCACGTCTGCAACGGCGTCTCAACCTGCGAAGCCAGGCAAGACGGTTGGCGCTGAGTTGACGGGCTACAACCATACCGATCAGTACATCAGCGCCTTCTACGTGAATGGTGAATGGGGCGGCAACATCTTTGCAGGTACGGGCGGCGGCAAGTTTGTCTGCTGCGTCCAATTGCCAGTACCTTGGTATCCCGGTTTGAAGGTCAAGGTGACGTGGGATGACCACGAAGGCAAGACCCATTCTCGCGAAGTGGCAGTTCCCCAGTACGACCCGAAGACGCTCAGTGGCTTCAACGTCCATTTCTTGCGTACCGGCGAGATCAAGGTATTCGCGAATCGCTTGAGCCTGTGGCACCCCGACTACCCCCTCAAGGGAAAGGAAGCCGAACTCAAGCCCGGGGTTCCGATCGCGACGTTGCCGCGTGAGTGAGCACGTGAAAGAACAAAGATGCACGAGCGTTGGAATGCGTGACCTTCTGGTGGTGCTGGTCGCCTTGTTTGCCATGGTGGGGTGCACGCCAGACACAGGCGCCGGCTCTGTCGCCACGGCCACTGCCGCGTCGCGGCCCGCCAAACCAGGCAAGACGGTTGGCGCTGAGTTGACGGGCTACAACCATACGGATCAGTACATCAGCGCCTTCTACGTGAACGGCGAATGGGGCGGCAACATCTTTGCAGGCACCGGAGGAGGTTCCTTTATCTGTTGCGTTGAATTGCCAGCGCATTGGTACTCTGGATTGAAGGTCAAGGTGACTTGGACTGACCATGAAGGAAAGGCGCACTCGCGTGATGTGGTGGTTCCAGAGTACGACCCGAAAACGCTGGCCATCTTCAATGTTCATTTCTTGCGAAGTGGGGAGATCAAGGTCTTCGCTTTGCGCATGACATTGAGGCACCGCGACTACCCCTTGACGGGGCCAGAGGCTGAGCTGAAGCCCGGCGTGCCGATCGACAAGGTGTATTGAGCTGCTGCAGCGGCTCGCCTCTGAGGAAAGCGAAATGACGATCATCTATACAGGCCGCCCCGCTCCGTTGAACGGCGAACGCAAGCTCAACGCCAAAGAGGCGACCCAACGCGCCAAGGCAATGAAGTGCGTTCGCTCGAAGTCATCTGAGTGCCAAGGCCAGGTCTATGTAGGCCTGTTCTTTGATGGCACGGGCAACAACGACCGATGGGTGGAGGAGGGCTATGCCCAGACTCAGCGCGCCCGCAACAAGCACAGCAATGTCGCTCGGCTTTTCGATGCGCACGTTATCGAGCCAGAGAACGGTATGTTTGCGTACTACATGCCAGGCGTTGGGACTCCCTTCCAGGAAGTCGGCGACGTGACGAAGTGGGAGTATGAAAAGGGGGGCATGGGCTTTGGCTTCATGGGAGCTGACCGCATCAACTGGGGAATCACCTCGATCTTTAATGCGGTAAATCGGTATCTGCTTGGTAGTAATCTGCTCAGCCCGGGCGAACAGCGCGCCTTGGTCAACACCATCAGCAGAGACGTTGCCGGCCCGATCTCGGTGGAGGGTACCTTGCGCTGGGCGGGGCTCACCGCAGTCGAGGAGCGGCTTGCCTCGGTGGTCAAAGCACACCAGCGCAAGGTTCTGCAAATCAACGTCTCCATCTTCGGTTTCTCTCGCGGCGCAGCGCAGGCGCGCGCTTGTGCTTACTGGCTGAGCCAGATCTGCGAGCGCAAGGGTGGCGGCATGACCCTGGCGGGGGTGCCCCTGCGCATAGGCTTCATGGGCCTCTTCGACACGGTGGCGTCGGTGGGCTTGGGGGATGTCACACCGTTCACCGACGGCCACATGGCCTGGGCCAAAGGCACGCAAGCCGTGCACCCCGCGGTGGAAGACTGTGCGCACTTCATCGCGCTGCACGAGCAGCGCGCCTTCTTCCCACTGGAAGCCGCTGTGGGGCGCGGCAATGTGGGCTACCCCGGCATGCACTCTGATGTGGGCGGTGGTTACTGGCCCGGCGAGCAAGGCAAGGCCATGCCCGAGTGGGGCGCCTCGCCTCACCTCTCGCAAATACCGCTGATCGACATGCACTTTGCTGCCATCAAAGGCGGCGTGCCGATGAAGACGATTCAGGAAATCAAGGCCATTCCTGAGCTTGCCAAATCATTTGCCACCGATGAGCGCCTGATCAAAACCTACAACACCTGGCTCACGCACCAAGGCGTGAAGGGCGGTGACATACGCGCCTTCACCGAGGGTCACGCTCGCCACTACATACGTTGGCGTGCCTCATTGCATTTTGCAGAGTCTCACGAGCGAGCCTTGGCGCAAGACGAGAAGAAGCTGGACGCTGAGATTGCCCGGCTGAAAGCCGAACAGCAATCGCTGGAGCAGCACCGGGTCAACGAGCAGTGGGCACTGTCGCGCGACGGCGTAAGTGTCAACCCGACAACCTTGCTGCCCACGGCCGAAGGCCAGCGCGCGGCTGCCGCAATCAACGCGAAGTACGCCCCGAAGGCCAGAAGCGTTCAAAGCCAGATTGCCGAGCTTGAAGCGCGCAAGCTAGCGCTGGCGAATCAAGAGTCGATGGAGGGAAAGCGCTTGCGCTCCAGTCTTGAGCGCGAGGGTGGGGGCGTTGCAGCTTGTGATTTTTTCAAGCGCGCAACACTCACGCTAGACCCAAAGAAAGACCAGACCGATCTGGGCGAAGCCGACAGGTTGTTCCGGCTGCAGCTTCTTTGGTTGCTGGAGCGTCGGCAGGCCAATGCGACGGTGGGCGGGTTTTTAAAGGAGCGGCTCAAAGACAGCTTTCGCTTGATCTCGCCGCTGCTGGGCACCCTGGTGATTGAACCCGGCAAAGCACCCTTGACCGATTACGAGAAAAAGTTTGTCGAGATTGCGGTCGATGCGCCGCTGCCGCCGCCGGGGTGCGCCGAGTTGTTTGCCGACTACGTGCACGACTCAAGAGCCGGCTTTCGCCCCGTTGCGCAGAAGCAGGAATTCATTCTGCTCACGGGGGGCTACTTGAGGTTTCGCCACGTCTTCAAAGAAGAGATTTTGGGCGATTCGCGGGTCTATGGCTGGGCGAACCAAGGGCTCTCTACTGCCAAAGCCACGGCAAACGCGGTCGCCCAGTTTTACTCCGACCTGTGGGACGCCACTGTCGCTGCCTATGCACGAGCGCGGCGCCAGATCGCGGGGGCAGGCGCTGCCGCCATTCAGGCGGCATCTGCGGCCTATCTCAATGCACAGAGCGCCGTGGCACGCCGCTATCACGATGCAGAAGAAGAGCTGTATCGCCAGCTCACCGAGCGCTATGCCCAGATGGACGGCGCGATCAATGAAATGCACCGGCCTGACCTGATGCGGCGCAGGTAGTTTGCGGACGCCCCCTTCAGGCCGCCACCGGGTCGAGCACGCCCAGTGCCGCCATGAACTCAGCTTCCATCAGCGGCTTGGTGAGGTAGGCGTCGCAGCCGGCGAGGTCGCCGCGCACGCGGTCCATCGCGCTGGTGCGGCCGGTCACCATCAGCACGGCGGGGGCGATGCCACCGGGGTGCACTTGTCGGCGTTTGATGTGCTGGCACACGGCGAGGCCGTCCATGCTGCCTTCAGGGCCCAGTGTCACGTCGAGGAACACGAGCGAGAAGGCTTGTGTGGCCAGCCGCTCCAGCGCCTGCGTGGCGTCGTGCGCCAAGTGCACGCGGTAACCCAGGCCTTGCAGGCGGGTCTGCAAGAACTTGAGTGCGATGCGGCTGTCGTCAACCACCAGCACGTCTTTGGCGGGGCGGCCATCGGCGGCCATCAGGTCGCTGGGGCCTGAGCTGACCCAATCGCTGTCTTGTTCCTGGGGCGGCTCGTCGAGGCTGGCCAGGCGCAGCTCCAGCAGCAGGTCGAGCTCGCGCACGATGCGGGTCGGCTCGATGGGCCGTGCCAGCCAGGCCACGGCGCCGGCGGGTGCTCGGGCGCCGATGAAGATGGTGTCTTGCAGGCGCCGCGTGTCGCGCACCGCGGCCACGTCGACTGGGTGGTCGGCGTCGGCAATGATGAAGTCGCTCTCGGCGGCGGTTGCGGCTCGGTCGTAGGCTGGTGCGCGCTCTTGCGCAAGGCGGAAAAACGAGTTCAGGGCGCTGCGCTCGAAGTCACTGAAGCCTTGCAGCGCAACGGTATAGCGCATGGGGATGCGCTCAGGCATTGGTGTCTTCCGGTGAGTGGGGTGAGCGATGTTCGATCGCTGGCGCAGCGGCGTCAACCCTTCCTCACGTGGGGTGGCATGCGGCGCTACGATGAGCTCCCACTTATTTCACACCCCGAGGAGCTTTCACATGGCCAGTGTTTACGATTTCGAAGCCACGTCCATTGATGGCAAGCCGGCGCATTTGTCCACCCAAAAGGGCAAAGTGCTGCTGATCGTGAACACCGCCAGCGCCTGTGGCTTCACGCCGCAGTTTGCAGGCCTCGAAAAGCTGTGGGAAACCTACGCCGACAAGGGGCTGGTGGTGGTGGGTTTCCCGAGCAACGAGTTTGGCGAACAAGACCCGGGCAGTGATGGCGAGATTGCCTCGTTTTGTCAGCTCAACTATGGCGTGAAATTCCCCATGATGAGCAAGGTGCAGGTCAATGGCCCCGAGGCCCACCCGCTGTGGAAGTGGCTCACCCATGAAGCCCCGGGCATTCTGGGCACCAAGGGCATCAAGTGGAACTTCACCAAGTTTCTCGTGGGCAAAGATGGGCAGGTGATCAAGCGCTATGCGTCCAACGATGCGCCTGAGTCGATCGCCAAAGACATCGAAGCGGCGCTTGCAGCGTGATGTGGGCCGCCCAAACCCTGACACCCCGGGCTGCAGCAGCCTTGGCACTGCTGTGCAGCCTGTGGGGTGCGAGCCCTCAGGCGCACGCCGCCGTCACGCTGGGCGAGGGCATCAAGGGGATGGCCTGCGTCGTCAACACCATCTTTTCCGTGCTGCCGATTTTCTCGTTGACGGAAACGGCGGTCGTCACCGCCACCACGACCGTGTTGGGCGTGGCCGTATGCCCTGAGAACCCCCACGTCGACGACTACGTCCGAGGCTGCTACCCGCAATTGGGCTACTACAGCAGCTGCCAGTGGGCCGCGGGCAATGCGACACAGGAGGCGCGCAATGTGCAAGCGTGGCTGAGCAGCGGCCGAGCCGCCAACGGCACGCAGTTCAGCACGCTGCACCCCGGCCTCATCACCGACGGCGAGGCACGGCTCACCTGTGTCTTCATCGTCGCCCAGCAAGGCATGGACTCGCCCCTGGCGTCCTGGGGCCAGGGCAACTGCGTTACCACGGTGGGCCCGCCACCGCCCCCGCCGCCTGGGGACCGCAATGTCTTGCTCGACCCACCGCACACCGGGCCGCCGCGCCTCATGGTCGTGGGCGACTCCATCAGCCATGGCAAGAGTGGCGACTACACCTGGCGCTACCGCCTGCATGAGCACTTGCGCAAGAAGCAGGCGCCTTTTGATTTCGTCGGCCCCTTCAAGGGCCCGATGAACCCCAACACGCCCGACGACGTGCGCGACCCCGGCCTCTACAAGGTGCAAGGCTGGGACGACGACCACGACGCCACCTGGGGCCGCCCGCTGGGCTTCGAGAAAGACACGATCGAAGGCTACGTGCGCACCTACCAGCCCGACCTGGTGATCGTCGATCTCGGCACCAACGACCTCACCTGGTTCTGGGATGGCAGCAAGAGCATTGCCGCCAACTCGGCACGCGTGGCCGGCTACATGCGCGAGTTCATCCAGAACGCGCGCCGTGCTCGCAGCGACGTCAACTTCCTGCTGGTGCAAACCGGCGCCACCGGGCCGCTCGAAGCGCACGGCGAGCCCCGGCCTTACAACGACATGCTGGCCGCGCTGGCCAGCGAGCTGCACACGCCCTCGTCGCGTATCCACATCGCCAACGTCGCTGAGCGCTGGAGCTGGCAAACCGACACCTACGACCAGACGCATCCCAATGTGCGTGGCGAGCACGTCATCGCCCAGACCGTCGCCGACACGCTGTGGAACATGTGGAAGTACGGCGGCCTGTACGGCAACATCCCGAGCGAAGCCAGCGCACCGCCCAAGCCGCAGCACGTGCTGCTCTCGCCCGACAAGATCAAGCGCAACGCACCCTTCACCGTGAGCTGGGACCGGGTGCAAAACCCGGGTGTGTGGACGGAGTACAAGGTTCAGGTGCGCTACCACCAGGCCTATGGCTTCGGGCTGGTGTGGGAGTCGCCCACCACTACTTCCAACCTGTCGATGGTTTATGGCGGGCCCACGCTGCCGCAGATCGGGGTGTTCCATGTGGTGGTGGTAGCGGTCGATCAGTACGGCCAGCAAACCATGAGCGACCCGGTGCCGCTCACCGTGGCCGACTTGCCGGTGGCGCCGCCCAAGGTGGCCAACCTGCACCTGGCTCCGCAGCTCATCGGCAAGGAAGGCGGCTTCGTGGCCAGCTGGGACCGCGTGTTCAACCCTGGCGTGTGGACCGAATACAAACTGCAGCTGCGTAACCACCATGACTTTGGCTTCGCGCTGGTGTGGCAATCGACAGGCACCACCCCCAACCTGAGCCTCACCTACGACGGGCCGCGCCTGCCGCAAAGTGGTGTCTACGACGTGGTGGTCATCGCGCGCGACATCTACGGCCAGGAAACCATGAGTGAGCCGGTGCCGCTCAGCGTGCAAGACCAGATCCCGCCGCCCTTGCCGGTGAACAACTTGCGCGTGCAGCCCAACGCCATGTTGCGCAACGGCAGCTTCACCGCCACCTGGGACCGTGTGCCCAACCCCAAGGTCTGGACGCAATACAAGCTGCAGTTGCGCACCCACCAGAGCTACGGTTTCAAGCTGCTGTGGGAGTCGGCTACGACCGCCGATCTTTCGGTCACCTACAACGGCCCGGTGTTGCCGCAGACTGGAACTTACGCGCTGGTCGTGGTCGCCCGCGACGCTTTCGGCCAGGAGACCATCAGCGCGCCGGTCTCGCTCAACGTGCAAGCCGACCCGCCCGCGCCGCCGCCGGCCACCAACATCCGCGTGCTCCCCAACCCCATGACGCGCAGCGGCAAGTTCACCGTCGCCTGGGACCGCGTGGTCAACCCCGGCATCTGGACCACCTACAAGATCCAGCTGCGCAACCACTTCAACTATGGCTTCGGGCTGCTGTGGGAGTCGCCCGCCACGGCCAACCTCTCGCTCACCTACACCGGCCCGGCCTTGGCGAACAACGGCGTCTACAACGTCGTGGTGGTCTCACAAGACACGGTGTTCGGCGGCCAGACGATGAGCGAGCCCATCCCGCTCTCGGTGATGGACGTGCCCGCGCCGCCGGCCGCGCCCGCCCATCTGCGCTTGCTGCCCGACACCATCAGCCGCAGCGGCCCGTTCTCGGCCGTTTGGGATCGCGTCAACAACCCTGGCATCTGGACCACCTACAAGCTGCAGCTTCGCTATCACCAAGCCTATGGTTTCGGGCTGATATGGGAGTCAGCGCTGACGCCCGACCTTCAGTTGAAATACACCGGGCCAGCCTTGCCCCAGGCCGGTGTTTTCCAGGTCGTGGTCGTGGCGCACGACACCTTTGGCCAAGAGAAGATGAGCGCACCGGTGGCGTTGACGGTGAGCCCGTAGCGGCGCTGTATCAGGCGGGCACCCACAGCCCGCCGTAGGCTGGGCGCAGCCGCTGGTGCGTGGCCAGTTGGCTGATCAAAACGTTGACGGTTTGGCGCGACAGGCCGGCCAGCGCGGCCAGCTCGGCCTGCGTGGTGCGCACGAAGCGCCAGCCTTGCCCGTCGGCTGCGCCCGCGCGGCCGGTGCGCACCAGCTGTTCCAGCGCGAGGCTCAGCCGCTCCATTGCGCTGCGGTGGCGCGAGGCTTCGAGCATGCGCAGTGCACCGTCGTGGCGTTGTGCAAACTCGCGCATCAGCGCACGCGCAAAGCCGGGCACTTCATCCATCAAATGGGCATAGGCGGCCGGCCCGAAGGCCACCACCCGCGTCGGCCGCGTGGCCAGCGCCTCGAAGGTCGAAGGCCGGCCGCTGGCGAACGACGACAGACCGAACAGCCGGCCGGGCGACACGTGCTCGACCACTGAAACATCGCCATCGACCGTGCTGAATCGGATCGCGATTTCGCCCGCCAGCAGGCCGAACAAGGCGGGGGTCTTCTGGCCTTGCGCGAGCAGCACGCCGCCTTGTGGCAGGCGCCGCACCCGGCACAGCGGCAGCAGGCCGCGCCAATGCGCGTCGTTCAGTGTGAGCTCGGGCAGGGTGGCGGCCAGCAGGGATGCAATGTCGTCGCGCATGGGCTGCAATTGTCGGCTACCCGACAAAGATGGCCGCAACCCGGGGCTAAGCTCATGCGCACTGAACGCCTGGAGCCTTGCAATGCCCACCGACCTGCCCCGCCTGGCCAAGCTCTTCCGTTGGTTTGCCGACCACGAATGCGCTGACGAGCCGCTGTACGAAGCCATCTGCCGCTTCCTGGCAGAGCAGCCCGCCTCGCTCGAATTGCTCGCCGATGCCGATTTCGAGCAGCGCCGGCCGAACTTGTGGCTGGCCGCGGTTCACGACTTGCTGCTCACTGGGGTGGCCCACCCGCTGCGCGCCTACTACGCCAGCCTGGGTGGCACGCGGGTGGCTGATGCCGAGCTTGGCGCCTGCCTCACCGATTTCGTGGGCCAGCACAGCGCCGCGCTGCGCGAGCGCATGGCCACGCGCACCACCCAGACCAACGAAATCGGCCGTTGTGCCGTGCTGTGGCTGGCCCTGCAAGACATCGCCCGGCGCAGTGGCCAACCCCGGCTGGCGCTGCTTGATCTGGGGTGCAGTGCGGGCTTGAACCTTGGCGTGGACGACTACCGCTACGACTACGGCGGCGAGTTCCAAGGCGCTGAAGCGCGACCCGAAGTGCCGGTGCTGGACTGCCGCCTGGTCGGCCCGCGCCGGCCAGCGCCTGCGGCCTTTCAGATCGTGCAGCGGCTCGGCATCGACCCGGCACCGGTGGCTGTGAACGACACCGAGGCCGTGCGCTGGTTGCGTGCCTGCCTGTGGCCCAGCAATGTGGCGCGCGTGAAGCGCTTCGACCAGGCCATGGCGCTGGCCTGGCGCCGGGCCTGGCCGGTGCAGCGCGAGGCCGATTGCACGGCGGGCGTTGCACGCTGGCTCGACACGTTGCCTAGCGACGTACAGCCGGTGCTGTTCAACAGCTGGGTGCTCACCTATTTCGACCCCGAGGCCTTGCAGAGGCACGTCGCCGCCATGACGGCACTGGTACACGAGCGCAGCCTGATGTGGTTGTCGGCCGAAGGGCCCGAACTGCGCATAGCCCCGGTGCAGCCGCCTGCGCCATTCGAAGACAGCGCGCAGGCCCAGCGCGGCAGCTTGTGGACGCTGTGCCACCGCGTCGAAGGCGAAGTGCGCTTCGACTTGCTGGCGCGCTCGCACCCCCACGGCCGCTGGATGGAGTGGCTCGACGCTTGATAATTGGCGCTCCCCTACAGGAGCCCCACATGTTCGAGCACGTCGATGCCTACGCTGGCGACCCGATTCTTACCCTCAACGAAGCCTTCGGCAAAGACCCTCGCCCGAACAAAATCAACCTGAGCATCGGCATCTACTTTGACGACGCCGGCAAGCTCCCGGTGATGGGCGCGGTGCGTACCGCCGAAGCCGCCATGCTGCAAACCATAGGCGCGCGGCCCTACCAGCCGATGGAAGGCGCGGTCAACTACCGGCAAGCGGTGCAACACCTGTTGTTCGGTGCCGAGCACGAGGCCGTGAAGAGTGGGCGCATCGCCACCCTCCAGACGGTGGGCGGCTCGGGTGGCCTGAAGGTGGGCGGTGATTTTCTCAAGCGCTACTTTCCAAAGTCCAACGTCTGGGTCAGCGACCCGACCTGGGACAACCACCGCGCGATGTTCGAAGGCGCAGGTTTCGAGGTCAACACCTACCCGTACTACGACGCCCAGACCGGTGGCGTGAAGTTCCCCGAGATGCTGGCAGCGCTCAAGGCGCTGCCCGAGCAAAGCATCGTGCTGCTGCACGCCTGCTGCCACAACCCGACCGGTGTCGATCTCACGGCCGCGCAGTGGAAAGAGCTGATCCCGGTGATTCAGCAACGCAAGCTGCTGCCGTATGTCGACATCGCCTACCAAGGTTTTGGTGACGGCATTGCCGAAGACGCGTTTGCCGTGCGTGCCCTCGCCGATGCGGGCGTGAGCTTCTTCTGCGCCAGCTCTTTTTCCAAAAGTTTCTCGCTCTACGGCGAGCGCTGCGGGGGCTTGAGCATCGTGTGCCCCAACAAGGCCGAGGCCGAGCTCGTGCTGGGCCAGATGAAGGCCACCGTGCGCAAGAATTACAGCAGCCCGCCCACCCACGGCGGCCAGATCGTGGCGCGCGTGTTGCAAACACCGGCGCTGTACGACCAATGGGCCAGCGAGCTCAATGCCATGCGCGTGCGCATCAAGGCCATGCGCGAGAAGCTGCATGCGGTGCTCAGCACCAAGCTGCCGGGGCGCGATTTCAGCTACTTTCTTACCCAGCGCGGCATGTTCAGCTACACCGGCCTGAGCGCCGAGCAGGTTGACTGCTTGCGTGAAGAGCACGCGGTGTACCTGGTGCGCTCGGGGCGCATGTGCGTGGCGGGTTTGAACTCGTCCAACGTCGGGGCCACCGCGGTTGCCATGGCGGCCGTGCTCTCGCGTTGAGCGCGAGCGCGACGCTGGCCGGGCTCAGCCCCCAGCAACTGGACGTGCTCGACGCGGTCGCGTTGGGCGGTCGCTTTCGCACCCGCAACTGGGTGCTGGAGATGCTGGCCTGCATGGAGGCCAAGAACGCGCAAGGCAAGCGTTACACCGGTGATGAAGTCAAAGACTTGATCAAGAGCTTGGCCGAGGCTCACTGCCTGGTCGAAGACCGTTATCGGCCGGGCTACTGGGAGGTGAGCAGAGAGGTGTTCAGCACCATCTACCTGGGCCTGATCGACAGCGGCAACCTGCCCGCATTGCACAGCGCCCTCGCGCGTGCCATGCACTTCAACGAAGGCGTACGCGGCGCCTACTTTCGCGACGTGTTTGAGGCCACCGCCATCGTGCGGCTGGAGTTGTTCTCAGGCGTGCCTTTCTCGGAGATCGAGCGATTGCGCCTGGCCTGCGGCTGGAGCGCGCCCTGGGCAGACGTCGTGCAGCACGCGATGTTCGAAATGCTCGATGCGGCCCTGTTCGAGCGCTTGTCGCCGGGGCAGCAGAACGACGTGATGTTCAATGGCCTGTCGCGCCTGATGGCGCTGTGGGGCACGCCCGAGTTGCCATTGGTTGAGCTGGCCCAACGCTACCTGGCCGATTACCGCGGAGAAGAGAGTTTTGCGCTGCGCATGGTGCTGTGTGAACACCTGCTGTGGTCGGGCCAGCTGGAGGGCCTAGACGCGGTGTTGGCGCCCATGCGCGAAGCCTCGTCGCCCTTTCCTTTTTGGCGCGCCATGGCCGAGGCCGGCGGTGCAGCGCTGTTGGCACTGCAAGGCCGCTGGGCGCAGGCTGAGGCCGCCTACGACGCTGTATTCGCCGCACTGAAGACCGAAACCAAGGCGCGCAAGGGCCTGCTGCCCGTCATGCTGGCGGCACCGTATGCGCTGTCGCTGCTGGCGCAGCAGACCCCGGCGCATCTGCGCAAGGCGCTCAAGTACTGCCTGGCCGAAGGTGGCAAACGCACGCCGGCCCCCAACCACTGGAGTGGCATCGTCGCCTTGGCCATTCAAATGCGCCTGGGGGATGAGCGGCTCGACACCCACCACTTCCGTCCGGTGTCGAACGAGCAATACCTCGACCGCCTCGACCCTTGGCGCTGGTTGATGGCGGCGTGGTTGAAGCAAGGCCATCAGGCGCAGCCTGTGAGCAAGCGGGATCAGGCCTCGCTCGCGCTGTTGCGCAAACAGATAGCGGCAGCGGGCCTGCCCGTGTTGGTGGCGCAGATTGACGCTGCGGTGCAGGTGCTGGCCGGCGAGCCGGCGCCAGAGAGCTTCTTCGTGCCCCCACCGCAAGAGGCGTGGCGCGTGGCCTTGGCCGCGCTGATGTCGGTGGCCGCGCCCGAAGCCGCTGTGGTGGCGGACACGGGCGGCGACACCCGCTTGCTGTGGCAGCTGCGCGTGTTCCCTTCTGGTGAGGTGGACGACGTGGCGCCGCTTGAGCAAAAGCGTGGCCCCCGCGGCTGGGGCAAGCCCAAGCCGCTGTCGCTCAGCAAGCTGGCCAAGGCTGACAACCTGCTGCCGGCCGACGTGGCGGTGGCCCGCACCGTGCGGCAAGGGTTGTATGAGCGTGACCTGCGGCTCGACCTTGCGGCTGCCGTGACGGCCTTGATCGGCCACCCACATGTGGAGTTTGAAGACGCTCCCGGCCTCAGCGTCACCCTGGTCGAAGCCAGCCCCGAGATCGACGTGGTGACGCTGGGCGGGGAGCAACGTGTACGCATGTTGCCGGCGCTGCACCCGCGGCCCGAGCGGCTGACCTACCAGACCCCCAGTGCCGCCGAGGTGAAAGAAATCGAAGCCCTGCAAGCCCTTAGCGTGCTGCGCGACTCACCGCAGCGCGCGCGGGTGATTCGCCTCACGCCGGCCCACAGGCGCGTGGCCCAGCTGCTAGGCCAGGGCCTGGTGGTGCCGGCCGACGGAGCAGCCCAGCTGCAGCAGGTGCTGCAAGGCCTGGGCGCGCATTTCCAGGTGCACGCCGACGAGGTGCAGGCTGCGCGCGAGGTCGAGCCCGATGCGCGCTTGCGCGCCGAGCTCGCGCCGCGTGGCGATGGTGTGTCGCTGCGCCTGGTGGTGGCGCCGCTGGGTGTCGATGGCCCACGCCTGACCCCGGGCAGCGGCCGCGCGCGCCTGGTCGCGGCGCTGGCGGGCGAAACCGTGGGCGCACAGCGCGACCTGGCCCAGGAGCGAGCCCACCTTGACGCTGTGCTCGATGCTTGCCCTCAGCTTGAGCCGCAAGCTGGCGCCGAGTGGCTCATCGACGGCGCCGACGAAGCGCTGGCCGTGATTGAGCAACTGCACACCCTGGCTGCTGCCGGCCTCGCCATTGCGGCGCTCGATTGGCCAGCGGGCAAGACGGTGCGCGTCGACACCGCGGCCTTGCCACAGCTGCAGGTGAACGTGCGCAGCGCCACCGACTGGCTGGCCCTGCAGGGTGGTGTGCAGGTGGACGAGCGCCTGCTCTTCAGCTTGCAACAGATGCTCGACTGGAGCCGCACCGGCACTGGCCGTTTCATCCCCCTGGGCGAAGGCCGCTACCTGGCGTTGACGCAAGAGCTGCGCACCCGGCTCGACGAACTGGCGGCCGTGGTCGACGTGCAGCGCGGCGAGGCTCGCGTGCCGGTGGTGGCGGCGGCCTGGCTCGACGCGGTGATGGACGGCGCGCAGCTGCAAGGCGATGCCGGGTTTGCTCGCCGCATCGAGAGCCTGGCCGCCGGCCAGCAAGCAGCGGTGGCGTTGCCGGCCGGCTTGCAGGCCCAGCTGCGCCCGTACCAGGAAGAAGGCTACCAATGGGCCATGCGCCTGGCAAAGGCCGGGCTGGGCGCCTGCCTGGCCGACGACATGGGCCTGGGCAAGACCTTGCAAGCCCTGGCCGTGCTGCTCGCGCGTGCCGCCGGTGGCCCGGCGCTGCTGCTCGCCCCCACCTCGCTGATGGGCAACTGGCTGGCCGAGGCGCGCCGCTTCGCCCCCAGCCTGCAGATGCATCTGTTCAGCGAGTCCGACCGCGACAGCCTGGTGGCCGGGCTGGGCCCGCAAGACGTGGTGCTGGTGTCCTACCAGATGCACCAGCAGAACCTGGTTCTGTTTGCAGCGCGCGAGTGGCATACCCTGGTGCTCGACGAAGCCCAAGCCATCAAGAACGCGGCGGCCAAGCGCGCGCAGGCGGCGCACGAGATGCGCGCTGACTTCCGCCTGGCCTTGTCGGGCACGCCCATCGAAAACCGGCTGTCCGAGCTGTGGTCGGTGATGCGGGTGTGCAACCCCGGCTTGCTGGGCAGCCTGGCGCGCTTCAACGAGCGCTTCGCCGGCCCCATCGAGCGCGACCGCAACCGCCAGGCGCAGCGCAGCCTGCGCCGGCTGATTGCACCCTTTGTCTTGCGCCGCACCAAGGCCCAGGTGCTCGACGACCTGCCCCCGCGCACCGAGCTCACGCTCACCGTGGAGCCCGATGCCGCGGAGCGGGCGCACTACGAAGCACTGCGCCGCCAGGCGCTGGAGGCCGCCGAGCAGAGCCTCGCAGGTGACAGCGCGGGCCACGCACAAATGAACATCCTGGCGCAGCTCACCCGGCTGCGCCGCGCCGCCTGTGACCCGCGCTTGGTCAGCCCCCAGCTCGGGCTGGTGGGGGCCAAGGTGCAGGCCTTCAGCGAGCTGGCGGCCGAGCTTTCGGCCAACGGGCACAAGGCGCTGGTGTTCAGCCAGTTCGTCGACTTTCTCTCGCTGTTGCGCGAGCCGCTCGATGCGGCCGGCATTGCTTACCAGTACCTCGACGGCGCCACGCCCACCGCCGAGCGCACCCGGCGCGTGGCTGCCTTCCAGGCCGGTGAAGGTGACCTCTTTCTCATCAGCCTCAAGGCGGGCGGCTTCGGCCTGAACCTGACCATGGCCGATTACGTGGTGATCGCCGACCCGTGGTGGAACCCCGCAGCCGAAGACCAGGCCAGCGGCCGCGCCCACCGCATCGGCCAACAGCGGCCCGTGACGGTGTACCGCCTGGTCAACCGCGGCACGCTCGAAGAGCGCATCGTGGCCTTGCACAGCGCCAAGCGCGAGCTGGCCGACAGCGTGCTCGAAGGGGGCGACGTGAAAGGGGCGCTCAAGGCCGAGGAGCTGGTGGCCTTGATCCAGGGCGATTGAGTTTTTGTTTGCTTGGCGAGGCTGGCCTGTAAGAAGCGCTGGGCCGGCCCGACAGAGCCTCGCAAGCGCGGTGATTCGGCATGGTGCCGGTCCCTTGCTGCACTTCCACCCACCCTTTGCATCAAGGAAACACATCATGCTGAACCTCAAATCTGGCCTCGCCCTGGCCGCCACCGCTGCCGCTCTGTTCTCTACCGGCCTCGTCACCACCACCGTGTACGCCTCCGACGACGGCATGGTGAAGTGCGCAGGCGTCAACACCTGCAAGGGCACCTCCGATTGCAAGACCGCCAAGAGCGAGTGCAAGGGCCAAAACGGCTGCAAGGGCCAAGGCTGGGTCGGCAAGAAGACGGCCGCCGAATGCACCTCCGCCGGCGGCATGGTGCTCAAGTAAGAAGTCTCCTCCTGTAACGACCAGGAATTCCGGCGCGCGTGCCTGACACCCGTGCCGGTTTTTTGACATGACTTCACCCATCACCGGCTTTGGCCTCGGCCTGCGCACCGAGCACTATGCGGCGTTTGCGCAAGCGCAGCAGGGGGTCGACTGGCTCGAAGTCATCTCAGAGAACTACCTGGTGCCGGGCGGCAAGCCGCTGCACCACCTGGAGCGCATTCGACGCGATGTGCCCATGGTGATGCACGGCGTGGCGATGTCCATCGGCAGCACCGACCCGCTAAACCTCGCCTACCTGGGTGAGCTGAAGGCGCTGGCGCAACGCATCGAGCCGGCCTGGGTCTCAGACCACCTGTGCTGGACAGGCGTCGACCACCACAACCTGCACGACCTGCTGCCGCTGCCTTACACCGAAGCGGCGCTGCGCCATGTGGTGCAACGCGTGCAGCAGGTGCAAGAAGTGCTCGGCCGCCGCTTGCTGCTTGAAAACGTCTCCAGCTACGTGAGCTTTGCCGGTGACGAGATGAGCGAGTGGGAGTTCGTCGCCGAGCTCTTGCAGCGCGCCGACTGCGAGCTGCTGCTTGACGTGAACAACGTCTACGTGAGCAGCGTGAACCACGGCTTCGACCCCAAGACCTACATCGACGCGATGCCGCGCGAGCGCGTGCGCCAGATCCACCTGGCCGGGCACGAAGACCACGGCAGCTACCTCGTCGACACCCACGACCACCCGGTGGGTGAAGCCGTGTGGTCGCTCTACGCCCACACGGTGCAGCGCATGGGCGCGGTGCCGACCATGATTGAGCGCGACGACCACATCCCACCGCTGGCCGAGCTGCTCGACGAGCTTGCCCACGCACGCGCCGTGCAGGCGCAGGCCCTGCGTCAGCCGGAGGCGGCATGAACGCGCTGGCGCAACAGCAGCGACAGCTGCGCGCCGCCATCGCCAATGAGACACCGGCGCACGGCCTGTTGCGCGGCCGCGAGCCCCTGCTGCACATCTACCAGCACGCCTACAGCGCGCGCCTGCTGGCGGCGCTGCGCGACAACTTCGGCGTGCTGCCGCAGGCCATGGGCGACGAGGCTTTCGATGCGCTGGGCCGCGCCTATCTGCAGGCGCACCCGTCGAGCCACCCGTCCATCCGTTGGTTCGGCCACCAGCTTGCCGACTTCATGACGCAGCAGCCCGAGCGTGTGCCGCACCCGGCCTTTGTCGACCTGGCACGCATGGAGTGGGCCTTGCGCAGTGCCTTCGACGCGGCAGACGCCCCCACCTTGTCGGCCGCCTCGGTGGTCAGTCGCTCGCCCGAGCAATGGGCGACCTGGGTGCTGCGCTTCCAGCCCAGCGCGCAGCTGCTGCCGCTGCAATGGCGTGTCGAGCCGGCATGGCGTGCTTTGCAATCTGCGGAAGACGAAGAGCCGGAACTGGAAGAACCCGAACCCGGCGAGCACCTGCTGCTCGTGTGGCGCCCGCAGCTTGAGACGCGCTGGCGCTCAGTGGTCGACGCGCTCGAAGCCTTGCTGCTGCCGGCGGCGATGCAAGGCATGGCGTTTGCGTCGCTCTGCGAGTTGGCCGCGGAGCATACCGGTGAGGCACAAGCCGCTGCGGCGGTGGTGGCCCGTTTGCAGCAGTGGGTGGGTGAGGGCCTGCTGGCGGAAGACGCCGCGGGCTGAGCCTGCTCAAAAACTGCGTTTGGCTTCGACCAGCAGCTGCACCTTGCGTATCGACGCGTCGCCGTCAAGCGGAAACGCCAGGTCGATGTGCACCACATTGCCGATGGCCGAGCGGCTGTTGCCCAGGCGCAAGCCGAAGCCGATGTCGCGCAGCAGGCCTTGCGGGATCGGCGTGCGCGCGTCTTGGTCCCAGGTGCGGCCCATGTCGTAGAACACCGCCCCGCCCACGTTGAACAAGCGCCACGGGTACCACTCGCTGAAATAACGCTGCTCAGCGGTGAGCAGCCAGCGCCCCCTGCCGCTCTGGTAGCGCAGTGGGTAGCCGCGCAGGCCCGAGTCGCCGCCCAGCAGCACTTGCTGATCGGGGTCGGGGTTCACGGCGCGGTCGGCGGCGAGGGTCAGGTAGAGGCTGCGCCGGGGCGATTGCCGCAAGTAGTAGCGCGCGCTGGCACTGAGCAGAGTGCCCGCCAGGCCTTCGTCTTCCGTGCGGCCTTCCGCGCTCGCGTCGAAGAGAAAGGTGTGGCCCGGCCATGGCTGCAAGCCTTTTGACAGGTGTGTGTTGAAGACCGCGGCGCGGCGGTCAGCGCCGAAGCGAGGGTTGGCCAGCCCTAGCAGCGCGGTGACGTGCCAGCCCAGTGCCACGTCTTCGGTCTTGCCGATCTGGTCCTGGTTGCGCGTTTCCTCGAACGCGTCTTCCACAAGCTCGAAGCCCAGCCAGGGGTAGACGAGCTTGCGGCTGGCCGGCGCACTCACCGTTTGCGTCGTGGCGTTGACGATGGGGTCGGCCTGGTGCTCGTCGTGCGTCCAGCCAGCGGTCCAGCGCGTCACCCAGCCTGCGTTCAGGCCCTGCGACAGGCCGCCATACAGCTTGGCAAAGCGCTCCGTGGTCTGGTATTGGCCCACCACCTGGCCTTGCTCGTAGACCGAGTCCACACGCGTCTCGCGGCGCCATGAGACGCCCACGGCATTGCGTGTGTCCAATGCGTAGAAAGGGCGCTCCAGCGCCAGCGAGCGCGCACCGCCATCGCTGTTGCGGGCGTACTGGCCCGCCAGGTCCCAGCGGCTACCGCCAACTTGCGGGTCACGGTAGAACAGCGTGCGGGTGTGGCGGTCCACACCCGACTTGATGTCCAGGCCCAGTTGCGTGCCCCAGCCCAGCAGGTTGGCTTCTTGCAGCCCCAGGCTGCTGCTGTTCTTGCCGCCCTTGCGGCCGAAGGACAGGCCGGGTTTGAGCGTCCACACGTCTTGTGTCACCACCTCGATCTCGGCCTCGCCATCGGGGCAGGCCAGCGGGCGAATGGTGGCGTCGCGCAGGTAGCCGGTGCTGCGCAGCAAGCGCTCCGACTCTTGCAGGAGACGCGCGTCGTAGGGGTCGCCAGGTTTGAACAGCAGCAACTGCCGGATGGTCGACGCTCGCGTCTGGATGTGCAAGGCGTTGGCCAGACGGTACAAAGCCTTGTCTTCATCCGGAATGCGGGTGTCGAAGATGTCCAGGCGCACCAGGGTCACGCTGCCGATGCGGCTGCACGAGAGGTCGGCGGGCTGGGCCAGCGCCAGCGCGGGCCAGCACGATGCGGTGAACAACGCGGCCCGCCACCCCTTGCCGCTTGCACGAGCGGATCCTTGCGATCGGGTCATGGGCGCACTGTGCCGCGGCTGGCTTAAGTGCGGCTGAAGTCATCAGCCCAGCTCGTCGATGTTCTTCGGCCAGCTCTTGTGCAGCAGCGTCGAGAGCGCGCGGTCGGCCAGCAGCTTGCCGCCGGTCTGGCAGCGGGCGCAATAGTGGGTCTCGTTGCTGGCGTAGACGATGCGTTGCACCGGCGTGTGGCACACCAGGCAGGGCTGGTTGTAGCGCCCGTGCACGGCCATCTGCGGGTGGAAGGCCGTCACCTTCTCTGGCCAGTCGCCGGCCTCGGTGCGCAGCAGGCTCGTCCATTCCTGCAACACCGCCTTGGTGGCCTCGAACAGCCGCGTGACCTGCTCGGGCTCCAGCTTCTGCGACAGCAAGATCGGCGAAAGCTTCGCGCGAAACAGGATCTCGTCGGAATAGGTGTTGCCGATGCCACTGAAGAGCCGCGGGTCGGTCAACACCTTCTTCATCGTGTGGTTCTCGCGCTGCAGGCGCTCGGTGAACGCTTGCAGCGACGCACTCATCACGTCGATGCCGCCCGGGTCCATGGCTTGCAGCGCCGCGCGGTCGGCTAGCATATGCAGTGATGCGCGTCGCTTGCTGCCGGCTTCGGTGAGCACCACGCTACCGTGCTCAAACTCGAACGCGGCCAGCGAGATCTTCCCCGGCGGCTTGCCGCCTGGCAGCAACCAGCGCAACCGGCCGGCGATCATCAGGTGAATGACGAGGAAGAGGCCGTTCGAAAGCGCCAGCACCACGCGCTTGCCGAGCCGCTCGACGCCGATGACGCGTTGGCCGTCAGCGTGCGCGAGCGGTGGCAGCGCGGTGCGCAGCAAGAAAGGGTTGAGCACCCGTACCCGCTTGAGCACCTGACCCTGCACCTTGTCGGCCAAGCGTTCGACGTAAACCGTGATGTCTGGCAGCTCTGGCATAGGCGGCAGTGTGCCAGCGGCTGCGCAAAGGCATAAAAAAACGCGGCCGAGGCCGCGTTTTTGGGTGGCGACGTGTCGCCACCGGCATCAACCAGGTCTTAGACCGGGCGGATGTTGGCTGCTTGCAGGCCTTTTTCGCCTTGCTTGACTTCGAATTCGACCTTCTGGTTTTCAACCAGGGTCTTGAAGCCGCTGCCGGCGATGTCACGGAAGTGAGCGAACAGGTCTGCGCCGCCTGCGTCTTGAGCAATGAAGCCGTAGCCCTTGCTCTCGTTGAACCATTTCACGGTACCGGTTTGCGTCGTCATGATGCGTTTTCCTAAACAAAAGATGGTGAGGAGCACATGCTCCGCACGCAGCGACACTCAAGAACGATCAAGGGATTTCTAACGAACACCACACCGGAACCGGGCAGCACGAACGAGATCACTAACACCACTGTCTTGCGTAACTGTGGGGCGAATGTACCCGACACCGGCCGTTCCAGCTAGTCGGTGTGTGCGCCGGGGTGGGCCATGCCGCCGATAATGGCCGGTTTCCACGAGGCGGCGCGCACCCTTTGCGCCGCAGGCCCATGTCAGATCTGACCCCTCAGGTGCGCCGCCGCCGCACCTTCGCCATCATTTCCCACCCCGACGCGGGCAAGACCACGCTGACCGAAAAGCTGCTGCTGTTCTCGGGCGCGATCCAGATCGCGGGCAGCGTGAAGGCGCGCAAGGCCTCGCGCCACGCCACGTCGGACTGGATGGAAATTGAAAAGCAACGCGGCATCTCGGTCGCGTCCAGCGTGATGCAGATGGAATACCGCGACTGCGTCATCAACCTGCTAGACACCCCAGGCCACCAAGACTTCTCGGAGGACACCTACCGTGTGCTGACCGCGGTAGACGCGGCACTGATGGTGATCGACGCCGCCAACGGTGTGGAGCCGCAGACGCGCCGCCTGCTGCAGGTGTGCCGCGCGCGCAACACACCCATCCTCACCTTCGTCAACAAGATGGACCGCGAGGTGCAGGAGCCGCTCACGCTGATGGACGAGATCGAGCGCGAGCTGGGCATGGGCGTGGTGCCCTTTACCTGGCCGGTGGGCATGGGCAAGCAGTTTCACGGCGTGATGGATTTGCGCGAGGAGCAGATGCGCGTGTTCAGCCCCGGCGAAGACCGCCACCACAATGACGACGAAATTCTGTTGGGCCTGAACAACCCGGCCTACGCTGAGCGCTTTGGCATGCAGTACGAGCAGGCGCGAGGCGAGATCGAGCTGGTGCGCGAGGCCGCGCCGCAGTTCGACCGTGAGGCGTTTTTGGCCGGCCACCAAACGCCAATGTTCTTCGGCTCGGCGGTCAACAACTTCGGTGTGCGCGAGGTGCTCGACGCGCTGGTCGACCTGGCGCCATCGCCCGGCCCGCGCGCGGCGGTGCAGCGCCTGGTGCAGCCCGACGAGCCCAAGTTCACCGGCGTGGTCTTCAAGATCCAAGCCAACATGGACCCGGCCCATCGCGACCGCATTGCCTTCGTGCGCGTGGCCAGTGGCCACTTCGAGCGTGGCATGCGGCTGAAGGTGGGCCGCTCGGGCAAAGAGCTGCGGCCTAACACTGTGGTGAGTTTCTTGAGCCAGCGCCGTGAGTTACTCGACGAGGCCTTTGCCGGCGACATCATCGGCATCCCCAACCACGGTGTGTTGCAGCTGGGCGACACACTGACCGAAGGCGAGCCGCTGCTCTACACCGGCTTGCCCTTTTTTGCGCCCGAGATGTTTCGCAGTGTTGAAGTGGCCGACCCGCTGCGCACCAAGCAACTGCGTGCTGGCCTCACGCAGCTGGGCGAAGAAGGGGCGATTCAGGTGTTTCGCCCCTTGGCGGGCTCGGTGCTGCTGCTCGGCGCGGTCGGCCAGCTGCAGTTCGAGGTGGTCGCCCATCGGCTGGAGTACGAGTACGGTGTAAAGGCGCGCATCATGCCCAGCCGCTTCCAGGTGGCGCGCTGGGTGACGTGCGATGAGGCCGATGGCGGCGCGCGCGAACTCAAGCGCTTCATCGACGCCAACGACCACCGCGTGGCCTACGACGCCGTCGACGCACCCACCGTGCTGGTGGAATATGCGCCCGAGCTGCGCGCCATCGAGACCAACTGGCCCAAGATCAAGTTCCATGCGCTGCGTGAGCACGCGGGCCTGGTGTTCCAGAAGCAGCTCGACGGCTGAGGGTGCGGGGGCTCCTCAAAATTACCGGACGGTAATTTTTAGGAGGAATCATAGGCACCTTGCAAAGAAAATTACCCAACGGTAATTTCTGATTGCTTTTTGGGCCTCAGACGCCGTAAAGTTACCGATAGGTAATTTTATGGGCCTACCATGCCAGCCAACACTGAAAAATTCCCGCTCGGTAACGAGCACGCGCCCGCTTTGCCCGAGACAGTGGTCCGTTCCACCGAGGCCCTGGGTGAATTGGTGCGGCGGCAGCGCAAGCAGCTCGCGCTGAACCAGCTGGACGTGGCCGGTCTGGGCAACACCGGCAACCGCTTCATCGTGGAGCTGGAACGCGGTAAGCCCACGGTGCAACTGCAGAAGGTGCTGCAGGTGATGGACCTGCTGGGCCTGGAAATGGTAGTGCGGGCCAAGTCCGCACGGGGGCTGTGATGGCCCGGCCACCGCACCTCGAGGTCTATTTCGGCGACGAGCAGGTGGGTTCGCTGTACGACGAATCGCCGCCGGCTTTCGAATACACGCCGGCGTGGCTGGCGCGCACCGAATCCATGCCGCTGTCCGCCATCGCCTTGGCGCCGGGGCGCACCCACGCCGCGGCCGTACAGGCCTTCTTCGAGAACCTGCTGCCCGAAGGCGAGTTGCGCACCTACATCGCAGAGCAGAAGAAGGCCTCGACCCTGTTTTCCCTGCTGCTCGAAGTGGCAGGCGACACCGCGGGCGGCTTCGTCATCCTGCCCGCGGGCCAGCGCCCGCAGCCGCCGTCGTACAAGCCCACCACCTGGGCCGAGCTGCACGCCAGGCTGGACAAGGCGTCGGCCGCGGCCATCGACATCAAGAGCGAAGGTGCGCGCATCTCGCTGGCCGGGGCACAAGACAAGGCGTCGATCGCGCTCTTCGACGATGGGCCGCCCCAGTTGCCGCAAGGCACCTCGCCCTCCACCCACATCCTCAAGCCCGACATCAAACGCCTGGCCAAGGTGTGGGACTCGGCCGCCAACGAGACGCTAATCATGCTGACGGCCGAGCGGTGCGGGCTGCCCACCGCCCAGGTGTTCTACGAGCCGACCACCCACGCCTGCATCGTCAAGCGCTTCGACCGCCGTGCGCAGGCCAACGGCCGGCTGGCGCGGCTGGTGCAGTACGACCTGTGCCAGCTGAGCGGCACGCTGTCAGAGAAAAAGTACGAGAAGGAAGGAGGCCCCGGCATCGCGGCCTGTGCGGCATTGATCCGCAGCTACAGCACCCAACCGGCCGTCGACCTGCGCCACTTTCTGTTGTGGATCTTCTTCAACCTCTACACCGGCAACAACGACAGCCACGCCAAGAACCTGTCGATGTACTCGGTGCCGGGCCGGGGTGTGTTGCTCACGCCCTTCTATGACCTGATGTGCACCCGCATCTACCCCGCCTTGTCACAAGAGTTCGCCTTCAGCATCGGCGGGGAGGTGAGGCCTGGCAGAGTGACGCAAGAGCATGTGCGCGAGATGGCCCGCCTGACGGGGGTGGGGCCGGCCTTCGTGTTGCGGCTGGCGCAAGAGCTGGCCCGCAAGATGCCCCAGGCACTGGATGAAGCCCTGCAAGCGCTGCAGCCAACCCTGCCGCGCAGCGCCGCGGTGCTGGCACAACGGGTGCAACGTTTCGTGTTGTCGACGACGCGCAAGACCGCAGCACGGCTGCAATGACCTGTGGCGCCACGGGCCGGGCGCTTCACGCCAGGGTGCGGCGGTTTCATCGCACGGCGGTTGCGGCCCGTGGCGCTTGCCGGCACATTCGAGTCAGACCCCTCTCACGGAGACCACCATGCTGGTGAAAGCCCTTTTTGCCTATGCTCACTTCGTGGCCGCCTTCGGCATCGTGGCCACCTTGTTCTTCGAGTGGTTCACCTACAGCCAGACGCCCACTGCCCCCGAGGCCCGGCGCCTGGCGCTGGCCGACCGCTGGTATGGCATCTTTGCCGTGGTGCTGCTGGTGGCCGGCTTCACCCGCGCGTACCACTATGAAAAAGGCTGGGCCTACTACCAGGCCAGCCCCTTCTTCCGCGTCAAGCTCACGCTCTTCCTGCTGATAGGCCTGCTGTCCATCTACCCGACCATCCGCTTCCTCCGCTGGCGGCCGGACATCCGCGCTGGCCGTGCGCCCACGGTGACCGACGCCCAGCACAAGATCATCGTGCGCTGCCTGGGCATCCAGATGCTGATGCTGGTCGTGCTGCTGCTGTCGGCTTCGCTGATGGCCAACGGGGTGGGCCTCTAGGCGGCGCGCAGGCACACTCGGGTGGAGCACTTCTTGCTCCGCCCGATCACTCCGTTGCTGTGAGGTGTGCCTTGCCTGTCATCTTGTTTCTTGCCCGGCAGCGACTGCGCGCTGCCTTCGTTCTGGTGCTGGGTCTGGCGTGCGCGGGCGCAGCCCTGGCCGCACCACCGAGCCGTTGCCTCAGCGAGTGCACCCCGCGCATCGGCATCGTCTCGGCCTTCGGCGCCGAGGCCGACATCCTGCTCGCCCAGACCACCGCCAAGCGCAGCTGGGTCATCAATGGCAAGCGCTACACCACCGGCCGCCTGCGCGGCAACAAGGTGGTGATCGTGCTCAGCGGCGTGAGCATGGTCAACGCCACACTGGTCACGCAGCAGCTGCTCGATCACTTTCGCATCGAGCGCCTGGTGATGAGCGGCATCGCTGGCGGCATCAACCCGGCGCACCACGTGGGCGACGTGACGGTGCCCGACCGCTGGGCGATGCCCATGGAGGTCTACTGGAACGCCGACGGGCAGACACCCGCTCCCTGCGGTGCGGCCGGCGAGGTGGGTTGTCTCGGGCTCAAGCTGGCAGCGCAGCCGCCGTTTCGCGGTTGGTTCCTGCGCGAAAACCACGTGCTGAGCAGCGCCAGCGCGCCGCAAGGTGAATACAGGCTCGACTACCCGGTCGATGCCGAAATGCTGCAGGTCGTGCGTGCGTTGGCGCCAGCGCTCGCGCGTTGTGGGCCCAAGGGCGCCTGTGTGAGCGAGCAGCCGCGGCTGGTGGTGGGTGGGCGCGGCGTGTCGGGCACGGCCTTTCTCGCCAACCCGGAGTACCGCGCTTACCTGTTCGACACGCTGCAGGCCGAGACCGTCGACATGGAGACCGCGGCGCTGGCCCACGTGGCGCTGAGCAACGGCGTGCCCTACATCGCGTTTCGCAGCCTGAGCGACCTGGCGGGCGCCACCGAGTTCAACGCCGACGTCGGTGCCTTGTTCTCAAGCGGCCTGGCCGAGGCCAACGAAGCGGCCGTCACCCTCGCCTTCCTGGATGCATGGAAGAAGCGCACCGCCACCCGAAAGGCCAAGCCATGAAGTGCACACCTCTTCTTTTGGTCTCCTGCATGGTGGGCGCACTCGCAGCTGCGCCGGCCGTCGCCGCGCCACGCGAGATCAAGGCCCTCGTCATCACCATGTTCGGCCCCGAGGCCGAGCTCTGGACCAAGAGCTTCAATCTCTCGCAGGAGATCACCGTTGCGGGCCTCTCGCCCGACTACCCGGCGTTGCGTTGCAACGCCGATGACGTGTGCCTGGTCACCACCGGCATGGGCCACGCCAACGCAGCCGCGTCGACGCTCGCGGTCACGCTCGACCCGCGCTTCGACCTGCGCAAGACTTACTTTTTCATCACCGGCATCGCCGGCATCGACCCCGCGCAAGGAACGCTCGGCACTGCTGCCTGGGCGCGCTGGCTGGTCGATGTGGGCATTGCGCACGAGATCGACGCGCGCGAGATGCCCAAAGGCTGGAAGACGGGCTACTACGGACTGTTGACCAAGGGGCCAGGTGAGAAGCCCAAGCTCGAGTACCGCACCGAAGTGGCGCGTGTCGATGAGGCGCTGCTGCAGAAAGCGCTGGCCCTCAGCAAGAATGCCGTGCTGCAAGACAGTGACGCCGCCAAGGCTTACCGTGCCAAGTACCCGCAGGCCCCGGCCAACCAGCCGCCGCGCGTCACGCAATGCGACACGCTCGGGGGCGACACCTGGTGGCATGGCCATCGGCTCGGCGAGCACGCGCGCAGCTGGACCAAGCTGCTCACCGACGGCCAGGGCACCTACTGCACCACGCAGCAGGAAGACAACGCCACGCGCAACGCACTGGAGCGCGCCGCCGCCGCCGGCAAGGTCGACTTGAAGCGACTGGCCGTGCTGCGCACGGGTTCGAACTTCGATCGCCCCCATCCGGGGCAGAGCGCGCACGCTTCGCTGCTGGCGTCGACGACCGGCGGCACCGGCGGCTTCATGCCCGCGACGCAGAACCTGGCCATCGTGGGGGGCATGGTGGTGCGCGACATCGTGGCGAACTGGGCGCAGTGGCGCGAGGGCGTGCCTGCACCGTGATGTGAGCGTGCCCATGGCACGCTGATTGCGAAACGTGTTCCTCCGCAACCCCGGAAGGAACCGTCCATGCTCACCCGCCACGCCCACAAGGCCTTCGTGGTCCGCCCGCTCGTCATCGCGTTGGCCACTGCCTTTGCGACCTTGCAGCCGGCACTCGCGCAAACCACCGAGCCTGCCGCTCCCGCCGCAGCAACCGCCGCCCCGGCTAGTGCGCCCGATGCCGCCAAGCTGCCCACCGTCACCGTCACGGCCGAGCGTCGCAGCGAGAACGCGAAGGACGTGCCCATGGCCATTTCCACCCTCAGTGGCGAGAAGCTAGACGTGCTCAATTCGTCGGGCGAAGACGTGCGCATGCTGTCGGGCCGCGTGCCCAGCCTGAACATCGAGTCTTCATTCGGGCGCGCGTTTCCGCGCTTCTACATCCGGGGTTATGGCAACACCGACTTCCGCCTCAACGCCTCGCAGCCGGTGCTGCTGGTGTACGACGATGTGGTGCAGGAGAACCCCATCCTCAAGGGCTTCCCGGTATTTGACCTCGACCAAATCGAAGTGCTGGCCGGGCCGCAAGGCACGCTGTTCGGGCGCAACACGCCGGGCGGGGTGGTGAAGTTCGACTCGGCCAAGCCACGCAACAAGTTCGAGGGTTACGGCAGCCTCTCGTACGGCAGCTTCAACGCCATCAATGCCGAGGCTGCGATCAACGTGCCTTTGTCTGACACCGTGGCCGCGCGCGTGTCGCTGATCTCGCAGAACCGCGACGACTGGGTGGACAACACCAACCCGGCCGGCCCGACGAAGGAGTTCGAGGGCTATCACGACACCGCCGTGAGGGCGCAGCTGCTCTATGCGCCGCATAAAGACTTCAGCGCGCTCTTCAACCTGCATGCGCGCGACCTCGACGGCTCAGCGCGCCTGTTTCGCGCCAACATCATCAAGCCCGGCAGCAACGACCTCATCGGCGGCTTCGACGAGAAGAAGATCAGCCTGGACGGCGCGAACGAGTCCAAGCTCAAGACCCAGGGTGCCAACGCCAGGCTGAGCTGGAAGCTCGACGGCGTGACCCTGCATTCCATCACCGGCTACGAGTCGCTGGACACCTACAACCGGGGTGACATCGACGGCAGCGCAGGGCCCTACTTCGGCCCTGGCCAGATCCCCTTCCCGTCCGAGACAGCAGACGGCATCCCCAAGCACCGCCAGCTCTCGCAAGAGCTGCGGCTGGAGTCGAGCGACAGCGCCCCGCTGGGCTGGCAGGCCGGCGCGTACTACTTCGATGAGGACTACACGCTGGAGTCTTTCAGCTACGACTCTCTGGGCGGCGGCGCTCAGAATGCGTACTCCAAGTCACAGCAGAAGAACAAGGCCTATGCCGTGTTCGGCGCGCTGAAGTACGCGGTGACGCCCGCCTTCACCGCACGCGGTGGCTTGCGCTACACCCACGACGAGAAAGACTACGCGCTGCAGGAGTACAACAGCGCGGTGTTCGGCACGCCGGCCACCCTGGCCGATCTGCAGGCGGCTGGCCCCGTGACGGCTTCGCTGTCCAAGAGCAAGGTGAGCTGGGACCTGAGCGGTACCTACAAGCTCACGCCCGACCTGAACGCCTATGCGCGCCTGGCCAACGGCTTTCGCGCGGCCAGCGTGCAGGGCGCGGGGCAGTTCAACGGCCAGTCGGTGGCCGAACCCGAGACCAACACCTCGATCGAGGCTGGCATCAAGGCCGACCTGATGGACCACCGCGCACGAGTCAACTTCAACGTCTTCCACTACACCGTGAAAGACCAGCAGCTCACGGCCGTGGGGGGTGGCAACAACAGCGTTCGCCTGCTCAATGCCGAGAAGACGGTGGGCCAGGGCTTCGAGCTCGACTTCCAGGGCTACCTGGCCGAAAACCTGCTGGTCACGCTGACCGGCAGCTACAACGACACCAAGATCAAGGACGCAGGCCTGGGCGTCGGCGTGTGTGCCTCATGCACCGTCACCGACCCGATGTCGGGTGGCTTCGCCCTGATCGACGGCAACCCCTTGCCCCAGGCTCCCAAATGGACGGCCAACTTCACGCTGCGCTACGGCATGCCGATGGGCGAGGGCGGCGAGCTCTTCGTCTACACCGACTGGGCCTACCGCAGCAAGGTCAACTTCTTCCTCTACGAGTCGGTCGAGTTCACCGGCAAGCCCTTGACCGTTGGCGGCCTGCGCGTGGGCTACAACTGGGGCAACGGCAAGTACGAGGCCGCGCTGTTCGCACGCAACATCACCAACCAGATTCGCGTCACGGGCGGCATCGACTTCAACAACCTGACCGGCTTCATCAACGAGCCGCGCGTCTTGGGGGCGCAGTTCAAGGCCACGTTCTGAAGCGTGGGGGCGGTTCTACGCGGTTCTAAACTGCGGGCATGACCGCGCCGACCCCTTCAGCCCCTGCTCGCGCACCTACTCGCCTTTCGCTCTACCTCGACCTCATCCGCTGGGATCGCCCGGCCGGCAGCTACCTGCTGCTGTGGCCCACGCTGTCGGCGATGTGGATCGCGGCGGCGGGCTTTCCGGGCTGGCATTTGCTCATCGTGTTCGTGCTCGGCACCTTCCTGATGCGCAGCGCCGGGTGCGCCGTCAATGACGTGGCCGACCGCGATTTCGACAAGCACGTGAAGCGCACCGCACAGCGGCCCGTCACCAGCGGAGCGGTCAGCACGAAAGAGGCGCTGCTGCTCGGTGCCGCGCTCGCCTTCGTCGCCTTTTTGCTCGTGCTCACCACCAGCGCGGTCACCGTGGCCTGGAGCGTTGCCGCGCTGGCGGTGAGCATCTTCTACCCGTTCACCAAGCGCTTCTTCTCGATGCCGCAGGCGGTGCTGGGCGTGGCCTTCAGCTTCGGCATCCCGATGGCGTTTGCCGCGGTGCAAGGCGAGGTGCCGGCTGTGGGCTGGTGGCTGCTGCTGGGCAACCTGTGCTGGGTGATCGCCTACGACACCGAGTACGCCATGGTCGACCGCGACGACGACCTGAAGATCGGCATTCGCACATCGGGCATCACGCTCGGCCGCTTCGACGTGGCCGGCGTGATGGCTTTCTATAGTCTCTTCATCGCGATCTGGGGCGTGCTTGGCGCACAGCTGGGCCTGCACTGGCCTTTCTTCACCGGCCTCGCTGTCGCCGCGGGCGTCGCGGCCTGGCACTACACGCTGATCGGCACCCGCTCACGCGAGGGCTGCTTTCGTGCCTTTCGCCTCAACCACTGGCTGGGGTTTGCGGTGTTCATCGGCGTCGTGATCGACTTCATGATCGCCGGCCGATAAAGCGCCAACCTCGCGCGAGCGCTGCGTCTCAGAGCCTCACGGATACAAACCCCGCTCCTCACGCGCAGTCAAGATGCGCTCGCAGGCCACCGCGAAGGTCGCTGTGCGCAACGTGATCTTGTGGTGGTCGGCGGTGTCCCAGATGTGGCGCAGCGCGTCGACCATGATCTTGTCAAGCCGCACGTTGATCTCGTCTTCGCTCCAGAAGAAGCTGCTGAAGTCTTGCACCCACTCGAAGTAGCTCACCGTCACGCCGCCGGCGTTGCAGATCACGTCGGGCACCACCAGCACGCCGCGCTCTTTCAGCACATCGTCGGCCTCGGGCAGGGTGGGGCCGTTGGCGCCTTCCAGCACCAGCTTAGCCTTGATGCGCTGTGCGCGTGGCACGGTGATCTGGCCTTCGAGTGCGGCGGGGATCAGGATGTCGCAGTCGACGTTCCAGAACTCTTCGTTGTCCACTCGCTCGGCGTCCTTGTAGCCGGCGATGCCGCCTTCACGCTTGAGCACCTCCATGGTGTCGGCCATGTCGAAGCCCTTGGGGTTGACGAGGGTGCCGGTGTGGTCTTGCACCGCCACCAGGGTGGCGCCCGCGCCGACGAAGAGCTCGGCCGCGGCGCTGCCCACGTTGCCCATGCCTTGCACGGCGATGCGGGCGCCGTTGAGGTCGAGCCCGATGCGGCGCGCCGCTTCACGGCCGGTGACGAACACGCCGCGCCCGGTGGCCTTCACGCGGCCCAGTGAGCCGCCCAGGTGCAACGGCTTGCCGGTGACGACGCCGGTGGCCGCGGTGCCGGTGTTCATCGAATAGGTGTCCATCATCCAGGCCATGATCTGGCCGTTGGTGTTGACATCAGGCGCGGGGATGTCGCGCTGCGGGCCGATGATGATGCCGATCTCGCTGGTGTAGCGGCGCGTCATGCGCTCCAGCTCTTTCAACGACAGCTTCTTCGGGTCGACGCGTATGCCGCCCTTGGCGCCGCCATACGGCAGGTTGACCGCGGCGCATTTCACAGTCATCCAGGCGCTGAGTGCCATCACTTCTTCCAGCGTCACGTCGGGGTGGTAGCGCACGCCGCCCTTGCCGGGGCCGCGCGACAGGTTGTGCTGCACGCGGTAGCCCTCGAAGTGGGCCACGCTGCCATCGTCCATTTCGATCGGCACGTCAACAATCAGCGCGCGCTTGGGCCGCTTCAGGGTTTCAGACCAATGCGCCAGGTGGCCCAGGTAGGGCAGCACGCGGTCGACTTGCGACAGGTAGGTGTGCCAGGGGCTGGTGGCGCTGGGGGTGACGTAGGACAGGTAACTCATGGGAACAGTCTCCGTGGGTGGGTTCATGCTCGGATCAACGCGCACTCGTGATGCGCGGCACCGGCATGGGCCGAGACTGTAGGCGCGGCGATGGCCGATTTGCGCGCGTGGTCATGCTGCCTTTGCATGACCGCGCGCATAGCGCGGGGTTCGTTGCGCGTTTCGGTGCAGGCTAGCGGCCGAACTCGTCACCCAGCTCGGCAGCGCGGCGCTGCGCCGCCTTCAGCGCCTTGACGATGGCGGGCTTGATGCCGCTGGCTTCCATGGACGTGAGCGCGGCGTAGGTGGTGCCGCCCTTGGAGGTGACGCGCTCGCGCAGCAGCGAGGGTGGGTCGCTGGACGCTGAGGCCAGGGCTGCCGCGCCCGAGAAGGTGGCCAGCGCGAGGGCCTTGCCTTGCTCTTCGCTCAGGCCCATCTCGACCGCTGCCTGCACCATGGCTTCGACGAAATAGAAAACGTAGGCCGGGCCCGAGCCCGAGAGGGCGGTGACGGCATCGAGGTCGGTCTCGTTGGCCACCCACAGCGTGCGGCCGGTGGGTGCGAGCAAGCGCTCTATGTCCTTGCGCTCGTCGGCCGTCACGGCTTCTCGCGCATACAGCCCGGCGATGCCTTGGCCGATGAGCGCTGGCGTGTTGGGCATGGAACGCACGATGCGCTGCGTGCCGAGCAGCTTGGCCATGTCGTCGCTGCGTATGCCCGCCATCACGCTGAACTGCAGCGCCGTGCCGATGTGCTCCAGGTTGGCTTCTGCAGCGGCCTTGAAGCTTTGCGGCTTGATGGCCCACACCACGATGCCGGCGCGCTGCAGCACCGAGCCCGGCGCTTCGAGCGTGATGACTTGCAACTCGCGCTGCAGCTTGGAGCGCTGCTCGGCATTGGGCTCAAGCACCAGGATGTCCCCCGGCGCGCGGCCGCTCTTGAGCAGGCCGCCGATGATGGCGCTGGCCATGTTGCCGCCGCCGATGAATGCAATGGTGTTCATGCGGTCAGTGTAGAAGTTCCTCAGGTCTTCAGGCCCACCAGCAGCGCCGCGTTGCCGCCCGCCGCTGCGGTGTTGATGGTCACCACCTGTTCGCTGCAGAAGCGATACAGGTAGTGCGGGCCGCCGGCCTTCGGGCCTGTGCCGCTCAAGCCCTCGCCGCCGAAGGGCTGCACGCCGACCACCGCGCCGATCATGTTGCGGTTGACGTAAACATTGCCGATGCGCGCCGCTTGCGCGAGCCTCAACGCGCGGCTGTCGATGCGCGTCTGGATGCCCAGCGTGAGGCCGTAGCCAAGAGCATTGATCTGCGCAATGACCGAGTCGACCTCGCCACCCCAGCGCACCACGTGCAGCACCGGGCCGAAGATCTCTTGCGTCACATCGGCGATGCGTGGCAGCTCGAAGGCGATGGGCGCGATGAGGCGCGGCACCGCATGGCCGGCAGGCGCTTCGCCGATCAGCGTGGCCTCGCGGCGCAGTCGGGCGATGTGGCGGGTGATGGCGGCCCAGGCTTCGTCGTCGATCACCGGGCCCACGTCGGTTGCGAGCACCGATGGGTCGCCCACACTCAGCTCTTGCAGGGCGCCTCGGATCATCTCGATCACGCCGTCGGCCACCCCTTCATGCACGCACAGCAGGCGCAGCGCCGAGCAGCGTTGGCCGGCAGAGCGGAAGGCGCTCTGTACCACCGCGTCGACCACCTGCTCGGGCAGTGCGGTGCTGTCGACAATCATCGCGTTGATGCCGCCGGTCTCAGCGATCAGCGGCACGATGGCGCCGTCTTTCGCGGCGAGCGCGCGATTGATGTGCTGGGCCACGGCGGTCGAGCCAGTGAAGCACACGCCGGCGGTGCGCGCATCGGCCACCAGCGCCGCGCCGATGGTGGCCCCCGGGCCGTGCAGCAGGGCGAGCGCATCGGCGGGCACGCCGGCTTGGTGCAGCAGCGCGACCATGCGCTGTGCGACCGCGGGCGTCTGCTCGGCCGGCTTGGCGGCCACGCTGTTGCCGGCCACCAGTGCGGCCACCACCTGGCCCGCGAAGATGGCGAGCGGGAAATTCCAGGGGCTGATGCAGACGAACACGCCGCGGCCGTGTAGCTGCAGCTCGTTGGTCTCGCCGGTGGGGCCGGGGAGGGTTTGTGGCGCCAAGCGCTCCTCGGCTTGGTTGGCGTAGTAGCGGCAGAAGTCCACTGCTTCGCGCACCTCGGCCACGCAGTCGCCGAGCGTCTTGTGGGCTTCTTTTACCAGCAGGCCGCAGAACTCGGGCTGGCGCGCTTCGAGGGCATCGCCTGCACGGCGCAGCATGGCGGCGCGGTCGGCCAGGGGCGTGTGGTTCCAGGCGGCAAAGCCATGCTGCAGGCGCGCCATGGTGGTGGTCACGGAATCGACAGTGGCTTCGCTTACCGCGGCCAACTGCGTGGTGGCGATGGCCTGCTCCAAGGGGCTGCGCTGCTCCAGGCAGGCCAGGTCGGCGCCTGTCGAGTTGACGCGGCCCGGCCCGTACAGCGCCACCGGCATCGGCAGACCGGGCACCCTGGAGGGCGTGAGCGGCGAAGCCAACAAGGCGTCGACGTCCACCGCCTCATCGGTCAGTTGGTGCACAAAGGACGAGTTGGCGCCGTTCTCAAGCAGGCGGCGCACCAGGTAGGCGAGCAGGTCACGGTGCTCGCCCACCGGCGCGTAGACGCGCACCGGCACGCTCGTGTCTTTCATTACCTCGCGGTACACGCCTTCGCCCATGCCGTGCAGGCGCTGCATCTCGAAGGCGGCGCCCGCTTGCCGCGCCATCTGCAAAATGGCCGCAATGGTGCCGGCGTTGTGGGTGGCGAACTGCGGGTAGATCACGTCGGCATGGCTGATCAGCGCGCGGGCGCAGGCGAGGTAGGCGATGTCGGTGTGGTGCTTGTGGGTGAAGACGGGGTAGCCGGCCAGGCCCATCTCTTGCGCGCGCTTGATCTCGCCATCCCAGTACGCGCCCTTCACCAGCCGCACCATGAAGCGCAGGCCGTGTTGGCGCGCGATGCGGGCCACTTCGTCCACCACCTGCAAGGCACGCGTCTGGTAGGCCTGCACGGCCAGGCCGAAGCCGCGCCACTGCGGGTAGGTGCTGGCAATGCGCACGGCCAGCATGTCGAGCACGTCGAGCGACAGCTCCAGGCGGTCGCTCTCTTCGGCGTCGATGGTGAGGTTGAGGTTGGCGCGAGCAGCACGCTCGATCAATTGCCAGACACGCGGCAGCAACTCGGCGAACACGCGCTCGCGTTGGGCGTCTTCGTAGCGCGAGAAGAGCGCGCTCAGCTTGATCGAAATGCCGTCGGCGGCCATGGGTGCTGCGGCCACGCGGCTGGCCGCAATGGCGTCGACCGCGTTCAGGTATGACGCGAGGTAGCGCTGTGCATCGGCCTCGGTGCGTGAGCCTTCGCCCAGCATGTCGTAGCTGAAGCGCAGCGCGGGCTGGGCGCTGCGGGCCGAGGCCGCCTCGGCCATCGCCTCTTGAATCGAGCGGCCCAGCACGAACTGGCGGCCCAGCAGCTGAATGGCGCGCACCGTGGCGGCCACCACCGTTTGCGCGCCCAGGCGCTGGAGCAAGCCCGATTCGCCGGCCGCGTCGGGCAGGAATTTCTTCGACATGCTGATGGCGCTGGCCGACAGGCTGGCCAGCATCTTGTGCGGGCCTTTGTGAGACCCACTGGCGCTGGCTTCGAACGAGGCCTTGCCCAGTTGGTCGGCGGTGAGGGCGACGGCGGTTTCGGTGTCGGGCACCCTGAGCAGGGCTTCGGCCAGGCGCATCAGCGCCAGCCCTTCGGCGCTGGAGATGGGGTACTCGCGCAGCAGCGATTCCATGGCCCAGAAGGGCGCGGGCTTGTCGCGCACCGCCTGGACCCAGGGCCGGGCGGCAGCAGCAGCGGCGGGCCAGTTCAGCTGGCCCGAGAGGGCGGGCAACCAGTCGGCCAGCACCTGGGTTTCAGGGCGATACGGGGAGGGCAGGCGTGCGTGAGGTGGGGCGGTGGCTGGCATGGAAAGCCCGTTCGTTGGGATAAGTTGCTAAGGTATTCCCTTCGATGCGGAACTTTTCACCAAAAAATAAACTCGGCGCAGTTGAATCAACAGGTAACTGCCTATCGCAGGCCGAAGATGGCGGTGCCCACGCGTACCAGCGTGGCGCCCTCGGCGACAGCCGTCTCCAGGTCGGCGCTCATGCCCATCGAAAGGGTGTCCAGCGCCAAGCCCTCGCCTTGCAACTGCAGCAGCAACTCGCGCAGGGTGCGGTGCGGCGACGCGCCCGTGTCGGGCTCAGGAATGGCCATGAGGCCGCGCAGGCGCAGCCGCGGCAACGCTGCCACGGCGTGAGCGAGGGCTGGCACCTCGGCGGGGTCGGCGCCGCTCTTGCTGGCCTCGCGGCTGATGTTGACCTGCAGGCAGACCTGCAAGGGCGGCCAGTGGGGTGGCCGCTGCTCGCTCAGGCGCTCGGCAATCTTGAACCGGTCCACGCTGTGCACCCAGTCGAAGTGCTCGGCCACTACGCGTGTCTTGTTGCTCTGCAAAGGGCCGATCAGGTGCCACGCGATCTGATCACGCAAGTCGCTCAGTGCCGCAATCTTGTCGACACCTTCTTGCACATAGTTTTCACCAAAGGATCGCTCGCCGGCCAGGAAGGCTGCACGCACAGCATCGGGGCTGAAAGTTTTGCTTACGGTTAGCAACGTGACGCTTTGCACGGGCCGTTGCGCCGCTGCACAGGCCCGGGCGATGCGGTCGCGCACTTGTTGTATGTTCGCTGCAATCGTCGCCATAATCCCGCGAGCCTATATCAGCGGCGCTTGTCGACGGCGCATGCAGGCCCGCAACCCCCTCTAAGAGACACATGGACATCACTCAACTGCTGGCGTTCTCGGTCAAGAACAAAGCGTCTGACTTGCATTTGTCAGCTGGCCTGCCGCCCATGATCCGTGTGCACGGCGATGTGCGCCGCATCAACGTCGACCCTCTGGAGCACAAGCAAGTGCACGAGATGGTCTACGACATCATGAACGACTCGCAGCGCAAGGCGTATGAAGAAACGCTGGAGGTCGACTTCTCGTTTGAGATCCAGGGCCTGGCGCGTTTCCGCGTCAACGCCTTCAACCAGAACCGCGGCGCCGGTGCCGTGTTCCGGACCATTCCCTCGAAGATCCTGACGCTCGAGCAGCTCAATACGCCGAAGATCTTTGCCGAGCTGTCGCTGAAGCCGCGCGGTCTGGTGCTGTGCACCGGCCCCACAGGCTCGGGCAAGTCGACCACGCTCGCGGCCATGGTCAACCATCTGAACGAAAACGAATACGGCCACGTGCTCACGGTCGAAGACCCGATCGAGTTCGTGCACGAGTCCAAGAAGTGTCTGATCAACCAACGTGAAGTAGGCCCGCACACGCTGAGCTTTGCCAACGCCCTGCGCTCCGCCCTGCGCGAAGACCCTGACGCCATCCTGGTGGGCGAAATGCGCGACCTGGAGACCATTCGCCTCGCGCTCACCGCGGCCGAAACCGGCCACTTGGTGTTCGGTACGCTGCACACAAGCTCGGCCGCCAAGACCATCGACCGCGTGGTCGACGTGTTCCCTGCGGCCGAAAAAGAAATGGTCCGCTCGATGCTGTCTGAGTCACTGGTGGGCGTGATCTCGCAGACGCTGTGCAAGCTGAAAGATGGCAGCGGCCGGGTGGCGGCGCACGAGATCATGCTGGGCACTGCGGCCATTCGAAACCTGATCCGCGAAAACAAGATCGCGCAGATGTACTCGTCGATCCAGACCGGCAACACCATGGGCATGCAGACGCTAGACCAAAACCTGTCTGACCTGGTGCGGCGCAACATCATTGCGCCCGTCGAAGCGCGCGCCAAGGCCAAGTTCCCCGAAAACTTCCCAGGCTGATCCAGTCCATCCTCAAACGCGAGCGAGGGCTGCAGCCTTGAAAAAACTGTTTGATCGACTCAAGCGACCAGTCCCGGCCGAGCCCGCCGCCGAAGACAGCCACCCCGCCGATTCAGGCTTCTTTTCCACCCAGTTTTCCGAGCGCGGTGACGAGGTGCAGACCCTGGCCACCTGGGCCGTGCGCGCCGCTGAAGTGAGCGCGCAGCCGCTAGAGCGCAAGCAGGCCGAGCCGCTGTTTGCCAAGCTCTGGGGTGCCGACCGTTACGTGGCGGCGCTGAGCCCCGACGAGCTGCTGCGCATGAGCCAGTACCTGCAGTTCGTGACGGTGCCGGTCAACCAAGAGGTGATCGGGCAAGACGAGCAGGGCGACTACATGCTGATCGTGCTTGAAGGCACGCTGGCGGTCGACCGCGTGCAGCCCTGGGGCGGGCGCGCCCGCTTGGCCGAGGCCCGCGCGGGCGATATGCTGGGTGAGATGTCTCTGCTCGATGCGGGTGCGCGCTTTTCGGCCTGCACCACGCTCACGCCGTGCACGCTGGCGGTGATCGATGCGCAGCGACTCGATGAGATGATCATGTTCGAGCCGCGATTGGGCCTGGCCTTGTTGGCCTCGCTGTCGCGGCGCCTGTCACTGCGGTTGCGGCAGGTGAGTGCGCGCCTGAGTGCATTGCTGTCGAGCAACTAGTGTGAACAGGCCCTAGCCGCAGTCACGGAGAGAAATCATGGAAAGAGACCAGGCATCCAAGTTCGTCAACGACCTGCTGCGACTGATGGTGTCGCGCAATGGGTCCGACCTTTTCCTTACGGCCGACTTCCCACCTGCGATCAAGGTCGACGGCAAGGTAACCAAGGTGTCGCCGCAGCCGCTGACCAGCCAGCACACGCTGGCCCTCACGCGCTCGGTGATGAACGACAAGCAGGCCGCCGAGTTCGAGCGCACCAAAGAGTGCAACTTCGCGATTTCGCCGCAAGGCATCGGGCGCTTTCGCGTCAATGCCTTCGTGCAGCAAGGCCATGTGGGCCTGGTGTTGCGGACGATCCCGCAGACCTTGCCCACCATCGACACGCTCAACCTGCCGCAGGTGCTGAAAGACGTGACCATGACCAAGCGTGGCCTGGTCATCTTTGTGGGCGCCACCGGCTCGGGCAAGAGCACCTCGCTCGCGGCCATGGTCGACTACCGCAACGAAAACTCTTACGGCCACATCATCACCATCGAAGACCCGGTGGAGTTTGTGCACCCGCACAAGAACTGCATCATCACGCAGCGCGAAGTGGGCCTGGACACCGAAGGCTGGGGCCAGGCACTGAAGAACACATTGCGCCAGGCGCCTGATGTGATCCTGATGGGCGAAATACGCGACCGCGAAACCATGGAGCATGCGGTGGCCTTCGCCGAAACCGGCCACTTGTGCATGGCCACCTTGCACGCCAACAGCGCCAACCAGGCGCTAGACCGCATCATCAACTTCTTCCCTGAAGAGCGGCGCGCTCAGCTGCTGATGGACTTGTCGCTCAACCTGAAGAGCCTGGTGTCGCAGCGCCTGCTGCCGCGTCAGGAAGGCCGCGGCCGCATTGCCGCGGTTGAGGTCTTGCTCAACACGCCGCTGATATCCGATTTGATCTTCAAGGGCGAAGTGGCCGAGATCAAGGAAATCATGAAGAAGTCGCGCGAGCTCGGCATGCAGACCTTCGACCAGAGCCTGTTCGACCTCTACGAAAACCACATGGTCACGTACGAAGATGCGTTGCGCAACGCCGACTCGGTGAACGACCTGCGCCTGCAGATCAAGCTCAACAGCAACCGCGCGCGCAGCTCTGACTTGTCAGCTGGCACCGAGCACTTGACCATCGTTTGACGCCGCCATGAGCACCAAAGCCTACGAAAGCATTGCTGCAAGGCGTGTCGCCTTTCTCGGCCTGGGTGTGATGGGCTACCCGATGGCCGGGCACCTGCAGCGTGCGGGGCACCAGGTGACGGTTTACAACCGTACGGCCGCGAAAGCATCGCAGTGGGTGGGCGAATACGGTGGCGCGAGCGACGCCACGCCCGAGGCTGCGGTGCGCGATGCTGACATCGTGTTTGCCTGCGTCGGCAACGACGATGACCTTCGCGCCGTGACGCTCGGCGAGCGCGGGGCCTTCGAGGGCATGAAGCCGGGCGCCGTTTTCGTCGATCACACCACGGCGTCGGCCGAGATTGCGCGCGAGCTGGCTGCTGCGGCGACTCACCGCGGCCTGCACTTCATTGACGCCCCCGTGTCGGGCGGCAACCTCGGCGCCGTGAATGGTGCGCTCACCGTGATGTGTGGTGGCGAGGCAAAAGCGTTTGCCACCATTCAACCGGTAGCGATGGCGTTTTCGAAAGCCGTGACCTTGCTGGGCGAGAGCGGTGCGGGCCAGCTCGCCAAGATGGTCAACCAGATCTGCATTGCTGGCCTGGTGCAAGGCCTGGCCGAAGCGATCGCCTTTGGTGACAAGGCCGGGCTGGACATGAAAGCCGTGCTCGGCGTCATCGGCAAGGGCGCGGCCCAGAGCTGGCAAATGGACAACCGCGGCCCGACCATGGTCGAAGGCAAGTTTGATTTCGGCTTTGCAGTCGACTGGATGCGCAAAGACTTGGGCCTGGTGCTCGACGAGGCCAAGCGCAACGGCGCACGCCTGCCCGTGACGGCGCTGGTGGATCAGTTCTACGCCGACGTGCAAGCGCAAGGCGGCCAGCGATGGGACACGTCGAGCCTGATCACCCGACTGAAATAACTGATTCCCAGTCGCTGATCCGTTCAGGGCTTGGGTTTCGGTGCGTTGCGCGGGTCGATTTCGGCCAGTTCGGCCTCGCTGACCACTTCGAGTACGCGCACCACCTTCTGCACGCCGCCGATGCTGCGGGTGAGCTCGGAGGCACGCTCGGCTTCACGCTCTGTCACACGGCCCATCAGGTACACCGTGCCACGCTCGGTGACGACCTTGAAGGCGTTGGCCGAGATGTCACCCGCGTCGAGCAGCGTGGCTTTCACCTTGCTGGTGACCAGCGCGTCGTTCGAGCGGTTGCTCAAGGAGGTGGCGGTCATGGGGGCCAGCTCGTTGACAGTGGAGCGCACGCCGTCGACCTTGGCCACGCTTTGCTCGATGGCGGCCTTGTCGGCCTCGGTCGGCACCTCGCCGCTGATCAGTACCAAGCGGTTGTAGCTCGTGACGCTGACATGGCCACGGTCGCCTAGGATCTCGCGCACACGGGTCTTCGACTTCATCTCGATGGCCTGGTCTTCGATCTGAGCACCCGAGGTGCGGCGATCGGTGACGAGCAGCGAGCCACCCACCATGGCGCCACCCACCAGCAGGGCTGCGCAGCCCGTCAAGGCGGTGGTGGCCACCAGCGTGACCACCACGGCGGCACGGCGAAGGGTCATTCGGGTCATGTGTTTTCCTGTTCTCCGAGCAATTGCAGGTCAACGGCATCGCACAGGCAATGCAACGCCAGAATGTGCACCTCCTGAATGCGTGCCGTGCGTTCGTGAGGCACACAGATGTGCACATCTGTTTCGGTCAGCAGGTCATTCATCTTGCCGCCCCCGCGGCCGGTGAGCGCGACCACCGTCATCTCTTTGGCACGCGCCGCTTCAACCGCTGCCAATACGTTGGCCGAGTTGCCGCTGGTGGTGATGGCGATCAACACGTCACCGGGTTGGCCCAGTGCCTGCACCTGCTTCGAGAAAATCTCAGTGAAGCTGTAGTCGTTGCCGATGGCAGTGATGATGGAGGTGTCAGTGGTGAGCGCGATGGCCGCGAGGCCCGGGCGTTCGCGCTCGAAGCGACCAATGAACTCGGCGGCGAAATGTTGGGCGTCGCTGGCCGAGCCGCCGTTGCCGCAGGCGAGCACCTTGCCCCCGGCGGTGATGCTGCCCACCACGGCGCTCACGGCGTCGGCAATCGGGCGTGAAAGGATTTCAGCGGCCGCGTACTTGAGGTCGGCGCTGTCGAAAAACTGTTGTTGTATGCGTTGTTCAAGCATGGGCATGGATCATATGACACGGTCTTGTGGCAGCGGGTTCCCAGCGTGGGTACTTACTCGGCGCTGTCATTCGGTGTTGAACGCCGCGCGTAACCACTGCAGGCTTTCAGCCTCGATCGCCACCACATCGAAGCGGCACGGCGGGGGCGAGGCGAACTGCATCAGGTAATGCTGCGCTGCATAAATGACACGCCGTTGCTTGGTGAGGGTCACGCTGCCAGCCGCGCCGCCATGGCTGGCCGTTCTGCGGGCGCGCACTTCCACGAAGACGAGGGTGCCGTCACGCTCGCGCACAATCAGGTCGACCTCGCCGCCGCGGGCGTTCGGGCCGGCCGCCACCCGATAATTGCGCTGCACCAGCTTGAGGCCGTGCTGCGTCAGGTGGGCCAGGGCCTGCGCTTCGGCCTCGTCCCCTGCCCCTTTTGTGGATTTCGTGGACTGCACCACCGTGACCATCGCTTCCTCATTGATGCTGCAGGCGGCCCTTGCGGCCGCTGGCACACAGCAGTATCCCGCAGGGGCGCTCTACGTCGTGGCCACGCCCATTGGCAATTTGGCCGACATGAGCTTGCGCGCCATCTACGTGCTGTCGCTGGTTGACGCCGTGGCCTGCGAAGACACGCGCCACAGCGCACCTTTGCTGCGCCACCTGGGTATCGACAAACCGCTGCTCGCCGTGCACGAACACAACGAGCGTGAAGCGGCGGGCAACGTGCTCGCGCGTCTGGCGCGAGGCGAGCGTGTGGCCTACATCAGCGATGCCGGCACGCCAGCGGTCAGCGATCCCGGTGCGGCCCTGGTTGCGGCGGCGCAGGCGGCGGGCTACCGCTGCATTCCGCTGCCCGGTGCCAGCAGTGCGCTGGCGGCGTTGAGCGTGGCCGGCGATGTGGTTGGCGCGGGCTTCGTGTTCACTGGGTTCTTGCCCACGCGCGGGGCCGAGCGCGCCCAGGCCTTGAAGGCGCTTGCCGCGCGCGATGACACGCAGGTGCTCTTCGAGGCGCCGCACCGCATTGAGTCGCTGCTGCAAGGCCTGGCCGAAGTGTGTGGTGAGCGCGCTGTCACGCTGTGCCGCGAACTGACCAAGCAGTTCGAGACGGTGCACACCTTGCCGGCCTCGCAGCTGCCGGGCTGGCTGGCGGCTGACGCGAATCGCTTGCGCGGTGAGTTCGTTCTGGTGGTGCATGCCCTCAAACCGTCTGCCGGTGACGACGGCCTGGCCGCGCACGATGCCGCGTTGCGCACCCTGATGGCCGAGCTGCCCCTCAAGCAGGCCGTGGCCCTGGCAGCTGAGTTGACGGGTGCGCCGCGCAATGCGCTTTACGCGCGCGCCTTGGCGCTGAAAGCCGACACCGAGGGCTGAGTCCGCAGGCCCAGTTCGGCCAGCGAGGCATTCACCGCCTGCTGCAATGGCGTGTGCGGCAGTGTGCCCACCAGGGCTTGCAGCGCGCTGCCGTCGATCTGGTGCGCGCGCTGCCAGAGGTAGCGCATGGTCAGCATCTCTCGCCACATGGGCATCACCAAGGCACCCACCCGCATCACGCCCCATGGCAGGGTGGACGGGCGCAGTGAGCGGCCGGCGCCAGCTTCCATCGCTGCGCGCATCTGCTGGCCGGTGAGCGTGTGGCCGGCAAAGTGCAGGCGGTGGTGGCCCCGCAGCTGCGCATGCTGCTCGGCCACACGCACGAAGGCCTGCGCCAGATCGGGCAGGTAGGCCCAGGCGTGCAGCGTGTCGAGCTCGGCGGGGTAGACGAAGCGGCCCTTGGCCACACCCGAGGCCAGGCCCATGTCGAACCACGAGCCGCGGCCCGGGCCGCCGAAGAAGTCGCCGGCACGGATCACCACGCTGTTCAGCCCTGGCTCCGCGGCCATGCGCGCTTCGGTTTCGATGCGAATCCGGGCCTTGGGCGTGTCACCACGCTCGGGCGTGCTGGTCTTCAGCAATGTGGGCAACTCGCGGCCGAAGTTGTAGACGTTGCCGGGCAGCATCAGCAGAGCGCCACTCTTGCGTGCCACCGAGATGGCGATGTCGGCCAGCGGCAGTGCGAGCTTGTTCCACTCGGTGTAGGGCGGGTTGAGTGCGTGAATCACGACCTGCGCGCCGCGTGCCGCTTCGTGCAAGGCCTCGCGATCGTGGGCCTCGCAGTGAATGGTCTGCACCCGCGGGTGGGCGCGGAGCGCCGCAGGCATTGCCTTGCGTGCCTGGGCCCGCACGGTCCAGCCGGCATCGGCGAAGGCGTGGGCCAGGGCTTGCCCGATGCGCCCTGCGGCGCCGAGGATGAGGACAGTGTTGTTCATGAATCTGCGCCAGTGGTGAAGGAATGAATGAATTCTTGGGCCTGGGCTGTTTCATCGGAAGACGTATGAATGCATGGTTATCATCCAAATATGAATAGCAGAGTGGCGCAACCCGAACCCGATTGGTCCTTGCTGCGCGCCTTTCTGGCGGTGGCCGAAGCCGGCTCGCTCAGCCGGGCGGCCGTAGAGCTGGGCAGCAGCCAGCCCACGCTCAGCCGGCAGATGAACGAGCTGGAAACGCAGATCGGCCACGCCTTGTTCGAGCGCACGCGGCGCGGCGTGCGCCTTACAGAGGCAGGCGAGGCCTTGCGCCTGCCGGCGCAGCGCATGCGTGAGCACGCGCGTGAATGGTCACTGGCGGCGGCGGGGCGGGTGACGTCATTGGCCGGCACCGTGCGTGTCACGGCCAGCGAAATGGTCAGCGCCTACTTGTTGCCCGTGGTGTTGCGCGACCTGCGAGCGGCGCACCCCGAAATTCAGATTGAGCTGGTGCCCAGCGACAAGGTGGAGAACCTGCTGGAGCGCGAGGCCGACATTGCCTTGCGCATGGTGCGGCCGACGCAGGCGGCCCTGGTGGCGCGCAAGCTGGTGGACTTGCCCATGCATGCCTATGCCCACCGTGACTACCTGAAGGCCCACGGCAAGCCGACGATGGCCAATTTTCAGTCACACCAGTGGGTGGGCTTTGACCGATCCGACCAGATGCTGCGTGGCTTTCACGCGGCGGGTTACCGGGGGGTGACGCGAGAGTTCTTTGGCTTTCGCTGCGACAACCAGATCGTGGCCTGGCAAGCCGTGCGCGCCGGAATTGGCCTGGGCGTTGGCTTGGATGTCGTGGCGCGGCAGATGCCTGAGTTGGTGCGTGTCTTGCCGGAGATCCAGATCCCGGCCCTGCCCATGTGGATCACGGCGCACCGCGAACTGCGCGGTACGCCGAGGCTCAAGCTGGTGTTTGAAGCGCTGGTCTCAGCGTTCAAGGCTTAGCGGTTTGGGCATCGTGCTTCTGGGCATGGATGTCTTTGCTGGCGGCGTCCTGCATTTTGTGCAGCTTGCGGCGCTCATGCTTGGTCACCTTGCCGTCGGCCTTGGCCTTGGTTTCGGCCTTGTTGATAGCGGCTTGTTCCTTTTCGAGGCGGTAGGTTTCCTTGGCGTTCAACTGGCCCGAGGCCACGCCTTGCTGAATGCGCTTGTCCTGGTTCACTTCACGCTGGTCGACGCGCGGGGTCGCCGGCGCCGTTGCGACTTGGGCAAAGGCGCCAAGGCTGGAGATGGCCAGGGTGGCGGTAACCGCCAGGGTCTTGAGGTTCATCATGGTGTGGTCCTTGAAAGGTGTCTGTTGTGAGGTGGTGTGCGGCACCCTCCCACAACGAGAACCGGCTGGCCGCAGCCGACAAGGCGAAGGTAAAGATCTGTGAAACGGCACAGCAGGGTCTTTGCCCCGCCTGCCGGCGCATCGCCACTCCTACAATGGTTTGATGATCTCCCGCGAACCCACCCTCGAGCGTCTGGCGGTCGCCAGATCGCTGTTGCTTGAACCCTTCGGCCTGACCGATGCCACGCTGTCTCGCGCGCTGGCCACGATCGCTGAGCACCGGATCGACGACGCCGACCTGTACTTTCAGTACACGCGCAGCGAAGGCTGGAGCCTCGAAGAGGGCATCGTCAAGTCGGGCAGCTTCGGCATCGACCAGGGCGTGGGCGTGCGGGCGGTGGCGGGTGAGAAGACGGCCTTTGCCTACTCTGACGACATCTCTGAAGCGGCTCTGCTCGACGCCGCGCAAACCGTGCGCACCATCGCTGCGGCCGGCCAGAGCAAGAGCGTGAAGATCACCGGCAAGCATCGCGTGGCAGGCAGTCGCGTGTTGTATGCACCCATGGACCCGATCGCCACGCTCGACAGCACGCAAAAGGTGGCTCTGCTCGAAAAGGTGGAGAAGCTCGCACGTGCCAAAGATCCGCGCGTGAAGCAGGTGATGGCCGGCGTGGCCGCCGAGTACGACGTGGTGCTGGTGGCGCGTGCCGATGGCACCCTGGCCGCCGACGTGCGCCCGCTGGTGCGCTTGTCGGTCACCGTGATCGCCGAGCAGACCATCAACGGCGAAGTGCGGCGTGAGGTCGGCAGCGGCGGCGGCGGCGGGCGCTTCGGCCTCGGCTACTTTCACGACAGCATGATCGAGAGCTATGTGCAAGACGCGGTCAATGCGGCCCTGACCAACCTCGATTCACGCCCGGCCAAGGCTGGCGAGATGAGCGTGGTGCTTGGCCCGGGCTGGCCCGGCGTGCTGCTGCACGAAGCCATCGGCCACGGCCTGGAAGGCGACTTCAACCGCAAGGGTTCCAGTGCTTTCAGCGGGCGCATCGGCCAGCGCGTGGCGGCCAAGGGTGTGACGGTGCTCGACGATGGCACCATCCCCGACCGCCGCGGCTCGCTCAACGTCGACGACGAAGGCAACGCCAGCCAGCGCAACGTGCTGATCGAAGACGGCATCTTGAAGGGCTACATACAAGATTCGATGAACGCCCGCTTGATGGGCGTGGCACCCACCGGCAACGGCCGGCGCGAAAGCTACGCCGCCGTGCCCATGCCGCGCATGACCAACACCTACATGCTGGGCGGCGACAAGGCCAAGGAAGAAATCATTGCCGGCCTCAAGCGCGGCCTCTACGCCACCAACTTCGGCGGCGGCCAGGTCGACATCACCAGCGGCAAGTTCGTGTTTTCCGCCTCAGAGGCGTTCTGGGTGGAAAACGGCAAGATTCAGTACCCGGTGAAGGGCGCCACCATCATCGGCAACGGCCCCGACGCACTCACGCGCGTCAGCATGATCGGCAACGACATGAAGCTCGACACCGGCGTGGGTGTGTGCGGCAAAGAAGGCCAGAGCGTGCCCGTGGGTGTGGGCCAGCCGACGCTGCGCATCGACCGGCTGACCGTGGGTGGAACGGCTTAACGCGCTCTGTTAGCGCGCCTTGGCCACCAGCACTGCGCCTGGGTTGCGCGTGGCAGGCTGCGACTCGGGGGTGCTGGTCGTGGCTTCATAGCTGTCGACCACCAGGCCATCGGCGGCGGCAATGCGCGACACGATCTGCATGCCAACCCGCTCGTTCAGCTGTGCACTGATCAGGCCGTCAGCTTCCACGAGCATGGCGACTGCATATTGCTGTGCGTCGGCGCGCATGTCGTTGGTGATGAGGCCATCGGCTTGGGCCAGCAGGGCCACGTCGCGCATGTCGCTCCACGCTTGCAGGTGGGTGGCGACCAGGGCATCGGTCGAGGCCAGGCTTTGCGCGGCGCGCAGGTCGTCGTCGCTCGCGGTGCCGGCCAGGCTGGCGCCGGAGACGACCAACGATGCAAAGCTCAGGCTCAGGGTGCGAAACAGGTGGCTGCGGTTCATGGTGGAGTCCCTCGTATGTGTTTGGTGCCGGTTGTGGGGCGGACGGCGCCCCCTCGGGTGAGGGGGTGTCATCAGGTGAAACCATCCTAGGCAACGCCGTCTGCGCCGAATAGGAACAAGCGCACGGTTCACATCTTGTAACGACGTGGAGTTCCCCATTCAGTCGCGCAAGTCGTTGAAAAGTGCGCGCTTGACGACCGCGTGAGGGCCCGTGCTACATTCGCGGCCATGCGTTTCGCCAGCTTTTTCTTTGCCTACTTTTGGTTCTCGCACCGCACCGGCGGCGGAGAGACGAGCGCGTAGGCTAAAGAAAACGCACCGAACTCACCCAACCGCCGGAACACCCGGCGGTTTTTTTTTTGCCATCCAGAAATCAACGCCAACGCGAGGAGAGCCGCCATGAATGCCAAGTCCACCAGCGCCGCCGAGGGTTGGTCTGCACCTGTCGACAAGACCGGACAGACCGACGACGAAAGGATCAAGGACGTGATGCCTCTGCCCCCCCCTGAGCACCTGGTGCGCTTCTTCCCGATACGCGGCACCGCCGCCGAGACGCTGATCGCCGAGACCCGCCAGCGCATCAAGCACATCATGTCGGGCAAGGACGACCGCCTGCTGGTCATCATCGGCCCCTGCTCCATCCACGACCCTGCTGCCGCCGTCGAATACGCCCGCCGCCTGCGTGAGCAGCGCGAGAAGCACGCCGACACGCTCGAGATCGTGATGCGCGTCTACTTCGAGAAGCCACGCACCACCGTCGGCTGGAAGGGTCTGATCAACGACCCCTACCTCGACGAGAGCTTCCGCATTGACGAAGGCCTGCGCATCGCGCGCCAGCTGCTCACCGAGATCAACAAACTGGGCGTGCCGGCGGGCAGCGAGTTTCTTGACGTGATCTCGCCGCAGTACATCGGCGACCTCATCAGCTGGGGCGCGATCGGCGCACGCACCACCGAAAGCCAGGTGCACCGCGAGCTGGCCTCGGGCTTGTCGGCGCCCATCGGCTTCAAGAACGGTACCGACGGCAACATCCGCATCGCAACAGACGCCATCCAAGCCGCAGCCCGGCCGCACCACTTCTTGTCGGTGCACAAGAATGGCCAAGTCGCCATCGTCGAAACCAAGGGCAACAAAGACTGCCACGTTCCTGCGCGGCGGCAAGGCGCCCAACTACGACGCCACCCATGTCGAAGCCGCTTGCAAGGACCTCGACGCCGCCAAGCTGCCCACCACGCTGATGGTCGACTGCTCGCATGCCAACAGCAGCAAGCAGCACGAGCGCCAGATCGACGTGGCGCGCGACGTGGCGGCCCAGCTCAAGGCCGGTTCGCGCCGCATTTTTGGCGTGATGGTCGAAAGCCACTTGAAGGCGGGCGCGCAGAAGTTCAGCGCCGGTAAGGACGACCCCGCCAAGCTCACCTATGGCCAAAGCATCACCGACGCCTGCATAGGCTGGGACGACTCGCTCACCGTGCTCGACGTGCTGAGCGAAGCGGTGAAGGCCCGCAGGGGCTGAGCTCAGTCGGCGGCGTTGTCGCGGGCCAGCTTTTCGCTGTGCCAATACACGTCGTCACCGCCCAAGCCGTCGAGGTTGGCGCGGTTGAGCACCCGGGCCAGCACGAACAGCAGGTCACTCAGGCGGTTGAGGTACTGGCGCGGCTCGGCCCGTACTGCGTCCACTGCGGCCAGCGCCACCACCGCACGCTCGGCGCGGCGCGCCACGGTGCGGCCCACATGGGCGAGCGCCGCACTGCGGGTGCCGGCCGGAAGAATGAATTCCTTCAGCCGCGGCAGCGTGGCGTTGTGCTGCGCCAGGGCCTCATCGAGGCGCAGCACGGCCGCCTCTTTCAGCAGCTCGTAGCCCGGGATCGACAGCTCCCCGCCCAAGTTGAAGAGCTCGTGCTGGATGACGACCAACAGTTCGCGCACGTCGTCAGGCAAAGGCTCGGCCAGCAACACGCCGAGCTGCGAGTTCAGCTCGTCGACGTCGCCCATGGCTTGAACACGCAGGTGGTCTTTGGGGACGCGCGTGCCGTCGCCCAGGCCGGTGGTGCCATCGTCGCCGGTGCGGGTGGCGATCTGTGTGAGTCGGTTGGCCACGGGCAGTGATCCTTACTGCTGCGAAGGTGGTGTGGCCTGCGGTTGTTGTTGCAGCTGTGTCTGCATCGCCTTTGCGCGAACGGTGTACTGCTGGTACGCCGGCAGCGCGATGGCCGCCAGGATGCCGATCACGGGGATGATCGCCGCAGCCCAGGCGCCGATGACAACGCCTGTGCCGTTGGGCGGTGGCGGTGGACCAAAGCGGTTTTCACCGGGCGTGCCGCCTTTGATCAGCCAGATCAAAGACAGGAAAGGGATCAGCAGCAAGAAGATCGACCAGCCGGTCCAGTCCATGTCGTGTGCGCGCTGAATGGCGCACAGCACCGACAGCACGCCATAGGGGATGAGACCCACCACGGCCGCAACGCCGATGAGCGCAGGGCTGTTGGACGCGACCCCCAGGCCGGCGACGACGGCGATGGCCACCACCAAGGCGAGGTAGCCCACCATCATGTAGGCCAGGTAGCGCACGCGCCCGATGCGCCCGCTGGCCGACCACACCTTGGGTTGCGAAAATTCGGTCGTCTCGCTCTGAACGTCGGACACTTGAGCGCGCGGCGGGGTGTATGGATTGACTGCTGACATGGGAAACCTCCTCCAATTTTGTTTAATGACGGTGCGCCGCTGCATGAGCGACGCTGCATGTTAGCCAGCAGCTTGTGCTACAGCAACCCGGCACGCTTGACCGCGTGATAGCGGTTCACCAGCGCCACCGCCAGCGCATCGGGCTCCACATCCACCGATAGCGCATCGTGCCCCACCACACGCGCAAACGCATCGCTGCGTGCTTGCGAGAAGAGGTGCGCCCCGGCCACCTCGATCGCATGCCGGTCTTGCGTGATCGCCTGCTCGCCGATCTGGCGCAGCACGCGCTCGCGCAGGCTGGCCACCAGCACCAGGTGGCGGGTGCGCAGCAGCTTCAGCGCAGGCGCGAGCTCGGCGGCGTCTTCGTCGCGAAAGTTGGTGATGACGATCACCAGCGCACGCTTGTGTTGTGCGCGCAGCAGGTCTTGCGCGGCCACCAAATAGTCGGAATGCGTGGCACTGGGCTCGATGTCGTAGAGCCGCGCCATCAGCGCGTTCAGCGTGGCGCCGCCCTTGCGCGGTGCAAAGCGGCGCTGCTGGCCCGAGGGGTTTCCGAAGGTGAGGGCCCCTACCTCATCGCCTTCTTTCAGCGCCACATAGCTCAGCAGCATCAGCGCGTTGAGGGCTTGGTCGAAGTGGCTGCCGTCGGGGCTTTGCACACCCTCGTCGGCGCGCATGCGCCGCCCGCAGTCGAGCAGAAAGATCACGCACTGGTCGCGCTCGTCTTGAAACTCGCGCACGATGGGCCGCTGGTGGCGCAGCGTGGCCTTCCAGTCGATGTGGCGTATCGGGTCGCCCTGTTTGTATTCCGACAGCTGCTTGAAGTCGGTGCCCATGCCGCGCTTCGGGTAGGTCTTGATGCCGATCTGCGCGAGGCGGCGGTCACCGGCCAGCCAGGCATAGCGCGCCACCGCGGCGAAGTTGGGGTAGACGTGCAGGCGCTGCCCAGCGCCTATGGTGCGCAGCAGCTCGAAGCAGCCGCCGAGCGAGCGCAGCCGCAGCTGCGTGGCACCCATCTGCACCGGCCCACGCTGGCGCGGTGTCACGGTGTAGCGCAGCTCCAGCTTCTTGCCGGCGGGCAAGTGCAGGTGTTGCGGCAGGCCTTCGAAATCGAGACGCGGGTCGACTTCGTCGAACACGTCGACCGCCCAGGCCACGGGCCCATCGTTCACCAGCGTGAGCGGCAGCGCGCGTGGCACGCCCAGCGCCAGTGCGTCGGGCAGGGCGCGCTCGGTGCGCAACGGGTGGCGCTGCCAGGCGCGCAGGCTGCGCCACAGGTCGGCCACCGCCCAAGCCGCACCCAATCCCAAGGCCACGCCACCTGCCTGCGCCACGGCCTGCAGCGGCGCGCCCGCGCCCAGCGCGGCGGCGCACACCGCGGCACTGGCCGTCAGGGCCAGCACCGTTGCGCGGCTGGGGATGATCTGGCGCATGCGCAACGCGGCCGGTTTACAGCCGTGGCGCTTCGACGCTGTCGAGCGCCGACGCCAGCAGCTCGCCCACCGCGCGCCCTTCAAGCTGCGCGTCGGGTGCCAGCATCACGCGGTGGCGCAGCGCGGGCAGGGCGTGCTGCTTGACGTCGTCGGGCGTCACGAAGTCACGGCTTTGCATCAGCGCGGTGGCGCGGGCGGCACGCACCAGCGCGATTGCACCGCGCGGCCCCGCGCCCGACGAGAGGCCGGGCCAGCTGCGTGTGCTGCGCACGATGCGCACCGCGTAGTCGAGCACCTTGTCGTCGACGCGTATGAACGCTGCCATGCGCTGCAGCGCCAGCACCGAGCGCTCGTCCAGCCGCGGCGTGAGCGCGTCTAGCGGGAACTGGTCACCGGCCTGCATGTCGGTGGTGCGCTTGACGATGGCGGTTTCTTCGTCATGCGGCGGGTAGCCGATGTCAATCTTCAGCAAGAAGCGGTCGAGCTGCGCCTCGGGCAGCGGGTAAGTGCCTTCGGTGTCGATGGGGTTCTGCGTGGCCAGCACCATGAAGGGCCGTGGCAGCGCGAGCGTCTGGCCTTCCAGCGTGACCTGGTACTCCTGCATCACTTCGAGCAGCGAGCTTTGCGTCTTGGCTGGTGCGCGGTTGATTTCATCGGCCAGCAGCAGGTTGGTGAACACCGGCCCGCGGTGCACGCGCAGGGCGCCTATGGGCGTGCCTGCATCGCCTCTTGCCTCCAGCACGGTGTGGCCCGTGATGTCAGACGGCATCAGGTCGGGCGTGAACTGCACCCGTGCGTAGGTGAGCGACATGGCCTTGGCCAGCGAGCGCGCCAGCAGCGTCTTGCCCAGGCCCGGCACGCCTTCGATCAGCACATGGCCCGAGGCGACCAGCGCCACCAAGATCTGGTCGACCGCCTGCTGCTGGCCGACCACCGCTTTGCCTACCTCGGTGCGCAGCTCATGAAGCAGCTCTGCGGCGCGTGTCAGGTCTGTGGGTTTGATCTGCATGGGTGTCGTCCTTTACGTGCTTGCGTAGCTTGTGTGGTTTATGTGCGAGGGCTGGGCTTGCGCTGCACCAGCAGCCGGCGCGCGGTTTCGAGCAATTCAAGGGTGGCCGGCAGGTTCACGCGTTGCCGTGCCAAGCCCTTGTCGAGTGCCAGGCCAAGTGCTCGGGCGTCTTGGCCGGTCATGTGGGCGATGGCTGCTGCGCGCTGGCTGCGGTCGAGCTTGTCGTAGTGGCGCACGTGGTTGCGCGCGGCCGCTTCGAGCGCGCGAATCTGCGCCGACAGCAACGCCTCTGGCCCTTGGCGCTGCAGAAATTGAGAGGTGCCGGTGATCTGCTCGACCATCGAGCGGCGGCCCGGCGGGCGCGTCGCCATCAGCGGGCCGAAGCGCCGCGCGCCACGCCACAGGGCAAGCACCAGCGCGAGCGCCCCCAGCACCACCACCACCCAGGCTTCGCGCCACAGCCAGGCGTGTAGGGGCGGGCGCGATTCTTCTGTCACGAACCAGATCTGCGCACCGGGCCGCGCCTGCAGTGCCGCCACCACGGCGAGGCCGTTGTCACCTTTGAGCACACTGTCGTTGTCGAGCAGGCCTAAGGACCGGATGACGGTGACCTGCCCCTGGCCGCGCGACGCGCGCAGCAGCAGCGGGCCGCCGGGCCCTTCGAGCGACCACAAGGGCGCCTCGGTCGCCTTTAGCTTGCCGCGTGAATAGAGGTAGGTGCAGACCTTGAAGTGCCGCCCGCCGTCGGCATAAGTGGCGGGCACACTGTCGGGCTCGACGGCGTCGTGACAGGGTGGCCCCAGGTGCCGCGCGACAGCCGAGGCGGCTTGCGCCGCGGGCGTGGGGGTGTCGCTGTCCTCGTCGTCTTCATCGTCTTCGTCACTCTGGCCGTCTTTCTTCTTCGCCTTGGGCGGTTCCTCCTGCTTGATGGGCAGCCAGCCCTTGAGTTGCTCGTGGTCGAGGTTGTGCGCATAGAGCACCAGGTGGCCGCCGCTCTCCACCCAGGCCTTGAGACGCTGTGCGCGCTCAGGGAAGAGATCCCAGTACCACGAGGTCAGCAGCAGCGTGGCGCGCGGGGGCGGCAGTTGGGCCAGGTTGTCTGGCATGGCCACCGTGGCGCCGAGCCGCTTCAGCAGCTGTTGCGTCGCATAGAGATCGTTCTTGGCGGCTTCGCCGCGTGCCGGCAGCGGCACGTCCACATCAACCCACTCGGTGGCGGATGCGAGCCACACGCCGATGCCGACCAACACGGCCGCGATCAGCCCGCGTACCAGCCAATCCTGGCGTGTCGAGCTCATGTTGCGGCGGGCGCAGCGGGTGCGGCGCGAAACTGGCTGTCGAACTCGGCGCACAGGGCCAGCACGCTGGCAGATTCGGGCAAGCGCGCACCGTAGACCGCGAGCTGCCAGGCCTGCACCAGCCGGCCAAAGAAGGCGCTGGGCGCAGGTGGCAGGCGCAGGGCCGCGAGCGCCACGCACTCGCCTTCGGTGCTGGCCGCGCGTATGGGCACGGCGTGCTCATGCACCAACCGCGACAGCGCGCCGCGGTACAGCAATGACAGCGCGGCCCGGTGCTCGCCGCGCTGCCACAGCGCCGCCGCTGCCGCGCCGATCTGCTCGGGCAGGCTCTCTGGGCGTATGTCGAGGTCGCGCACATGGCTGGGCAGCGCGGCGCCCTTGCCCGTCACGCTGCCCGCGCGCACGCGCACCCAGTAGCGCAGGCTCACGAGAAAGAGCGCAATGGCCAGTGCGGCCGCTGCCCACACGGCCACGCGGCCGATGTCGGTGACCCAGCGGGCAAAGCCTTTCAGCCACTCGGGCAGGCCATTGGGGCTTTCTTTTTTGGCCTTCTTGGATTCGTCTTTCTTGAAGCGCAGCGTCTTTTGCTTGTGTGTGCTGCCGAGGTCAGGGTCGGCGCGCAGCTTTTCCAGCTCGGCGTTGACCTGTGTACGGGTAGGCGCAGACGCTGCCGGTTCGGCAGCACCCGCCGCCGTTGTCAACAGGGCGATGAACAGCAGCAGGGCGCTAGAACGCACGACGAAACTCCTGCTCGATGTCCCAGGCTTCGAGCTGCACGCGGCGGTTGAGGTACATCGCGAAGCCCGCGGCGACATAGAAGGGTTCCAGCAAAACCACGGCCATGCCGTAGGTGCTTGCCAGACACAGCGTGGCCAAAACGCTGTCGTTGCTGGTGAGCCAGGTGTAGACGCCGCCACGCAGATCGGCCGGCGCGAACCACAGGCTGATGGCGAGCAGGCCGAAGGTGAACACAGCCTCGATGTTGGCAAAGGCAAAGTGCATGCCGCCAGCCGCGCCGCGCTGCCCGCGCAGCAACTGCTTGCGCCGCTGGCTGCGCGCCGCCCCGCGTTGGCCTTCGAGCTGGTAGACGGGCTGTGTGAACGAGCGCCACGGTGACAGCCTGCGCCAGGTGAGCGCGCCCAGCAGCGATCGCCACCACACGCCGCGCTGCGCCTGCCACAGGTCGCCAAAGCGCGTGCTCTGCCCGAACACCGCACGCGACAGCACGAAGAGCACGCTGCGGTCCAGCCAGGGCTTGAGCCAGAAGATGAGCAGGCTGGGCAGCCAGGGTGCGATCTCCACCGTGGCCAGCGCGAGCAGCACCACCGCCGCAAACACCGGCCCGCAGGTCAGCCACACCGAGCGCGCATTCGCCTGCACCAGCCGCACGCCCAGGTCGGCCGCCTCCCACATGGGGCGCGGCCGCAGCTCGACGGCAATCGCGTCAACTTGCATCGGGCACCTTGCGCGGCCGGCCCTGCCAGCCCAGATAGGCGATGACGAGCGCCCAGCACGCAGCGCCCACGCCGTACTTCACGACCGGCTCCACCCAGCGCGCCGACGACCAGAAGGCCTCGATGGCGGCCGCGGCCACCAGCATGCCGATCACGCCGTAGATCACAACGCTGGTGTCGTTGGCCGCATGCACCAGCGCCTGCAGCCGCGTGCGCCGCCCGGGTGCGAGCAGCGCATGGCCCAGGCGCAGGCCGGCGGCGCCCGAGAGCACGATGGCCGTCAGCTCGAAAGCGCCGTGTGTGATGACGAAGGAATAGAAGTTTTCACTGTGCCCGCGCGCCGTGAGGTAGCCCGCGACGCCGCCGAACAGCACGCCGTTGAACACCAGGTAGTACACGCTGCCGATGCCGGCGAAGAGGCCACCCGCGAAGCACTGGAAGCCGATGCCGATGTTGTGCATCACGTAGTGGCCGAACATCTGCCAGTCGGTGGAGGCGTCGCGCTCGCGGCCCAGCGCACGCGAGCTGTCGTCGTACATGCGGTCGAACTGCTGCGCCTGCTGTGCATCGGCCAGGTGAAGAATGAAGCCCGGGTCTTGGTAGGTGGCCCAGCCCACCACGAAGATCGGCAGGCTGAACATCAGCGTGGCGGCCAGCAGGTACCAGCGGTGCGCCCGCACGCTCTGCGGGAAGTCGATCAGCACCAGCTGCTTGAAGCGCGCGAAGCCGTAGTCGTGGCGGCGGTAAATGAGGCGGTGGGCGCGCTGGGTGAGCGATTCGAGCCGCTGTGTCAGGTGGATCGGGTAGGCCCGCGCCTGCGCCAGGGCCAGGTGCTCGCAGCTGCGGCGGTAGAGCGCGGCCAGGCGGGCACCGTCTAGCGGCGTGGCCTTTGTCTTGGACTTGGACTTGGGGTCAGAGGTCTTGTCTCGCGTCTTGGGCGAGAGCTTTTTCTCGGCGCGGTCTAGCGCCACCTCCAGCTCATGCCAGAGCGCGGCGTTGCTCGTTTCGAACTGCAGCGGCGTCATGGCTTGTTGCGGTGGCCGACCAGCCATTGCGCCACACCCAGCAGCTGGCGCGTGGCGTCTTCTGGCGACTGCCCGTGCTGTGGCGCGACTTGCGGTGTGACCGAACGGGCCAGCACCGCCAACTCGTCGAGCCGTGCGGGCGTGAGGCGCGAGGCGCGCCCGGCCCAGGCCACGATGGCCGCCTGCTCCTTCGGGGCCAGCGCGCGGGTGGGGGCCATGGCAGGCGCTGAAGGCAGCTCGCCGTGCAGCGCCACGGTGTCGCGGTAGACCACCAGCGTGCCCGCGGCCAAGTCGCCCAGGCGCTTGAAATCACGCCGCGTGAGCATTGATGCCAGCCCAAAACCATAGAGAAACGGGAAGAAATCGGCCGCGCGCAGCAGGTTGCGGGTGATGGCGGCGGCGGGCGTGACCGGCAGACCCGAATCCATCACCACCTGCAGGCCGAACATGCGCTTGCCCGGCGTGGCGCCGGCGCGCATCAGCTCGAACACAACCGGGTAGAACCACTCCAGCAAAAAAACGCTCACGAGCATCACTGCCTTGCCGACGCCACCGAAAGGGATGACCATGATCGACAGCGCCATGAGAATGCCTCCGCGCACGCACAGGTCGACGCCGTAGGCCAGCAGCCGCGGCACCGCACCGGCCGGCCGCAGCGACAAGGCAATGCCTTCGGGCGTCTCGGCGGTGTAAAGCGTATCGAGCGACACGAGCGCTGGCGTCAGGCCTTGATCACGACGGTGTCGGCAATGTCGTCGTGCAGGCAGCGCCGCGACGCGCGAAAGATGCACAGCCCATCGGCTACACCGAACAGCATGCCCACCAAGGGAACGGTGTTGAGCAGGCTGAGCACGCCGTAGCGCATGCCCACCAGCCGGGCGAATGAAGCCGCCGAGCCGTCGGGCCGCACGATGCGCAGGCCCACGGCGAGCTTGCCGATGGTCTGCCCGCGCTTGGCCAGCAGGTAGCCATGGGCCAGCACAAACAGCGCAAAGCCCCAAGTGGCGCCAAGAATTTGCAGGTGCCACATGTTCGGGTCGACGTCGGCCCATGGGCGCCAGACACCGATCCATGTGGCGACACCCGCGAGCGCTATCGCCACGACCACGTCGATGATGGCGGCCCCCAAGCGGCTGCCCCGGCTGGCCAGCACCAGCCCATCGGTTGCCTCCGGCATGTCGTTGACGGCTGCGCGCGGCGGCGCAAAGCGGTCATCGTTGTCCACGCTGTTCATAGGCTCCCCCCGGGGCACTGTTTTGTTCAAACCATTCTAGGGTGAGAGCGCAAAATCCGCCCCTGCGCCTGCTGCTGGAGACCGCCCCATGAATGCCGCTCTGCCCTCCCATGTGTTGCCGACCTTCGAGCGCCGACCTGTGCCCGCTGCCATGCGAGACGCCTTGAAAGCGCGCTTCGGCGAGCGCTGCTCCACTGCCCTGGCCGTGCGCGAACAGCATGGCCGCGACGAGTCGCCCTTTGATGTGGCGCCGCCTGAGCTGGTGGTGTTCTGCGAGAGCACCGAAGACGTGGCCTTCGTGGTGCAGCAGGCCGACGCGCATGCCGTGCCGGTCATTCCGTTCGGCGTGGGCTCGTCGCTAGAAGGCCATTTGCTCGCCGTGCAAGGCGGCGTGAGCATCGACCTGAGCCGCATGAAAGCCATCGTGTCGCTGCACGCTGAAGATCTGACCGTCACGGTGCAGGCGGGTGTCACCCGCACCCAGCTCAACAACGAGATTCGCCACAGCGGGCTCTTCTTTCCCATAGACCCCGGCGCCGATGCGAGCCTGGGCGGCATGGCCGCCACCCGCGCCAGCGGCACCAACGCCGTGCGCTACGGCACCATGCGCGAGAACGTGCTGGGCCTTACCGTGGTCACGCCGCAGGGCGAGGTCATACACACCGGCACGCGGGCGCGCAAGTCATCGGCCGGCTACGACCTCACGCGGCTGATGGTGGGCAGCGAGGGCACGCTGGGCGTGATGACCGAGATCACGCTCAAGCTCTACCCGCTGCCCGAGGCCATCTCGGCCGCCACCTGCACCTTCCCGAGCGTAGACGCCGCGGTGCGCACCACCATCCAGATCATTCAGATGGGCGTGCCCATTGCGCGCTGCGAGCTGCTCGATGCGCACGCGGTGCGCGCGGTCAACCGCCACGACAAGCTGGGCCTGACCGAAGCGCCCATGCTGTTGATGGAGTTCCACGGCAGCGAAGCCAGCGTGGCCGAGCAGGCCGCCACGGTGCAGGTCATCGCGGCAGAGTTTGGTGGCCAAGGCTTCGAGTGGGCCACCACGCCCGAGGCGCGCACCAAGCTATGGACTGCTCGCCACCACGCCTACTTCGCCGCCTTGCAAATGAAGCCCGGTTGCCGCTGCGTTACGACAGACACCTGCGTGCCCATCTCGCGCCTGGCCGAGTGCATCAACCAGAGCGTGGCCGAGGTCGATGCCTCGGGCCTGCCGTACTTCATCGTCGGCCACGTGGGCGACGGCAACTTCCACCTGGGGTACCTGGTCGACCCCGCCATTCCTGCCGAGCGCGACATGGCTGAGCAGCTCAACCTGCAACTGGTGCAGCGCGCCCTGGGCATGGACGGCACCTGCACCGGCGAACACGGTGTGGGCCTGCACAAAATGGGCTTTCTGGTCGACGAGGCCGGCGCCGGCGCGGTGGCCATGATGCGCAGCGTGAAGCGCGCGCTGGACCCGAAGAACATCATGAACCCGGGCAAGATCTTTGAGGCTGCTGATTAGCGACGAACCTCAGCTCCCAATGTTGTTCGCTTAGCTCCGTTCGGCCTGAGGTATCGGAGGCCAGCGCAGTGCACGGGCGCACCCTTCGATACCTCAGGGCGAACGGAACTTGGCTGAGGCATGTCGCTGATCAGGTCGAGGCTTGAGGGGATCTGCGGCCGGGCCGAGTGCCGGGCCGCTCCCAAGCCGGCCCGCATCCCCTCGGGGGATCGGCTGGCGTATTCGCTGGACGAGGGGTAGACATAGACTCAAGCGGTGAATCAACCGTCTCTTCCACTTTCTCGCCTCATCTCCCACACGGCTGACGCCGTGCAAGCCGTGCGCGCCGGCCAGTCGCTCACCGAAGCCCTGGCCCGTTGCCCCGCTGAAGCCCGCCCCGGCACGCAGGCCCTGGCCTTCCAGGCCATGCGCCTGCTCGGCAGTGCGCAGGCCGCCCGCCAGCAGCTCGCCCCCAAAGCACCCCCGCCTGCCGTCGATGCCTTGTTGCTCACCGCGCTGGCCCTGCTGTGGCCCGATGTGAGCGAAGGCGCGAGCTTCACGCCGCACACCGTGGTCAACCAGGCCGTCGAGGCAGCCAAGCAACGTGCCAAGGCCAGCGCCTCGTTTGTCAACGCCGTGCTGCGCCGCTTTCTTCGGGAGCGCGACGCGATCGTCGCCACCGTGCAGGCCGACGAGGCGGCCCGCCACAACCACCCGCGCTGGTGGATCGACCGCCTGCAAGCCGATTGGCCCGCTCAGTGGCAAGCCGTGCTGGCCGCCGACAACCAGCGCCCGCCGATGACCTTGCGTGTCAACGCCCGCCGCGACACCCCCGCGGGCTATGTGCAGCGGCTCGCCGAGGCTGGCATTGAAGCCTGCGTGGCCGGCCCTCAGGCCGTGATGCTGGCCGAGCCCCAGCCGGTGCAGCGCCTGCCCGGTTTCGCTGACGGCGACGTGTCAGTGCAAGACGCCGCCGCCCAGCTTGCCGCCCCCTTGCTCATCGGCGCCGGACTGCCTGCCGGCGCCCGCGTGCTCGACGCCTGCGCCGCACCCGGCGGCAAGACAGCCCATCTGCTGGAACTGGCCGACCTCGACGTGCTGGCGCTCGACAGCGACGCCACCCGCCTGCTGCGCGTGCAGGAAACGCTGTCGCGCCTGGGCTTGTGCGCCCGCAGCCTGGCCGCCGACGCCCGCGAGCCCGCCGCCTGGTGGGACGGCCAAGCCTTCCACGCCATCCTGCTCGACGCCCCTTGCAGCGCCTCGGGCATCGTGCGCCGCCACCCCGACGTGCGCTGGCTGCGCCGCGCCACCGACATCGCCACCCTGGCACAGACCCAGGCCCGGCTGCTCGACGCACTCTGGCCGCTGCTGATGCCGGGCGGGCGCCTGCTGTATTGCACCTGTTCGGTCTTCAAGGCCGAAGGCCAAGCCGTGATCGACGCTTTTTTGCAACGCCAGAGCGGTGCCGCCCTCGCGCCACAACCGGCTTCTCCCGGTCACCTGCTGCCCCTGGCCGACAATCCAGACAACGGCGCCTCGCCCCTTTTCGGTGCATCGCCCGACTTCTTTTTCTACGCTTTGCTGGCCAAGGCCCCCACCTGACCCGCCCGTGCCCCGCACATACCAGACAAGCCTCATCACCACCTGCTTTGCCTTGCTCACCCGGTCACTGTTCACCTGGGTGCGCGCCTGGGCAGGGTTGAGCCTGTGCGTGCTGATGTTGGCCGCCAGCGCAGGTGTGCGGGCCGAGCCCATCAGCTTCGACAGCTTCGAGCTGTCGCGCAACGACGAAGGGCTGTTGCTCAGCTTCTCGGTGCGTTTCGAGCTGTCGCGCGCGGTCGAAGACGCGCTGCAAAAGGGCGTGCCGTTGTTCTTCGTGGCACAGGCCGATGTGTTTGGCGACCGCTGGTACTGGCGCGACAAGAGCATCAACAGCGTCAGCCGCACCTGGCGCCTCGCCTACCAGCCGCTCACGCGCAAGTACCGCGTCACCTTCGGCGGCCTGAGCCAGCACTACGACAACCTGGTTGACGCCATGGCGGCGCTCAGCCGCAGCGTTGACTGGAAGCTCGCAGACGCGTCCTTGCTTGACGACGGGCGGCACTACGTCGAATTCAGCTATCAGCTCGACACCACCCAGATGCCGCGCCCCATGCAAATCGGCATCGGCGGCCAGCCTGACTGGTCGCTGCGCATCGAGCGCTTTCGCCGCTTGAACTGAAGGCATGACAGCCCCCACGTCGCTTCACTCCGGCCCCCCGAGGGGTCGCTCAGCCGCCTTGGGGCGGCCCGGCGCAGGCTGAGATGCGCCGGGCGACGCCATGACCAAAGCCTCCCGCTGGGCCTGGATCGTTTCGCTGGTGGCCGTTACGGGCGCCGGTCTGGTGCTGGTGTTCCTGCTCTCGCTGGCCACCAACAGCCGCGGCCTCTACGAGCAGCACTACGTGTGGTTGTTCTGGGTCAACGTGGTGGTAGCCGGCCTTTTGGTGCTGGTGATCGGCATTGCCGGCGTGCGCCTGCTGCTGCGCGTGCGGCGTGGCAAGTTCGGCAGCCGTTTGCTGCTGCGTCTGGCGGCGGTGTTTGCGATGGTGGGGGTGGTGCCGGGCTTGCTGATCTACACCGTGTCATACCAGTTCGTATCGCGCAGCATCGAGACCTGGTTCGACGTGAAGGTCGAAGGTGCGCTCGACGCGGGCCTGAGCCTCGGCCGTGGCACGCTAGACGCGCAAGTCAACGACCTCGCCACCAAGACGCGCCTTGCCGCCGAGCGCTTGAGCGAGACCGCCAACCCAGTGCCCCCGCTGGCGCTGGAGCGCCTGCGCGAGCAGCTGTCGGCGCAAGAGATCACGCTGCTCGGTGCCAACGGCCAGGTGCTGCTCACGGCGGGGCGCGTCACCAGCTCGTTTGCCCCCGAGCGCGCCAGCATGGGCCAGCTGCGACAGGCGCGCAGTGCGCGCGTGTTTGGCCAGCTCGAAGGGCTGGACGAAGACAGCGTGGCGGCGTCGGGCGCAGCCCGCGTCCGTGCGCTGGCCTACATGCCCAGCAGCAGCTTCTCGTTGGGCGCGCAAGACCGTTTTCTCATGGTCACGCAGCTCCTGCCCAGCGCCATGGTGAGCAATGCCCTGGCAGTGCAGGCCGCCTACCGCGAGTACCAGCAGCGCGCACTGGCGCGCGATGGTCTGCGCCGCATGTACATAGGCACGCTCACGCTCACGCTGATCCTGGCGGTGTTCGGCGCCTTGCTGCTGGCCGTCACCTTGGGCAACCAGCTCGCGCGGCCGCTGCTCGTGCTCGCCGAAGGCGTGCGCCAAGTGGCGCGCGGCGACCTCACGCGCAAGCAGGTGTTTGCCTCGCGCGACGAGCTGAGCGGCCTGACCCGCTCATTTGCCGACATGACCGAGCAGCTCTCCGAGGCCCGCTCGCTGGTGCAGCGCAGCCTGGCCCAGCTCGAATCGGCGCGCACCAACCTGCAGACCATCCTCGACAACCTCACCGCTGGCGTGATCGTGTTCGACCGCGAAGGCCACATCGACACCGTCAACCCCGGCGCCACGCGCATTCTTCGCCTGCCCGTCTCGGCCTATCGCGGCCGCCGCCTCGACGAAGTGCCCGGGTTGCATGAATTTGCGACCGCCGTGGCGCAGCGCTTTGAGCTGCACCGCGGCAGCCCCGAAGCCGGCGAGCGCGACCATTGGCAAGATGCCTTCGACCTGCAGACCACCACCGCGCAAGGCCGCGAGAACGACAAAATCACCCTGCTCGTGCGCGGCGCGTCGATGCCGCATGCGGGCCAGCTGATGGTGTTCGATGACATCACCGAAGTGGTCTCGGCCCAGCGCGCCGAAGCCTGGAGCGAAGTGGCGCGCCGCCTGGCACATGAGATCAAAAACCCGCTCACTCCGATTCAGCTCTCGGCCGAGCGGCTGCAACACAAGCTCGAATCGAAACTCGAGGGCCTAGACCAGGCCATGCTCGTGCGCTCGGTAGGCACCATCGTCAACCAGGTGCAGGCGATGAAGACCTTGGTCAACGAGTTTCGCGACTACGCGCGCCTGCCGGCCGCCAAGCCGCAAGCACTCGACCTCAACGCCCTGGTCGCCGAGGTGCTCACGCTCTACGCCACGGCGCAAGAGTCGGGCCGCTTGCGCCCCGAGCTCACACCCGAGCTGCCCGCCATCATGGGCGACACCAGCCAGCTGCGCCAGGTCATTCACAACCTCGTTCAGAACGCGCTAGACGCCGTGGCTGAGCGCCCCGAGGGCTGCGTGCGTGTGCGCACTGAGATCGCCCGCACCGAGCAAGGCGAGCTGCGCGCCGTGCGCCTGCAGGTGATCGACAATGGCCCCGGTTTTTCCGAGAAGGTGCTCAAGCGCGCCTTCGAGCCGTATGTCACCACCAAGACCAAAGGCACTGGCCTGGGCTTGGCGGTGGTCAAGAAAATCGCCGACGAACACGGCGCCCGCATCCGCCTCGCCAACCTCGGTGCCAGCACCGCCGAGGGAGCCGAAGTGGCGGGCGCGCAAGTTTCGTTATCATTTTCTAAATTTGCGCCGGCAGACAGCACCCCCGCTGTCGTGGCAAACGCCGAAGCACGGGCGCACTGAGGATTCATGGCCACCATTCTTGTTGTAGACGACGAACTGGGCATACGCGCCCTGCTGTCAGAGATCCTGACCGATGAAGGCCACAGCGTCGAGCTGGCTGAAAACGCGGCCCAGGCGCGGGCGGCTCGCGAGCGTGTGCGACCCGACCTGGTGCTGCTCGACATCTGGATGCCCGATGTCGACGGCATCACCTTGCTCAAGGAGTGGGGCACTGCGTCGCTGCTCACCATGCCCGTGATCATGATGTCGGGCCACGGCACCATCGACACCGCCGTCGAGGCCACCAAGGTCGGCGCCATCGCCTTTCTGGAAAAGCCCATCACGCTGCAAAAGCTGCTGCGCGCCGTGGAGCAGGCGCTGGCCAAGCCTGCCTCACGCAGCGCCGCGCCTGCGGCCATGCTCACCCGCGTCGACTCCAACGTCACCATTGAAACGGTGATGACAGGCGGCAGCATGCTGCCGGTGGCGCCGCTGGTGTTGGGGCCGCAACCCGAGCAGATGTTCGAGCTCGACCGCCCGCTGCGCGAGGCGCGCGACGCCTTCGAGAAGAGCTACTTCGAGTTTCACCTCGCCAAGGAAAACGGCAGCATGACCCGTGTCGCCGAAAAGACCGGCCTGGAGCGCACCCATCTCTACCGCAAGCTCAAGCAGCTGGGCGTGGACTTGAGCCGAAACAAGCGGGGCGCGGGAGGCAACTGAAGACCCTGCGCAAATGGCTATAATCGCCGGCTCACGTTTGGTACCCCACACGTGACCTAGGCCTGGTAGCTCAGTTGGTAGAGCAGCGGATTGAAAATCCGCGTGTCGGTGGTTCGATTCCGCCCCAGGCCACCAAAGTTTTCATAGGAAGCCCCGTGCAGTCTGCTGCTCGGGGCTTTCTACGTTTAAGGCCTTCCTTCTACAAAAGGCGGTAGAGCGCTGGCTTGCGGGAAGTGCGCTTCAAGGCGTCACAGAAACTCCGCCTTTATCTTGGCCGCCTCGCCCGCCAGCCGGGTCAGCCGGGTCGCCTGTCCCACTACAAAATCTCGAAGCTGGCCCGCAAAGGCGCGCTCACCATCGTCGATGTAGTCATCCGCCAAGGCCTGTGCCGGCGCGTGCTCCACCGCTAGCTTGGCCAGCCGCGTGGCCTCGCGTTTGAGCAGGTTCCTGTCGACCCCGCATCGCTGCGCAAAGTCGGCGAGCTGAAACGCCCCCACCTCGTCCACCGAGAACGCATCGCCCCAGGCCATAGCCAACTCGTGGTCGATGCCTGGGTACTGCGCCAGGCTGACCAGGTCGTACCAAGGCGCCGGGTCGAGCCCCTCGCGACGGACGAAGAACGAGAAGTTCTTGCCGTGCGCGTCGGAGTTGCCGATGAGGAACTGGAACAAGGCCCATCGGAGCAGGGTCATGCGCGCCACGGCTTTGTCGACGGTCTGCTCTACGCGCTCGAACAGCATTTCGAAGCTCACGCCCTCCCGGATGTTGCGGACGTGCTCGCCACTCCCCAGGTTCCGCTCGTACTTGTAGCTCTCGGGCAGGTCTGAAGCCTGGCAGGCGTCGATGATGTGCAGGCGTTGCACTGAGGGCTCGTTGGCGCCATCCCCGGCGCCTGGCACCACAACCCGGTCGAAGCGGCGGACGACGAGCACCGGCGTCGGCGTTCGATAGATGCCGACCTCCGCAACGGGCAGCTTCATGCGCCGCGCCAAGGACATGCAGAAGTGTTCGTTGACGACCAGATGCGGCGTCAACAGACGCGCCGGGTCGGGCTTGAGAATGTGCGTCGATGCCAAGGGCGGCTCGACCAGGAACACATGGCCTCCGTCGCCGAGAGGGCGGTCCAGGTAGACCATCAGCTTGTCCTGCACGCCCGCAATCGACATGCGGACCTTGCCATCCCAGACGGCCAGAGGAATCTGGTCGCGCTCGGCAATTCGTCGGTCCAGTTCTTCGCGGGTCACTTCACGCGGCGGCTGGGCGGCGACAACGGGTGGCACTTCATCCGAGCGCCAGAACCGGAACGCCCCGGTGGTCTCGGTCCCCAGTGCGCTGATGAGCGCGTAGATGTTCGACTTTGAGACTCGGTAGGTCGTGGCCGCGATGTCGAGTGCGCGGCCCTCAGGCAGCAGGTTCTCCACGAACCGCTTTACGGCGCCGACCGCATAGCCGTTGGCTGCGGGTTGGAAGGGCAGCGCGGGCGAAAGGGGGAACGCGCCCGGCTTCGCGACCCAGTCCGCGTCGTAGCCCAGCGACCACCGGTCGTTCAAAGCCTCGTAGCCCAGCGTCGCGACCTTCTGACCATCGGCCCAGAGGTTGAGCGAGTGCGGTGCAACTGCGGCGCCAGAGGCCGTGCCGGTGGCCGAGTTCATGGCCGTTTCGGAAGCTCGACGGCGGCACGCGAGACGGACTGCATCGTCGGATGGCCCTTGGGCCCGAGCAGGAGTGCGAGCCCCAGGCCGTCCAACACCGCCAGCAGCTTGTCCAGTCGCACGGAGCCCTTGCCGTTCTCGAGGCGAGAGAGCAGGTCGACCGAGACGCCACTCAAAGAGGCTGCGTCGTCAATGCGTAGCGACTGCGCCCGACGACGGGCTCGGATGGCCGGGCCCAAGGCGCCGGTGTCCGTGATGCGCAGGAGTTCGGGCGGTGGGGATGGAGGGTTGAAAGTCATTTCGGAATTCCAGGGGTGAGGGCCTTCGGCTGGCTGTCAAAGGCGTTATTTCTTGAATTCCGAAATCATGCCACACCCATCCTCCTGCTGTTGAGGAATTCATTGAATTCCGAAATTAATGCCACATCTCCGGTCAGACATCATCGTCAACTTAAATTCCGAAACGTGCTGGCATGTCGCGGGCAGGTAGAAGCTGTCGGGACGGACATTTGCGAGGGCCCGCAACGAAAACGGCTCCCTTGCGGGAGCCGTTTTCGGTTGACAGTAGAAAGTGCCGTCTTGCGCGCTCAGTTCACCGTTTCAGAATCTGCCAGCCGAGTGCAATAGTGCAGCAACTCGTCAATCTCGTTCGACTTGTCGAACACGCAATCGGCACCCAACTCTAAACAGCGTGTGCGCATTTCGGGCGTGGCATGGTTGCTGAACACGACCCACTTCGCCGGCTTGTTGAACACCCCGGCCCCGGCTTTTAGTATGCCGAGGCCAGAGCCGCCCTTGAGGTAGATGTCTACGATGATGAGATCGCAGTTGCGGTGGTCTTCGATCCAACTCAGGGCCGTCAACTCGTCTTCGGCGGTGCCGACCACTTCTACTGGCACCGACTCTTCCAGCAACTCGATCAAGCTTTCGCGGATGACCGCGCTGTCTTCGATGATGTAGGTCTTGAGTGTGTGCATGCCCGTCTCTCCCTGGGGGGTGGCGGGCTGCATCAACGCATGCGCACTTCGCCGTGCGTCCCCATGTCCTTGGGGGGCTTGCCCGTCACGACAGCCTTGGCCATCGCAAAGAGCTGCACCAGCTTGCTCGACTTCACGTCCCAGTAGTTGGCGTGGGTGATCTGCACCTGCACCAGGGCCAGGTCGGGGTCGGTGGCGCCGCCCGGGAACCATGCTTCGTTGAATTTGTTCCAGAGCTGTTCTTTTTTGGCCAGGTTTTCCACCACACGCGCAGTTCCCGAGACGGAGACATAACTGTCCTTGCCCGGGTCGGAATAGACCACGTTGACGGTGGACTCAGTTTCAAGGTCGGCCACCGGCTCACCGGCGCGTGACATGAAGAACCACAGGCTACCGTCTTCATCGACTTTCTTGTTTTGCGTCGTCATGGGCCGCGAATGCAGGTGTCCGTTGCTGTGGCGAGTGGTGAACATGGCGAACTTGATGTTCTTGATCAGGTCCCACAGCTGCTCACGGGAAGAGCTTTCTTGGGTGTCGTACTGCGTCATAAGAATGTCCTTTAAAAAAGGGGTGGGTTGAGGGCCATTGAACTCCCCACGCGGCCTTGCCGCGATCAGCGATGAACGCCTATCTGTGTAGGAGGTGTCTGGTCTTGGCCTGAGGCCTTGCGCGGGCATCGGGCTGCCGCCGGGCGCCAATGGCTCCCCACCTGCACGGCTATTGAAGCCAGACGTGCGACGTTCGTCGGCCTGGCCGGCAGCCTGTCAGGGCGTTCTTTCGGCCTGTCGCCTGGCGCTGGCCGTGACTCTGCGGTGCGGCTTACAGTGGCTCCATGGCTACATCCCCTGCTTCCTCCCCCGGTCTGCCGGGGCTCTTTGCCGCCCTGCTGCGCGGTTTCGGCGCGTACGCGCGCTGGCTCGACAGCATCAGTTGGATTCGCTTCTTCGTGCTGGCGTTGCTGACGCTCATCGTCTCGGGCATTGCGGCCGAACTCCCCCCGTTCAACATCCGCTGGGGCGAAGACACGGTCATCTACAAGCCGGCGCGGACCGTGGTGCCGCCCAAGGCACCCAAGGCGCCAGAGCCTCCGAACCCGCCCGGGAGCGAGAAGGCCATGTTCGACCTCAAGGGCAAGAGTTACTCGGTCACCATCGACAAGAACGGGGTGCGCGTGGCGCCTGCTGCTGCCAGTGCACCCGCATCGGCAGCCAGCGGCACCGCCAACGTGCACATCGACCTCCCCGGCGTGAAGGTCGACATGCCCGATGCCGCCGCCAACGACGACGTGCGTGAGGCCATCGAAGAAGCCAAAGACGCCATCAAAGAGGCCATCGCCGACGCCAAGCAGGCCGTCGCAGACGCCGAAGAGGCCGCCAGCGAGCACCCCGGCATGCGCGAGATCCGCATCAAGGCTTTCCGACCGGGCGACCACATGCCCGGCTTTGCGTTTCTGCTGATCGTGATCTCGGGCATCACCAAGCTGATGGCGGCTGGCCGCTTCAAGGCCGAGGCGCAGGCCGTGGTCGCCACCGAGATGGCCGAGAGCGAGGCTCTCAAGCGCCAGGTGATCGAGGCCCGCATGGCCGCCATGCAAGCGCAGGTGGAGCCGCACTTTCTCTTCAACACGCTCGCCAGCATCGACCACCTGATCGAGACCGACCCGCCGCGCGCCAGCAAGATGCAAAAGAACCTGATCGCGCTCTTGCGCGCCAGCATGCCCACCATGCGCGAGGCCAATGCGCAGGGCGCTCGTGACCTGGGGCGAGAGCTCGCGGTGATACGGCCTTACCTCGAAATCTTGAAGGTGCGCATGGAAGACCGCCTCGCGACCGACATTCGCGTGAGCGATGGCCTGCTGTCGGCCGAGTTCCCGCCGATGATGTTGCAAAGCCTGGTCGAAAACGCCATCAAGCATGGCCTGGAGCCCAAGCCCGAAGGCGGCGCGCTGACGGTCAGCGCCGAGATCGTGCATGGCAAGCTGGCCGTGACCGTGGCCGACACCGGCCTTGGGTTCGGCAAGGCAGCCACCGCCGGCACCGGCATCGGCCTGCCCAACATTCGCGAGCGCTTGCAGCTGCTCTACGGCACCAGAGGCAGCCTCACGGTGGCGGAGAATCCGGGCGGCGGCACGTCGGTGACGATCACCGTGCCTTACAGCGCGCAATCAAACAGTTGAGGTCACTCGCGTTTTCGCGGGAATGACAAGGGAGACAGCGATGAGCATTCGAGCAGTCATTGCAGACGATGAACGGTTGATGCGCGAGCAGTTGCGCGCACGCCTCGCCGAGGCCTGGCCCGAGCTTGAGGTCGTGGCCGAGGCCAAGAACGGCCTCGAAGCCGTGGAGCTCACGCGAGCGCACCTGCCCGACATCGTGTTTCTCGACATCCGCATGCCCGGCCTCACCGGCGTGGAGGCCGCGCGCCAGATCGCGCAGATCCCCGACGAGCAGGAAGACTGGCCCGGCTGCGAAATCGTCTTCATCACCGCTTACGACCAGTACGCGGTCGAGGCCTTCGAGCAAGGCGTGGTCGACTACGTGCTGAAGCCCGCCGAGCGCGAGCGTTTGCAGCTCACCGTCGAGCGCATCAAGAATCGCCTCACCCAGCGAGCTGCCACGCAAGAGCCGCCGCCCTCGGCCGGCGCCGACATGCAGCAGCTGCTGCGCAAACTGGCGGGCCAGCTCACGCCTGGTACGCAGCGCCTCAAGTGGATTCAGGCGACGGTGGGCCAGAGCATCCAGATGATTCCGGTGGAAGAGGTGCTTTTCTTCATCTCCGACGAGAAGTACACCCGCGTGCAGACGGCCGCGGTCGAAGCGCTCATCCGCAAGCCCATCAAGGAGCTGATCGACGAGCTCGACCCCGAGCTCTTCTGGCAGATCCACCGCTCCACGCTCGTCAACACCAAGGCCATTGCCGGCGTGAGCCGCGACATGCGCGGCCGCCAACTGGTGAGCGTGAAAGGCCACAACGAAAAGCTTGAGGTGAGCCGCAGCTTCACCGGCCTGTTCAAGGGCATGTAGGCGGCTGTGAGACCAGGCACTGCGCGCTGGCTTGGCGTGTGCGCAGGTGTTTGCGCTGGTGCCTGAGGGCCAGGGTGCGTGGCATGATCATTCGCACCCCGTCTCGCCCCTGCACCCATGCTGGAACCGGCCAATTCCAAGCCAGAGCCCAAGCTCGCGCCCAAGCCCAAGCGCACTTCTCTGCGCCGCAGTCTGGTCATCGCAGCCTTCACGCTGGTCTTCGGTGCGCTGTCGGCATTCATCATTGCGCTGTACGCCTTGGTGGTGGTGCCTGTCAGCGACGAGCGGGCCACCTCGCAGCTGCGGGTGGCATCCGGGCAGGTCGTGGCGCGCATGCGTACCCTGGTCGACCGTGTCGAGGCCATTGCAAGGCTCAACCACGACTGGGGCCAGGCCGGGCTGATCAACATCGACCAACCCGAGCAATTCAACGCCCTCCTGCAGCCCTTGCTTGAGCGCGGGCCGCAGCTCTCGTCGATGGTGGTGGCCAACACGTCGGGACGCGAGCTGCTGCTGCTGCGCACTGAGCGCGATGGCTGGGTCAACCGCCTTACCGACCCGGCCAAGAGCCCGGGGCGTGCGCGCTTTCTCACCTGGCGCGGCGGCAAATTGTTGTCCGACCAGACGCAGGCCTTCGACTACGACGCGCGCAGCCGGCCCTGGTTCAAGGGCGGCATGGGCCTCACGAGCGAGCAAGACATCTACTGGAGTGAGCCCTATACCTTCCGCTCGTCGCTAGAGCCCGGCCTGTCGGCTGTGGTGCGCTGGACAACGCCCGCCGGCGAGCGCTACGCCATGACCAGCGACATCAAGCTGATCGACCTGTCGCGCTTCACCCGCAACATCGTGGCCGGCCGGCGCGGCTTCGTCACGGTGCTCACCCAAGACGGCAAGGTCGTTGGCGTGCCGCGCGTGCCAGCGTTCTCGAACGACGAGGCGATGAAATCGGCCGTGCTCAAGGTGGCTGACGCGATCGAGGTGGCGCCGCTGTCCGAAGGCTACCGGCGCTGGCGCAGCCAAGGCGCACAAGAAAGCGGGCTGCTGCGCTTTCGCTCGGGCGGCGAGGTCTGGCTGGCCACCTTCACCCGCAGCGATTTGGGCACGCAGACCTTCTGGGTGGCGACCATGGCGCCGCTGGCCGACTTTGCCCCGGCCACCTCGCAGCAGGCGTTGCTCGTGATCGCGCTCGCGCTGGCCAGCCTGCTGCTCGCCTGGCTGGCCGCCACCTGGCAGGCCCAGCGCTTTGCGCGGCCGCTGGGCGAGCTCGCGCGCCAGAGCGAGCGCATCGGCCAGTTGCAGCTAGACCAACCGGTGCGCGTGCTGACGCCTTGGGCCGAGCTAGACGACCTGGCCCAGGCGCACGAGGTCATGCGCGCCAAGCTCTTGCAGGCCACCAACGCGCTGGCGCAATCCAACGATTCGCTGGAAGAAAAGGTGGCGGTGCGCACCCAGCAGCTGGCCGAGGCGAAAGACACGGCCGATGCTGCCGTGCTCGCCAAGGCCGAGTTCCTGGCCAACATGAGCCACGAGATCCGCACGCCGATGAACGCCATCCTCGGCATGACCGACCTGGCCTTGCGCAGTGAGCTCGCGCCGCGCCAGCGCGGCTACCTGCAAAAAACACGCTCGGCTGCCAGCGCGTTGCTGAGCATCCTCAACGACATACTTGATTTCTCCAAGGTCGAAGCCGGCAAGCTCGACCTGGAGCTGCGCGAGTTCTCGCTGCAAGGCGTGTTCGATCACGTGACCGCGGTGGTCGGCCTGAAGGCTCAACAAAAGGGCCTGGAGCTGTTGCTCAACACCTCGCCCGACGTGCCCGCGCGGCTGATCGGCGACCCGCTGCGGCTGGAGCAGGTGCTGGTCAACCTGTGCAGCAACGCCGTCAAGTTCACCGAGAGCGGCGAGATCGTGGTGGTGACGGTGCGGGCGGTGCTGTCAGCGCAGGACCGTGTGACCCTGCGCTTTTCGGTACGTGACACCGGCATAGGCATGAGCGAGGCGCAGATGAGCGGCCTGTTTCAGCCCTTCGCGCAGGTCGACACCACTGCCACGCGCCAGTACGGTGGCACCGGCCTGGGCTTGGCCATCTGCAAGAAGCTCGTGGAGCTGATGGGGGGCGAGATCGGGGTGCGCAGCCAGCCGGGGCGCGGCAGCGATTTCTTCTTTACTGTCAGCTTCGGCCTGCCGGCCATGGCCGAAGCTGCTGCACAAGCCGCACGCGAAGAAGACTCACCGCACGCGGGTCTGCGCGTGCTGGTGGCCGATGACAGCGCCAACTCGCGCGAGATCTTCAACGACCTGCTGACAGGCCTGCACTACCGTCCCACCCTGGTCGACTCGGGCGCGCTGGCGCTGGCCGAGCTCAAGCGCGCGCAGGCTGCGGGCGAACCCTATAGCCTGCTGCTGCTCGACTGGAAGATGCCCGAGATGGACGGCTTCGAGGTCATCCAACGCCTGCGCGCCGATGCATCGCACGCGCCGGCCGCTGCCCTCAAAGTGATCCTCATCACCGCCTATGGCGACGAAGACCTGCCGCGCCGCGCCGCGCGCGAGGGCTTGAGCGCTTGCCTGAGCAAGCCGGTGAGCAGCTCCACGCTGCAAGACAGCATCGTCACCGCCCTCGGCGCGCAGGCCGCCACCGTGGCCGCTGCGGCGCTCGCCCAGGTGGGGCCGCCCAAGAGCCTGGTCGGGCGCAGCGTGCTGCTGGTCGAAGACAACGACTTCAATCAACTGGTGGCCAGCGAGCTGCTGCGCGACGTGGCGGGTATGCAGGTGAGCGTGGCTTTGAATGGGCAGGCGGCCGTTGAGCAGGTGCGCGCGGGCCAGTTTGAACTGGTGCTGATGGACGTGCAGATGCCGGTGATGGACGGCCACGAGGCCACCTTGCGCATACGCCAAGACCCGGCCTTTGCCCTGCTGCCCATCATCGCGATGACCGCACACGCCATGCAGCGCGACCGCGACAAGTGTTACGCGGTGGGCATGAACGACTACATCACCAAGCCCTTCGACCCTGACCAGCTCTTTGCAGTGGTGGCCAAGTGGCTGCCATCTTTGGCGCCGCCTGGAGAGGCGGTGTCGTTCGAGCGCGGGCTGAAGAACTGCATGGGCCGGCAGGCGTTCTACGACAAGATCTTGCGCCAGTTTTTCGACGCACGGCGCGATGACGTGGCCCAGCTGCGCTCGGCGCTGGCGGCGGGCGATACCGCGACCATTGCCACACTTGCTCACGGTTTGGTGGCAAATGCCGGAACCATTGGGGCGCTGGCTTTGTCCGACGCTGCACGCCGACTGCAAGTGGCGGCCGATGCCGACGAGCGCGCCCTGTGGCCGGCACTGGCCGACGAGTTCGCACGCCGGCATGCCGAGGTGCTGGCCGCGCTGAGCGAGCGTTTCAAGGCTTCGCCTTCCCTGAATCTGTCTCCTGATACTTCCACCGATACTCCCTGACGTGTCTGAACCCATAACGCCTGGCAGCCGCCCCCGCTCCTACTCCACCGCCTACGTTGCGAAACGGCTGGGCATCTCCATCCCTACTGTGCAGCGATGGGTCGACGCTGGCCAGCTCAAGGCCTGGAAGACGCCCGGCGGGCACCGCCGCATTGACGCCGACAGCGCCGAGCAGATGTTCGAAAACCAGGCGCGTGATGCGCCCACGGTCTTTCAGCAGCCCGAGCCGTCGGTGATGCTGGTGGAAGACGACGCCAGTGACCGCGACCTGCTCACCCTGCTGATCCGCGAGGCCCTGCCCACGGCGCGCGTGGTCGCGTTCGAGAGCGGCATACAGGCGCTGGTGGCCATAGGCCAGAACGCCCCCGACATCGTGGTCACCGACATCGTCATGCCCCACATGAATGGCGTAGAGATGCTGCGCCAGTTGTCCACCCAGTGCGTGGTGCGGCCGCGGCTGATCATCGCGGTGTCCAGTCTCACGCCGCGCCAGATGGCGCGCATGGGCGACCTGCCGCCCGAGGTGGTCTACATCGCCAAGCCGGTCGACCCGCAGCCCTTCATCGACACGCTTCAGTCGGTGATGTGAGGGGGCCTCGTTCGGGGGAATGACGGCTAATCCTTGTTTAATTTGGATGATTCATTTGTTTCGTTCAAATTAAAGTTAGGCCGTGGGCGCTCCGATAACCGCATGAGCAGCAGCCAGCGCCCGCAGGCTGCCTCAGTGGGAAACCGAAGTGAACGCTCTGAACAACCTGAAGATCGGCACCCGCCTCACCTTGGTGTTGGCCTGTGTGCTGGCCGCCCTGGCCGCCGTCACTGGCACCGGCCTGTGGGGAATCAATTCGCTCTCGACCACCAGCCAGCGCGTGCTGGCGCAAGACGTGCAACTGGCGCAGCAGTCGTCCGGCATTCAGGGCTTGGTGCTGCAGGAACGCCGCTACGAGAAAGACGCGCTGATCAACATGGCCGACGAGCACAAGCGCGGCGAATACATGAAGAAGTGGCATGCCGCGCGGGTGAAGCTCACTGAGGCCCTGGCCCGCGTGCGCCAGCTCGACCTCTCGCCCGAAGACGCCAAGGCCGTAGACGCCATGGGCAAGCATTTCGCCACCTACGTGGCCGGCATCGGGGTCGTGGTCGAGATGGTCAAGCGTGGCGAACTTGCGTCTACGCAGGCCGCCAACGCCGAGGTTGGCAAGTACAAAGAGGCAGTGCAAGGCCTGGAGGCCACCAGCGACCAGATCAGCGAACGCGCGATGAAGCGCGCCGAGGGTGTGAGCGCCGAAATCGCGTCGATGCAGGCCCGTCTTACCGCCATGCAGTTGGTGTTTTCTGCACTGGCCCTGGTGCTGGCGGTGAGCCTGTGCTCGTGGGTCACGCGCTCGATCACCCGGCCTCTGGGTGAGGCTGTGCGGGTGGCCGAAACGGTGGCCCAGGGCGACTTGAGCTCACGCATAGGCGTCACCAGCAAAGACGAGATCGGCCAGCTGCTTGCCGCGCTCAAGCGCATGAACCAAAGCCTGGTCGGCATCGTGAGCGAAGTGCGCAATGCGTCTGACTCCATTGCCACCGGCTCGGCCGAAATTGCCACCGGCAACGCCGACCTGAGCCAGCGAACCGAAGAGCAGGCGAGCAACCTGCAGCAGACGGCAGCCTCGATGGAGCAGCTGACCGTCACCGTGAAGAACAATGCCGACACGGCGCAGCAGGCTGCGCAGCTCGCATCCAACGCAGCGACTGCCGCGGCCGAAGGCGGCAACGTGGTGGGCCAGGTGGTCAGCACCATGCAAGCCATCAGCGCCAGCTCGAAAAAGATCTCCGACATCATCGGCGTGATCGACGGCATTGCCTTTCAGACCAACATCCTCGCGCTCAACGCGGCGGTGGAAGCAGCACGTGCCGGCGAGCAAGGCCGCGGGTTTGCCGTGGTGGCCGCCGAAGTGCGCAACCTGGCTCAGCGCAGTGCGCAGGCGGCCAAGGAGATCAAGGCCTTGATCGGCGAAAGCGTCGACAAGGTGGAAGCCGGCACCCGGCTGGTCGACGATGCGGGCCGCTCCATGGACGACATCGTGGCGCAGGTGCAGAAGGTCAACGACCTCATCGGCGAGATCAGCAGCGCGAGCCTGCAGCAGACGAGTGGCATCGGCCAGATCGGCGATGCGGTCACGCAGCTCGACCAGGTGACACAGCAAAACGCCGCATTGGTAGAAGAGAGCGCGGCCGCCGCCGAGAGTTTGAAGCACCAGGCCGCCGCGCTGGCGCAAACGGTCTCGGTGTTCAAGCTCTAAGCGGTGTTGCACCTTTGAGCGTGCTGGCAATGCACCACTGCGCAGCCCAGTAGGTGGCCAGAATCCAAAGTGCCGACAGCGGCAGCGGGGCCGAAAACTTGTTGAACGCCAGCAGCGTGTCAGAGGCCATGAACAAGACACCGCCCGCCGCTGCCCAGCGCGCAGGGCGTTCGGCGCTGCGGCTGAACCACCATGTGGCTGCCTGCGCGGCCATGGTCGCGAGGCACAGCACGTAGGCGACCACCGGCGCGCGCAAGGCCGGCGGCACGCCACTCCACAGCTGGCTCAAGATGAGCGCGGCGATCACACCATAGGCTGCGAAAACGAGTGGCTTCGCGGCCAGGCGAACCGGCATGCAAAAGGCGGCGATGTAGGCCAGGTGTGCGAGAAGAAACGACACCAGGCCAGGCAGAAAGCCTTGCTTGGGCCAGAGCAGAAACACGTCGCCTGCAAGCGAGAGCGCAAGACCGATCAGCACCAGCCGCCGCTGCCGCGGCTCACCACCCCCACGCGGCCATGCGTACGCGATAACCAGCAGCGTGGTGAGCGGCTTGAAGACGAAGGCGAGCGCGGGTGCCAACAGGCCCAGCGCAGCTGCGATGCACAGCGCGGCGCTAAGGGCCACCAGCCAGGGCAAGATGGGCTGCAGCCTTGAAACTGAAGTGCGCACTGTCAGGGCGCGGCCCGCTTCAGATGCCTGCGTACCACTGGTAGCCCTGGTCTTCCCAGAAGCCACCGTTTCCGCCGCCAATGCCGGCGAGGCTGTCGACCAGCTCCAGCCGCATCACGTACTTGGCTTGCTTGTAGCCGAGCTGGCGCTCCACCCGCAGGCGCAGCGGCGCGCCGTTGGTGATGGGCAGCGTCTTGTCGTTCAGCGTGTAGGCCAGCAGCGTTTGCGGGTGATAGGCATCGTCCATGGCAATGCTCTCGTAGTAACGCTCGCTGCCAAACGAGTCAGCGCAATGGAATACCACGTAGCGTGCCTGCGGTTTGGGTTTGGCGGTGGCGAGCACCTGCGCAAGCGGCACACCGGTCCATTTGCCTATGGCGCTCCAGCCTTCCACGCAATCGTGGCGCGTGATCTGCGTGCGGCTGGGCATGGCGCGCAGCTGGGCCAAAGACCATGCGCCGGGCTGCTCGACCAGGCCGTCGACGACCAGCTTCCAGTCGACAAACCCGTTGGCGGCCATCGCCTTGTACTCGGCGCTGTCGGGGTTGGTGTTGCCGTTGCCGCGAAAGCTGGGCGACATGTCTTCGGGCGCAAACTCTTGCGCCATCGACACCCTTCCCCCCAGCGTACGGTGCAGGCTCTCGCTGAGCACCTCGCCGCTGGACAAAACATTCTTGAAGACTGCGCTGTCATTCAGCTTGTCGCAGCCGCCCAGCAGCAGCGCGCCGGTGCCGCCGACCGCGCGTGTCAGGAAGCGCCGCTTGGCGAGGGCCTCGGGGGTGATGCCGAGGCGGTGCAGTGGCTTGGCCATGGTCAGTTCCTCTCTTCAGTGGTGCTTTCGGTGATGCGATAGCGACCGGTGATCATGGAGCGCAGGTGGTTCCACAGCCCGCTCACGATCACCTCGAACACGTGGACCAGCACGAAGGCCACCAGCAGCCACGCGACGATGAAGTGGATGGTGCGCGCCGACTGCCGCCCGCCGAGCAGGTCGACCCAGCCCGGCAGCAGCGAGTTGAGCCACGGCGACATCGCCCAGCCCGCCAGGATGATGAGCGGCAGCAACACGAAGATCACCGCCAGGTAGCTGAGCTTTTGCAGCACGTTGTAGTGCTTGGCCGCTTCGCCTTGCGGGTGCTTGAAGCGCAGGTGGTCGCGTATGGATTGGGCGATGCCGCGCCAATCGGGCCGCGTGGGCAGCAGGTCGCGCTGCAGGTGGCGGCTCCAGAGGGCGTGGCCCACGTAAAAGAGGCCATTCAGCACCAGCAGCCAGGCGAAGAAGAAGTGCCACAAGCGCCCTGCGGCCAGCGAGTAGCTGCTGGGGATGGTGAGCCACGACGGAAATGCGAGGACGGCCGGCTGCCCGTTCGCCCCGGCCGACACGCCTAGCACCCCGGTGGTGTCGAACTGGTGGCCGAATACACGCGTGACCCCCATCAGCTGGCCGCTGCTCGTGCGCAGGGCGGTGATCTCGAACACTGAGGGCCGGCCGGTGTAAGACGACTTGCCCCAGTCGAGCGACGGGTGGGCGTTGAAGATCATCAAGCCGCTCATCAGCAGCACGGTCAACGACACCACGTTGAGCCAATGCATCACGCGCACCGGCAACGAGTGGCGCTTGTAGAGGTAGCTGTGGAGCCTGGCGCGGGGCGAGGCTGCTGCTTCGGGGTTTGACATGTGGGCTCCTCCGTCCAGGCCAGTGTGTCGCACGGTACACCTATCTTCTTACCTGCCTTGTGGCGCTGGCGGCGCGGTGCGGCGCCAGCGCGTCCATTTGGGCTATGGCTCGTAGTCAGCGGACTACGAACCCCGCGTGTGAAGCAGTCACACTTTCTTCATAAAGTGGTACCAACCGAGTGCCGTGTGGATGCGCCGGTGGCCCAGGCCGGGGCTACCCGCCGCTGCATCGAGGGGATATTCATGAAACGCAGTCATCTTTTGCTTGCCGCCTTGGCGCTGCCAAGCCTGTGGGCCGGCTCGGCTGAGGCCGCAATGGTGAGTTACTACCTGAACCAGGTCAACGTGAACCCGACACTGGCCGACAACGTGAACTACGCGCGAGTCACGATAGACGACAACACGGCCAACCGGCTCACCTTCACCGTGACCTTGCTCGCGCCGCTGACGTCGATCGCAGCCAGCAACTTCGGCATCCAGGAGTTTGCTTTCAACGTCGTGGGCAACACCAACCCGTTGCAGGATGCCGCCGGCAGCAACGCGCAATGGGTTTTGCCGACCCAGTGGACCGCGTCTGTCGCGCCACCACCGAATCAACTGGACGGCTTTGGCCGCTTTGAAGTGGCCGTTGGAACCACCGGCTCGGCACGACTGACCCCGTTGATTTTTCAACTGGTGAATTCCGGGCTCGGGCTCTCGAGCTTCACCGAAAACTCCACCAATAACGCGGCCGAGGGCAACAGGTTTTTCGCAGCACACATTGCAGGTTTCAATGTGAGTGGGGTGACCAGCGCCTACTTTGGCGGCTCAGATAGCGTGCCAACGGCCGTGCCGGTGCCTGCGGCGATTTGGCTGCTCTCATCGGGTTTGCTCGGCGGCTTGGGCTGGGTGCGCCGGCGCGTCGGGGCTGCCAGCGCATAAGGCAATGCAGCGCGTTATGGCTTGAGCGACTCAGGCCGGCCCGGCCTTGTCCCTGAGCGCGCAACGCGGGCAGCTTTACAGGCACAGCCGCCTGCTCGCAGCCCCAAGAGAATCGCAGGCGAGCCGGCTCTGCCATTGTCGAAAGGCGCGTTTACACGCCCTTCACATCGAGGAAACATCGGAGCAACCCGTGCCGCTCAGTCTTGCGGGCATGAACACACCATCCGACTCCAACGCCGTACCGCGTCTACCCGGCCGCAGGGCCACGCTGATCGCGCTGGCGAGCGCCGTTGCCGTCGCAGCATGCGGCGGCGGTGGCGGTAGCAGCTCGTCGCCCACACCACCGCCACCTCCGCCACCACCACCTCCCCCTGGCCCACAACCGGCGCGGCTCTCGCTGAGCGGCTCGACCATGCGCGCGCCGGACGGGAGCACCGTGCAGCTTCGCGGCATCAACGAGGGCACCTGGGGCGAGATGCGCAGCTACGACGCCACCACCATTGCGGCCCAGGGCGCCAACGTGGTGCGCGTGCTGATCCGTTGGTGGGGCCTATATGGCACCGCGGACATCGAAAGCCGGTCCGATGCGCTATCCGATGCGTCGTCGGGGCATTTCAAACCGGACCACTTGGCCCAGTTCCTGACGGAGATCCAGTGGTGCATCGATGCCGGGCTGTGGGTGGTGCCGGTCATCGACTCAAACTGCGGCCAGAGCGGCCTGCAAAGCGCCGACATGATCAGCTACTGCGACGCCACCGGCAGCTACCCCGGCGGCCACAACTTCTGGACTGACCTGACGCAGCGCCAGCTGTTCAAAGAGGCCTGGGTCTACCTTGCGGGCATCCTCAAAGACACGCCGAAGATCGCGTTCTACGAACTGCTGCCGGAGCCGCTGCAAGGCAGAGACGCGTCGTATGGCGACGACGTGTCGGCCTTCTACCAGGAGCTGATGACCGCCATCGAGGACGTGGCGGGAGACAAGCGCACGCCCTTCCTCGTTGGTGCGCGCGACTCCTACAACATCAGCCTTTGCGATGAGGCCTACATTCCGGCCGCGCGCTGGGTTAATCGCGTCGTCTACACCGGCAACCTGTTCATCCACACCAGCAAAACTCAGGCGGAAAACATCGCGACGCTCGAGTCGCGGCTGGGCGCCTTGTCGGCGATGAAGACTTCGCGCAACGTGCCGGTGTTCATCCAGCAGTTCGGCGTGCGAAGCGCAGACGACCCCGACCAGTTTTACCTCGATGCGGGCCTCAGCCGCATGAACGCCGCGGGCATAGGCTACACCGGGTGGCAATGGCGGCAAAACACGGTGAACCCCGGCGAATACGCAGTCGTCCTCATCAACTCGACCACCGGTGCCGACATCGTGAAGGCTCCCGTTCTCGCGACCTATTCGAGGTACTGGACTGCGTGAGCGGGGCGATGCCCCGCGTACCGGCAGCAATGGCGCGGGCGCGCGTGGCCTGGGTGGCGCTCAGGCCGGGCCGGCCTTGCGGGGCTCCGCCAGCTTGGCTTGCTCGGCCCGCAGGGCCGCCGCTGCCCGCAGGGCCTTGAGCTTTTCGCGCGGGTCTTCCTGAGCTTTGGCTTCGTGCAGCTTCATCTCCTTGATGAAACGGCTCGGCACGCCTTGAATGGTGTCGCGCCCCTTTTTGCGACGGCGCAGCACGTTCACCGCTAGCGTGCGTCGTGCGCGCGTAATCCCCACGTACATCAGTCGGCGCTCTTCTTCCAGGCGCTCGGGCGTCATCTCGTCGTCTTCGCTGCGAAAGGGAAGCAGGCCTTCATTCACGCCGGCCAGCACCACATGCGGCCACTCCAGGCCTTTGCTGGCGTGCAGGGTGGAGAGCGTCACCACGTCTTGCTCGTCGCCGCGCTCGGCCAGGCTGATGATGACCGAGATGGTCTGCGCCACGTCGAGCACGCTCTTCTTCTCGGTCTCTACGCTGACGCCACCGTCGTTTTCAATCTCGCCTCCGCAGCGCTTGGCGATCCAGTCGACGAAGTCGGTTACGTTGCTCCAGCGGCTGGCGGCGAGCTTCTCGCTGTCTTCGCCTTCGTAGAGGTGCTTCTCGTAATCGATGTCTTTCAACCAGCCCATCAGCAGCAGCTTGGCGTCTTCGGCACCCACGGTGTGGCGCGCGCGGTACTCCAGGTCGTTCACGTAGCGGCCGAACTCGTGCAGTGAGCCGACGGCGGCAGCCTTGAGCGCGGTGCCCAGGCTCTCGGCGAACAAGGCTTCAAAGAGGCTGGTCTTCCATCTGCCCGAGAACTCGCCGAGCGACGAAAGCGTCTGGTGCCCGATGCCGCGCTTGGGCGTGGTCACGGCGCGCAAAAACGCAGGGTCGTCGTCGTTGTTGACCAAGAGGCGCAGCCAGGCGCACAGGTCTTTGATCTCGGCACGGTCAAAGAAGCTCTGCCCGCCCGACACCTTGTACGGAATGTTGGCGCGGCGCAGTGATTTCTCAAACACACGCGCCTGGTGGTTGGCGCGGTAGAGCACGGCGAAGTCTTTGAACTGCACCTCACCCCCTTGGCCACGCAGGGATTGAATGCGTGCCACCGCACGCTCGGCTTCGTGCTCTTCGTTGTCGCACTCGACCACCAGCACCGGCTCGCCGTCGCCCAGGTCGCTCCACAGCTTCTTGTCGAAGAGCTTGGGGTTGTGGCCGATGACCGCATTGGCTGCGCGAAGAATGTGGCCGGTGGAGCGGTAGTTTTGCTCCAGCGGTATCACCCTCAGCTGCGGGTACTCGGCCGGCAGTCGGCGCAGGTTGTCGATGGTGGCGCCGCGCCAGCCGTAGATGCTCTGGTCGTCGTCGCCCACCGCGGTGAACATGGCACGCTCGCCCGCCAGCAGCTTGAGCATTTCGTACTGGATGGCGTTGGTGTCTTGATACTCGTCGACCAGCAAGTAGCGCAGCGTGTCTTGCCACTTGGCGCGCGCCTCGGCGTCGCGCTGCAAGAGCTTGTGCGGCAGGCCGATCAGGTCGTCGAAATCAACGGCTTGATAGGCGGCCAAGCGCTCTTCATAGCGCTTCATCACCTGCTGGGCCACGCGCTCGTCGTCGGTTTCGGGCTGCACGGTGTCGCTGTTCAGGCCCTGGTTTTTCCACAGGCTGATGGTCCATTGCCAGCCACGTGCGAGCTTGATGTCGGTGGTGCTGCCGGCGTCTTTCAGCACACCCAGCACGTCATCGCTGTCGAGAATGCTGAACTGCGGCTTCAACCCCAGGCGCTCGCCCTCGGCGCGCAAGATGCGCACGCCCAGCGAGTGAAAGGTGCTCACCACCAGGTTCTTGGCCGCGCGCGGGCCGATGAGCGACTTGGCGCGCTCGCGCATTTCTTGCGCGGCCTTGTTGGTGAATGTGATGGCGGCGATCTGCCCTGGCGCGTAGCCGGCTTCCAGCAGGCGCGCGATCTTGTGGGTGATCACGCGCGTCTTGCCCGAGCCCGCGCCGGCCAGCACCAGGCACGGGCCGCCGAGGTGGTGCACGGCTTCCATTTGGGCAGAGTTGAGGGTGTCGGCCATGGTGGTTCAGAGAGGGCCGCGCATGATAGTCAGTTGCGTTCGATCGGCCTGTGGTAAACCAGCCAGCCATGAGCATTCTGACCACACGCCGCCAGGTTCTGAGCCTGTCTCTTGCGCCGCTGTTCGTGCGGCACGCGCTGGCCGCCGACACCCCGCGATTCGACCTCGGCATCGCCTCCGGCCACCCCCGCCACGACCGGTTGGTGCTGTGGACGCGGCTCACAGGCGCGTCGCTGCCCGAGCGTGTCGACGTGCGCTGGGAAATCGCCGAAGACGAAGCCTTCAAGAAGATCGCCGCCAGCGGCATCGAGCAGGCCGAGTCGTCGTGGGCGCACAGCGTGCACGCCGAGCCCGCGGGCCTGCAGCCGGCACGTTGGTACTGGTACCGCTTTACCGCGCTCGGCCAGCAAAGTGCGGTGGGCCGCACGCGCACCGCACCGGCGCCCGATGCCCAGGTGAGCGCCTTGCGCTTTGCCATTGCGAGCTGCCAGCGCTTCGACCACGGCCACTTCGCCGCGTGGCGCCACCTGGCCACGCAAGACCTCGACCTGGTGCTCTTTCTGGGCGACTACATCTACGAGTACGCCTCGCCGCCCATCGCACTGCGCTACCACGTGGGCACGGCCGCACGTACTCTCGACGACTACCGCGCCCGCTATGCGCAGTACAAGAGCGACCCTGCGCTGCAAGCCGCGCACGCCGTGGCGCCCTGGATGGTGGTGTGGGACGACCACGAGGTCGAAAACGACTACGCCGCCGACACGCCGCAGACGCCCGATTCCTTTTTCCGCCAGCGCCGCGCCGCGGCCACGCAGGCCTACTGGGAGCACATGCCGTTTCCCAAGTCCATGCGCCCGCACGGCAGCGAGATGCGCATCTACGACCGCTACGACTGGGGCACGCTGGCGCGCATTCACGTGCTCGACGATCGACAGTACCGCGACGTGCAGGCCTGCCCCAAGCCCGGCCGCCACGGCTCGAACACCGTGGCGCTCAAAGACTGCCCCGACCTTCTCGACCCCAAGCGCACGCTGCTGGGTGCCGACCAGGAGCGCTGGCTGGCGCAAGGCTGGGACGTGCAGCGCCCCTGGAACCTGCTGGCGCAACAAACGCTGATGGCGCGCCTGTCGTGGTCTGACACATCACAAGGCGGCACCGGCACCTACTGGACGGACGGCTGGGACGGTTACGCTCCAGCGCGTAATCGCCTGCTCGCCAGCGTGGCCGAGCGCAAACTGCCCGGCGCGGTGGTGCTGGGTGGCGACGTGCACGGGCACTTCGTGGCCGACCTGAAGGCCGACTACGACGATGCCAAGTCGCCGGTGGTCGCCACGGAGTTTTGCGGCACCTCGATCACCAGCAACGGCATGTCGCAGGCGCGCGCCGAAGCTGGCCGCCTGCTCAACCCGCACATCCACTATGCGCACAGCGATCAGCGCGGCTATGTGGGCTTCACGCTCGGGGCCAAGCGGCTGGAGGCGAGCCTCTTTCATGTGGCCGAGCCCAAAGAGCCCAGCTCGGCTGTGAACACCGCGGCGCGCTTCGGCGTGGAGTTGGGCAAGCCCGGCGCGCAAGCAAGTTAGCGACGCCTAAGCGACAAACCGCACCTGCATGTGGAGGCGGTGCAACACCCCCAAAACCTAGAGAGCCCTCTCTCTCGTGTAGGCCTGCAGGCCGCGGGGATACTCCGCGCTCGCTGGCAACACCCCTGCCGCCCCATTGAGTTCAAACCCCCGCGACCCGCGGGGGTGTTTGGGCTCATCCCTCAGCGCCGTCAGCATGATCAGCACTGCTGAACTCAGAAGCCTCGCTCAGCTGTCGAGGTAGGGCTTGAGCGTTTGTGCCAGCCAGGCCATGAAGACCTGCACTCGCTGCGGCAGGTTGCGTCGGTTGGCATACAGCAGTGACACCGGCAGAGACGGCCCGCGATGGTCGGGCAGTATCTCCACCAGCAGCCCGCGCTGGATCAGTGACGTGACGCCCGCCGCCGGTGCCTGGATCAGGCCCAGGCCCGCGAGGCACGCCGCTTGGTATGACTCGGTGCTGTTGACCGTGAGCACCCCCGCCATGGCGAGCGAGCGGGTGCGGCCGCTTTGCTCGCGGCTTTCCATGCCGCCCTCCACATACTCCCAGCCCGCCGCCTTCGCGCCCAGCGTGGGAACGTAGTGCACCAGCCGGTGCGAGGCCAGGTCGGCCAGCGTCTTCGGCGTGCCGTGCCGCTGCAGGTAGGCGGGGCTCGCGCAGTTGATCTGCCGCAGCTCGCCTAGCGGCCGCGCCACCAGGCCAGAGTCGACCAGCGTGCCGACGCGCAGCACGCAGTCGAAGCCTTCGCGTACCAGGTCGACACGGCGGTCGGTGCTGCCGAGCTCGATGTCGAGATGCGGGTGTGCCGCCAGGAACTCCGGCAGCCGCGGGATCACCTGCTCGCGCGCGATCAGCGCGGGCAGGTCGACCCGCAGCCGGCCGCGCAGGGCTTGCACGCCTTGCTGGAACATGGCCTGCAACTCGTCCATGTCGGCCAGCACGTCTTTGCAGCGCTCGTAGAAGGCCTGGCCGTCTTGCGTCATCTGCACGCGCCGCGTGGTGCGGTGCAGCAGGCGTGTGCCGAGTTGGCCTTCGAGCTGCTGTACTGCGGTGGACACACGGGCCTTGGGCAGGCTCAGCTGGTCTGCGGCCTGGCTGAAGCTGGCCAGCTCGGCTACGCGCACGAAGATCTGCAGGTGTGTGGGGTCTATTGTTCTCATGGGTTGAACAAACAAATCATTTAGAGCCAATTTATCTCAGACGGGTGAATCAATAAAGTGCCTTCACCGCAACCCTTTCCATGAGACATCTGACATGAGCACACTCCCCACTTTCACCCCTATCGCACTCATCACCGGCGGCAACCGCGGGCTAGGCAAGAGCGCTGCCCTGAAGCTGGCCGGGCAAGGCAGCGACATCATCGTCACTTACCACCGCAACGCCGCCGAGGCCGATGCGGTGGTGGCGCAGGTATGCGCGCTCGGCCGCCAGGCCGTGGCGTTGCAGCTCGACGTGGGCGACTGCCGTAGCTTTCGCGATTTCGCCGCGCAGGTGAAGCGCGCGCTCTCGCAGCAGTGGCAGCGCGAGCGCTTCGACCACTTGGTCAACAACGCCGGCGTCGGCGCCAACGCCAGCTTTGCCGACGCCACCGAAGCGCAGTTCGACGAGCTGATGAACGTGCACTTCAAGGGCGTCTTCTTTCTCACGCAGGCGCTGCTGCCGCTGCTCAACAACGGTGGGCGCATCGTCAACGTGTCGTCGGGCCTGACGCGCTTTGCCCTGCCCGGCTACGCGGCGTACGCGGCCATGAAGGGCGGCGTGGAGGTGCTCACGCGTTACCTGGCCAAGGAGCTGGGTGCGCGCGGCATCTCGGTCAACGCGGTGGCCCCGGGCGCCGTCGAGACCGACTTCGGTGGCGGTGCGGTGCGTGACAACGCGCAGCTCAACGCCGCCATCGCATCGCAGACGGCGCTCGGCCGCGTGGGCTTGCCAGACGACATCGGCGGCGCCATTGCTTCGCTGCTGTCGGCAGGCAATGGCTGGGTCAACGCGCAGCGCATCGAGGTCTCCGGCGGCCAGATGATCTGAGCTCTGTTGAGCGCCGGAGGGGCGGCGATACTCGCCCCTCATGCAGGCGATCCTGGCCGTCACCGTTCCCTTCTTTGCGCTCGTGCTGTGCGGCTACCTCGCCGCGCAGCGCCGCGTGCTCCCCGAAGCGGCCATCCCCGGGCTCAACGCCTTCGTGCTTTTCTTCGCGCTGCCCTGCATGCTGTTTCGCTTCGGCGCGAGCATGCCGTTTGCGCAGCTGATCAACCCGGCGTTGATTGCCGCCTATGCGCTGTGTGCGCTGCTGGTGGTCTTCTTCACCATCGCCGTCACCTTGCGCCGCGCCGACGCTGCCAAGGGTGTGGACATGAAGAACGCAGCCTTCGGTGCGCTGGTCGCGGCCTTCCCGAACAGTGGCTTCATGGGGGTGCCGTTGCTGGTGGCATTGCTGGGCGAGCGCGCAGCCGGCCCGGTGATCGGCACGGTGCTGGTCGACCTCTTCTTGACCAGCTCGCTGTGCATTGCGCTGGCGCAAGCTTCCGAGGCGTCCAAGGGCGCGGTGCTGCGCTCGCTGCGCGGCGCCATGAGCAACCCCTTGCCGTGGGCCATCGGCTTGGGCGCTGCACTCGCAGCCAGTGGCCGAGAGTTGCCCGCACCCCTGGCGCAAATCATCAAGATGCTAGGCGACTCGGCCACGCCGGTGGCGCTCTTCACCATTGGCGCGGTGCTGTGGCGCGCGGGCCAGCACACCCATACGCGCACGCCGGTGGCGCAGTACCTGCCGGTGGCGCTGATCAAGCTCTTCGTGCACCCGCTGTTGGTGCTGAGCGTGGGCCTGCTGCTGCGCGCGGCGGGCGTGCCAGTGCCCGAGTTCGGCTTGAGCGTGCTGATGCTGGCGGCAGCGCTGCCGAGTGCGAGCAACGTGTCGCTGCTCGCTGAGCGCTACGGTGCCGACAACGGACGCGTGGCACGCATCATCATGGCCAGCACGGTGCTTGCGTTCGTCACCTTTTCGTTGCTGGCCTGGGGCCTGGGTGTGACGGCAGCCTAGCCCACGCGCGTGCAGTTGCGCCCTTCGGCTTTGGCGCGGTAGAGCGCGTCGCAGCGCCCGAGCATCACCACGAAGCACATCCACGCATTCAGCTGCTCGGCCGCGCTGGCAAAGGGCTCTCTACTGCCCCGTGCACAAGCAGTGCGTGATGGCCGTGAACGGCTTGCGCCCCTCGGTCATGTCGGCCAGCCAGCCCAGCTCTTGGCGCGCCTCTTGCACCACCTTGCCTGGCACGCCGAGCGGCGCCACCTGCAGATCGAAGCGTGCTGCCAGCGCCTGCACCGCCGCACCGCCCAGCAGCTCAAGCAGGCGGGCAGCGCGGTCGGGCTCGGGCTGGATGTAGACCACGCGGGCGTCGTCGTCGAGCTTGGCGCGCTTGGCCGCTGATTTCAGCGCGTCGCGGTAGCCGCCCAGGGTGTCGACCAGGCCACGCTCCTTCGCCTGCTCACCCGTCCACACACGGCCTTGGGCCACGGCGTCGATCTTGTCGGGCGTGGTCTTGCGGGCCTGTGCGGCCTTGGTGGTGAAGTCGCTGTAGACCTGGTTGATGATGGTTTGCATCAACGAGAGGAAGCGCGGGTCGGGCGGCAGGCGCGGGTCGCCGGCAGCGCCCAGCCAGGTGGTGGTCACGCCGGCGGTGTGCACGCCGATCTTCTCCAGCGCCTTGTCGACGGTGGGCAGCAAGGCAAAGACGCCGATCGAGCCGGTGACGGTGCTGGCATCGGCCATCACTTCGTCAGACGACATCGAGATCCAGTAGCCGCCCGAGGCCGCCACGTCGCCCATGGACACCACCACCGGCTTGCCGGCGGCGCGCGTGAGCTCCAGCTCGCGGCGGATGATCTCTGAGCCGTACACCGAGCCACCGGGCGAGTTCACGCGCAGCACCAGAGCCTTCACGCTCTTGTCGTTGCGCGCCTTGCGGATCAGCTCGGCGGTAGAGGCCCCGCCCACCGTGCCGGCTGGTGCCAGGCCGTCGATGATCTCGCCCTCGGCCACCACCACGCCGATGGCGTCACCGATCAGCTGAGGCTTCTGTCGGGCCAGGTAGTTGTCGAACGAGACCTGGCGGAAGGTCTTGCCGTCAGCGTCTTTCGCGCCACGCTCGATCATCATCTGGCGCAGCTCGTCGCGGGTCTTCAGGCCGTCTACCATCTTGGCTTGCAGGGCCAGCTTGCCGGGCTCGCCACCGGCCGCGGCCAGGCGCTGCGGCAGCTCGTTGAGCAAGGCCATCACACTGCCGGCGGGCAGCTTGCGCGCCTTCTCTACGCCGTCGGTGTAGGTGGCCCACAAGCCGTTGTAGAGAAAGGCGCTGGCCTCGGTGGCTTCTTTCGACGGCTCGTTGGCAATGAAGGGCTCAGCGAAACTCTTGTAGGTGCCCACGCGTACCAGATTGACCGTGACGCCCACCTTGTCGAGCGCGTCGCGATAGTAGTTTTGGTAGCGGCCGAAGCCCTGCAAAAACAGGAGGCCCATCGGGTGCATCAGCACTTCATCGGCCTGCGCCGCCAGGTAGTACTGGCGCTGGTCGTAGCCGGCGCCCCAGGCGATCACCTTCTTGCCGGTGGCGCGAAAGCGCTGCAGCGCGGCAGCCACTTCGCGCAGGCCGGCCATGCCACCGCCTTTGAAATCGTCGAGCACCAGCACTGCACGGGTGATCTTCGGGTCTTGGGCGGCCGCATCGAGCACGGTGAGCACATCGCGCAGCTGTGTGCTGCTTGGCGGCTCGCCGCTCAGCTGGGCCAGGGCGGCGTCACGAAGGCCTGAGGCATGCTGCTCAACCAGCGGGCCGCGCAGGTTGAGCACGAGGGCGGTGTTGTCTTCGAGCTTGGGTGCGCCGCTGGTGGCGATGGCCACGACCACCACCACCACGATCACCAGGAAGATCAGGTTGAAGACCGTGCGGCGGCTGGCGTCAACCAGCCACCAGAAGCGGCCAAACCAGCGGCTAAACCAGCCAGATCGGGAAGCGGGCATGCAGTCTCCGGGGTCATGCGTGGGAATGGCTGCACTGTAAGGGCAGCCGCCGCGCTTCACCCATCGTGGCGGCGCTGGGCGCGGATCATCATGATGGCGAAATTGAGCGGGGCGGGGCGGAGGTTCATGGCGTGTGGCGTCGCGGGTGCTTGGCGTTGCATGCCACTGTGGCCTCGCGCCCTTGCCGCCGACAGCGCGCTGAGACGAGACCTTGTGCTCGCGGCGCGAAACGTGCGCGAAACAGCCTGAAACGCGAAGACCCTTTCACGGCCTGTTGTCCTACAGACGGTCGCAAATCAAGCTCGTAGGATTTCCAACGGGTCACAGCTCCCTCCTCCCTCCCTCCCTGAATGCTGTGGCTCATTGGGCGGGCCGCGCGTGAGCGTAGCCCGCCTTTTCTTTTGCGAGGTACGGGGCAGCACCTCGGGTCTTTGCAAGAGGTTCAGGCGGTGAGCCCGCTTGGTTCGCGCCCCTCCGTCGACATGCCAGTTCAGGGCCGGTCTTTCCATTTGAAATTTGGACGATCGTCCTTACAATGTTGGACATTCATCCAAATAAGACTGCTGCCGCCATGCGCCTCACTCCCGGTAACACCGCCCCCACGCTGCGTGAGTCAGACTTTTTGGGGCAAGTTGTTGACCTGCAAGCCCTCAAAGGCCGCCCGGTGCTCCTGACCTTCTATCGCTATGCTTCCTGCCCCATTTGCAACTTGCGCATGCGGCGCACGATCGAAATGTTTCCCACCTGGGCAGAGCGCGGTTTGGCGGTGATCAGCGTGTTCCAGTCTCCAGCGGCGTCCATTTCTGAGTACGTTGGCCGGCAAGATGCGCCGTTCCCCATCATTCCGGACCCCACCATGGCGCTCTATCGTCTTTTTGGAGTCGAGTCGCGCTGGCTAGGCTTGGTGTCGGTGCGGGTCATCGGGGTGGCCTTGCGGGCGTTCTCCCAGGGCTTTCTGCCGGGGCGCGTTGAGGGCCCGCTCCAACGAACGCCAGCCGACTTCCTGATCGATGAACAAGGCAAGATCGCGGTCGTGCACTATGGCCGCAATATTGACGACCACCTCGACCTCACGACGATCACGCAATGGCTCAACACACGAAGCGCCTGACACCCGCGCCTAAGCTCCAGCCGCAGACCGCGGCCGCCTCTGCCAAAGGCTCCGCCAACCGCGAGCGCATCGTGCAAGCAGCCCTGAACCTGTTCATGGAACGAGGCTATGCCGAGACCTCGATCGGCGACATTGCTGAGGCGAGCGGTCTCCTGAAGGGCAACCTTTGCTACTACTTCGCAACCAAGGCAGAAATGCTGGAAGCGGTCTCGCAAGCGCGACAAGAAGAACTCTTCGCCCGGCTCGGGGCAGCCTTGCCGCCCGACACATCGGCGCGCGCCAGCCTCGAGGCGTTTCTTCGGGTGGTGCATGACTCGGCCGACGAATTCGCCAGCGTGGGGTGCCCGGTCGGCACGCTGGCGAGCCAACTGGGCAAATCGGAGCCAGCGTTGCAGCCTTACGCCTCGCGCATTCTCCGCAGTCTTGAAGCATGGCTGGTTCAGGAGCTCGCTCGCGTGCTACCCAAGTCGGCGGCCCAAGCGCATGCGGAGCACCTGATCACGCTGATGCAGGGCGCCGCCGTCATGGCGCATGCCTATCGCGACCCGAAGATCGTCCATCGGCAGGTCAAATTGGCGCGGCAATGGCTGGCACAAATCCTCTCTGCGGATTGACGGTAGTGCGCACACCTGCTCGCTGCAGTCACTGCTGTTCGTTTGAGCCCGAACGCAGCTAAGCGAACAGTGCGGGGTCTAGATCGCCAGTGGGTCCACGTCGAGTGCCCAGCGCAGCACCGCCTTGTGCTGGCTGCGCAGACCGGGCAGGCTCGACATCCACGGCGTGAGCACGCGTTGCAGCGCGCCGCGAGTGCCGGCCTCCACCAGCATTTGCATGCGCTCGATGTTGGCCACGCGCGCCACGCTGGTGGGCACCGGCGGGTAGATCAGCAGCTCGGCGGCACCGGCGATCTGGCCGGCCATGTCGGCGGCGGCCTGCAGAAATGCCTTTGCCGCCTCGGCGGTGCGAGCCTCGGCGCGCAGCAGCGCAAGGTGCGCAAAGGGCGGCAGGCCGGCCATCTCGCGTTCCTTCAATTGGCTGGCGGCAAAGGCGGTGTAGTTGTGTTGGCGCAGCGCGGTGTACAGCGGGTGCAGCGGGTGCCAGGTCTGCACCCACATCTCGCTGCGTGCCGCCTGGGCGGCGTCGCGCCCCGCGCGGCCTGCGGCCTGCATCAGCAGCGAAAACAAGCGCTCGGGCGCACGGAAATCGCTGCTGAACAAGGCGCTGTCGGGGCTCACCGCGGCCACCAGCGTGATGCGGCGAAAGTCGTGGCCCTTGGCGATCATCTGCGTGCCCACCAGCACGTCTACATCACCGGCATGCACGGCCGAGAGCTGCGCTTCGAGCGCGCCTTTGAGCTTGGTGCTGTCGGCATCGATGCGCGCCACGCGGGCGCCCGGCAGGCTGGCGGCGAGCTGCTCTTCCAGCTGCTCGGTGCCGCGGCCGAGTGAGCCGATGTCGAGGTTGCCGCAGTCGGGGCAGGCGCGCGGCACGGCTTGGGTGAAGCCGCAGTGGTGGCAGCGCAGCGTGCGGTCGAGCTTGTGGAACACGCGCCAGGCGCTGCAATGAGGGCAGCCGCTCTTCCAGCCGCAGGCGGTGCAGTGCAGCACCGGCGCGTAGCCGCGGCGGTTGAGAAAAACCATGCTTTGCTCGCCGCTCTCCACGCGCTTGGCCAGCGCCGCTATGAGTTGCGGTGACAGTGAGCTGGTGACGCCCGTGGCCTTGGGCATCAGGTTCATGTCGACCAGGCGCACTGTGGGCAGTGCGCCGCCGCCGATGCGGTGGGCCAGGGTGAGCCTCGTGTAGCGGCCTTGTTCGGCGCGCTGCCAGCTTTCGAGCGAGGGCGTGGCCGAGCCCAGCACCACGCAAGCACCTTCCAGCTTGCCGCGGTACACCGCCAGATCGCGTGCCGAGTAGCGTGCGCCCTCTTGCTGCTTGTACGACGGGTCGTGCTCTTCGTCGACCACGATCAGGCCCAAGCGTGGCAACGAGGCAAACACCGCCAGCCGGGTGCCCAGGACCAGGTCGGCCAAGCCCAGGTGGGCGGCGAGCCAGTTCTTCAGGCGCTGCGCCGGCGTGAGGCCGCTGTGCAGCGAGACGATGCGGCGTGGTGCTTGGCCTGCGGGGCCCGCGCTGCCGAAGCGCTCGGCGAAGCGCGCTTCGAGCTGCGGCGTGAGGTTGATCTCGGGCACCAGCACCAGCACCTGCCGGCCCGAGGCGAGGGCGTCTTCGGCGGCGCGCAGGTAGACCTCGGTCTTGCCGCTACCGGTGAGGCCGTGCAGCAGCACCACCGGCGCGGCGCCCGGCTTGCTGAGGCCGGCCAGTTGGGCGAGGGCTGCTGCCTGGTCGGGGCTCAGCTCGGGGCGCTTGGCGGGTGCGGTGGGCTCGGCGGGCTGGGACCAGGCTTTGCGCAAGCGAGCAATGCGGTTGGCGAGCTGCACGTCGTTGAGCTTGCGCAGCTCGGGCGGCAGCACCGACAAGGCAACCTCCCCTAATCCGCGTTGGTAGTACGAGGCGGCAAACTCCACCAGCTCGCACCAGCGTGCCGACAAAGGGGGTACCGACTTCAACACCTCGGCAATCGGTTTCAGGGCCAGTGAGGGTTCGTTTGAAGGGTCTCCGGGCCAAACCACGCCTGCCACTTCCCGCTTGCCCAGTGGCGCCCTGACCAAGGTTCCTGGCGAGAGCCATTGCTCACTTAGATAGTCGAGCGCTGTCTGCAAACCGCTGTGCGCAGGCGCGTCAATGGCCACGCGCAGACGCTTGGGCTCATCCATGTCGCGCAGGCGTCGAGTTAGCGGGCAAAGCTCAGGCTTTCGTGAGGGAGAGAGGCTAAGTGACTGATTTTCAAAGCCTTTTGAAACTTTCCACGGCTCCTGTGGATAACTTTGTGGGAAACCTGCCAAAAATGACGCTAGACCGTTGATTTTTGGGGCCTGGCGGCCCGTTGCCCACTTTCCAAGCAATTTTGCGTGTCAATGAAATCAACGACTTAGCGCACCAAAGTGAAATACTCAAGCTGCGATGAAGCGGTAGCCGCCCAGAACCGTCACATTCGAGGTTTTGGGGATAAGTCAAGCCCTCTGTGCTTGTTCACCGGGAAATCACTGCCCCCTGTTCCAAACGGTGGCAGGCTGTTGCAATCGATTTCAGGCGCGCCGGTGCAAGCGGGGTGAGTGCTCATGCACTGCATCCACCAGTGCCGACACGCTTTCGGGCGGTGTGTACTGGCTGATGCCATGGCCCAGGTTGAAGATGTGACCGCCGATTCGGCCGTCACCCGCGTCCAGCGGGCCGAAGCTGTCTAGCGTTTTCACTACCTCGGCGCGTATCTGCTCGGGCGATGCAAACAGCACATTGGGGTCGAGGTTGCCTTGCAAAGCCGCCAAGCCACCGATGCGTGCGCGTGCGGCGGCGAGGTTGACCGTCCAGTCAAGGCCGACCACGTCAGCGCCGGTAGCGGCGATCTCTTCCAGCCACAGCCCGCCACCTTTGGTGAACACGATGTGCGGTATGCGCTGCCCCTCGTGCTCGCGCTTCACCTGGGCCAGCACGCGACGGGTGTAGTCGAGGCTGAAGGTCTGGAAGGCGCCGTCTGCCAGCACGCCGCCCCAGCTGTCGAAGATCATCACGGCCTGGGCGCCGGCCTCGATCTGGGCGTTGAGGTAGGCGGCCACCGCGTCGGCGTTCACCTTCAGCATGCGGTGCATCAGGTCGGGCCGGCTGTAGAGCATGGTCTTGACCAGGCGGTAGTCATCGGAGCCGGCGCCCTCGACCATGTAGCAGGCCAGCGTCCAGGGGCTGCCCGAAAAGCCGATCAGCGGCACGCGGCCGTTCAGCGCGCGCCGGATCGACGTGACGGCGTCAAACACGTAGCGCAGCTTGGCCATGTCGGGCACCGCCAGCGCGGCCACGGCGGCTTCGTCGCGCACCGGGTGGGCAAAGCGCGGGCCTTCGCCGGCGCCGAAGCTCAAGCCCAGGCCCATCGCGTCGGGCACGGTGAGGATGTCGGAGAACAGGATCGCCGCGTCCAGCGCGTAGCGGTCCAGCGGCTGCAGCGTCACATCGGTGGCGTAGCGCGGGTTGGTGGCCAGCCCCATGAAGCTGTTGCCCGCCGCCAGCCGCGAGGCCTTGTACTCGGGCAGGTAGCGCCCGGCCTGGCGCATCAGCCAGATGGGCGTGTGGGCTGTCGGCTGGCGCAGGCAGGCGCGCAAGAAGGTGTCGTTTTGCAGCGGTGCGGTCATGCACCGATTATCGGCGGCGGGCCGCCCTGCGCGGTGCCTTGAAATTGCCGCTCCACACCTCAGCTATGCTGCCGGGCTGCGTCAGCGGTCACCCTCAAAGGAGTCACGATGTTCTCAATCCGTCAGGTTTTGTTGCGCACTGCCCTGGTTGCCGGCGCGTTGGCGGCCGTGCTGCCGCTGTCGGGCTGCGGCTACAACGACTTCCAGAAGCTCGACGAAGAGGTCAAAGGCGGCTGGGCCGAGGTGCTGAACCAGTACCAGCGCCGCAGCGACCTGATCCCCAACATCGTGGCCACCGTCAAGGGCGAGGCCGGTTTTGAGCAAGACACCCTGACCAAGGTGATCCAGGCCCGCGCCAGCGCCACATCGATCCAGGCCACACCCGAGCTGGTCAACAACCCCGAGGCGTTCAAGAAGTTCCAGGACGCCCAGAGCCAACTGACCGGCGCGCTGAGCCGGTTGATGGTGGTCAGTGAGCAGTACCCCAACCTGAAGGCCAACGCCGCCTTCCAGGACCTGCGGGTGCAGCTGGAGGGCACAGAAAACCGCATCACCGTGGCGCGCAACCGGTACATCAAGTCGGTACAGCAGTACAACGTGCTGGCGCGCAGCTTTCCGACCAACCTGACTGCGATGATTTTCAGCTACGGCGTCAAGCCCAGCTTCACGGTGGCCAACGAGGCTGAGATCAGCGCACCGCCGAAGGTCAGCTTCGACAAGCCTGCGGCACCGGCGGCGCCGACCGCCCCCGCAGCGTCGAGGTAGGCCGCGGCCATGCCGACGCTGCTGCGCCTGCTGGCGTTGCTGCTGTGCCTGGCAGCGCCGGCGGCACAGGCGCAGGATCTGCTGCCGTTGCCCGCGCTGTCGGCCCGGGTGATTGACCAGACCGCCACCTTGGACGCCGCCGCGCTGGCCACGCTGGACGCCAAATTGGCCGCCTTCGAGGCCCAGGCCGGGCCGCAGATCGTCGTGCTGCTGGTGCCAACCACGGCGCCCGAAGACATCGCCGCCTACACCCAGCGGCTGGGCGACGCCTGGAAGGTCGGCCGGCGCGACGTGGGCGACGGGCTGCTGGTGGTGGTGGCCAAGAACGACCGAAAGATCTGGATCGCGCCCGCCAAGGCGCTGGAGGGCGCGGTGCCCGACCTCGCGGCGCGGCAGATCGTGCAAAACACCATCACACCCGCCTTCAAGCGGGGTGACTTTGCCGGCGGGTTGTCGGCCGGTGTGGACGCGTTGATGGCACGCATCCGGGGCGAGAACCTGCCCGCACCCACCACCCGCAGCGCAGGCGGCGGCGCGGCGTCGGGCTTCAACTGGGAGATGCTGGCGATGTTCTTTTTTGTCGGCGTGCCGGTGCTGGGTGGCGTGCTGACGGCCGTGCTGGGCCGCAAACTGGGGTCGGTGGTCGCAGCCGGTGGCACGGGCGCGCTGGCCTGGCTGCTGAGCAGCAGCGTCTTGCTGGGCGGGCTGGCCGGAGGGGTGGCACTGCTGCTGGTGGGCGTGATGGGCGTGGGCGCAGGCCGGGGCGGACGGGGCGGCCTGTCGCCGGTGATTTTTGGCGGTGGCGGTTTTGGCGGTGGCGGTTTTGGTGGTGGCGGCGGCGGTGGCGGGTTCAGGTCGGGCGGCGGTGGCAACTTTGGTGGCGGTGGCGCCGGGGGCAGTTGGTGATGGGCAGGATGTCACGTATCTTCAAGCACCGCTGGTTTGACGAAACCGACACCCGGCGTGCGCTGCCGCCCGACGCCTTGGCCCGCATCGAGGCGCGCGTGGCCGCCAGCGAGCTGCACCACAGCGGCGAGATCCGGGTCAGCGTCGAAGCCGGCCTGCCGCTGTCTTATCTCTGGAAAAACCTCAGCGCGCGGGACCGCGCGATCATGCTGTTTGGCAAGCTGCGGGTTTGGGACACCGCGCAGAACAACGGCGTGCTGATCTACCTGATGCTGGCCGAACACGCCATCGAGGTCGTGGCCGACCGGGGCTTGAACCAGCATGTCAGCCCCGCCCAGTGGCAGGCGCTGATCACGCCCATGCGCGCCGCCTTTGCCCAGGGCCGCTTTGAAGCCGGCCTGCTGCAGGCCATCGATGCCATCGACAGCCTGCTGACCCGACACTTCGCGCTGACGCCGGGCCAAACCAACGCTGACGAATTGCCAAACTGGCTTGATTTGCGCTGAGCCGGCGGCGACGCTGCGCGTCGTCATTTCGCGGCGCAGCCCTTTGGCATCGGCGACTTTTTACCCTCAGATGGGCTCGAAACCTGCGCGACAGTGCTCTTTCAGCGGGGCCTGCGCCAAGGCCGGCAGCTGCAACGGCGCTGGCTCCACTGTCGTGTCGGGCACATGCGCCAGCAGGTGCCGAATCAGTGCAATGCGACCACGCCGCTGGTCGTTGAAGTTGACCAGCGTCCAGGGTGCAGCCTTGGTGTGCGTGGCCTTGAGCATGGCGTCGCGGGCGTCACCGTACTCGGCGTACTTTTCACGCGCCTTCAGGTCGATGGGCGACAGCTTCCAGCGCTTGAGCGGGTCGTTCAGCCGCTCGGCAAAGCGGGCCTCCTGCTCGGCCTGGTCGACGGTCAGCCAGTACTTGCACAGCAGCACACCGTCATCGACCAGCATCTGCTCGAAGGCCGGCACCTGCTTCAAGAAGGCCTTGGCCGCCGACTCGCTGCAGTAGCCCATCACCCGCTCGACACCAGCGCGGTTGTACCAGCTGCGGTCGAACAAGGCCATCTCGCCGGCCATCGGCAGCGCAGCCACGTAGCGCTGAAAGTACCACTCGCCCAGCTCACGCTCGGTCGGCTTGGACAGGGCCACCACATGGCACTGGCGCGGGTTGAGGGTATCGGCTATTGCCGAGATCACACCGCCCTTGCCCGAGGTGTCACGCCCCTCCAACACCACCACCAGGCGACGCCCGGTGTGTTGCAGCCAACGCGCCAGGTTGTTGAGTTGCAACTCCAACGGCGCGAGCTGCGTCAGGTAGTCTGACTTCGACATCGGCTCTGCAGCATCGCCTGCGCCGGCCACTGACTTGCCCGGCTTGTCCTTCTTGTCGGCCTTCCCGGCTTTTTCAAGCTTCTCGGCTTTTTCAACCTTCTCGGCTTTGTCGTCGCGTTTGCCCATGTCAGCGCCTCCTCCGTGCTGGGCTTGATTCTGAAGCCTGGGCCACCAGATCGGGCGAGGTCATGAAAAAAGCCTGCTCGGCACAAACCGGGCAGGCTTTCATGGCGCGCCGACCAGCGTCGGCGGGCAAGCTCAGCGCTTGCGCAACCTGGAGATGGCCGCGACCTGCGCCGCCATCGTTGCAAACTCGCCCTGCGCCTTGGCGAAGTCGATGTCGGTCTTGGCCGCTTTCATCGCCTCTTCGGCCAATTGACGGGCTTCCAGCGCACGGGCCTCGTCCAAGTCATGGCCGCGGATGGCGGTATCGGCCAGCACGGTCACGCTACCCGGCTGCACTTCCAGGATGCCGCCAGCCACAAACACAAACTCTTCTTCACCGGTGTCGGCGCGCACGATACGCACCGCACCCGGCTTGATGCGGGTGATCAGCGGCGTGTGGCGCGGGTAGATCCCCAGCTCGCCCATCTCGCCCGGCAAGGCCACAAACTTGGCCTCGCCGGAGAAGATGCTGGCCTGGGCCGAAACGACGTCAACGTGAATGGTGGCCACGGTGGCTCCTTATTGGATCTTCTTGGCTTTCTCGAAAGCCTCGTCGATCGTG
>NZ_JBKJOQ010000030.1:0-20558 GCF_046595475.1 Rhizobacter sp.
CCGCGTCGGTAGAAGAGCGGGTGCCGCCGCACAAGCGCGGCAGTGGCGAAGGCTGGGTGACGGCCGAATACGGCATGCTGCCGCGCGCCACGCATACCCGTGGTGACCGCGAGGCCGCGCGCGGCAAGCAGAGCGGGCGCACGCAGGAGATCCAGCGCCTGATCGGCCGCTCGCTGCGCTGCGTGTTCGACTTGAAGGCGCTCGGTGAACGCACCATCAACCTCGATTGCGACGTGATCCAGGCCGACGGAGGCACCCGCACCGCGGCCATCACCGGCGCCTATGTGGCGGCGCACGACGCCGTGACCTGGCTGCTGCAGCAAGGCAAGATCACCGCGTCACCCTTGCGCGATGGCGTGGCTGCCATTTCAGTGGGCATCGTCGACGGCACGCCGCTGCTCGACCTCGAATACATCGAAGACTCGGCCTGCGACACCGACATGAACGTGGTGATGACGGCCCGCGGCGGCTTCGTCGAAGTGCAGGGCACCGCCGAAGGCGCCGCGTTCTCGCGGGCCGAGATGGACGCGCTGCTGGGCCTGGCCGACAAAGGCATACGCGAGCTGGTGGCAGCGCAGCGGGCCGCGCTCGGGGTCTGACGCCATGCGTCTGGTGCTGGCGTCCAATAACGCCAAGAAGCTCGTCGAGCTGCAGGCGCTGTTTGCACCGCTGGGGCTTGAGCTGGTGACCCAGGGCAGCCTGGGCATCGCCGAAGCCGAAGAGCCTTACATCACCTTCGTCGAGAACGCGCTGACCAAGGCGCGCCATGCGGCGCAGCATGCGAACGCGGCCGCGATTGCCGACGATTCGGGCTTGTGCGTCGATGCCCTGGGCGGTGCGCCGGGCGTGCTGTCGGCTCGCTACGCCACCTTGTTCGGCCGCCCCAAGAGCGACGACGAGAACAACCGCGTGTTGCTCGAAAACATGGCCTCGCACGGCGATCGTCGCGGGCGTTTTGTGAGCGCGTTGGTCGCCGTGCGATCAGCTGACGACCCCGAGCCGCTGATCGCTTTCGGGCGCTGGGAAGGCGAGGTGCTGGGCGAGTTGCGCGGGGCCAGCGGCTTCGGCTACGACCCACTGCTGTTCATTCCAGAACTGGGCCAGTCGGTGGCTGAGTTGAGCCCCGAGCTGAAGAACGCCCACAGCCATCGCGCCGTCGCATCGCGCCAGATGCTGGTGCTGATGCGCGAGGTCTGGCGTCTTGGCTGAGATCCCCATCGTCACAGCCTCGGGCGTCGAGAACGCGACCGACCTGCTGGCGCGCTACATGCGCCTCGGCGTGACCACGCTGAGCGCCATGCCGCCGCTGTCGCTTTACGTTCATTTGCCGTGGTGTCTCAAGAAGTGCCCGTACTGCGACTTCAACTCGCATGAGATGTCGTTGGCCCCCAAGACGCCTGCGGCGTCGCCCCCCCGAGGGGGAGTGTTCGGCTTGGGGCGGCCCGGCGCCGAACCGGCCGGCCTGCCCGAAGCACGTTACCTCGATGCCCTGCGCGCTGACCTCGAAGCCGCGCTGCCCTTCATCTGGGGCCGCCGCGTGCACAGCATCTTCATCGGCGGCGGCACGCCCAGCTTGTTTTCGCCGACCAGCATCGACCAACTGATCACCGATGTCCGCGCCCGCCTGCCGCTGGAGCCCGGCTGCGAGATCACGCTCGAAGCCAACCCTGGCACCTTCGAGCGCGATCGGTTTCGCGGCTACCGCGCGGCCGGTGTCACGCGTCTGTCCATCGGTGTGCAGAGCTTCAACGACGAGAAGCTGCACGCCATCGGCCGCGTGCACGATGCGGCGCAGGCGAGGGCGGCAGTGGAAGAAGCCCGCGACGCCTTCGACACCTTCAACATCGACCTGATGTACGCGCTGCCCGGTCAAACAGCGTCCGAACTCAGAGCCGACTTGGAGCAGGCGCTGGCCTTCAAGCCCCCGCATCTTTCGATCTACCACCTGACGATCGAGCCCAACACCTTTTTTGCCAAGCACCCGCCCACCATCCCTGATGACGACAGCGCCTTCGACATGCTGGACATCATCACCGAGCAAGCTGCGGCCTCGGGCCTGGAGCGCTACGAGGTGTCGGCCTTCGCGCGCCCCGGCCATCGCTGCGCGCACAACCTCAACTACTGGCAGTTCGGTGACTACCTGGGCATAGGCGCAGGCGCGCACAGCAAGCTGAGCTTTCCGCATCGCGTCGTTCGGCAAACGCGCTACCGCGACCCCAACAAATACATGGACCAAGCGCTCGCCGGGGCCGCGATCACCCAAGACGAAGAGGTGTCGCGCGACCAGTTGCCCTTCGAGTTCATGCTCAATGCCTTGCGGCTGAAAGAGGGCTTCGAGCTGGCCCGCTTCACCGAGCGCACTGGCTTGCCGTTGACGGTGTTGCGGCGTGCGTTGGAGCAGGCCGAAGCCAGGGGCTGGCTCACGCGCGATCTGCAATGGGCGCTGCCCACCGAACGAGGCTTCGACTTTCTCAGCGACTTGCAGTCTTTGTTCTTGCCCTAGCCCTCTTGGCCGGCGGCGGGTGCAGCGCCAGCATCGATTGCTCCAGCTCCTCACGCAGCCAGCCGCGCAGCGCATGCAGCGGTGGCCAGTCGGTGAGCGCGGCGGGGTAGACCAGGTGATAGATGTAGGCGGCCTCGAAGTCGATGGTCAAGGGCGACAGCTGCACCAGCCGCCCGGCGCGCAACGCGTCGGCGGCCAGCAGCTCGCGCGACACCGCCAGCCCCAGGTTCTGCTCGGCGGCTTGCAGCATCAGCCCAGCGTCGTTGAAGCTGGCCACCGGCGTCACGCGGGCGCGCACCCCTGCGGCGGTGAACCAGGCCTCCCACACGTCGCTGTCGCCCAGCAAGGGTTCACGCGCCAGCAAATCAGGCGCAACGTCGCGCAGGCGTTGCGCCGCCGTGGGTGAGCCCACCACGACGAAGGGCATGGGCTTGTCAAACAGCCGCTCGGCTGTGAGTCCCGGCCACGGGCCTATGCCTTGCCGGATGGCGGCATGAAAGCCTTCGCGCTGCAGGTCGACCACCTGCGGTGTGGCGTCGATCTCCAGTGCAAGCTCGGGGTGGCGCTCACGCCAGCGCGCAATGCGTGGCAGCAGCCAGCGGTTGGCGAAAGAGGGCAGCATGGTCACACGCAGGCGCTGGGCCGCACCGCTCGCGGCGGCGGCCGCCGCTTGCACGCCCTCGTCGAGCTGAGCCAGCGCCGGCTCCACGCTGCGCAGCAAGGCCTGGCCCGCTGCATTGAGCACCACACGCCGGCCGCGCCGGTCGAACAGCTCGAAGCCGAGCTGCTCTTCAAGCCCGCGTATCTGCTGGCTCACCGCGCTGTGCGTCAGGTGCAGGGTTTCGGCCGCTGCACGCAGGTTTTGCAGCTGTGCGACGGCACGGAAGGCGGGCAATGCTTGCAGGGGAAGGCGGGCCATATTGGTAAGAATAACTGACCACAACGGGCAGAACAAGTCGCTTCCTCTGGGATGACTGGCCTTCTATGCTTACCAGCAAGCCATTACGAATGCCGGAGCCTGACATGAACCACCCCGCCCCCTGCCCCCAGGCCAGCCTTTCGCCACACCCTCTCGTACAGCTCTGGCACGTCATCGCGGCGCGCTGGGCCACGCACTTGGAAGACGCCCGCAAGGCGCGCGAGTTCGATTTCATGCACGACCTGAGCGCCGACACGTTGCGCGACATCGGCGCACCCGAGCAATGGGTTACCCGAGCCACTGCTCGGAGCGAGTCGCAGCAACTGCGCCTTGGCGACCTGCGCCAATGGCGCGATGGTTGAAGGTCGAACCGAGTGCGCAAAGCGCCGCTCGATATCAGGCCACCTGCCGAGCCTGGGTTTCCCGGGCTCGGGCGTGGCGCCTCTTGAGGCAGGAGCTTCAGCGACTGGAGGCCGGTGCAGTCAGACCCGGTTGGTCGACAGGCCGGACGTGCTGCGCAAACGCTCGATGAGTTTGGGCGCAATCTGCGTCAGCGGCAGCACCTCGTGTGCCGCACCCGCATTGATGGCCTCACGCGGCATGCCAAACACCACGCAGCTGGCCTCGTCTTGCACGTAGTTGTAGCTGCCGGCATCGCGCAGTTCCTTCATCGCCTTGGCGCCGTCGGCCCCCATGCCGGTGAGCATGATGCCCAGCGCATTGGGGCCCACCACGCGGGCGGCAGACTTGAACAGCACTTCAACCGAAGGCTTGTGCCGGTTCACCGGCTCGCCGTCTTGTACGCGGGCGATGTAGTTGGCGCCGCTGCGTTCCACGCTCAGGTGAAAGCCACCCGGTGCGATGTAGGCGTGGCCCGGCAAGATGCGCTCGCCGTCGCGCGCTTCGGCCACGCGGATCTTGCACAACCCGTCTAGACGCGCCGCGTAGCTCTTGGTGAAGCCGGGCGGCATGTGCTGGGTGATCACCACCGCCGGGCAATCGGGCGGCAGGTTGACCAGCACTTCCTTGGTGGCTTCGGTGCCCCCGGTAGAGGCGCCGATGAAGATGATCTTTTCGGTGGACAACCGGCCGATTGAGGTGACTGGCGTCGCGGGTCTGGCGGGCGCAGCGCCTGCCACCGCGGCGGCAGGCACATGGGCCCTGCGTACATGAGCCTTGGCTGCGATGCGCACCTTGTCGGTGATGTCTTCGGCCAGCAAGCGCAGGCCATCGGCCACGCCGATTTTGGGCTTGGCGACGAAGTCGATGGCGCCGAGCTCCAGCGCGCGCAGCGTCACGTCAGCGCCGCGCTCGGTCAGCGTCGACACCATCACGACAGGCATGGGGCGCAGGCGCATCAGCTTCGACAGGAAGTCGATGCCATCCATGCGTGGCATTTCGACGTCGAGTGTGATCACATCGGGATTCAAGTTGCGGATCATCTCGCGCGCCACCAGCGGGTCGGCGGCCGCGCCTATGCACTCCATGTCGGGCTGGCGGTTGATGATCTCGGTGAGCAGGCTGCGCACCAGTGCCGAATCGTCCACCACCACCACGCGTGTTTTTGCCATGTTGTTCTCTCGTTGTCCGTGGGGCTCAGAACAGATCGACGGAGCCGCCACCCGTGCTCGCAGGCACGGCTTTCTGTGCGGCTGCGCGGTCTTGTGCCAGCAGCGCATCGGTATTGGTCGGCGCCAGGCGCTTGACCATGGCTTTGCCGCTGCCCGGCAGGAAGCAGACTTTGCGCGGGTACACATCGAGCACGTCTTTTGAGACGATGGGGATGCGCTCGGTCTTCAGGTAGTCCATCACGAAGTTGGTGTTGCGCTCGCCCACGTTCATCGTGGTCATGCCGCTCACCACCTGGCCGCCGCCAAAGACCTTGGCTTCCATGGTCATGCGCGAGGCGCCACGCTTCATCATTTCGTTGATCAGCAGCTCCATGGCGTACGAACCGTAGCGGCCTGATTCGCCCACGCCGTCGGGCAGCATGAAGTGGTTCATGCCGCCGACCTTGGCGTTGCGGTCGTAGAGGCAGGCGGCAATGCACGAGCCCAGCGTGGTCATGATCAGCATGTCTTCTTCGTGCACGAAGTACTCGCCGGGCAGGATCTTGACCGCGTCGTTCTTGAAATGCGCGTCGTAGAAGAAAAACGAGGCCTCGCCCGGTTTGCGGGGCTGCGACTTCAGCTTTTCAAGCCGCGAGCCGGCGGCGGGTGTCGAGGAGGAGATCAAGGCCATGGTGTCTCGATATCGGTGTGGAGGTGGGTTGGCTTGAGTGCTGGCGCAAGCGGCGTGCAACTCAAACCCGCTCGTAAACCGTCTTGCCACGCAGGCGGAACAGGTCTTTGGATTCGGTGAAATTCTCGGAGTGACCCACGAAGAGCAGGCTCTTGGGCTTCATCACGCTGTGTATGCGCTCCAGCACGCGGCGTTGCGTAGGGGCGTCGAAGTAGATCATCACGTTGCGGCAGAACACGATGTCGAACGGGTCTCCAAGCGACCAGCGAGCTTCCATCAGGTTGTGCGTGCGGAAGTCGATCAAACGGGCGAGCTCGGGCTTCACGCGGATGGAGCCGCTGTTGGCGGCCTTGCCGCGCAAGAAGTGCGTGCGCAGCCGCTCAGGTGACAGGCCTCGCGCGTCGGCGCCGTAGACGCCGCGGCTGGCCGTGGCCAGCACTTTGGTGTCGATGTCGCTTGCCGTGATCTTGACCGAGGCGCTCGCACCCAGCGCTTCGGCGCAGGTCATGGCAATGGAGTAGGGCTCTTCGCCGGTGGAGGCCGCGTTGCACCAGATGCGCAGGCTCTGGCCGCTGCGCGCCTTGAGGTCGGTGGCCAGCGCATGGAAGTGATGCTCTTCACGGAAGAACGAGGTGAGGTTGGTGGTTAAGCAGTTGACGAACTCCTGCCACTCCGGGTCATTCGCGGCCATGCCTTCGAGCGACTGCAAGTACTGGCCGAAGGAACGTATGCCTGTTTCCCGCAAGCGGCGCGAGAGCCGGCTGTAGACCATGGCCTGCTTGCCCGCATGCAGGCTGATGCCAGCGTGCTTGTAAATGAGCTCGCGCACCCGCTCGAAGTCAGCCGCACTGAAGCCGAACTCTTGTTCACCGCCTGCGGCTGTGCGCAGTGCGGCGAGTTCGACGGGAGAGGCGGCTGCGCTCATGGAGGCTCCAAGCTGGATTCGAGTTGTTTTCACCCACCAGATGCGGCATGGGTTCTCAGGGGTTTATCGGCTTGAAGTCTGCTTTGCTTAAGTGGCCGCAAAGCCTCAAGTTGGCAGGTATTCACGTTCCAGATCGGAAGGTTTTGACGAGAAGCGCACTGCTAGACTGGCCCGCAACCGCCATAGCCCCGTGTCTCAACCGTCTGCGCCCACCGAACCCTCGCAGCTCAAGCTGGGAGCAGCGCTGCAATTGCTGGCGCAATCGGGGCATGCTTTACCAGACCTGAACGATGTGGGCTCCGCGCCCTGGCTGCAGGCGGTGATCGACGCGCTGTGCGACCTGTCCAGCCGTGACCCGCTCACCGGTCTGGCCAACCGCCGCCAGTTCGAGCTGGCCCTGGCCCGTGAAATCGACCGTGTGGCCCGTGCCGGCGAGCCCGCCTTGGTGTTGATGGTCGACATCGACCGCTTCAAGCTCGTCAACGACACCCACGGCCATGCCGCTGGCGACCTGGTGATCCAGGCGGTGGCGCAATCGCTGATGGACTGCGTGCGGCCGATGGACACCGTGTCGCGCTTTGGTGGCGAAGAGTTCGCCATCATCCTGCCCAATTGCCCGCCCGCCTTCGGCCAGACGGTGGCCGAGCGCATACGCCGCAAGGTCGAGCAGCGCGAGGTGGCGATCAACATCACCGAGACGATCAAGGTCACCATCAGCCTGGGCGGTGCCTTTGCGCCCCAGTGGGTGCGCTCTTCTGCGCCGCTGTGGATAGAGCGTGCCGACCAGCAGCTCTACCGCGCCAAGGCCGAGGGCCGCAACCGTGCCTGCCTTGAGATGCCTCCAGTCTCGATGGTGAGTGCCGAAGAGAAGGGCATGCTTTTCGGTGTGTCCCAGTTCCAAGATCTTGAGTAGCCCATGACCCCCCCTGTGCCCCCTCTTGCAACGGCTTCCGGCCGCCGTGCCCGCATTCTTGCCGTGACCAGCGGCAAGGGCGGCGTGGGCAAGACCTTCGTGTCCGCCAATCTGGCCGCCGCGTTGGCGCGCCATGGCGAGCGCGTGCTCGTGCTAGACGCCGACCTGGGTCTGGCCAACCTTGACGTGGTGCTCAACCTCTTTCCCAAGATCACGCTGCACGACGTGTTCACCGGCAAGGCCACGCTCGAAGACGCCATCCTGCCGGCGCCCGGCGGCTTCTCGGTGCTGCTGGCAGGCTCGGGGCTGGTGGAGTACTCGCGGCTCACGAGCGAAGTGCGCGAGCAGTTGCTCAAGATCATCGAGTTGGTGGCCCCGCGGTACGACCGTATCCTGCTCGACACCGGCGCCGGCATCTCTGACGTGGTGTTGTTTGCCGTGTCCTTGGCCACCGAAGTACTGGTGGTCGCCACGCCCGAGCCCACCTCGCTCACCGACGCCTACGCCACCATCAAGGTGCTGGCCACGCAACAGCAGCGCACGGCCATCGCCTTGGTGGTCAACCAGGTCGGCCGCACCGGCGAAGGCCGCGTGATTCGCGGCCAGCTCCAGCAGGTGGTCGATCGCTTTGTGACGCCGATGCTGGGCGAAGGCAGTCCGCCTGTGAAGCTTGAGCTGCTGGGCGAAATTGCCACCGACAAGTCGGTGCGCGAAGCGGTGCAAAAGCGCCAGCTCTTGCTTGAATCCTTGCCGGGCTGTGAAGCCGCCAAGGGCATTTTGGCGATCGCATCCAAGCTCACCTCGCAGGGATGACCGACGCCACCCAGCCCGCGACTGCGTTCGAGTGGGTCGGCGGTGAAGACGCCGTTCGCACGCTCGTCGATCGCTTCTACGATTTGATGGACCTGGATCCTGCCTACGCCGGCATACGGGCCTTGCACCCGACATCGCTTGAGGGCTCGCGCGACAAGTTTTTCTGGTTCCTGTGCGGCTGGCTGGGTGGCCCGCAGCACTACCAGGATCGTTTCGGGCACCCGTTCTTGCGGGCGCGGCACATGCCGTTTGCCATCGGCATCAAGGAGCGCGATGGCTGGATGTCGTGCATGAAGCAGGCGATGGCTGAAGTTGGGCTTGACCCGACGTTGCAGCAGCGCTTGGAAGAATCGTTTTTCAAGACCGCCGACTGGATGCGGAACCAGCACGGCGCCTGAGCGCCATCACGGCGCGCGCAGCAGTACCACCAGCGCACCATTGCCCCCTTCGGCTGGCCGCGCCTGCACGAAGGCCAGCACCTCTTGTTTCTGCACCAACCAGCTGTGCACGCGTGTCTTCAGCACCGGCTCACGCCCGGGTGAGCCCAGGCCCTTGCCGTGCACCACCCGCACGCAGCGCCACCCCTGCGCCACGGCGTCGCGCACGAAGGCGCCGAGTTGTTCGCGGGCCTGGTCTCGTCGCAGGCCATGCAGGTCAACCTGCGCCTGGATGGTCCAGCCACCGCGGCGCAGCTTGCGCACCACGTCCAGGCCGATATCGGGGCGACGGTAGAAGAGTGCCTCATCGGTTTCGAGCAGCGACTCGACGTTGAACTCGTCGGAGATGGTTTCGCGCAAAGCTGCTTGCTCGTCGCGCTGGCGCTGCTTCGGTTCCGGCTCGGGCGGCAGCGGGGCGGTGTTGGCGCGCTGCGGGTCGGGCAGGGGCTGCACTTTGCCCACCGTGGTGGCAAAAAGCTCGCGCTCGCGCTGTTCCTTTAGCTGCAATTCCTTCAGGCGCGCCGCCTGCGCTTCGGCCTCGCGCTGAGCCCGCTGCAGCGCCGCCTTCATCTCGGCCAGCTCGTGCAGGCCGCGCGCTTTCATATCAAGCCCCGCTCGGCAAACGACACCACCTCGCCCTGGCCGACCACCAGGTGGTCGAGCACGCGCACGTCAATCAAGGCCAGGGCCTTGTTCAGGGTCTGCGTCAGGTATTCGTCGGCCTTGGACGGCTCGGCCGCACCCGACGGGTGGTTGTGCGACAGCAGCACCGCCGCAGCGCCCAGCTCCAAGGCCCGCTTCAACACCTCGCGCGGGTAGACGCTGGTTTGCGTGAGCGTGCCGCGAAACATTTCTTCGCAGCGGATTAGCCGGTTTTGCGCATCGAGAAACAGCACCACGAACACCTCGTAGCCGCGCGAGCCGATCTGCAGGCGCAGGTACTCCTTCACCCGGGTGGGCGAGTCGAACACAGGCCGCTGCATCAGCTCTTGGGCGAGTGAGCGGCGCGCCAGCTCCAGCACAGCGCTCATCTCGGCACGCTTGGCCGGGCCCAGGCCCTTGATGCGCTTCAAGTCGTCGGGCTCGGCTTGCAGCAGGCCGGCCAGGCCGCCGAATTCCGTCAACAGTTGCTGCGCCAGCTGCAGCACCGAGGTGCCCTTGAAGCCCGTGCGCAGCAGCAAGGCGATGAGCTCGGCGTCAGCCAAAGCGGAGGGGCCTCGCGCAAGCAGTTTTTCGCGCGGGCGGGCATCAGGGGGAAGGTCTTTGAGCACCACGTGGGGCAGGCACCTAAAATTGGGCCAGTCGTTGAACCAGGAAATTCATTGAACCACGTTGTCAACCACGTGCAGCAGGGCTCGTTCCTGACCCTGCACTACCGCTTGAGCGGCCCCGATGGCGCCGACATCATCAACACCTTTGCCGACAAGCCGGCCACGCTCTCGCTGGGCTCCGGCGAGCTGGCACCCGCGATGGAGGCGCGCCTGGTGGGCCTGCCCGAAGGCACGCGCACCGCATTTCAGCTGCATGCTGGCGAGGCTTTCGGCGAGCGCAACCCCGACATGCTGCAGCGCGTGAAACTCAGCCTGCTGCACCAGCTGGGCGACCCCGATGAGGCTTACGGTGTGGGTGACGTGGTGCAGTTCCCCACGCCTGATGGGCAAGGCGCCTATGCCGGCGTGGTGCGCGAGGTGGGCAGCGACTGGTTGCTGTTCGACTTCAACCACCCGCTGGCCGGCAAGCCGGTAACGTTTGAAGTGCATCTGATCGGGGTCTTGTGATGAGCGTTGATGAAGTGCTGCTGGCCGAGCCGCGCGGCTTTTGTGCCGGCGTTGACCGCGCGATCGAGATCGTGGAGCGCGCGCTCACCAAGTTTGGTGCACCCATTTACGTGCGCCACGAGATCGTGCACAACACCTATGTGGTGAATGACCTCAAGGCCAAAGGCGCCATCTTCATTGAAGACCTGGCCGATGTGCCGCCGGGTGCCACGCTGGTGTTCAGCGCGCATGGTGTGTCGCAGGCGGTGCGCAAGGAAGCCGACGAGCGCGGCTTCAGCGTGTTTGACGCCACCTGCCCGCTGGTGACCAAGGTGCATGTGGAAGTGGCCAAGCTGCACAAAGAGGGCTACGACTTCATCATGATCGGCCACAAGGGGCACCCCGAAGTCGAAGGCACCATGGGTCAGCTCAACGAAGGCATCTACCTGGTGGAAGACGTGGCCGATGTCGAGCGTGTGCAGGTGGCTCAGGCCGACAAGCTGGCGGTGGTGACGCAGACCACGCTGTCGGTGGACGACGCCGCCGAGATCCTCGCGGCGGTGAAGCGCCGCTTTCCGAGCGTGCGAGAACCCAAGCAGCAAGACATCTGCTACGCCACGCAGAACCGGCAAGATGCCGTCAAGGTGCTGGCGCCGCAGGTCGATGTGCTGATCGTCGTGGGCAGCCCCACCAGCTCCAACAGCAACCGCTTGCGCGAGCTGGGTGAGCGCCTGGGCGCACAGGCCTACATGGTCGACCAACCTGAAGACCTGCAGGCCGAGTGGTTTGCGGGCAAGCACCGCGTTGGGCTCACGGCGGGTGCTTCAGCGCCCGACATCCTGGTGCAGCAGGTGATTTCGCGGCTCAAGGCGTTGGGTGCTGCGTCGGTGCGCACCTTGCCCGGGGTGGAAGAGACCATTCACTTTCCGCTGCCCAAGGGCTTGAAGACCCGTTAGTGGCGGGTTCGCTTGCGCCGCGCCCAGCGCCCATGCCAAGTCAGGAGGGCCGCCGTGGTGGCGCCCACTGCGGCGTGGCCGTTGCCTATCCAGGGGCGCGAGGTCTCGGGGGCGAAGTAGTACAGGGCGTAGCCGCTCAGTGCGAGAGCTGCCAGGCTGGTGAGCAAGAGCACGCCCGTGAGCTGCTGGCGCGCCATGCGCAGGCCGCGCGCCGCATGCTCGGCGCCCACCACGCCAAAGAAGAACAGCCCGCTCATGGCGAAGAGGCCATGCAGGCGGATCATCCACAGCTCCAGCGGGTGAGGCAGCTCACCTGCCCCGGCACCCCAGGCGTAGTGCGCCCACAGCCACAGCAGGCCGCTGGCGGTGAGCGCACCCAGGCTGATGAACATGCCCCAGCGCTGCCATGGCTGTAGACGGTTGCGCGAGTGGTGTCTCATCTCAATGCAACCAGGCTTGCGCGCCGTGCAGGGCCACCAGCGGGTGATGGGCGCTGCCGCTGAGCGCGACCACCTTGGTCAGCGCATCGGCCCACAGGCATTGCCGTGCCATCACGCTCACCTGACGCCCCAACTGGCTGGTGGCCAGAGCACCGTCGCTCAAGCTGCCGAAGGAGCGCACGCCGCCGTGTTGTTCGTCGCGCAGCGACACCGGAAGGTGGATGCTGCCGAAGGCGCGCAAGTCGCCCCCGGCATTCACCCAACCGGCTGTGCAACCTGCCGCCTGTAACGCGACAACGGCGCAGTCCACCGCATAGCCTTTGGCGATGCCGCCCAGATCAAGGTGAACGCCTGGCTTTTTCTTGGTGAGCGTCAGGCCGGTGCAATGCCAACCGTTGCGTGGCGAGCCCTGGGCAATGTCGAACAGGCCTTCACTCTCGGCGTGCAACAAGGCTGAGGCGTGCAACACGTCGGCCGTGCGGGCGGTGATGCAGATCGACTCGCCCGCGGCCAGTGCATGGAAGCGGCCGATGTCGCTGCCGGGCTCGAAGCGCGACATGCACGCCTGCACTTGAGCCACGGCCGCGAATGCGGCTTCTATGGCGGCTTCGACCGCGGCAGCAGGTGCGCCGCGGGTGACGCCCACTTCGACCAAGGTACCCAGCAGCGGGCGGGCGCGGCGCTGCACGTTCACGACAGCCGCCCCGCGCGCCGGGCCAGGCCCAGCACGGCGACAATGCGGCGCACGCCGTCGGTCACGTGCGTGCAGCTCAACGTGGCGCCGCTGATGTTGGCGATGTCTTCGCCCACGCGCAATGGAGAGACGCCGCTCTTGCCCACGAATTGCTTGCGCCACGCGGGCAGGCGCACCTCGTGGCCGTGGCTTTCGCGGTAAGACAGCACTTCTACCTGGCGTACCGTGCCGTCGACGCCCAAGCCCACGGCGTAGGTGATGAGTTCGAACTTGCCCACCACGTCGTCGACCACCACATAGCCCAGCGTGTTGTCGCCGCGCTTGGCTACTTGCAGTACCCAGTGGGCCGAGCGCGCGGGTGTGCCGCTGCTGCTCAGTGCCTGCAGTTGCGTGGCGTCGAAATTGATGTCGCGCTGCTCGAAGCTGTCGGCATCAGGAAACATCAGCTTGCGCGCTTGGTCGGCGGAGAGGTAGTCGACGGCGAAAGCACTGGCCGGGGACAGTGCGGCAAGCGCCAACGGCGCGAGGACCATGCGCATCAGAAACTCCAGCCCAACCCGAGGTTGAAGCGGTTGCTGTCGGTCGCGGCCTTGAAGCGCTGGATGTCGGCCTTGACCACCACGCCGGCATTGAGCTTGTAGTTCAGGCCCACCGTGACGACGCGCTCGGTGGGGCGTGCTTCGGGCGTGAGGCCTGCGCCCAGATCGGCGTAGCGGCGGCCGGTGTTGAGGCGTTCCAGGCGCGCAAAGGGGCTCAGCGATTGCTCGCCTTCACCCCATGCCTTGTAGGCAGCCTGAACGTACCAGCCGTCGAAGCGCTCGGGGATCAACGTGGGGTTGCCCACCAGCGGTGCGTTCAGCTCAGCCGTGTTCGAGATGCGGCCCTGGGCAAACAGAGCTGACAGGTCCCAGCGTTGCGGCGTCCAGCGGGCGTGCAGGTCCCATAGGGTAATGCGCGCTGAAGGGAGGCCTGCCTGGCCTTGCGTGGCGTTGCCGGTGAACAGCGAACCGCCCAGCAGCAGGCCAGGGATGCCGCGCCAGTTGGCAGCGCCGAACATGGCCACGTCGCGTGCCTTGGCGAGCGCCATTTCTTGGTGGACGGAGCCGAGCGGCGATTCGCTGCCTTCAGTGGCGGTGGCGTCCCACTTGGTGAGGTCGAAGCCGGTGCTCAGGCCCGCTTGCACGGTGAGGCCGTTGTCGAAAGTGCCTACGTACTGCACGCCGCCTTCGCGCCACGTGGTCGGGATGATGGCGGTCTCGACAAAGTTTCTTTCCACGCCGTAGTAGGCCGTGGGTTCGTGGCTCTCGTTGAGCAGGCCCGCGGGCATCAAGAAGAGGCCGGCGCGCAGCGAGGTGTTGGGGAAGAGCTGGTGCTCGATGTAAGCCTGCTCCACTTCCACCTCACCGGGGTCGGAGGCCGAGCTCACGCCGTGCTCGACTTCGAGCTCGCTCACGACCTTGGTCTTGCTGTCGAAGCGGTGCTGAAAGCCCAGCACGAAGCGGCGCATATCGGCTTGCGCGTTGGCGCCGTTCTTGGGCCGGTTGTAGTTGAGTTCTCCGTAGCTGGTGAGCACCGTGGCGGGCTCCGTCGCAGTGGTGGCCTGCTGGGCCACTTGCGCCTTCACAGCGGCCAGCTCGTTGCTCAGTTTGTCGAGCTTTTGTGCGAGTTCGGCTTCTGTGGCCGTGGGGGCGGCGTGGGCTTGCAGCGCAAACAGCAAGGTGGCCAGGGGCAGGGCTTTTCTTTTCATGGAGATCACGGTGTATAGCCGTCCGAGAGGGTGTTGAGGAAAACGATGAGGTCGTCCATCTCGTTGTCGCTGAGCGCGGGGGATTCACCGGGCTGGCGGTTGTAGGGGGCTTCGGTGGTGTTGACGTTGCCCTTGTACTGAGCTGGCAGGTCGTCGAACTTGTTAACCGTGTTGTCGGGGTTCAGCGAGTAGAACTTCTCGGGGTTGGTGTCGCGCTGCACATAGAAGGTGAGCGTGTCCTTCAAGGTGGTGAAGCGGCCGTTGTGGAAGAACACATGGCGTTTGGCCACGTTGCGCAGCGAGGGCACCTTGAAGGCGCCGCACAGGTCGCTGCGCCGCGCCAGGTCGTCGCCGGCGCGTGCGCACAGGCCCAGGTCGAAATAGCCGGGGTCGGCGTTGGCGGACAGGGCGGGATTGCGCGGCACGCCCAGGTTGTCATAGGTGAAGTCGGTGAAGAGCGGCAAGGCGCCATCGGCAGCGCGCGAAGAAGGGTGGCAGCCAGCGCAGTTGCCCTTGGTCGGCGAATTGAACAAGGCCAAGCCGCGCATTTCTTGTGGGGTCAGGCTGGCCCCGCCGAGCAGGAAGCTGTCGTATTTGCTGGTGAAGGCGCGGAATTCGGCGTCTTCCTTCTGATACTGCTGCAAGGCCAGCGTCATGCGCTGGAAGGCTGCTTTCGGGTCCGTGAACACCGTGCTGCCGTAGAGCTGCTTGAACTCGGCTGCATACGACGCCTGGGCCAGCTTGGCGACCACGCTGACCTCGTCGGGGTTGCCCATCTCGCGGGGGTTCAGAAACGGCTCGCTCGCCTGCTGGGCCAGCGAAGCGGCGCGCCCGTCCCAGAAGAAGCCCCCGGTGGGCGTGCCTTCGGCGTTGAAGTAGAAGGCGGTGTTGAAACTCAGGTAGCGAATGGATGGGGCCTGGCGCAGCCCCTGCTGATCAATTGCCGCGCCGCCCATCTGGCCCGGCAACGAGTTGGCAGGGCTGTGAGCGTTGGCGGCGGCGTGGCAGCTGGCGCAAGCCTGTTGGCCTGAGGCTGAGAGCGAGATGTCGCTGAAGATCTTCTCGCCCAACGCTGCGGTGGGTGAGAGCGGGGCCTTTTGCGGCTCGGAGCTGCCGCTGTCGTTACCACCGCCGCAGGCGGCAAGCAGTGAGGCGACGACCCATGCTGCCGATGCGGTGCGCAGCGCAGATTTTAAAAAGGATAGCTCGCCTGGGTCAGACATGTTGATTGAATCTAAATGCGAATGAGTCGCAGTCTAATTGATAATCGGAGCCTGCCAATCTGAGGCGCTACATGCCGAAGCGAATCGCTTTAGAGCGTGGCGCCTTGCCTACAATCACGCGCTCCTCTTGATCACCGGCCCTTGCTGGCGCGGACCCTCCCCCCATGCTCGATATCACCCTGCTGCGCAAAGACCTGGACGAGGTTGTCGCCACGCTGGAAAAGCGCAAGTCGCCCCAGCCGTTCCTGGATGTCGCCCGATTTAAAACGCTCGAATCGGAGCGCAAGACGATTCAGACACGCACCGAGGAACTGCAGGCGCGCCGCAACAGCCTGTCCAAGCAGATCGGTCACCTGAAGGCCAAGGGCGAAGACACCTCGGCGGTGATGGCCGAGGTGGGTGGCCTGGGCGATGCCCTGAAGGCCTCGGCGGAGCGGCTAGAGGCCATGCAGGCCGAGCTGTCGACCATGCTGATGAGCGTGCCCAACCTGCCGCACGCCAGCGTGCCGCTAGGGGCTGATGAAAACGCCAACGTCGAGCTGCACTGCTGGGGCCAGCCGCGCAGCTTCGACTTCCCTGTCAAGGACCACGTTGACCTCGGCGCGCCGCTGGGCCTTGATTTCGACACCGGCGCCAAGCTCTCAGGCTCGCGCTTCAGCTTCTTACGCGGCCCGGTGGCACGCCTGCACCGCGCGCTCGCGCAGTTCATGCTTGACACTCAAACGCAGCAGCACGGCTACACCGAGTGCTACACACCCTACATCGTCAACCGCGAGGTGCTGGAAGGCACCGGGCAACTGCCCAAGTTCGAAGAAGACATGTTCTGGGTCACCCGCGGCAGTGACGAGTCGCAGGCCGTGCAATACCTGATCTCCACCGCGGAAATCTCGCTGACCAACAGCGTGCGCGACACGGTCATGTCGGCCGACCGGCTGCCTATCAAGCTCACGGCCCACAGCCCTTGCTTCCGCTCTGAAGCCGGCAGCGCCGGGCGGGACACACGCGGCATGATCCGCCAGCATCAGTTCGACAAGGTCGAGATGGTGCAGATCGTGCACCCCGACAAGAGCTACGAGGCGCTCGAAGAAATGCGCGGCCACGCCGAAGCGGTGTTGCAGAAACTCGGGCTGCCCTATCGCGTGGTCACGCTGTGCGGCGGCGACATTGGCTTTGGCTCGACCAAGACCTACGATCTCGAAGTGTGGCTGCCGGCGCAAAACACCTACCGCGAGATCAGCTCGGTGTCCAACTGCGAAGCCTTCCAGGCGCGGCGCATGCAGGCGCGCTTCAAGAATGCGCAAGGCAAGAACGAGTTGGTGCACACGCTGAACGGCTCGGGCTTGGCGGTGGGCCGCACTTTGGTGGCGGTACTAGAGAACGGCCAGAACGCCGATGGCTCGATCACCGTGCCCGAAGCGTTGCGCTCGTATCTGGGGGGCCAGGCCCTGCTGAAAGCCTGAGCTAGAATCTGTGGCTCGGCACAGACCCGCCGACGCCCCACAGAATTCCGGAGAGGTGGCAGAGTGGTCGAATGTACCTGACTCGAAATCAGGCGAACCGTAAGGTTCCGAGGGTTCGAATCCCTCCCTCTCCTCCAGTAAAAAAGCCCGCCGAGTGCGGGCTTTTTTACGGCCTCACGGAACCGTTGGCGGGCCGTGTGGCGAGTCGACCTTGTCCTACTCACTGAGAATCAATCGTCCTATCCCCAGGGCTGCGGTGAATTCGGAAGATGGCTTGTCCCAACTTCTTCTGGAAGCCATGAGCCCCAACGCTACCCTTGTCGCCGAGCGACCCAGCCTCGCTTCCCCCGGCGCAGTTTCTTGGGGCGCCATCCTGGCCGGCGCTGCTGGCGCAGCCGCACTCTCGATGGTGCTGCTGCTGCTGCTGGGCACAGGCCTAGGCTTGACCGCCGTTTCCCCCTGGACTTCACGCGGGGCCAGTGCGGCCGCCGTGGGCGTCTCTGCGCTCGCCTGGCTGGCCTTCACGCAGCTCGCGGCGTCGGGCCTGGGCGGCTACCTGGCCGGGCGCTTGCGCACGCGGTGGCAAGACCTTGCGACAGATGAAGTGTTCTTCCGCGACACCGCGCATGGCTTTCTCGCGTGGTCGGTGGCATCGGTCGCGACCGCCGCGCTGCTTGCGACGGCCACGGGCGCCATCGTCAGCGGTGGGGTGCAGGCGGGGGCCAGCGTGGCTCAAGCCAACGCTACAGCGGCGTCACGCGTGCCCTCGGATGAGTCGATTGCTTACTTCACCGACACCCTGTTTCGCAAGGCCGCCTCGCCCACGGGTGCGGTCGCAACCCAGATGCCGCAAGACACTTCGTCGCCATTGGTCAGCAACGACGGCGCGGCCCGCGAGGCCAGCCGCATCTTCATGACGGCGCTGCGCCAGTCGTCGGCCACGCTGCCGCCTGATGACGCGCAGTACCTCGGCCAAGTGGTTGCCCAGCGCACAGGCCTTGCGCCGCAAGACTCGCAAAAGCGCGTGGCAGACACCTACGCGCGCGTGCAAGAGGCCAAGACTTCAGCCCAGCAGGCAGCAGACAAGGCGCGCAAGGCTTCGGCCACCGCGGCGCTGTGGATCGTGGTGTCGCTGTTCATCGGCGCGTTCGTCGCGAGCTTCAGCGCCACCTTGGGCGGCCGCCTGCGCGACGCATGACTTTCAACTCTTGTCGACCCAGCGGGCTTCCATGAAATCGATTGTTCTTTTTCTTCTCGGTGTGCCCATCCCGGTCATCATCTTGATCGCCTTGATTCTTTGACGAGACCATCGCTGATGGGGGCTATCTCAGTGGGCTCGCCGGCGGCGCTGAGCGGATGGACAAAGTGATGTTTTCCATCAGCGCCTCCAGCTCTTCGGGCTCAAAGGGCTTGCGCACTGCGCGTACGTTGGGGCCGAAGGTGTGCAAGTGATCATCGAACTCATAGCCCGAGCACAGCACGACCCATCGGTCGGGCTTGCGCGCCAACAGCTTGCGGGCGAGGTCGGTTCCCGACAAGCCTGGCAGGCCGACGTCGGTCACCAGGATGTCGTATTCGCGCTCGGCAAAGGCTGCCAGGGCTTCTTCGCTGCTGGCGCAAGTGTGAATGTCGCGACCCGGGTGCTCCAGCAGCATGGCGATGGTCTCGCGCAGGTCGGCGCTGTCCTCCACATAAAGGATGGTGACGGGTTTCAAGAGGCCTCCGGCTTGTGCACGGGCGAAAGTCTACTGCCCGCGCAGGCCCTTTCTGCGCTCCAAAACAACGCGTTCTAAGGTGTTCGCCTAGGGTGTAGGGCTTCTCCTACAACGGGTGTCGGAGTCCTCCTTCATGTAATTCCTACACGCCCGCATAACCTTGCGTTGGGCGCGTTTCCGACTCCCAGGGGGCTTTGCGGCTCGGGCGTTTTGCGGAATCGCTTTCGTACGCTCTGGAAGGAAAGCCTCTGTCATGAAGGTCATTGAAAGCCCCAACATCTCCGCGCCTGAGCGCGAAATGGCAACCCTGCTGGTCGCGTTGACTCAGCTGCGAAAAGGCGATGCGAGCGTGCGGCTCCCGCTGCATTGGGAGGGCTTGCCGGGCAAGGTGGCCGATGTGTTCAATGACATGGTGGAGCAGAACGCTGCCATGGCGGCCGAGCTCGGCCGCCTGCGCCAAGTGGTGGGCAAGGAAGGCAAGCTCAAGCAGCGTGCTTCGCTGAGCGAGACGCGTGGCTTCTGGGGCGCGTCCATAGACTCCATCAACGCGCTGATCGACGACCTCGTCCACCCGACCAGTGAAGTGGCGCGCGTGATCGGCGCCGTGGCGCAGGGTGACCTCTCCAAGAGCATGGCGCTCGAAGTCGAAGGCCGCGAGCTCGAAGGCGAGTTCTTGCGCACCGCCAAGACCATCAACAAGATGGTGGAGCAGCTGGGCAACTTCTCGGCTGAAGTGACACGCGTGGCCCGCGAAGTGGGCACCGAAGGCAAGCTCGGCGGGCAAGCCAAGGTGAAGGGCGTGGCGGGCACCTGGAAGGACCTGACCGACTCGGTGAACTCGATGGCCGGCAACCTGACCGACCAGGTGCGCAACATTGCCGACGTGACCACGGCCGTGGCCAAGGGCGACCTCTCCAAGAAGATTGACGTGGACGTGAAGGGCGAGTTTCTTACGCTCAAGAACACCATCAACACCATGGTGGACCAGCTGCGCTCGTTCGCCTCTGAAGTGACACGTGTGGCGCGCGAAGTGGGCACCGAAGGCTCGCTCGGCGGCCAGGCGCGGGTGGAAGGCGTGTCGGGCACCTGGAAAGACTTGACCGACTCGGTGAACTCCATGGCGGGCAACCTGACCTCTCAGGTGCGCAACATTGCCGACGTGACGAAGGCGGTGGCGGCGGGCGATTTGAGCAAGAAGATCACGGTGGACGTGAAGGGCGAAATTCTGGAACTGAAGAACACCGTGAACACCATGGTGGACCAGCTGCGAAGTTTCGCGGCCGAAGTGACGCGGGTGGCCCGCGAAGTGGGCACCGAAGGCAAGCTGGGCGGCCAGGCCGACGTGCAGGGCGTGGCCGGCACCTGGAAGGATTTGACCGAATCGGTCAACTTCATGGCCGGCAACCTGACCTCGCAAGTGCGCAACATTGCCGAAGTGACGACTGCTGTGGCGGCAGGTGACTTGTCCAAGAAAATCACCGTGGACGTGAAGGGCGAAATCTCCGAGCTCAAGAACACCATCAACACCATGGTGGACCAGCTGCGGTCATTTGCGGCTGAAGTAACGCGGGTGGCGCGCGAAGTGGGCACCGAAGGCAAGCTAGGTGGTCAGGCCGAGGTGCAGGGCGTGGCCGGCACCTGGAAAGACTTGACCGACTCGGTGAACTCGATGGCGTCGAACCTGACCTCACAGGTGCGCAACATTGCCGACGTGACCAAGGCCGTGGCGGCGGGTGACTTGAGCAAGAAGATCACGGTCGACGTGAAGGGCGAGATTCTCGAACTCAAGGCCACCATCAACACCATGGTCGACCA
>NZ_JBKJOQ010000055.1:0-6723 GCF_046595475.1 Rhizobacter sp.
GCCTTTTGGAGTGGCGGCAAGGATAGCGCCAGCGCGCAAGGCGCTGACCTCTTGAGCTCTACAAAATTCGAGCCGCCACGCTGCGTTCGGGCTGAGCTTGTCGAAGCCAGCGTGCACCCAGTCGCAGGCACTTCGACGAGCTCAGTGCGAACGGAAAGTGCTCAGCCGTTCCATTTGGCTCCGTTCGCGCTGAGGTATCGAAGGGCAGCGCAGTGCGCCGCGGCCTTCGCTCACCCTTCGGGTCGGCGCTCCTCGGCTTCGCGGCGGCGCGCCTGGAGCTCGATCTCGCGCAGTCGCGCGTCGATCACCGAGGCTTCGATGAAGTCGGTGTTGCGGGTGCTGCGCGCGAGCTTTTGCCCGGCCCGCAAACGGTCAACACCGCCGATCAGGTCGCCTATCGCGATGCGCGACTCGGCCTCGGCGCGCAGGCCCCTCAGGCCCTGGCCCAGCTGCTGCCACTCGCGCCCCAGTTGCGACCACACGGTGGCGTCGTTCGGGTGCAGCGCGGTCCAGGTCTGCATCTCTTCGGCGCTGCGCTGCTGGGCGGGTGCATCCAGCGCCATCGCCACCTGCGCCGACAGCAACATGGCCGCCCGCGACGAGATCACCCCGTCGACCTTGGCATAGGGCTTGAGCACCTCGGCGGCACGCGCGGCCTCACCACGCTCGAGGAGCGACTGCGCTTGCAGGAACACCACCTCGCGCTCGGCCTGCGCATCGCTGCGCGGGCTGCCGCGCACGATGCCCAAGGCCAGCTGCAGCGCGGTGTCGGCACGCGCCCAATCGCGCAGCAAGGTAGACGCGAGGGCACTCGCGCAGGCTGCCATCAACTTCTCAGACACGCTGGCCGTGGCCGGCGCGTCTAGCGCCTGCCAGCGACGCAAGGCGTCAACGCGCGCGTCCATCATCACCTTGGCACGCGCCTGCGCCGCGGTGTGGGCCAGCACGCTGGCCGGCCGCAGCGGCGCGGCCGTGCCCAGGCGGGCGCGGGCTTCGCCTATGCGCTCGGCGTTGAGCGGGTGGGTGCGCAGGTAGGGGAAGCCGCCGCTGTCATTCAGGCGCGACGACTGGTCGAGCTTCTCGAACATGGCGGCCATGCCGCCTGGCGCGAAGCCCGCCTTGGTCAGCACGCCAAAGCCGATGCGGTCGGCCTCGCGCTCCATGTCCCGCGAGAAGTTGAGCTGGCCTTGCACCGCCACCGCCTGGCTGCCGGTGAAGATGGCGTTGGCGCCGTCGACCCGGTTGCTGCGGCTTGCGGCAATCATGCCGAGGATCATGCCGGCCAGCCCGATCAGCGACTGGCGCGCACTGTTGGCCATGCCGCGCGCAATGTGGCGCTGCGTGACGTGTGTGAGCTCGTGCGCGAGCACCGAGGCCAGCTCGTCGCGCGTGGCGGTCATGGCGATCAAGCCCAGGTGCACGCCCACGTAGCCCCCCGGCAGCGCAAAGGCGTTGACCGTGCGGTCGCGCACCAGAAACGGCTCCCAGGCGAAGCGCTGGTCGAGGTCGGGTGCAATATCGCCGCGCTCGCGCGCCGCGGCGACCAGCGGCTGCCAGATCGACTGCAGGTATTCGAGCAGCACCGGGTCGTCGAGGTAGTCGGGGTCGCGGCGGATGTCGCGCATGATCTGCTCGCCCAGGCGGCGCTCGCTGCCCACACTCAAATCATCTGAGGTCGCCTCGCCCAAAGCAGGCAATCGGTCTTGCGCCATGGCCGGCGGCACAAAAACCGAGCTTGCCAGCAAGCTCATGGCGCACACGCTGGCCAGAAAGCGCTTGGCGCGAGAGAGTCGAATGGGGGTGTTCAAGGTGGGGCTTAGGCTCAGTGGCGTTGGAGCGGGCCCATGGCCGAAGGTTCAGCCTGCCGCACCGCGTGCGTCGCTATGATGCCAGCGCCACATTGCCCGCTTGTTTCCCGACCATGTCAACGTCTGCACCATCGCCCGCCACACCGCTCACGCATTTCGACGCGCAGGGCCAGGCCCACATGGTCGACGTGTCGGCCAAGCAAGAGACGCACCGCGTGGCGATTGCCAGCGGCGTGATCCGCATGCTGCCGGCCACCTTGGCGCTGATACGGGCCGGCAATGCGAAAAAGGGCGACGTGATCGGCGTGGCGCGCGTGGCGGCCATCCAGGCCAGCAAGCGCACGGCAGAGTTGATACCGCTGTGCCACCCTTTGCCCATCACGCGCGTAGCGGTGTCCTTCGAGATCGACGAAGCCGCCAGCCTGGTGCGCTGCATTGCGCAGGTCGAGACGCTGGGGCGCACGGGCGTCGAGATGGAGGCATTGACGGCCGTGCAAGTCGGCCTGCTCACGGTCTACGACATGTGCAAGGCCGCCGATCGCGGCATGGTGATGGGCGAGATTCGTGTGCTGGAAAAGCACGGAGGCAAGTCGGGCGACTGGATGGCTTCGCCCTGATCCATCAGCGCAGCTTGAAATCTTCGTAAGTGAAGTGACGCGTCGATGGCGTGCACTGGAAGGGCTTGGGTTCACCGGCGGCGAAGGGTTTGTCGCACATGGCGAAGAATTCAACCGAGTCGGGGTTGCGAAACTCGCGCAATCTTTCAGTGAGGTAGCGCGCCCTTTCCACGTCGCCCTTCTCAGCGTAGGCCTTGGCCCAGGCCATCATCAGGCGCGTGTCGAGCAGCAGATGCGGGGCCCGCCGGAATACCTTCATGATCGTTGAAGGATGCTCGGCCGTGGTGGCCGCGGCGTAGTCGGCGTGGTGGGCGAAGAACCAGCTGTGCTGACCCTGTGCGATGCGGTAGGAAAGCGGCATGTCTTCGTCGGCCGAGAAAATGGCCGCCACGCGCATGTAATCAAGCACCGACAGGCCCGTGCAAGCCATCAACGCGAGCGCAGCCCCGACCAAGGTGCGGCGCAGCCAAGGCGGCGCGGGTTCCGTCGATTCGCCGGTGCCGGGCGTGCCCGCGTGGCCCAGGCAAATGCCGAAGGCAAACGCCGTCGGCAACAGGAAGTAGGCATACCACAGCGGGTACTCCAGCATGCTGTGCACCACCATCATCAGCACCATCACAAACGCAGTGCGGGCGGTGAGATGGGCGGCCGGCGCTGATGAGCGGCAAGCCGTGAACGCCTTCCACAAGGCCCATGCCAGCAAGGCCAGAACCACGGTGCCGAGGGGAATACCCAGCTCCACCAGGAACTGCAGCGGCAGGTTATGCGTGTGATCGAAAAACGCCACCGGCCGCCCCGGGAAGGGCGTGAGCGTCCAGGCAAAGTTGAACTCGCCCCAGCCAACGCCGAACCAGGGGTTTTGCTTGATCAGCTCCCAGGTGTTGGCCCAGATGCCGAAACGCGAGCTGGAGAGGTCGGAGCGATTGAGCTGCGTGCCACCGGCAAAAGCCTGCGCACCCGCCTGCGCCCACTCGTTCATGCCCAGCCAGCACAGCGCGTAAAACAGGGGCGCCAGCCAAAGCAGCACGCGTGAAAAGCGCGACAGACGCTTGTCGACCACACCCCACAAGGCCAACAGCAGCACACACACGGCGCCGGTGCGCGAGACAGTGAGCACATCACCGAAGAGCAGCAGCGCCATCAGCACCGCGGTGGTCGCGCGTGCCGTTTTCAGCTGCGGCAGCTCGCGCCTCTCGGCCAAGGTTTCATGCAGCCACACCAACGACGCCATGGCCCACAAGAGCAGGCTGCTCAGGTGGTTGGCCTGGCGCAGGTTGCCGCCAGCGCGGCCGGGGGTTGAAGTGCGCGCGATCCAGTCGCCGTCCGCCCAATCGGGCAGGAACACCTGGATCAGCGCCAGGGCCACACTCACGCCCCCCGCCAACACCGTGGCTACACAAATGGCCTGGAAGGCGGCTCGCCCCCCCTCACCCCGAATCGAGACCGCGCCCACAGCCGCAGCCAGTGCCGCCATCGCAAGCAAACCCAATGTGGAGAAGGCCAAGCTCGCGGGCAATCGCTGGAACAGAAGCGACCCGACGGTCGCAACGGCCAGAAGCGCCAACGCGAGCTGCAGCGGCGCGAGCCGGCGCCACGCCTTTCGGGGCACAGAAACCACGCCCCATGACGTGAGCGCCAGAAACGCCGCCCAGCCCAACAGGGCGGCAACCTGGTTGAAAAACGTGGCGGACGGGGAGAGATTGCGCGCCAGCCAGGCCGGGCCGCAGATCGCAAGGCAAGCCAACGCCAGCGAACTAAATTGGAGCTGCAATCTGGAGAAATGCGCGCTTGGGGTTTCGCCTTCGGTAGGGTGCATCTGCAAATTGTCGCCGGTGTGAAGCGGGAAGAAGGGCGGCCCGGCCCCGTGAAGAGCAGGTCTGTGCTGCCGTCAACGCCACTTAAGTAATGAGGTGCAAGGCCTTCGCGCCGCGGTGAACGGCATCCGCGACCAAGCGCCGGTCAAAGGTGGCCAAGCGCCCCTTGCGAGCCACAGCCAAGGCAAGCAAATAGGTGTCTGTCACCTGGGCAGACGTCAGCAGTCTTGTGGCATCAACCTTCGAGCCGTCCAGAAGGCTCAGCTCGTCGGGCCAGAACGTATGGCCCGGCAACGCCACAAGCGCGCACATGAGATCACGTACCGCTGCGGGCGTCCCCGGCGAATTGGGGTAGCGGGCTTGCCCAACGATTCGCAGGACACCGTTCTCCGTCAGAGGGCAAGTGGCCCAGGCCTGTTTGCCTTCAACAGCAAACCACTCATGCGCCGTGTCGTGCTGAACGTGCCCGGGGTCGATCAACGCGATCAGCACATTCACGTCGAGCAAGAAGGTCATGCGGCTCACTCATCCCGCAACTGGTTCACGAGGTCGAGCGTGACCGGGGGGGCGCCAGGCGTCTGCGCAAGTAGCGGGATGCCATTGCGAACTCTTTCTCTTGCGCGCTTCACTTGCGCTGGCCGAAGGGCTTGCCGGGCCAGCGCAGACACCACCTCGCCCACGGTCTTGTTCTGACGCGCCGCCAAGCCCTTGGCGGCAGCGAGCACGTCATCGTCTATGGAAAGGGTCGTACGCATGTGTAGCCTCTGGCGAAAACTCGGCAAACATCACGCATCATACATCTGGTCAAGGAGGCCCAGAGGCCATCACGCGGGGTGGGTTGAGGACCTGCTGGCGCGCCTCTTCGGCGCCAATCAATCGGCTTACACGAGACACCGACAAGCCCATCACCCGCGCCATCTCCGTCATCCGCAAGCCCGAGCGCGTGTAGGCGCTCCACAGCGCCTGCTCGCGTGTGGGGCACTCCTTCAACCACTGATCCAGGCTGCGCTTGATGCGCCGCTGCTCGGTGCGCTGCGCGCGCGGCACATCGACCGCCTGCGCCCGGGACGGCTCGGCCAGGGCCAGCATGCGGGCCACGAAATCATCGTCGCCCAAAAAGATTTGCTGGCGCAGCGCCGAATCCCACAAAGCCTCGTCGCGGCCTGCCGCCACCAGGCTGGCGTAGCGTGCCGCAGCGCGTCGGCGGTCTGCTGGCTCTTGGCTTCTCGCCCCAGCAAGTAGCCATGCAACCCGGCGGTATCAAGCCAGGGCGGCGGCAGCGTGTCGTCCACATGGGCGAGGTAGCTTGACCAGGGCCACTCGCCCGGCGCCGCCACCATCTGCGCACGCACCGGGTGGGCGTGCCAACTCCGATCGATAGGATCGCGCTTCGGCACAAAGGCCTGGCCGCCATCCGGCTAAAACGAGGCGTCGCAGCCCTTGGCGCGGTACTTCTCATCAACGCCGCGCACTGCACACGTCCAGCCCCCGCTCGGGTCACGCTGCCACCGCAGAATACCCGGCCCAGTGGCCAGGATTGCTGCGGCTCCACCGCCAAACGTGGACGTCACATTAACCAAGCCCCCGGGCATGGTCGCAATGGGGTAACCGGTGCCAGCAGGCGCGGGCGTAGCGTCAGGGCCAACCGCAGCACCAATGGCTGGATCCAGAAGCGAAGAGGCCGTCGCCTGGAGGTTGCAGTCCGTGGCACCTTGAGCGCCTCCGGTCGCGATATTCGAGAAAAAGGCGCCCGTTCGCCCTTCAAGCACACACGTTTCTGCAACCGCCTTGAGGCTGCTCGCTTCGTACATCACGCGAGAAACCTGGGATTTGGCCACGTAAGTCTGGTACTGCGGGATCGCAATCGCTGCAAGGATGCCAATGATCGCGACAACGATCATCAACTCGATCAAGGTGAAGCCTCGGGCTGCTCGCATACGCCACCTGTGACGGTTGGTTGTTAGAAAAAAGCCCCGCCAAGGCGGGGCTCTGGGGATCGTCGTCTAGACCTGAAGATCAGGTGTCACAGCCCTTGGCGCGGTACTTTGCATCCAGACCAGCACTAGGTATGCAAGTCCAAGTGCCGTTCACGTCACGGCTCCAAGTCAGCGTCTGTGTAGCAAGAACGCCTGCGGCACCATTGCCAAAAGTGGCCAGAATCGTCGAGACGCCAGCTGGGGCAAGGGTCACGAACGCGTAGCCTGTGCCAGCAGGAGGGGCGGCGGGCAGAAGCTGAACCACCCCGTTCATGAGAGACGACGGCGTGGCTTGCAGATTGCAATCCGTAGCGGTCATCGCGGTACCGGCAGGAACGGACGAATTGGCGACGGTGCGGCCCTCAAGCAGGCATGTTTCCACCGCCGTCTTAAGATTGCCAGCTTCGCCCATGACACGCGCCACTTGGGACTTCGCAACATAGGTCTGGTACTGCGGCAGCGCGATGGCGGCCAAGATGCCGATGATCGCGACAACGATCATCAGTTC
>NZ_JBKJOQ010000066.1:0-56414 GCF_046595475.1 Rhizobacter sp.
ATGCCTAAAAATGAGGCATTCGGGTATAATCCGATTTTCCGCCACGGCAAGCGCGACAGCAGCACCTCCGGTACCAGCCCCCCGCAAGAACGGGACCTCACAGGTTGAAGGGCTACCTCCCCGCAAGGACTGCACACCAAATGTTCGCCCAAACACCTTGCCTGGGGTCTGCCTAAAAAGAGACCCCTGAATGCCCAGCCAACCGGCCCGGGCATTTTTTGCGCCTGTGCCCTGACCCCCGTCGGGTGCCGGGAAACCAGTCTGTTGAGGAAAGTTTTCACCCCGGGAGTTCGCCATGCCTGCTCAAAAGTCCAGCAAGTCCGTCAAAGCCGTGCCCAAGTCCAAAGCCGCAGCCAAAGCTACAGCCCGACCGCCCGTCAAGAAGACCGCCAGCAAGCTTGAAAAACCCCGAAAAGCTGCCATATCCAGACCAGTTCCCGGAAAAAAAGTACCGGCTGCCAAAGCGCCCCTGAAATCCGAAAAGCCCGTCAAGAAAGTGCCCCCTGTGCCGACCAAGTCTCCTGTCTCCACTGCCAAACCTGCTGCCAAAAAAGATGCCGAACTGAAGGCCACACCGGCCGCAGCCGCCGCCGATGCACCTGTCAAGAAAAAACCAGGCCGTCCGCCCAAAAACCCCGCCACTGCGGTAGAAGCCACCGGCGCCAAGCGTGGGCGCAAACCCAAGGAAGCCCTCAAGGGTGAAGGCGACGCGGATCTGTCCGACATTGAGGACGATCTGGTTGGTGAACCCGTCGCTGAAACCACCGAAAAGGTCAAACCTCTGCGCATGAAAATCAGCAAGGCGAAAGAACGCGCCTTGATGAAAGAGTTTGGCCTGGACGAGACCGTGCTGTCTGAAGAAGACATGGCCAAGCGCCGTGCACGCCTGAAGGCGCTGATCAAACTCGGCAAGACCCGCGGTTACCTGACCCACGGCGAAATCTCCGATCACCTTCCCGACAAGCTGATCGACGCAGAAACGCTTGAAGCCGTCATCGTGACCCTGAACGACTTGGGCGTTGCCGTTTACGAGCAGACACCGGACGCCGAGACCCTGCTGATCACCGCCAACGCACCGGCAGGTGCCAGCGAAGAAGAAGCTGAAGAAGCCGCCGAAGCCGCGTTGTCCACCGTGGACAGCGAGTTCGGCCGCACCACCGACCCGGTCCGCATGTACATGCGCGAGATGGGCACGGTCGAGCTGCTGACGCGTGAAGGCGAGATCGAAATCGCCAAGCGCATCGAAGGCGGCCTCATGAAGATGATGGAAGCCATCTCCGAGAGCCCGGCCACGATTGCCGAGATCCTGCGCCTGGGCGCAGACATCCGCGAGGGCAAGATCGTCATCTCCACCGTGGTGGACGGCTTCTCCAACCCCAACGAGGCCGACGACTACGTGGCCGAGGAAGACTTCGACGAGTTCGACGAAGAAGACGACGACGACGGCAAGGGCGGCTCCAAGGCACTGACCAAAAAACTTGAAGAACTCAAGAAAGAAGCGCTGACCCGTATCGACACCATCGCCAGCCTCTTCGAAAAAGTCCACAAGACTTACGACAAGGAAGGCTGGGGCACGCCGACTTATGTGAAAGCACAAAAGGCGCTCAGCGACGAGCTGATGACGGTTCGCTTCACCGCGAAGACGATTGAAAAACTGTGCGATTTGCTGCGCGGCCAGGTGCTGGACGTGCGCAAAAAAGAGCGAGAGCTGCGCCGCATCATCGTCGAAAAGTGCGGCATGCCGCAAGAGACCTTCGTCAAGGACTTCCCGCCGAATCTGCTGAACCTCAAGTGGGTTGAAAAACAGGTGGCGGCCAACAAGCCCTGGTCGGTCATCATGGCGCGCAACATCCCGCCTATTCAGGAACTGCAGACCAAACTCGGCGAGCTGCAGGCGCGTGTGGTCGTGCCATTGGGCCAGCTCAAGGACATCAACAAGCGCATGAACGAAGGCGAGACCAACTCGCGCGATGCCAAGAAAGAGATGATCGAGGCCAACTTGCGACTGGTGATCTCGATTGCGAAAAAGTACACCAACCGCGGCCTGCAGTTCCTGGACCTGATCCAGGAAGGCAACATCGGTTTGATGAAAGCGGTCGACAAGTTCGAATACCGCCGCGGCTACAAGTTTTCGACCTACGCCACCTGGTGGATTCGCCAGGCGATCACGCGTTCAATCGCCGACCAGGCTCGCACCATCCGCATCCCGGTGCACATGATCGAGACCATCAACAAGATGAACCGCCTGTCGCGCCAGCACTTGCAGGAGTTCGGCTTCGAGCCCGACGCCAGCATCCTGGCCGAGAAGATGGAGATTCCCGAGGACAAGATCCGCAAGATCATGAAGATCGCCAAAGAGCCGATCTCGATGGAAACACCGATCGGGGACGACGACGACTCACACCTCGGCGACTTCATCGAGGACAGCGCCAACACCGCGCCGCTGGAAGCAGCGATGCAGGCCGGCCTGCGCGACGTGGTCAAGGACATCCTCGACAGCCTGACACCGCGCGAAGCCAAGGTGCTGCGCATGCGTTTCGGCATCGAGATGAGCACCGACCACACGCTGGAAGAAGTGGGCAAGCAGTTCGACGTGACCCGCGAGCGCATCCGCCAAATCGAGGCCAAGGCGATCCGCAAGCTCAAGCACCCGAGCCGCTCTGACAAGCTGCGCACCTACCTCGACAACCTCTGATCCACTGAAAAACCCTCAAGCCCCGGTCTAATTCACCGGGGCTTTTTTCATGCTTGTTGCCATAAACTTCACGACATGACGCAGATTCTTCAGCGCACTGTCTTGTTTGCCGACCTGCGCGGCAGTACAGCGCTGTATGAGACTTTAGGCAACACCGAGGCCACCACCGTGGTCACGCGCAGCGTGTCGCTGATCGCACAGATTGTCTCCACCTCGGGCGGCGTGGTCGTCAAGACTTTGGGCGATGGCCTGATGGCTGTGTTCGCCGATTCGGCCAGCGCGGTCGTGGCTGCCGACGAGATGCACGACTCGCTCGACCGCATCGTCCCGCCCCACGCCAACAGCCCGCAAGGCATGAGCTTCACGCCCGTACTCAAGCTGCAAGTGGGCCTGGCCCATGGTGAAGTGATCGAGATGTCGGGCGACTGCTTTGGCGACGCCGTCAACGTGGCGGCGCGCCTGCTGGACCACGCAGGCGACAACGAAACTTTAGCCACTGCCAGCGTTCTAGAAGGCCTGGCAAATGACCTGCAAGCCCGGTTTCGCAGCCTGGACAAGGTGCAGCTGCGCGGCCGCGTCGAGCCCGTGCATGTGCACTTGCTGGAAGGCCGCCGATTCGGTGACACCGCCGCCACCGCCTATGGCGAACTGCTGCCCAACCTCGAGCCCGAAGGCATACGCCTGATCTGGCTTGACATGAACCGCGTCTACGCCGGCCCCAGCCTGCCCGTGGTGCTGGGCCGCAGCCCACAGGTCACCTACTGCATCGACGACTCTCGCGTGTCGCGCTCACATGCCCGCATCGATTGGCATGGCGGCGCGTTTCAGCTCACCGACCTCAGCTACAACGGCACCTACGTGCGCTTCTCCAATGACTCCGAGATCGTGGCGCTTCGCCGCGGCACGTGCACGCTGCATGGCTCGGGCATGGTGGGCCTCGGCGCCACGCTCACCGACCCTACCGCGCCTTGCGTGCGCTTCGAGATCTTGAAGTTTTCGGACACCCAGCCACAAGAATCTTTCTAGGCCAGCAGCGCGTCGGCCATGGCCGTGAGGTCGTGAAAGACGCGGTAGCCGGTAGCCGGCTCGAAAGCCGAGGTGTCGCGCCGCAGCCAGACGGCTTGCAGCCCCGCGTTGACAGCGCCGGTCACATCGAGCTCGAAGTCATCGCCTATGTGCAAGACATGTGCGGGCGCTAACCCCAGTTGCTCGCAGGCGTGATGAAAGATGCGGCAATCGGGCTTGGCCACACCGAGCCCACGAGCGGTGATGCTGCCCTTGAAGAACCGGCCGAGCCCGATGCGGTCGAGGTCCGCATTTCCATTGGTCACGGCCATCATCGGAAAGCGCTCGGACAAGCGCTCCAGCGCCGCGAGGGCATCGTCGAACAAAACCACCTGCTGGCGTGCCTCGAAAAACACCGCGAACGCCGTCTGCGCAAGCGCCGGGTCGTCGCCAGCCCGAAGTAGCGCACGGCGCAAGCTTTCGCTGCGGATGGCGCTCAAGTCGTGCAGCCAATGCGGGTTCTCCCTGGCTACCTCGTCTCGTATCGATCGGAGCCCCCTGCGGTCGAAGCGCTGCGCCGTGGCGGGCGCATGCTCGGCCAACCAGCCATGCAACAGTGACTCGGCTTTGTCGATGGTGGGCCAGATCGGCCATAGCGTGTCGTCCAGATCCAGCGTCAGTGCCTGCGCAAGTGTGTGCATGAGTTGTCGTTGTGGCGGGGTATCGGGGGTCGTTCCCGGGCATTCTCTCCGCTACAGTCACCGCATGTTGTGGGTGCACATTCGGTCGTCGGACTGGGCCAAGGATCAGCGCCCCCGAGGCCTCTGAGACCCTCGGTCGCGTGCCCATGAATCGCCTGCTCAACGACGCCCCCCGCCAGCTCATGCTGGGTGAACTCGGCAAGCTTGCAACACCCCCGCAAGCCACCTTCGATGCGCTTGCCCGCCTGCTGGCCGGCCAACTGCAGTGCCCCATCGCCTGGTTGGGGCTGATCGAGGAAAGCAGCGATGACAGCAGCCTCCTGCTGAAAGCCCGGGTCGGGATGACCATGGTCGAGCTGCCCCTGCCGCCACCCGACTTGCTCGATACCCTCTTGGCCTCCGATGGATTCGCAGGTGCCGCGGGCCTGTTCGACCTTGCCTGGCTGGCGAGCGTGGGGCCGGTTCAGTCCATGGCCGCGGCGCGGGTCACGGTCGATGGCCACACCGTCGGCGTTGTCTGCGCCATGGACCTGAGGGCCCGCGAATTCAACGTTTCACACAAGAGCGCCGTGCGCGACGTGGCGCTGATGGCCAGCGCGCTGCTCGAGTCGGGCCTGAAGGAGCAACGCTGGCGGCTGCAAGCCGAGCGCGTGCGCGTGGCCAGCCTCTCCAGCAGCGACTGGCTGTGGGAAAGCGACCCCACCGGCCGCGTGACTTGGGTTTCTTCAGGCGTCGAGTCGCACACCGGGCTGCCAGCGAGCTTGGTCGTCGGCCACACCCTGGGCGAGATCAACCGGCGCGCCGTGGGAGACCGCAGCAACTCATGGCAGCGCTATCAAGAAGCCCGCGCCCAGCTCGCCCCTTTCCGCGACGTGATTGCCGACCGCGAGACAGCCACCGGCATGATCACTGTCAGCATCAGCGCCACGCCGGTGTTCGACGAAGACGGCCGCTTCTCTGGCTACCGTGGCACCACCAGCAACATCACTCAGCGCATGGAGGCGCAGCGGGCAGCGCTGAAGGCTGAGCGCCTGCTCAGCGATGCGCTCGATGGCTTGACCGCCGGCGTAATGATCAGCGATGCCGAAGGCCGGCTGCTGCTGGCCAACCCGGTCTGGCGCGAAAAGATCGGCCGCTACACGAGCGACGATGCCACCTGGCCCGACATCGTCGAGCGCGTTGCCGACGCAGGTGACTACCCCGACGCATCAGACCGCAAGGCTTTCGTGCAGTGGCGCCTGGGCCTCGCCTCGTCGCGCGGCGAGTTGCACGAGATGCGCTGGCAAGACCGCTGGTTGATGGTCAGCGACCGCGAGCTCGCCGAAGGCAACGTGCTGCACCTGTCGATCGACATCACCGACCGCAAGCTGGCCGAGCTGGAACTGGCCGAATCGAAGGCCCAGCTGAGCGCTGTGCTCGGCGCTGTGCCCGACCTCTGGTTCGTGCTCGACGCCCAGGGCCACTACCTTGCCTGCAGCACGCAAGACCACCCCATGCTGCTCCACACTTGGGAAAGCGTGCGCGGCAAACCCTTCAACACCGGTGTGCCGCAGTCTGTGGCGGACCGTGCCTTGCCAGCCATCTCGCGCGCCATCGACACCGGCGAGCTCCAACGCATCGACTACGAGCTGACCACCACCGACGGTGTGTTGCGCGCGTTCGAGGCGCGTATCTCGCCGATGCCGAACCAGCAGGTGCTGTACGTCACCCGCGACCTGACCGAGCTGCGAAACCTCGAACGCGACGTGCTCATCATGCAGCGTGCCCTCGAAGCCGACGCCTCCCTGCCCATCACGGTGGCCGACGCGACCCAGCCCGACATGCCGCTGATCTACGTCAACCCGGCCTTCGAGCGCCTCACCGGCTACAGCCGGCAAGAGGTATTGGGGCGCAACTGTCGTTTCCTACAAGGGACCCTGCCGACGCAGCCCGCCAGCACCAGCTTGCGAGAAGCCGCACGTGACGGCCGCGCCCTGAGCGTCACGCTCAACAACATGCGCAAGGACGGCACGGTCTTCAGCAACGCGCTGCACATCGCACCGGTACGAGACGCTGCCGGCCACCTCACGCACTACATCGGCGTGCAGCGTGACGTCACCGAGCAAAGCCGCGCCGCCGACAAGCTGCGCCTGAGCGAAGAGCTGTACCGCTCGGTGGCCTCGGCCATCAGCGACGGGCTGCTGGTCGTCACGCCCTCGCTGACCATCATCGCCGTCAACCCCGCGGGCTGCGACATCCTGGGCGTGGTGCAAGTCGAGGTGGTGAACAAGGGCGACGCCTGGCCCTTCACGCTGCTCGGGCCGGACGAAACGCCCTTCCCGCTCGATCAGCACCCGGTGAAGAAGGTGGTCGCCAGCGATCGACCACTGATGAACCAGATTCACGCCCTGCGGCGCCCCGATGGGCAGGTGCGCTGGGTCTCGCTCAACGCTCATCCCTTGCAGCTGCGCCCCGAGGGCGGCACCTTCTCGGTCGTGCTGACCTTTCGAGACATCACCCAGCAGCGTGCATCGGAGCAGGCACTGGCGGTTGCCGAGGAGCGCTGGAAATTTGCACTCGAAGGCTCTGGCGACGGCGTGTGGGACTGGGACGCTCGTGGCCAGAAGCTCTTCTACTCGCCACGCTGGAAAGAGATGCGCGGCTACGCCGACCACGAGATCGGCGACAGCGCCGAAGAATGGCGCTCGCGCGTGCACCCAGAAGACCTGCCTCGCGTGCTGAGCGCGATCGTCAAGCATCTGAAGGGCGAGGTCCCCTTCTACGACCTGGAATACCGTGTGCGGCACCGGCTCGGCCACGAGCTGTGGATACGCGACCGCGGCAAGATCGTGAAGTACGGCGCCGATGGCAAGGCCGAGCGCATCGTGGGCACGCAATCCGACATCACTCGCAGCAAGCAGGCCGAACAGGCGCTGCGCGACAAGCAGGCTGCCGAGCTGGCCAGCCAGGCCAAGAGCGAATTCCTTTCGCGCATGAGCCACGAAATGCGCACGCCACTCAACGCGGTGATCGGCTTTTCGCAGCTGCTGGCGCTGAACCAGAACGCCATTGACGCCGGCACCGTGCGCGAATATGCCGGCCACGTGCTCGACGCTGGCGAACACCTGCTCGCACTGATCGACGATGTGCTCGACCTGCAAAAGATAGAAGAAGGCGCGCTCTCGTTGCGTTTGGGCACGGTCGACCTGCACGATGCCATCACGCGCACCATGGAGTTGCTGTGGCCCCTGGCCCAAACCCGCGAAGTGCGCTTCGAAAGCCTGGTCGCTCCCGGCACCTGGGTGCATGCCGACATGCAGCGCCTGCGCCAGGTGCTGCTCAACGTGGCGTCCAACGCCGTCAAGTACAACCACCCTGGCGGCAGCGTGCGCTGGCGCCTCGAAGACACGGTCGATGGCCGCGTCATGCTTTGCCTGGAAGACAACGGCGCCGGTATGAGCGCCGAGCAAATGCATCGCCTGTTCCAGCCCTTCGAGCGCCTGGGGCGCGAGACCTCCACCATCGAAGGCACCGGCCTCGGCCTGATCATTGCGCGCAGCCTCACCCAGGCCATAGGCGGGCGGCTGCTGGTGTCAAGCGAGGCCGGCCGCGGCACCTGCGTGCGCATCGACCTGGCACGCAGCGATGCGCCGGCTGGCACCTTGGTCTTGACGGCCCCCGCCGAGGCGCCTGCCGGCCCAGGCTTGCGGATGCTGTATGTGGAAGACAACCGCATCAACGCCATCTTGTTCGAAGAAGCGATGCGCATGCACGGCAGCCAGATCGACCTGCGCGTGGCCGAAGACGGCGACCAGGCCTTGACGCTTGCCCAAGACTGGCACCCCGAAGTGCTGGTGCTCGACGCCCACCTGCCGGGCATTTCAGGCTTTGAGGTGCTGCGCTTGTTGCGCACCCTGCCTGGCCTGGCCAACGTGCCGGCCTACATGTGCTCGGCCGACGCCATGCCCGACGACGTGCAGCGCGCTTATGAGGCCGGTTTCATCGGCTACTGGACCAAGCCGATCAACATCGGCTCGGTGCTGGCCGACGTGGAGCAGTGCGTGCAACGGGCACGCCACGCAGCGGCAAGCAACCATCCGGGCTGACTGGGTGCCAAGGGGCACCGATAATCGCGACCCCGCCGCTCTCCCGAGACGTCATGCCGTTTGCCCGTGAACCCGCGCCTGCCAACGGGTTGGCCCCCACCACGGCCATCCTGCTGTGCAACCTCGGCACGCCCGAGGCACCCACCACCTCGGCCGTAAGGCGCTATCTGGCCGAGTTCCTGCATGACCCGCGGGTGATCGAGATCCCCCGGCTCATCTGGTGCCCCATCCTGCACGGCATCATCTTGCGCACACGCCCAGCCCAATCGGCCAAGCGCTATGCCAGCGTCTGGACGCCACAAGGCTCGCCTCTCACGGTGTGGACCGACAAGCAGGCCAAGCTGCTCGCCGGCTACCTGGGCCAGCGCGGCCACCGCGTCACCGTGCGCTTTGCCATGCGCTACGGCAAACCATCGATCGCCTCGGTGATGGACGAGCTCAAGGCCACCGGCGCGAGGCAAATCCTGGTGCTGCCGCTCTACCCGCAATACTGCGCCGCCACCACCGGCAGCGTGAGCGATGCGGTCTACAAATGGGCGAAGAACGTGCGCAGCCTGCCCGAGTTGCGCTTCGTCAACCGCTATCACGACGACCCGCGCTACGTCGACGCACTCGCCAAGCGGCTGATGGACCACTGGATGACGCACGGGCGCGGCGAGAAATTGGTGATGAGCTTTCACGGCATGCCCAAACGCACCCAGACGCTGGGCGACCCCTACTTCGACGAATGCATGGAAACCGCCCGTCTTGTGGCCGAGCGGGCGAGCGTGAAGTCCGAGAACCTGGTCGTCACCTTCCAGAGCCGCCTGGGCCGCGCCGAATGGCTGCAGCCCTATACCGAGCCCACGCTGGTCAAGCTGGCCAAGCAAGGCATCAAGCGGGTGGACGTGATGTGCCCCGGCTTCGTGGCCGACAACCTCGAAACGCTGGAAGAAATTTCCCAGGAAGCACGAGAGGCCTACTTGAAAGCAGGCGGTACCGAGTTCAACTACGTGCCCTGCCTCAACGACCAGCACGAATGGATGTCTGCCCTGACCACGCTCGCATTGCAACACCTGCAAGGCTGGGACACGCGCGCGCCCGAGAGCCGTTCGGCCGCCTGACATGAGCCACACCCCCGACGCTGTGCGGCTAGACAAATGGCTGTGGGCCGCGCGCTTCTACAAGACACGCAGTCTGGCCACGCAAGACATAGACAAGGGCCGCATCCAAGTCAACGGCCAGGTGGCCAAACCTTCGCGCGAGCTCAAGCCAGGTGATTTGGTCGAGATCCGCCAGGGCCCGCTGTCGCGAACCATCCAGGTACGCGGCATGAGCAGCATGAGGGGCCCAGCCCCGGTGGCGCAGGCGCTCTACGAAGAGACAGCCCAGAGCGTGGCCGATCGCGAAGAGGCCGCACGCCAGCGGCGTGAAACGCCCGAGCCCTCTCTGGCCATCGATCAGGGCCGCCCAACCAAGCGCGACCGGCGGCAGCTGGCCGACTGGAACCGCTGGAGCGCCGCGGTCGATCCGGACTGAAAATTTTCAGTTTCGTTCCATTGAAATCTCTGGCGGCAACCCCATGTGCCCGCCTTCGACAGGTATTTGACTCATGCAGAACCCAGAAGACATCACCCAAAAGCCCGAATTCGACGGCCAGCCCGAAGCAACATCAGAGACCGGCACTGCGGCCGACCAGCCGTCGCTCGAAGCCCGTCTGGCCGAAATGTCCGACGCCTACCTGCGCGCCAAGGCCGAGACCGAGAACGTCCGCCGCCGCGCCGACGAAGAGGTGTCCAAGGCCCGCAAGTTCGCGGTCGAAGGCTTTGCCGACAGCCTGCTGCCAGTGAAAGACAGCCTGGAGGCTGCCATCGCCATCCAGGCCGCCACGCCCGAGCAGCTGCTGGAAGGCGTGCACGCCACGTTGCGCCAGCTGTCGGTGGCACTCGAGCGCAACAAGGTCATCGAAATCGCGCCCACGGCCGGCACCAAATTCGACCCCCATCAGCACCAGGCCATCAGCGTCGTGCCGGCCGACCAGGAAGCCAACACCGTGGTGGCCGTTCTGCAAAAGGGCTACCTCATCGCTGACCGGGTGCTGCGCCCCGCCCTCATCACCGTGGCGGCCCCCAAGTAAGGGCATCCACAAGCTGCGGCCCTTGAAAAGCCCGCACTTATCCACAACTCAAACACATCCCGTTTTTTAAGTCTGCAGGAGCACACAAACATGGCAAAGATCATCGGCATCGACCTCGGTACCACCAACTCGTGCGTTTCCATCATGGAAGGCAACACCACCAAGGTGATCGAGAACAGTGAGGGCGCGCGCACCACGCCGTCCATCGTGGCCTACCAGGAAGACGGCGAGATCCTCGTCGGCGCCTCGGCCAAGCGCCAGGCCGTGACAAACCCGCGCAACACGCTGTATGCCGTGAAGCGCCTGATTGGCCGCAAGTTCGCCGAGAAAGAAGTACAGAAGGACATCGACTTGATGCCCTACAAGATCGTGGCCGCCGACAACGGCGACGCCTGGGTCGAAGTGCGCGGCCAAAAGCTCGCCGCGCAACAGGTCAGCGCCGAGATCTTGCGCAAGATGAAGAAAACCGCCGAAGACTATCTCGGCGAAACCGTGACTGAAGCCGTGATCACGGTGCCGGCCTACTTCAACGACGCTCAGCGTCAGGCCACCAAAGACGCAGGCCGCATTGCCGGTCTCGACGTGAAGCGCATCATCAATGAGCCCACCGCGGCAGCGCTCGCTTTCGGCCTCGACAAGAACGACAAGGGCGACCGCAAGATCGCCGTCTATGACCTGGGCGGTGGCACCTTCGACATCTCGATCATCGAGATCGCCGATGTCGACGGCGAGAAGCAGTTCGAAGTGCTGTCGACCAACGGCGACACTTTCCTGGGCGGCGAAGACTTCGATCAACGCATCATCGACTACATCATCACCGAGTTCAAAAAGGAACAAGGCGTTGACCTGTCGAAAGACGTGCTGGCCCTGCAGCGCCTGAAAGAAGCCGCCGAAAAGGCCAAGATCGAGCTGTCGAACAGCGCACAGACCGACATCAACCTGCCCTACGTGACGGCCGACGCCTCAGGCCCCAAGCACCTGAACATCAAACTCACTCGCGCTAAGCTCGAAGCGTTGGTCGAAGAGCTGATCGAACGCACCATCGCCCCCTGCCGCACCGCCATCAAGGACGCTGGCGTGGCCGTGACCGCAATCGACGACGTGATCCTGGTCGGCGGCATGACCCGCATGCCCAAGGTGCAAGACAAGGTCAAGGAGTCCTTCGGCAAGGAGCCCCGCAAAGACGTCAACCCCGATGAAGCCGTGGCCGTGGGTGCCGCGATTCAAGGCCAGGTGCTGGCCGGGGACCGCAAGGACGTGCTGCTGCTTGACGTGACCCCGCTGAGCCTGGGCATCGAGACCATGGGCGGCGTGATGACCAAGATGATCCAGAAGAACACGACCATCCCGACCAAGTTTGCGCAGGTGTTCTCCACCGCCGAAGACAGCCAGCCGGCGGTCACGATCAAGGTCTTCCAGGGCGAGCGCGAGATGGCCGCAGGCAACAAGAGCCTGGGCGAATTCAACCTCGAAGGCATCCCGCCATCACCGCGCGGCACGCCTCAGATCGAGGTGAGTTTCGACATCGACGCCAATGGCATCTTGCACGTGGGCGCCAAAGACAAGGGCACCGGCAAGGAAAACAAGATCACCATCAAGGCGAACTCGGGCTTGAACGAAGCCGAGATCCAGCAGATGGTGAAAGACGCCGAGCTCAACGCCGCCGAAGACCGCAAGAAGCTCGAACTGGTGCAGGCGCGCAACCAGGCCGACGCACTGGTGCACAGCGTGAAGAAATCCCTGGGCGAGCATGGAAACAAGCTCGACACTGGCGAGAAGGAAACAATCGAAACCGCGCTGAAAGAGGCCGAAGAGGCGCTCAAGGGTGAAGACAAGACTGCCATCGAGGCGAAGACCGAAGCGCTGATGACAGCCAGCCAGAAGCTGGGCGAGAAGGTGTACGCCGACGCGCAGGCGGCTCAGGCCGCTGCAGGCGCCGCAGCCAGCCAAGCCGAAGCCCCCCCGCAAGCTGGGCCAGCGGGCAAGGCGGAAGACGACAACGTGGTCGACGCCGAGTTCAAGGAAGTCAACGACAAGAAGTAAGCGCAACGGGGCTTCACCCGAGGCGCCACTGCAAACCTTCCCCCGTGGGGCTGACCGTCAGCACACGGGGGATTTCGCGTTAAACGAACGTCGCAATCAAAGCGGCAGCAGCACAAGCACATGGCAAAGCGTGACTACTACGAAGTGCTCGGTCTGGCGAAAAACGCCTCCGAGGACGACATCAAGAAGGCCTACCGCAAGCTGGCCATGAAGCACCACCCCGACCGCAACCAGGGTGACGGTGCCAAGAAATCAGAAGAGCAATTCAAGGAGGCGAAGGAAGCCTACGAAATGCTCTCCGATGCGCAAAAGCGCGCGGCCTATGACCAATATGGCCACGCTGGCGTCGACCCGAATGCCGGCGGCTTTCGCCCCGGTGGCCCCGGTGCCGAGGGCTTCGGTGGTTTCGCCGAGGCCTTTGGCGACATCTTCGGCGACATCTTCGGCGGCCAAGGCGGCGGTGCTGGCGGCGGTCAGCGCCGTGGTGGGGCTGGTGGCCAACAGGTTTACCGCGGCAGCGACCTGAGCTACGCGATGGAGATCACCCTCGAAGAAGCCGCGCACGGCAAGGAAACGCAGATCCGCATCCCCAGCTGGGAAGAATGCGGCACCTGCCAGGGCAACGGCGCCAAGCCAGGCACCAGCGCCAAAACCTGCCCAAGCTGCAGCGGCACCGGCACCGTGACCATGCGCCAGGGCTTCTTCAGCATCCAGCAGACCTGCCCGCACTGCCACGGCTCGGGCCGCATCATTCCGGAGCCCTGTGTCACCTGCCATGGCCAGGGCAAGGTCAAGAAGAACAAGACGCTGGAGGTGAAGATTCCGGCCGGCATCAACGAAGGCATGCGCATTCGCTCGGCCGGCAATGGCGAGCCGGGTACCAACGGCGGCCCGGCGGGCGACCTGTACATCGAGATCCGCATGAAGCAGCACGAGATCTTCGAGCGTGATGGCGACGACCTGCATTGCACCGTCCCCATCGGGTTGACCATGGCCGCTCTGGGCAGCTCGATCGAGGTTCCCACGCTGGGCGGCAAGGCCGAGATCGAGCTCCCCGAGGGTACCCAGCACGGCAAAACCTTCCGCCTGCGTGGCAAGGGCATCAAGGGCGTGCGCTCCAGCTACCCCGGCGACTTGTACTGCCACATCAGTGTGGAAACACCCGTCAAGCTGACCGAGCACCAGCGCAAGCTGCTGCGCGAGCTGGACGAGTCACTGTCCAAATCGGCCGACCGGCATTCGCCTAATGCCAAGAGCTGGACCAACCGCGTCAAGGACCTGTTCAAGTAAGCCCTGGGCGAGCCGATAACTCCCAGAGCGCCAACACATTCCGCAGCAAGCTTTCACACGCTGCGCCCATGTCGTTGCGCCAGGAGCTATCGTGCAATTGCTAGACCGCGACATCGCCGACTGCCGTGCCCTCGTGGTCGACGGCAACCCCACGTCGCGCAGCATTCTGACCGCGCAACTGCGCGAATTCGGCGTGGGCACGGTGGTGCAATGCGGGCGCATACACGACGCCCGCAAGCAACTCGAAGTACGCCCCTTCGACGTGGTGCTGTGCGAGCACCGCTTCGACAACGAAGACGCCGGCTACACCGCGCAAAACCTGCTCGACGACCTGCGGCGCAGCGGCTTGCTGCCTTTCTCCACCGTCTTCATCGTTGTGACGGGCGAAGCCTCGTACACCATGGTCGCCGACGCGGCGGAATCGGCGCTCGACAGCTACTTGCTCAAGCCGCATACCGCCGCCGCTTTGGGTGAGCGGCTCACGCAAGCCCGCAAGCGCAAGAAAGTGCTGGGCGAGATCTTCACCGCCATCGAAAAACAAGACCACGACACCGCCACCCGTCTGTGCCTGCTGCGCTTCGCCAAGCGTGAGGCCTATTGGCTGTATGCCGCGCGCATAGGCTCGGAGCTGCTGCTGCGCCAGGGCCGTCACGCAGAAGCCAAGACGCTGTGCGAGGCCGTTCTTGAAACCGGCGCCCTGCCCTGGGCCCGCCTGGGCATTGCGCGTGCACAGATCGACGGCAACCAGCCCAAGCAAGCCATGCGAACGCTTGAAACGCTGATCGGCGATCACCCGACCCACGTCGACGCCTACGACGTAATGGGGCGCGTGCACGTCGACCAAGGCAACCTGGCCGATGCACTTGACACCTACCGCAAGGCCAGCGCACTCACGCCCGGCTCGATCACGCGCCTCCAGAAGCACGGCATGCTGGCCTTCTACATGGGCGACCGCGAAGAGTCGGCCAAGATGCTGGAGCGCGCCGTCACGTTGGGCATCAGCTCGAAGATGTTCGACTACCAATCGTTGGTGCTGCTGGCCTTCAGCCGTTTTCACCAGCGTGACAGCAAGGGCCTGCAGCGCTGCCTCGAAAACCTGCAGCACGCGCTCGACCGAGCGCCGCAGAGCCGGCGCCTGCAGCGCTTCGTCGCGGTGGTGAAAGTGTTCAGCCTGATGCTGCAAAAGCAGATGGGAGCGGTGGTGAGCGATGTGCGCCAGCTCTTCGATGACTTGCAAGAGCCGGGGCTCGACGTGGAGGCTGCCTGCAACCTGCTGGCGCTGCTGTCTCAGCTCACGGCAGGCGAGCTGCAACTCGACGGGGCCAGCGCCTGGGTCGACACCCTCGGATTGCGCTTTGCCAGCAGCAAAGGGTTGACCGAGATGCTCGCGGGCGCGGCAATCTCTCATGCACCGTTTGCCGACCGCATTCGTCAGGCCCACAGCCACATCAACGAGATGGCCGAGCAGGCCGTTAGCCACACGGTGCAAGGCAAGCACCGCGCTGCAGTGCTGTCGCTGCTGGAGCACGCCGAACGCACGCTGAACGCAAAGCTGATCGAGTTGGCGCGCAATTCGCTGCAGCGACATGGCGCCAAGGTGGACGACGCTGCCGAGCTGTCGGCCAGAGTCGACTCGCTGCGCGAGCGCTTCGCCGCAGGGAGTTGCACAGGGGCACTCGGGCAATCTGGTGGGCGCCAGGCCGGGGCGCTCAACCTGCGAGACGCTGAACAAGCGACGGCCTGACGCAGGGCCGTGCGCCCTGGCTCGATTCAGCTTGAACTCAGCCCAGGCGGGGTGACAATCCGGGCCATGCACATCACCCTGATCGAAGACGACGTCGATCTTGGCCAAGCGGTGGCCGATCATCTTGTGGCCCAAGGCCACGCCGTCGAGTGGCTCAAAACCGCCGCACAGGCACGCGAAGCAATGACGCGTGTGGCTGAGCAGCGCGACAGCGACATGGCTCTGCTCGACCTGGGCCTGCCGGACGGCGATGGCATGGATCTGCTGGCGCAGGTGCGTGCTCAGCCCACACCTTTTCCCGTGCTGCTGTTGAGCGCACGCGACCAGATTCGTGACCGCATCCATGGCTTGGCCTCGGGTGCCGACGACTACCTCGTCAAGCCTTTCGACCTGGAAGAGCTGAGCGCGCGCGTGGATGCCGTTGCGCGCCGCTATGCACTCGCCCCCACGCCGCTGCTGGTACTGGCGGGGGGTGCGAATGTCGAGTTTCAAACGCAGGTGGTCAGGCGAGAAGGAACGACCTTGTCCCTGACCGCCATGGAATGGGCGCTGCTGCGCTGCCTGGCGGTCAACCCTGGCCAGACCTGGAGCAAAGAGGCGCTCACGCGGCGCCTGTATGCGCAGGGAGAAAGCAGCGACAGCAACACGCTCGAGGTGCTGATCAGCCGCCTGCGCAAGAAGCTGGGCCCCGAAGCCATCAGCACCACGCGACAGCTAGGCTATCGCTTGGAGCGACTGCAGGGATGACCCCACCGCGCCGCTGGAGCCTGGCGCGTGTGTTGAGGCGCCGCCTGCTCATCGCGGTGGGGTTGTTGTGGACGGCAGCGGCCATCGTCGCAACCCTCGCCGTGCGGCATGAATTGAACGGCGTGCTCGACAGCGCCTTGCTTTCACTCGCCGAGCAGATTCCGATTGAGACAAGCACCTGGGCAGCAGAAGCGCCGCCTTCGCTGCCGGTGGTGCCTCAAGACGAAGTGATGCACGTGCTGGTGCGCAACGGAAAGGGCGAGGTCCTGCACCAGACCGGCCCCACACGGTCGGTTCCGTGGCCACTGAGTGCCGAGCCGGGGCTACAAACCGTCAATGGCTGGCGCGTAGCAACGCGCCGCACTCTCGATGGCGGGATCGTGGTGCAGGTGGGCGAGCATCTGAACGAACGCCGGCAGTCGCTGACTGAAAGCACCGCTGCCCTGCTGCTGCCCCTGCTGGCGCTGCTGCCCATTGCCGCTCTGCTGATCGACCTGCTGCTGCGGCGCTCGTTCAAGGGCGTGCAGCAGGCCAGCGAAGAGCTGCGTGCGAGGCCCGAGGGCGATCTCTCGCCGCTGAAGGTTGATGACCTGCCGACCGAGTTCGAGCCGATGATGAGCTCGATCAACGCACTCGTCGATCGCCTGCAAGGCGTGGTGCGTGCCGAGCGGGCCTTTGCCGCCAGCAGCGCGCATGAGTTGCGCACCCCCTTGGCCGCGGCGCGCGCGCAAGCGCAGCGCCTCGTGGCCGAGCTGCCCGAGGGCGATGCACAAGAGCGCACGCTGGCGCTGGTGCGTTCGCTCGACAGGCTGAGCAACACCGCCACCAAGCTGCTGCAGATCTCGCGCGTGGAGTCTGGCATTGGTCTCGCGCGTGAGCCAGTCGACCTGCGCCAGCTGGCCACCTTGGTGCTGGACGAGTTTCGGCACCACGCCGATGCCGTCTACCGCCTGGCCGTGCAACTGCCCGACCAGCCGGTGATCGTACAAGGAGACATCGATGCACTGGGCATCGCCATGCGCAACCTGATCGAGAACGCGCTCAAGCATGCGCCGCAGGCGAAGGTGGAAGTGCGCGTCGAGGCGCCCGGGCGGGTGGTGGTGAGCGACGATGGGCCTGGCGTCGGCGCGGCGGTGCTGGCCACCTTGTCGCAGCCTTATTCGCGCGGGTCGACACGGACCGAAGGCACGGGCCTGGGCCTGGCCATCGTCGCCCGCATTGCCCAACAGCAACATGCCACGCTGGTGCTGCAATCTCCGGTTCCGGGCCAACCGCAAGGCTTCCGTGCCACACTGAACATCGCCCCCGCTGCCTAGCGCACTGCTCCGTTGATGCCAATTTTTCGACGTTCGCCCGCCTCGCCGCAAGGCTCACAGCCCACCGCCTGGAACCCGCTGACGCTTGCCTGGATGGCGAGCGCCTGGATGGCCAGCCTTGCCAACTGGCCGCTGTGGACCACGCTCAACCGACTGCCCGAGATGGGGTCGACGCGAGGGCATCTGTTCACGCTCGCCTTGTACGGCATGGTGACGGCACTGACAGCACTGGTGCTCACCCTGGCCAGCTGGCGCTGGAGCATCAAGCCTGTGCTGGCGCTGTTCCTGCTCGCCGCTGCGGCAGGCGCGCATTTCATGGGCACCTACAACGTGGTGATCGACGCCACGATGATGGTCAACGTGCTGCAAACCGATGCACGCGAAACGCGTGACCTGCTCAGTCTGCGTCTCTTCGCCAGCTTGCTGCTGCTGGCCGTGCTGCCTTTGGTTTGGCTGCTGCGCCTGCGCGTGCAGCGCCTGGGCGCATGGCCGCAAATCAAGCGCAACCTGCTGAGCGCCCTGCTGGCGGTGGCCTTGATGGCAGCCTTGCTGATGGTCTTCTTTGCCGACATGTCGGCCACCATGCGAAACCACAAATCGGTGCGCTACCTGATAAACCCGCTCAATTCTTTCTATGCACTGACCACGTTAGCCATGGCCTCGCAAGCCACGCCCAGCGGGCCGCCCGCGGTGGTGGGCGCTGATGCGCGCCTGGCCGCGCGGCCAGCGGGCCGCAAGCCCGTGCTGCTGCTGCTGGTGATCGGTGAAACCGCGCGCGCCGACCACTTCTCGCTCAACGGCTACTCGCGCCCCACCAACCCACGTCTGGCCTCGCTCAACGTTCTCAGCTACCGCGAGGTGAGTTCTTGCGGCACCAGCACGGCGACGTCTTTGCCGTGCATGTTTTCGGTCTACGGCAAGGCCAGTTTCGAGTCGGAGAAGCAGCCCCGCGAGAACTTGCTCGACGTGCTGCAGCGCGCCGGGCTGGCCGTGCTGTGGCTCGACAATCAGGCGGGCTGCAAAGGCATTTGCGACCGTGTAGCGCACGCCGAGGCCAGCAATGGCCCAGGCCTGCCACCCGCGCTTTGCAGCGATGGCGAGTGCCTGGACGAGGCGTTGCTGCACGGCCTTGATGCGCGGCTGGCTGCCCTACCCGCTGGGCGCCGCGAGCAGGGCGTGGTGGTGGTGCTGCACCAGATGGGCAGCCATGGTCCGGCCTACTGGAAACGCTCACCCGAGAACCGCAAACCCTTCCAGCCCGAGTGCCGAACCAACGTCTTGCAGCAGTGCGACCAGCAGTCGCTGATCAACACCTATGACAACTCCATTGCCTACACCGACCACGTGCTCGGCGGCGCGATCACCTGGCTGGGGGAACACGTTGGCGGCTACGAGACGTCGATGCTGTACGTCTCTGACCACGGCGAGTCGCTGGGCGAAAACAACCTCTACCTGCATGGCCTTCCCTACGCCTTCGCGCCGAGAGAGCAGAAGCATGTGCCCTGGCTCATGTGGTTTTCACCCGCGGCGGCAAACGTCTTGAAACCTGATTGCATGCAAGCTCAACGAGACACGCCACTGAGCCATGACAACCTGTCGCACACCGTGCTGGGACTGATGGGCGTGCAGACCGAGGTCTATCGCGAGCCGCTGGACCTCGTGGCCGCTTGTCGGCTGCGCTGAGCTGGGGCTAGAACAGCTCGGTTTGCCCGTTGGCCGCTGGCAAGCGTGGCTTGCGGAACAGCGTGAGGTCGAGATCAATGCGCGTCTTGTTCAATCCCAGGCGCGCGCAGGCCTTGGTGAAGCGCTGGTTCAGCAACTGGGCCCATACGCCCTCACCCTTCATTCGGCTGCCGAAGGTGGCGTCATAGTCTTTGCCACCACGCATCTCGCGCACGCGCGCCATTACGCGGCCGGCCCGCTCGGGGAAGTGCTGCTCCAGCCATTGCTGAAACAAGGGGTTCACTTCCCAGGGCAGGCGCAGCACCACACTGAATGCAGTGCGTGCACCCGCCGCCGCCGCGGCTTCGAGAATGCGCTCGATCTCGGGCTCGTTGATGAAAGGGATGACTGGCGACAGGCTCACGCCCACCGGCACGCCGGCCCTGGCCAGCGCCTCGATGGTGCGCAACCGACGATGCGGTGCGGCGGCTCTGGGCTCAAGAATGCGCGCGAGATTGGCATCCAGCGAGGTGAGCGACACATACACCGCGACGAGTTTGTCTGCGGCCATTGGCGTGATGAGGTCAAGGTCGCGCTCAATGCCCGAAGACTTGGTGACCAGTGAAAACGGGTGCCGGCATTCGGCCAGCAGCGCGATGATCGAGCGCGTGATGCCAAGCTTGCGCTCTATGGGTTGATAGGCATCGGTGGCGGAGCCAACATTGAGAAACGACGGCTCGTAATGGCGGCCGGCAAAGGCCTCGCGCAGCCGCTCAGCCGCGTTCACCTTGGCGATGATGCGGGTCTCGAAGTCGAGGCCCGGCGACATGTTGAGGTAGCTGTGGGTGGGCCGGGCGAAGCAGTAGATGCAGCCGTGCTCGCAGCCGCGGTAGGGGTTGATCGATTGGTCGAAGTAGATGTCAGGTGAGTCGTTGCTCGACAGGATCGACTTGGCGTGCTCTTCGATGATTTGCGTGGCGACGGGCACGTGCTCTTCGCTTGCGGCCTGATCGAGCGTGCCCCAGCCGTCGTCGAATGTTTCACTGGGCTGGCGGGTGTAGCGGTGCTCGATGGCCCAGGCCGTGCCACGGCCCTTGAGTTTCTGCAGATCAATGGGGATGACAGGGTTCTTATGCATACTGTTGTTTTATACAGTATTCACACTCTCCCGACTATGACATTTGCGCGCCTGCTGTTTTCAACGCGCGTTGCAAGCACGTTTCTCAGTGTTTGCGCAGGGAATCCAGCAGCGATGGAAATCGCATCGCCATATCCGACAGATAGGCCTGCAGCTCGGCCACCGCGTCATAGGGTGCTGTGGCCTGGTAGTCCCTGAGGGTCGGCAGCCCCGTGTCTTCCACGGGCAAGGCCGCAAGCACGCTGGCCAAGTGAGAAGGCCAACCGAGCAATCGCACCAGGCGCGCTCGACAAGCCAGCGCCTGCACGAGACAGGCCTCCGACCGCTGCCGGAGCGCCGCCACCGGCGGCAGATGAAAGTTCAGCACCGGGTTGACAACACGCAAGGGCTCGATCTGGAATGAATAGGCCGCACCCGCCTCGAGCGCGCGGATCTCGGCGACCATGCCCGCGAGCAGCCGTTGGTTCAGGGCATCCCAGGCATCGGGCTGCTTGATGAAAGCGACGGGAGAGATGCCCGAGAAAAAAGCTGCGCGCAGACTGGCCGGTTCCGTCGAATCGAGCATGAGCACTCGCTCGTCGGCGCCGAAAAAAGCAAAGTCACCCAACTCACCCAGCTCGCTGTTTTGCCCTTGCACGAATGCCGCCACCGCATCGTTTCGCAGCACACACGATAGTCGGCGAAACTGCTCCTTGAAGCTCGGCGGCTGAGCCGACAGTGTTCGTGCCGGCCCGCGATCCTCACCCAAGTCCTCAAGGAATGTTCGCAACCATTCGGTGCGCCCGGCCTTCTTAGAAGCAGGCCCTCTGGCAGGCAGAAAAGGCTTCAGCTGGGTCTTGACCTTCGCTCGCAGCGCGGCATCCGCCGGCAGGCGATGCGCCATCAAGGCCTGCCGAACCGGAGCTGCCCAGAAGACTGTGCCCGCTGGCGAAAGCAGGTTCGCGATGCAGTAGTCGTCAGCCGCGCCCGAGCCCAAGCGGCTGAGCAGTATGGCGGGGCCATTGCTTCGGTAGCGCGCTGTCGCTTCTTCGAAGCTCAGCGCTAGAAGCTGCTCAAGGCCAAGTTCGTGACAAGTCCAAAACAAGGCCATGGAAGGAGTCAGTTCATCAGAAGCAAGACGTCTTTCCGCCAACGAACAAGGGCCCTTCAAGGCCGAAGACGGTCATCACCGAACCGCCACCAAAGCTGCCAGCGGGCGTAAGGGTGTAAAACGCTTCGATCGCCTTGCTGATGGCGGCACGGCCCACCAAATTCTTGCCCAAGGTCTGAACTGTAGACGCACGCCGACGACCAAACGGAATGTTGAGTGTATCGGCCACTGCATCTCCCGCCGCTTCAATCGAAAACTGCACGACAGAGAGACCTGCGTGAATCTGCGAGTGCTCGCTGTAGGTCACAAGCGCCTTGACCTGGTCCTCGACACCGCACAGATACTTCGGAACCGTGTGGTGCAGTTCAGGCCCTTTGTGATCCTTCTCTTCTGCCTTGGTCGCGGCAGCTGCCATCTTCTCTACGGCCTCATCCGGAACGGTGGCGGTGATCTTCATCAGCACCATGATGTCCCACAACGTAGATCTCACCGCCGTGTCGGCGTAAGGGTAAAGAATGGCAGCCAAGCTGATACCACCGATAGCTGCGGTTGCCATGTTGGCAGAGATGCTCAAGCCGGCGCCCAGGCCACCCAGCGACATTTCCATTCGTCCGGATGGGTCGCGGCGGTTGATGGGGTCAGCACCGGCTAAGGCATAGCGGTTCAAAGTTCTCGGATTGCTCAACACGCCGCGCGCAGGATCAATACTGAGGAAACGGCCAGCCCCCGGGCTGTACCAGCGGTCGCGTAGATAGGTTGCCTTAGCATCAGCATCCCAGTACTCGCCGTCGAACTGGTGATTCGTACGCGGGTTGTTGAGGGAAAGCTCACCAAATGCATCGGCCTCAGTTGACTCGACTGCGTTGCCTGCCCGATCAACGGTCACCAGGGTGGTGCCCAGGTGACCACGAAGTGGGATCAGGTCGTCAGTGGGTGCCCCGTACACGCTGCCCTGCGTCCCACTTGTCTGCTGGCGAAGGACGTCGCCCCAGACATAGGCCACGCGCTGAACCCCAAAGCTCTCAAGAACAACCTGCGGCCAGGTCGTTGTGGTGTCGATCAGGAACCTCGTCGTTCCCGTCGGTGTGGTCTTGCTGATGCGTTGTCCGTCAGCGTCATAGCCGTAGCTGGCAATCACCGTTGCCAGGGCCAGCGAGGCGCCGCGTCGTACCTGGATCAGCCGGTTGTCAGCATCGAAGGTGTAACCGGTGTACTCGCTCGGGCTCAGCTTGCTGGCCTGGTTGCCGTTTCCGTCCCAGGTGTACGAGGTCACGACCGTAGAGCCGGTGGTAGTGCTCAGGGTTTCGGTGGTCAGCCTGTCATTGCTATCGTAGACATAAGCCGTGTTCTCGGTACCCGCCGGTGTGACCACGGTTTTCGTGCTGCGATTGCCCACGACGTCATAGCCGTAAGTGTTGGCTTGGGTGGCTGGGCTCGTGTTGTTAGAAAGCCAAGCTAAGAGCTGGGCATCCTTGTAGTTGTTCTCTTGGGTCAGCCGCGCGTTGGCGTCATACCCGAAGGTTTGTGCACGGATCGGTGTGCCAGCGAAAGCACCCGTCGCGCTGTCGTACGAAGCAGCCGCGTTGAAGGTGTCGATGCGCGTGACTGCGCCTCCGGTTCCGCGTGTGATGGCCTGGCCGGCAACCAGTGTAGTGCCCGCTCCGGTGCGCCTGCTATGTGCGATAACCACCGGACGGTCTTGCGCGTCGTGGCGTGTGTCGGTCACGAGCGTCACGCCGGTGGCACTGTTCAGCGATTGCTCGCTGCGGCTGATGCGCCCGGCAACGTCATAGCTGTAGATGGTGGACAGCCCACCCGGCGCTGTCATGCGTGTCAGGCGTCCGTCGCCGTCGTACTCATAACTCGTGCTGCCTTCCGAGGTGGTGCGTTGTGTGACACGCCCGACCGCGTCATAGGCCCAGCCCAACGTGCCTTGCGGGCTGACCATCTGCACGATGCGGTTAAGCGTGTCGTAGGTGTAGGTCGTGGTTCCTTGAGCGGACGTGGCACCAGTCTCGGTTTGTGTCGCGCGCTTGCCATCGGCCGTGTACGTCCAGCTCAGAGCGCGTGCCGTGGTGGTGGCCGTAGCCGGAATGCTACGGCTGGTTTCGCGGCCTACGCTGTCGTAGGTGCGGGTTATGGTCTGACCAGCGAAGGTGGTGTAGCCGGTGAGTTGGCTCTGCAAGTCGAACACAAAAGTCTCGACTGCGCCGTCGGGCAGCGTGCGGCTGACCGGCCGGCCGGCTGCGTCGTAGCGCCACAGCACCTGGCGACCGTTGGCATCGCGCTGCATCGTCTTAGCGCCGGTTTCATCGAATGCGTAGTTGGTGGCGACGGGCACGCCACTCTGCACCACGCTGGTCAAGCGGCCTGCCGCGTCATAGCCGTAGGTGGTGAGCACGCCACGCGCATCGGTCTCGGTGTCTTTGCGACCATCGGGCCGGTAGGTGGCCAGATGAGTGCTGCCATCGGCGAAGTCGGTGCGCGTCATGCGGTTCAGCGCGTCGTACACGTAGCCGATGATCCGACCGTCGGGCATGCGCGTTTGCGTGCGATTGCCGGCAGCATCGTAGCTGTGCTGGGTACGTCGGCCGCTGGCGTCGGTGTTGCCGATGAGTTGACCCGCCGCGTCGTACTCGTAGCTGCTGCGGGCACCACGCTCGTCTACCTCGGCCGTCATTCGGCCAGCAGCGTCGTACTCCTTGGCACTGAAGGTGCCGTCGGCATTCTGGGTCTGCACATGGCGGTTGAGCTCGTCATAGCCCATGCGCGTAACACGGCCCAGGCGGTCGGTAGAGCTGATCTGGTTGCCATTGGCGTCGTACTCGACCTGCTCATTGCTGCCGTCTTGGTAGTCGGTGCGCACGAGACGGGCGTTGGCATCATAGGCATATCGCGTGACGCGGCCCAGCGCATCGGTGCTCGTAGCCACCTTGCCAGCCGCGTTGTAGGTGCTGTGACGGACCGCGCCCGTCGGGTCGGTTTGCTGGGTCGCACGGTTGTCGGTATCGTAGACACGCGTGGTGGTTTCGGTGCGCGGCACGCCCGCTACCGTGCGAGTGACACTGCGCGTAAGCTCATTGCCGTTATCGTCGAACGTGTAGTTGGTGATGTTGCCCAGACCATCGGTTTCACGCGTGCGGCGGCCTTTGGTGTCATAGACGTAGGTCATGGCAATGCCGGCCACATTCAGCGACGTGAGGTTGCCTCGAGTGTCCATACCAATGCTGGTGCTGCGGCCCAGCGGTTCGGTGATGCTGTTGGGTGTGGCACCAGGGAAAGTGCTGTCGCCCGGCCGATAGCCATAGCTGGTTACCCGACCCAGTGGGTCGGTCAGGCTCACCGGATTCTGGCGCTCTGAATCTCTGCCTGTGGTGGGGTAAGCCGTCGTGGTTACGCGGCCCAACGGGTCGGTTTGAGTCAAGACCTTGCCGCTGACAGCGTTGTAGGTCTTGGTCACCACGTTGCCCAGTGGATCGCGCCGTGTCAGCTCATTGCCGTTGGCGTCGTAAGTGAGGTCGGTAATGCCACCACGTGCGTCGACAACGCGGGTCACGTTACCGGCGGTATCGAAGGCATAGGTGCTGGCATTGCCGCGGCGATCGACCACACGCTGCAGGTTGTTGGCTTCGTCAAAGGTCTGGCTTGCACCGGCGCCGTTGGCGTCGGCGTTGCCGGCGAGCCGGCCGTACTCGTCGAACTGCTGGCGCAGGACCACCACGCCGCGCGGGTCGGTAATGTTGGCCAAGAGGTGTGCGCTATTCTGGCTGCCGCTGTCACCAGTACCGGGCGCCCGAGTGGCGGTGTCGTACTGGAAGTAGGTGGTCTGGCTCAGGCGATCGGTGACGCTCGCCAGCTCACCGGCGGTGTTGTAAGCGTAGTTCAGGCTGCGGCCGAGCGGGTCGGTGGCGCGCGTGATGCGGCCCTGCCCATCGCGGGTCAGCTGCACTGCGAGCGTGGCACTGTGTTGGTAGCCGTTGCTACCGTAGTTGACGGTGTTGCCATACAAGTCGGTGATACTCACGACACCCACGCCTTCTCGCAGCACGTACTTCACGCCCTGCGCATCGGTGAATCTGAAGTCGGTGGGGTTCCAGGGCTCGCCGGTGTCGGCGTTATAGATGTTGCCCCCCTGCACGAGCACCGAGTCGGTAACGATGACTTCAAGTTGGCCCGCACCGGCACCCGCGCCGGCGCCACCACCCACTGGAAGCGGCAGCGGGTCGAGCACGATGTTCAGCTCGGGCACCTGGGCAAAGGCGCACTCCGGCTGGTTGCGTGCATTGAAGCGGTACACACCACCGTCGGGTAGCGTGACGGTGACACGACGCTGGCCTGCAGGCCGCAGACAGATATTGAAGCCACTGGTGGTCACATTCCATTGCTGCCCGAACACCATGTTCTTGCGCACGCTCACGTCTTGCGAGTCGGCGCTCCAGCCCCAGCCGAAGTCGCCCATAACGTCTTTCTTTAAGCTGTCATATGTGCGACTGAGCACCAGCGGCATGCCGCTGGCATCGACACGGATGTCGGTGAAGTTCATGCGGAACTGACCGATCTTGCGATCGCGCGAAATCTCGATAGGCACCACCACGCTCGTGGCCCGCCCGTTGACGTCGACGACGTTCAAGCCTAGCTCGTACACGCCATTGCTGACGCGCGAAGGATCGAGCGTGCCGAGCACGCCGTTGCTCACCGCGCTCAGCCCGCGATAAATCTCGACCCAGGCAGAGCTGCTGGAGCCCGCCGGGCGCAGCAGCAATTGGTAATAGGCAAAGTGCGCATCGGTGGCCGTGCCGGTGACAGGCACCGGCGCCAAGATTTCGCTGTTGGCTGCCGGTGTGGTGATAGCGGCGACTGGCGCTGTGGTGTCGGTGGCATCGCGCACGGTCAGGATGAACTCACGCACCTGCGGTGCAGGAGCAGTGCCGTTCACGGCGGCCGACTCGGCGCGCACGACGACACGGTGCACTCCCGTGGCGGGCGCAGCAAAGGTGGCGACGCCTGCGCCGTTCAGCACCAGCGAGGTGCCGTCGAGCGTGGCGCTACGCGTGACGGCGCCACCATTGCCGCCAGAGACCAGCACTGTGAGCGTGATGGTTTCACCCGCGTTCGCGATGGCTGGCGTCAAGCTCGCCGCCACTTGCAAGGCCGTGGCCGCATCGGAGACGGTCACCGTGAAGCTTTGCGTTGCGAACAAACCGGCGGCGTCTGCCACGCGCACTGTCACGGCCTGGCTGCCCAGCTGCGCCAGCGTCGGCGTCCAGGTGATGAGGCCTGTGGCGGGGTTGATGGCCATGCCGGCGGGTGCGGCGGTCAACGAGTAAATCAGCGTGTCGCCTGCGTCCGGGTCGGTTGCATCGACGTCGTAGGCGTAAGGCGCGCCTGCCGTGGCAGACGTTTGCGCAGTGGTCACGATGACCGGCGGCCGGTTGGCCACCACCGCAGTGGCGGTGAAGTTGGCCGTGGCGCTGGCACTCAGCGAGCCGTCGGACACGGTCAGCTGCACGATGTAGCTGCCCGCCACGTCAGGCACCAGGCTGGCACTGGCCGCGCTCGGGTTGTTGACGCTGGCGGCACTGCCGGCGGGCCGCAGGGCGACGCTCCAGGCGTAGGTGATGGGGTTGCCATCGGGGTCGCTGGAACCGGCAGCGCTCAGGCTGACGGTGGCGCCCACGTTCACACCGGTGGGGTTGGCGGCGGCCACGGCCACCGGGGCACGGTTGGTCGTGGTGACGGTGACGAGCACGGTGGCTGGCGCGCTGGACAGGCTGGCGTCGCTGACGATGAGCTGCGCGACATAGCTGCCTGCCAGGTCAGCCACGAAGTTGGGGCTGATCGCGGTGGGACTGCTAAGCACAGCGGCACTGCCGGCCGGGCGTGAGGTGAAACTCCAGCTGTAGGTCAGTGCATCGCCATCGGCGTCGCGGCTGGCGCTGCCATTGAGTTGAACGACGCTGCCGGTTTCAACGGCTTGCGCCGCGCCGGCATCGGCCACGGGGCGTGAGTTCTGGGTGCTGATGATCACCGTGTCGGGTGCGCTGCTGAGCACGCCGTCGCCCACGATCAGCTGGGCCACGTAGGTGCCCGGTCGATCGGCGATGAAACTCGGGTTCACCAACGCGGGGTTGCTCAACACGGCGGTGCTGCCCGCGGGGCGCGCGGTCAGCGCCCATGTGTAGGTGAGCGGGCCGCCTTCTGGATCAGTCGACGCACTGCCGCTGAGCTGCACGCTGGCGCTCAGTGGCACGGTCTGGTCAGGGCCGGCGTTGGCGGTGGGGGCTGCGTTGTCTGTGCTGACGGTAAGACTCGCCGGGGCGCTGTTGACCAAGCCGTCATTGACGATCAGCTGGACCACATAGTTGCCTGCCCGATCGGCGGTGAAGCTCGGGTTGACGGCCACAGGGTTGCTGAGGGCCGCGGTGCTTCCCGCCGGGCGGCTGAGCAGCGACCAGGAATAGGTCAGTGCATTGCCATCGACGTCAGAACTCACGCTGCCGTCGAGCTGCACCAGGGTGCCGAGCGTCACCGAGCGGTTGTTGCCCGGGCGGGCGACCGGCGCAGAGTTGGTGGTGGAGATCAGCACCGTGTCGGGTGGGCTGGCGATGCTGCCATCGCTCACGATCAGTTCGATTTCGTAGCTGCCTGCCGCGCCGATGCTGAGCGTGGGTTGAACCGCTGCCGTGCTGCTCAACACCGCGGTGCTTCCGACCGGCGCACTGACGATGCGCCAAGCGTAGGTGAGTGGATCGCCGTCGACGTCGCTGCTCAGCCGACCATCGAGCGCCACGGTGTCACCCACGCGTGCGGTCTGGTCGGTCCCGGCGTTGGCCACCGGGGCAGAGTTGCGGGTGCTGATGGTGACGCTGGCGGCCACGCTGCTCACGGTGCCGTCGTTGACCACCAGTTGCACTATGTAGTTGCCGGCGCGGTCTGCAACGAAGCTGGGGTTGACGTTGGTCGCGCCGCTCAAGGCGGCGGCGCTGCCAGCGGGTCGGCTGGTGAACGCCCAGGCGTAGGTCAGAGGGTTGCCATCGGGGTCACTGGAGGCCGCGCCGCTGAGGGTCGCACGCTCGCCCACGCGCACGGTGCCGTCGGGCCCGGCGTTCGCCACGGGTGCGCCGTTCACCGCGCAGCTCGCGTAGCGGCAGCGCAAGACGCAGATGCGGCTGTCGACGGCATTGATTACGCCGTTGTCGTCTGCGTCGCGAGGGTCGTCTGGCCCGGTCACCGGGGCCTTGGCCACGATGGCCTGCTGGATCAGGCCGATGTCGACACGGTCGATGCGGCCGTTGTTGTCGACGTCGCACTTCAAGGCCCATGCGCCGGTACCGACGAGTGTCAGTGCCAGCGCGAAGACGCTCTTCGCCAATGATTGATAGAGGCTACGCATGGTTTTTCTCCCTCTTATGGCGCCACGATGCCGTGGGCCTGACGCGAGTCAGTGCGGCCCTAAGGCCGCCTGCGGTACAGCTTTGAGCGGTGGGCCGGCGCGTGGTGCGCCTAGCCTCTGGAGCGAGCGGTGGCGTTGCGCCGGCGCAGCCACAGGCCCGCCAGGCCGCCCACCACCATCAGCGACAAGGTGCTGGGCTCGGGCACTGCAGAAACGGCTTGCACGGTGACCGTGCCGCCCGTGGCGGTGTAGTCGACTTCTGTACCGAACGCATCGGACAGCGTGATGCCCGACAGCGACAGGAAGCTGGTGCCTTCGCTCAAGGCATTGAAGTAAACGGTGAACAAGGCGAAGCTCGGGTTCTGCAGCGCCAGCAGCGTGTCTACGTCATCCAGAGAGGTGTCGGTGAGCGTCAGCACGCTGCCGCTCAGCGCATAGCTGAGGCCGAATGCACCGCCCATGCCGAAGCCATCAACCACGCGATCAAAACCGAGCACGCCGTCTTGAAAGGACAGGTCGAGGTTGTAGCTGCCCAGGCCGCCAGGGAAAAGATCAGCCGCCGTGACGGTGATGCCGATCTCACTGCCGATGTTGGTCGTCTGACTGGCCGGGTTCACCGTCAAGCTGTAGGCATTTGCCTGCCCAGCTGCGCCCGCGAGCATGGCCCCAAAAAAAGCCAGCTTGCACAAGCCGCGCACGGCTGCTGAAACACCTATCTGCATGACACCCTCCCTTGTACAGGCCCGTTGCAGGCCCGTCGATTTGTTGATCCGATTATTGCGCCTCGCCCACGTCTTTTGCGTGACGAAGCGATGCCCAGAGCCCCCCTCACTTCGGTGGGTTGACTCGCGATGGGTCAGCGAATCTCGCCCGCACGCTATCGCGCCACAAGACCCACGCCAAACAGCCATTGCGCATAAGAGTCGGCATTGTCGAACCCCACTTGCACCGGCTCGAAGCCCTCGCGCTTGATCGGTTGCCCCTCCGCCAAGCTGTAGACCGCGGCGATGTCACCGAGGGCGTCGCGCACCACACCCCAGGTTGCCATGCCCGTCAGCGGATCGATCGGAACACGGCGCAAATGGCGGCGCACTCCGGGCTCGCGAGGATCGCGCAAAAGATCGACCAACTCCTTCGGCCCCGATCTCACGCCGCCGCCGCCCACCGAGCGGTAGCTGATGAGCGCCGCCCGAAGCTCCTCGCCCGCACCGAGCAGCCCCTGCTCCGACTGGCGGCGAAACACGTTCTGCCCCGCAGACACCGCGCCGGCCGTCACCGCCAGCACGGCCATCACCACCATCAACAGCAAATAGCTGAAGCCCCGGCAGGCGTTGGCGCGGCTACCACTCTGCATAGGGCTTGCCGTTGGCCCCGAGCCCGGGTGCGGTGCTGCGGATGTCATACACCACGCCGCGATAGCCTTCGGGTACCGGCACGAGCGTCCAGCTGCTCGATGAGTCGGTGATGGGGTCTAGCGGCGCGGCGGCAAGGTACTTCTTCTCCACCAGCTCGTCGAGCGTCTCGGGGAAGCGGCCTGTGTCGCCGTAGAACTTGCCCAGCACGTCGCGCGTGGTGCGCAGGTTCTCGCGGAGCACGATCTCCTTGCTGGCGTCGACCTTGCCGTAGTAGCGCGGCACCGTGAGCGTGAGCAGCGTCGCCACGATTGCGAGCACCACCAACAGCTCGATCAGCGTGAAACCCAGGGCGCACTGCTTTTGCATCTTGCTCACCACCGGCGATAGGGCGCGCCATTGAGCCCCACCAGAGCGCTGCGCGAGTAAACGTCGTAGACGTCGTCACCTGCTTGAGGGTCATCGGGCTCGCTGGCGTAGGCGCGCTGGCCCCAGGTGTCGGCATCGTTCGTCACTTCATCGGGGGCGAACGGGTCGCGCGGCAGGCGCCGCAGAAAGAAGAGCTTGCGGCGCTTGGGGTCTCGCCGGTCTTCCACGCCCTGCACCAGCATGTCGAGCGCCATCGGGTAGCCCGTCGCCCCGATCTCACGCGCAATGCGGCCTTCATCGGCTGCGCGCTTGTAGGTGTCGATGGCCATGCGAATCTCGCGCAGTGCCATTCGAAGCTCTTGCTCTTTGGCGCGTTGAACCTGGAGCTGGGCCAAGGGCACCGCCACAGTGGCGAGCACCGACAGGATCGCCAAGGTCACCAGCAGCTCGATCAGCGTGAAGCCACGCCCTTTCATGGCAGCACGCTGATGACCAGGGGCACCGGCAACTGCCCCGCCATTGCCCGCCCGAGCAACCCGACTGGCGACAAGTTGAGCACTTGCACACGCAGCTCGCCATTGGCAGGGCGTGCCGTGACCCTCAGGCTCAAGCTCAGCAACGGCGCTTCAAGGGCGGCGCCTGTTCCACCGCTGCGCACGCCCGTGACCAGCACCTGCCCCGACGGGTCGACCTGGCTGTTGAAGGTGGTGGTGGCGTTCCCCTGGCGCAAGAAGTTGCCTTCGGTCACGCCGGTGACCTGCGCTGAAGCTGCCTCGAGCCCGAGCACCAGTTGCATCGCCGTGACGGGCTGATCGCTCTGCGTCACCAAGTTGACGGTGATCACGTCGCCCACGCGCGCGCTGAGGGGCGCATCCCAGCGGGCGGTGACGGTGTTGACCGGCGGCGTCTGGATGCCGGGACCGACCGCGGTGGGCACGATCGGATTTGACAGGCCGACCGCCGCTGCACTGTTGGCTGCTGGCGTGGCCGCCGCATTCACCGCTGCATTTGTGGCTGAGGTCGCAGCCGACGGTGAGCTGCCGGCAGCAGCAGGCATGCGCGCAGGGGCTGCAGACGACCCCGGGCTTCCGGTGTTGGTCTCTGTACCCGACTCGAACTGCTGCCCCGCCGCATCGGGGCGCTGCACATTGCGCAGCACGCGCGGCGTGATCGACAGAACGATCTCGGTCTTGGCGTTGTCGTCGGCCTGGTTGCCGAACAAGCGCCCGAGCAACGGTATCTCTCCCAGGCCGGGCACCTTGTTGGCCGAACGCCGGTCTTCGTCATTGATCAAACCGGCCAGCACTTGGTTCTCGCCATCCTTCAAACGCAGCGTCGTGCTCGCGGTGCGGGTGCCGATCTGGTAGGCCAGCGTGCCCGACTTCGTTTGCACCTGGCTGATGATGTTGCTGACCTCCAGAGACACTTTGATGGCCACCTCGTTGTCGAGATAGACCGTGGGCTCCACGTCGAGCTTGAGGCCCACATCCACATAGTTCACCGACTCGGCAACGAAGCCGGTGGAAGTGGATGTCGCGGTGATGTTGGGCACGCGCTCGCCGATGTGGATCTTGGCCTTCTCGCGGTTGCGCGCGCGGATGCGCGGGTTGGCCAAAATGTTGGCGTCGGTGTCGGTCTTCTTCGCATTGATAGACAGCGGCCCCACAGCCGCACCGACGGTGTTGCTCGTGAGGTTGCGCAAATCGGTGAGCGTGAGCGCCGCACCGGTGACCGAGGGCAGCGGCGTCAGGCTCAGCTGGTCGGGCCAGCGCACGCCGAGGTCGAGCAGGCGCGTTCGCTTGACTTCGAGAATCTCGACCTCAAGCATGACCTCGGCTTCCGGTATGTCGTGCAGCGCCACCACTTTCTCCGCCACGCGAATGGCCTCAGGTGAGTCGCGAACCATCACCATGTTGAGCTTCTCATCAACGATCGGGTCGCGCAGCTTCAGCAGGTTTTTCAGCGTGGCCGCCACCGTCTTGGCATCTGCATACGCCAGGTAGAAGCTGCGCACCGTGAGCTGCTGGTAGTCCTTCTGCTTGGCCGCTGTGCTGGGGTAGATGAACACCGTGTTGGCATCGAGCACGCGCTGGTCCAGCTGGTTCGACATCAGCAGCATGTTGACGGCTGCTTCCACAGTCGAGTTCTTCAGGAAGATCGAGGCCTTCTGCTCGGTCTTCACGTCTTTGTCGAAGATGAAGTTCAGACCCGATGAACGCGCCAGCACCTCAAACACGGTCTTGATCGCGGTGTCGCGAAACTCGATGGTGACGGGTTTGCGGTAGGCAGCGGCGAGGGTCTTGTCGCTGCTGCTTGCGGCTTCGTTGAGCTTGCTGGTGGCGTCGGCCGCCTGCCTTAGCAAGTCTTGCGCACGGCGATGCCCTGGGTTCTCTCGCAAGACCGGTGTCAGGCGTGCACGCACCTCATCCCAGTCTTTTTTCATCGCGGCCGTTTCGGCCTCTCTGACCAGACGGTCCCAGCGGCGCTGCTGGTCAAGTTGCCTCACGCCCTGCAAAGCGCGCTCTTCGGTGCCGTTGAGCGCCAACGCCAGGCGGTATTGCTGCTCGGCTGCATCGAGCTCACCACGGTCACGAGACTGCCCCGCGCGCGCGAGGTTGGCCTCGATGAGCCGGTCGCGAGTGCGCAAGTAAGCCACTCGGTATTCGACTGAGCCCGGCTCGATGCGAGCAGCCTCTTGGAAGCGCACCAGCGCCTCGTTGAGCTGGCCTTGCGCCACCTTGTCTTGCCCGTCTCGGTAGGCTGTCTGCGCCGCGCAGCCCCACAGGGCCGCGCAAGCGATCATCGCTGCGCATACCCTCCACAAGCTGCTCATCTGCTTTTCTTTCACCGCGAATCTCCAATGGCCAGGCTCTGTGCAGCCCCGCTGGGCAGGTGGGTCATCAACATGCTGGGTGGGTCGATGGCGTCGATGCGCCAGGTGCCGTCCAATGTGTCACCGGCGCGAACGATCACGCTTGAATCGTCGCGCCCGAGATAGACCTCCCAGCTGTCGTTTTCCAGCTTCTTGCCGAGCACGCGGTAGCTCGGCACTGCTGGGGGCACAGGCTGTGCAGCCAGGGGCTGCGCAGGTGCAAGAGCGGGCTGTGGCCGGGCCGACCACGTGGGGCTTGCAAACAAGTTTGCCGATGGTGCCGAAGCAGCGCTCATCAGCTGACCCCGCGGCATCACCGCTTCAATTCGCTCCAGCGGCACTGCGAGTTTGCGGTTGGTCGCGACTTGTGGCGCGCGGGCCAGGGCTGCCGCCGCTGCGGTGGGCCGAGCCAGCGGCACCGCGGCTTTGGCTGCGCCCTGCGGCGTCTTGTCGCCGAACACGGCCAGGTAGGCTGCCAGCGCCAACACGGGCAGCAGCACGACCAGGCGCCCCTTGGGCAGCGTGATCTTCACGGTTTGGGCTCCGGTGCATTGGCCGGACCACGCGAGGCGTCCAGCCACAAAGAGAAGCGCAGCCGCGACTCCAACTGCGAGTCGCTCGCCTGCTGGCGCCTGAACATCACCTGGTCGAGCGAAAGATTGGGCATCTCGAGCAGCGCACGGTCGAGAGACTTGCGCATCTGCCGGTACTCGCCACTCACGGGCACCGTGATTTGCAGCTGCACCACGCCCAGCGCAAGGTCTTCGGTCTGCTGAAACTGCGCGCGCTGCCAAGCGAGCTCGGGCTGGGTCAGCTCCACCAGGCGACGCACCAATTGCGTCGACTCTTTGGAGGGCACCAGCACCTGGCGCCACGCGCTGATGTGCGGCTCTTCGGCTGCCGCGGGCGAGGTTGACGGCGATGCCGGCGACGGCGTCGCCAGGGCAGCGCCCTCGACAGGCCGCAGGCTTGCCCTGAGGGCCACCGCCTCGCGTACCAACAGACCTGCCGCGAGCAGCATGGCCAGCGCCAATGGCAGCCACAGCCCGTGGCGCCAGAAACCCAGGCCTAGCCAACCCCGCGGGTCGGCGCGACGCGGCGGAGATATTGGCTTCGGGACGATGGGGGTCATCGGGTCAGCACCAGGTCAAAACTCAAGCGCGACATCTCGGAGCCGCCCTTCGCTTCTTCGGGGTCGATGCGCAGCAACTGCATGCCTGCGAATTGCGGGGATTCCTGCACCCGCGCGGCATGGCGCAGAAGCTCGTCCAGCGACGGGCCTTCGGTATGCACGCGCAGGGCGCCGCGCTCCACGTCTGGTTCTACGGACAACACGGCAACCCCCGGCAAGGCCTGGGTCTCCAGTGCTGCAAAGATCGAAGGCCACGGCGTGTTCAGGCGCCGCACGAGCCGGTTGATGCGCACCCGCTCGGCGGCGCTAAAGGCGGGCGCCGATGCGGGCCGCGTGGGCGGCCGTGCGTTTCGGCTCGCCCGCTGCTCGGTCGCCGCCAGGGAGTCTTGCCGCTCCGACCGCTGCATCCGCAGGTCAAGCCAAACCCCTGCCGCCGTGAGCAGGCACACCGCCGTCAAGGCGAGCCCCACCACCGCCAACTGTCGTGAGCGCCGATTTGCGCGGTGCCCGAACAACCAGGCAAACGAAGGCGAAGCAAAGCTGAGGGAGCGCAGCGGTTTCATGGTGTCATGCCTGCGCACTGGCAAGGGCCGCGAGCCGGCTGGCCCATGCCGCTTCGGTGTCGCGCTCAAGACTCGCTGGCAACGCAGCAGGGGCATCAAGGCTGCGCACTTGCACCGCTTCGGCGCCCTGCCCCACGTCGGCTGACAAGCCTGCATTCACCAGATGCAGCGCCCTGCCCTGCAGGTTGGCCCGCAGGCCTTCTTGCACCACCTCGCGGGCCAGCAACGCCATGAGGTCTGCGGTGGCCAGATCGGCGGCGCGGCGCAGGCAGCGCAGCGCCGTCACGCCTAGTGGCCCCACGTGAGCGAGAACGGCAGCTCGCGGCGTCACCCAGCCCATGAAACCCTCTGCCGGTGCCAGAGGCATCACGCGTTCCAGCGCTGCCAGCACGGCCGACTCGACTGTCAACGACAGCGACAACTCTGCTGCAGCCTGCTGCAAAGCCTGCAGCAGCGCGGCGGGCATGGCAGCGCAAACGAAAGGCCTCACCAGGCTCCAGTCGGCCACGACCGACCACTCGGCAGGCTTACTGCCAAAGAGTTGGCTTGCACGCGCTGCACTCAGCGACTGCAGCTCGGCCAGCGAGCGCAAGCCCGCGGGTGGCTGTTGAACGAAATGGCGGCAGAGATCGGCGCACACCAGCACCTGCACCGAGCCGTACTTCAGCCCCGACTGCATGCAGGCGCGCATGGCTTCGCGCAGTCGGGTGGACGTCCACGGAACAACAGCTTCACCTGCATCGAATGCAGATGCGGGTGCGCCGGTACGCAGCAAGGCTGTGCCGTCCAGCCCCAGCATCAGGTGCTCACGCTGCCATCGTGACACGTCGCACCTCCTCCAGCGTAGTTTCGCCACGGCGCACCAGGCTCAACGCCGCTTCCGCCAAACTGCGCGTGCCGCGCAGCCGTGCGGCCTCTTTCAGGCGACGGATGGGCTCCTTGGCGGCGACCATCTCGCGCAACTCGTCGTCCAGCCGAAGCACCTCGGCCACGGCTTTGCGGCCTCGATAGCCTGTGCCACGGCAGTCGCCACAGCCCAGGCCGCGCATGAATCGGTAGCCAGAGGCCTCTTCGGTGCTGAAACCAAAACGCTGCAACTCATGCGGTTCGGGCGCATAGGGCTGCACGCAATGCTGGCAGTTGATGCGCAACAAGCGCTGCGCCCAGATGCCGTTGAGCGCAGAGGCCAGCGCGTAGGGGTCTAGCCCCATGTGCATGAAGCGGCCAAACACGTCGAACACGTTGTTGGCGTGCACCGTCGACAGCACCATGTGGCCGGTCAATGCCGATTGCACTGCGATCTCGGCGGTGTCGCGGTCGCGAATTTCGCCGACCATGATTTTGTCGGGGTCGTGCCGCAAGATTGAGCGCAAGCCGCGCGCAAAGGTCAGCCCCTTTTTCTCGTTCACCGGGATTTGCAGCACGCCCGGCAGGTGGTATTCGACAGGGTCTTCGATGGTGATGATCTTCTCGCGCCCGGTGTGGGTCTCTGACAGCGCGGCGTACAGCGTGGTGGTCTTGCCTGAGCCGGTGGGGCCAGTCACCAGCAGCAAGCCGTAAGGCGCCTCGATCAGGTCGCGCAACACCGTCAGCGTGCTCGCCTCGAAGCCCAGCGCCTCCAGCGTGAGCCGCCCGTGGGCTTCGATCACGGCCTGCTTGTCGAGGATGCGGATCACGGCGTCTTCACCGTGCACACTGGGCATCACCGAGACACGCAGGTCGATCGGGCGGTCTTGCGCCATCACGCGGAAGCTGCCGTCTTGCGGCACGCGGCGCTCGCCGATGTCCAGGTCCGACAAAACCTTCAGCCGCGAGATCACCTGCTCGGCCAGCTGCCGACCCGGCGGCTGGGCCACGGCATCGAGCACACCGTCGATGCGGTACTTCAGCACCAGGCCATTGGCCGTGGATTCGAGGTGCACATCGCTGGCGCCGGCGCGCAAGGCGTCGTAGAGCGTCGAGTTCAGCAAACGCACCGCAGGGCTTTGCGCTTCGGACAAGGTGGCGAGCGACAACACCTCGGTGGTGTCTTTGTCACCAGGCTCTCCTGCGGAGGCTGGCGCCAGGGTTTCCATCGCCTTGGAGCGGGCCTCTTGCTGGTTCAGGTAAGCATGGATGTCATCGGGCGTGGCAAGCGCGATGCGCACCGGTGCACCGGCCCATTCTTCTAGCTGCACCTGCAGGTCGCGGTCAAAAGGGTCGGGCAACACAGCCACATAAGCAACGCCGGTGTCTTCAGGCAAGGCGCGCAACAGCACGGCACGCCGCTGCTGCGCGCGGGCCAGGGGCAAGCGGTCGAATGCGGGCTCCCGTTGCTGAAGATGCAGCGTCTCGAAGCACGGCATGCCGAACTCGCGCGCGAGGCTCGCCACGGCCACACGCTCAGAGATCTCCAGGGCCTGCGCCAGCACGGTGGTGGCCGCGCCGCGGCTCAGGCGCAAGCGCTCCCACAGGTCGGGCGTGATCCTCACTGAATGCTCCCGGCCAAATCAAAGATGGGCATGTAAAGCAGCAACACGATGACACCGATCACCAGGCCGATGCCGGCCATCAACACCGGCTCGAACACACGCGAGAAACGGTCGACCCAGCGCTCTGTTTCGGCGTCGTGATACAGCGCGGCACGGTGCAGCATTTCGGCCACCTGGCCCGAGCGCTCACCGGCGCGAACGAAGCGCGACGAAATGGGCGTGCTCAGGCCCGCTTCGTCGAGCGCCGCCGACAGCGACCAACCTTCGGTCACGCGCAGGGTGACGGTGTCAATGAGCGCCGCACGGGCCGCCGGCAAAACACTGCGCGACAGGAGCAATGCGTGCTGAATGGGCAAACCACCTTTCAGCAGCAGCCCCAGCGTGAGGAAGAGGCGCGACAGCGTCAGCAGCTCCAGCCACCGCGTCACACCGGGCACCAACCCCGCCACGCCAGACCATGCTTCGCGCTGAGACACCGAGCGCACCCACCATGCGAGCAGCAGCGCCGCCACCACCAGCCCGCCCAGCAGCGCGACCGAGTGTTGCCCCACGAACTGACCCCAGTTCAGCAACAGCTCCGAACCCCAGGGCAGCGACTTGCCACCGCTGCGGTACACCGATGCAAAACGCGGCACGACCCAGCCCATCAGGAAGAGTGACACCAGCCCGCCCACCCCCAGCAAGATGCCAGGGTAGATGGCCGCGCTGATCATGCGTTGGCGCACCGCCTGCACGCGCTGCGAATAGCTGATGTAGCGCTCGAGCGCCGGTGCCAGCTCGCCCGTGCCTTCGGCAGCCTCGACGATGCCGATGAAGAGCGGTGGAAAAAACTCGCCTTGGGCGCGAAGCGCTGAGGAGAAACGATGGCCTTCGCGCAGCGAGGTGATGAGCCGCTCCAGAATCGTCTTGGTGCCCGGCCTGCGCTCCTTTTCGGCAAACGCCTCCAGGCTCTCGATCAGGCTAAGACCCGCCCCCACCAGCGCATTCAGCTCCTGCGCAAAGAGGCCTACCGAGAAAGGCTCGGTGCGACGCAACCAGCGCATCTGGGAGCGCTGCACCAGCTCGATGGGCGTGAGCTGCCGCGCCTGAAGTTGGGCGCGGGCGTCGTGCTCATCCAGCGCGTCTAGCGACGCCGTGATGACCTGCTGTGAGGCCTCGTCGAGCGCTCGAACTTCGAAATGCATGGCCGCGCGAACCCGGATCAGTGGTTCTTGACGTCGGCAGCATCGCCATCGCCGCCGGGCTGCTTGTCCTTGCCGTATGAAGCGATGTCGAAGTCTTCACCGTTCGCACCCGGTGAACGGTACTCGTAGGGAGCGCCCCATGGGTCCATGGGCACGGCATTTTCGAGGTAAGGCCCGTTCCACTTGGTCGCGGTCGGCGGCTTCACCAACAGCGCGTTGAGCCCCTCTTCCGTGCTGGGAAAGTTGCCGACATCGAGCCGGTACGCGCCCAAGGCGCGGCTGAACGAGCCGACCTGCGACTTCGCCACGCTCTGCTCCGACTTGCCGACCTGAGAGAAATACTTGGGCCCCACATAAGCCGCGAGCAGCGCAATGATCGCCACCACAACCAAGAGCTCCAGCAAGGTGAAGCCACCCATGTATTTGTAGCTCGATACAGCGCGCGCGCGCTTAAGGCGTCGAGTCATTGCCGCCCTCCCTCTTCACGTTTTGTGTATGCCACTCGCGCAACATCAAAACCAGCCACCGGCCAACGCCAGCGGCGGTCAGGCATTGCGCAGGCGTCCGCGGCGCGCCGCCGCACGTTGTCGCGCGCCCGACAGAGTTTGCTGCGCCGAATCAGTATCTCCCGGCTCCACATGCAAATGGGCGGCGAGCGACTCCACCGTTGGGAAGCGGAACATGTCAGTCATGCCGATTTCCTTCGAGCTGATGGCGCGCACCTTGTTCAGCACATGGACGACAAGCAGCGAGTGACCGCCCAAGTCGAAGAAGTTTTCACGCACGCCCACGTTGGTCACCTTCAGCACCTCGCGCCAGATGGTGGCGATCTGCGCTTGCAGGTCGGCCAGGGCGACGCCACCCGCGGTACTGGCGACGACGCGGCCTGGTACCTGAGTCGACGTTTGCTCGGCAGGTGCCGCGGCCACCAGCGAAGCCTTGGCCAGCGCGTTGCGATCGAGCTTGTTGTTCGGCGTGCGCGGGAACTCGGCCAACACGACGAACGCAGACGGCACCATGAACTCGGCCAACTGGGCACGAAGCTGGTTGCGCAGGCCATCGACGTCGATCGTCTGGCCGGCGCGGGCGACCAAGTAAGCCACCAGGCGCTTGTCGTCAGGCGTGTCTTCCTGGACCATGACGGCCGCTTCGGCCACAGCCGCGTCACGGCGCAGGGCCGATTCGATCTCGCCCAGCTCGATGCGGTAGCCACGCAGCTTCACCTGAAAGTCGACACGGCCGAGGAAGTCGAGCGTGCCATTGGCGCGATAACGCGCGAGGTCGCCGGTACGGTACATGCGCGCGCCTGTGAACGGGTCGGCAACGAAGCGCTCGGCCGTCAACTCGGGGCGCTCGAAGTAGCCGCGTGTCACGCCCTCGCCACCAATGTAGAGCTCACCGACCACGCCAGCGGGCGCCGGGTTGAGCGCGGCATCGAGCACATAAACCTGGGTGTTGGCGATGGGGCTGCCGATGGGCACCGCACCTGCCGCTGCATCAACATCATGCGTGGTCGACCAGACTGTGGTTTCGGTGGGCCCGTACATATTGGTCAACCGACCTTGCGGCATGGCCGCTCGCAGCTCGGAGGCCAGCGTTTCAGACAGCGCTTCGCCGCCGACCATCATGCGCTTGAGCGACGCCAGCGAAGCGGCTTGCTCGGCGTCACCGACCAGCATGCTGGCCATCGACGGCGTGCACTGCATGTGGGTGACAGCGTGCTCGCGCAGCATGTCGCCAACAGACTTTGGCTCGACATTCACCGTGCCCAGGCCGCCGCAAAGCTGGCGCAGCACGTTGAGGTGGCCGAAGTTGGCGAGCACCGTGGCGGCGGGAATGCCGAAGTCGATCAGGCAGGCCAACTCGTCCACACCGAGCGCCTTGAGCTGGGCCACGAAAGGAGCGCAGGTCTCAGGCGTGCCAAACAGGCCGCTGGTTTCGAAGTAGCGCTCGAAGGCGAACTCGGCCAGGTCTTCGAGGTCTTGGGGCGAGAGGTTGTTGACGTCCAGGCCCTTGGCGGCCGCGACCGGCGCGAACAAACCCACCGAGCCCTTGAGGTAGTTCTTCAGCGGCTGGTGCACCGTCTTGCGCACCATGGCGGGATCGTCGGACACAAAGGTGTGCAGCATCAGGGCCACACGGCCCTCGCCTGCATGACCGTGGTCACGCCAGGCCTTGCGGTAGACAGCAATGCGGTCGGCCAACTGCTCGACCGACTGGCCCAGCAGATGGGTGAGCACGCTGGCACCGATCTCACCGGCTTTGCGGAAGGTTTCGGGCGAGCCCCCCGCCGTCACAAAGATGGGCAGCTCGGCTTGCACCGGGCGCGGCCGCGTGCTGACGCTCACCGGCTTGCCGTCGCCGCCCGGCATCACGCGCTCTTCACCCCGCCAGAGGGCGCGGATCGTCTCGATGCCCTGGAACATCAAGTTGTGGCGGTCAGCATAGTTCTGCGGCGCGAGCGCAAAGTCTTGCGGCTGCCAGCCGGAAGCAAACGAAATGCCGACGCGGCCTTCGGACAAGTTGTCGACCAGCGACCATTCTTCGGTCACGCGCACCGGGTTGTGCAAGGGCAGCACCACGCTGCCGGCGCGAATCTTCACGCGCTGCGTGTGCACGGCCAGCGCACCCGCCGCGACCGCCGGGCTGGGGTAGAGGCCACCGAAGGTGTGAAAGTGGCGCTCGGGCGTCCAGACGGCGAGGAAGCCGTTGTCGTCGGCGAATTTGGCACCGTCGAGCAGCAGCTTGTACTTCTCGCGGCCCTTTGCGTTGGCGTATTCGCCCTCGTCGCTTGCGAAGTAGAAGAGGCCGAAGTCCATGGCTGCGGCCGTGGCGCCGCGCGCAGGCGCAGGGCGCGAGGCGTGCATCACGATCTGGAAGCCGTGGCTCAGTGTCCAGAGCAGCTCCAGCACCGAGATGTCGAACGACAGGCTGGTGACGGCCAGCCAGATGCCGGGCTCTGTGCCCAGGCGGTCGTCCATGCCCGCGAAGAAGTTGACGACGTTGCGGTGCTCGATCATCACCCCCTTGGGGTTGCCGGTCGAACCCGAGGTATAGATGATGTAGGCGAGGTTGTTTGAGTTGCAGCGCGAGCCGGGGCTGGTATCAGGGAAGTCGGCTTCGGGAATGGATTCGACGCGCAGCACTTCAGCGCCGGCACCCGCAATGGCGTGGTCGGCCAGCACCAGGCGCACGTGCGAGTCTTCGGCCATGTACGCAATGCGTTGGGCCGGGTAGCTCGGGTCCATCGGGATGTAGGCGCCACCGGCCTTCAGCACGGCGAGCACGGCAATCACCATCGTGGCTGAGCGCTCAATGCACACGCCCACGGGCACGTCGGGGCCCACGCCTTTGCTGATGAGCAGGTGCGCGAGGCGGTTGGCACTGGCGTCGAGCTCGGCGTAGCTGAGCGTCTCACCCGCGAACACAAGGGCCGGCGCATCGGGGGTCTTCTGGGCTTGCGCTTCTATCAGCGCGTGCACGGAGGTCTGGCGGTCGTACTCGCGGTCGGTGCGATTCCATTCGCCCACCAGGCGCGTACGCTCCGTTTCGGTGACGAGCGGCACCGCCAGCAGGCGCAGGTCGCCGCCGGTGGCGATGGCGCCCAGTACGGTGTCGATCTGGCCGAGCAGGCGTTCGACAGTGATGGCGTCGAAGAGATCGGGGTCGTACTGCACGCGCAGCTCGGCGCCCTCACCTTGCGATGCGACCGAAAGCACGAAATCGCAATCGGCTGCATGCGCACCCATGCGCTGCGGGTTCGGAGCCTGGGCGCCTTGCCAGAGCGGGCTGGCGACACCTTCAGGCAACACCAGGGTGCGAAACAGCGGTGAGCCGGCCGCGGCAGCCACGGTCGAAAAAGGAGCATCGCGATGCTCGCCTGTGACCGCGACAGAGCGCTGCACGCCGGCCACAAAGTCGGCGACGCTGCCGTCGACAGGCACTTCGATGCGCACACCCACGAGGTTGGCGCGCTCGCTGCCGTCGGCATCGCGCGCCGTGGCGGCGCTGCCGATCCAGAGATCGTCTTGACCGCTGTAGCGGTAGGCCAGCAAGGCCGTGGCGGCCAAGACCAAGGTGAAGGGATCGACCGAGGTGGCCGAGCTGAGCTGCTTCACCGCGCTCCAGCGTTGCACCGAGACGGCGTGCGTTGCGCTCTCGCGCAGGAAGGAAGGTGCTGGCATGCGCGCCCGATCGATCGGCCACTCGAACGCAGGTGCCGCAGCGGCCACCTGTTGCTGCCAATAGGTGATCTGGTGGGCAAGCTCAGCACGCATCATTTATTTCTTCGCAGTCACGATGAAGTTGTCGATCACCAGGGCAGCCAGCCCCGCGGACAGGAAGGTGTCCACTGCCTCGACCGGGTTGCATACGATGGGCTGACCACGCACGTTGAACGAAGTGTTCAGCACCACCGGCAGGCCGGCCTTGACCTCGAAGGCCTTGAGCAGGTCGTAGAAGCGCTGGTTGGTATCGCGCGTAACGGTCTGCACTCGCGCCGTGCCGTCGATGTGGGTGATGGCATGCAGCTTGTCGCGGTAGGCCTGACGCACCGGCAGCACGAACAGCATGTGATTGAAGGTCTCTTCGTCGCCGGCGTCGATCTCGAAGTACTCGGTGGCTTTCTCAGCAGCCACAGCGGGGGCGAAGGGGCGAAAGCCCTCGCGCTTCTTGATCAGCATGTTGACGCGGTTGCGCATGTCGGCCGGCCGCGGGTCGGCAATGATGCTGCGGCAGCCCAGGGCACGCGGGCCGAATTCCATGCGGCCCTGGAACCAGCCCAGGATCTCGCCGCGCTCGAGGCGCTCGGCGGTGGCGGCAGTCACGTCGTCGAAGTTGTCGAACTGCTGCACGACGATGTCGGTGCGCGCGTCGAGCACCTTCTTGATCTCGTCGCGGCTGTACTCTGGCCCCCACAGCGGCGCGTCAATCCGCGGCGCGGGCGTGCCGGGCTTGCGGGTGTGTTGCACGTAGAGAGCTGCGCCCAGGGCGGCACCGTCGTCGCCTGCTGCGGGCTGCACGAACACATTGCGGAACAGGCGGCTGCGCTTGATGATGCCGTTGGCCGTGCAGTTAAGCGACACGCCACCGGCCATGCACACGCTGTCGAGCCCGGTGCTGTTGGCGAAGTGACGCAACACGTGCAGCTGCACCGTCTGCAGCACGGCCTGCATGGCGGCAGCCAGGTCCTTGTAGTGCTGGTTCATCTCGCCTTCTGGCGTGCGGGCCGGGCCGAAGCGCTCGACCATGGCAGCCACCACACCGGAATGCGATTCACGCTGCAGCACGGTCTGGTTCTGCGCAAACAGCGGGATGGCATAAGTGCCATCGTCTTTCAGGCGCACCAGCTCCATCACCTGGTTGAAGTACTTGCGCTTGTCGCCAAATGGCGCCAGGCCCATGACCTTGTACTCGTCCATGTTGAAGTCGAAGCCGAGGTACAGCGTGAAGACGCTGTAGAGCACGCCCAACGAGTGGAAGGCCGGCACTGAGGCAATAAGCTTCAGGTCAGCGCCGCGGGCGGTGTAGACCGTCATGCTGTCGGTCTCGCCCATGCCGTCGCTCACAAAGACAAGTGACTCGGTGAAACCGCTTTGGTAAAAGGCGCTGGCTGCGTGGGCCAAGTGGTGCGGCACGGCGACGAAGCGGCTGGCCCAGTCGACACCCGGGAAGTTGTCTTCAAGGCGGCGCACCTGCAGCGAAGAGTCATACACCTCGTCGTACTGCGCCCGGTAGTAGGCCTCTTCCTGCATGCCGGCCTTGTGGGGGCCGTAGTCGAAGGCGTGGGCGACAAAGTCGATGTCACCTGGGCTGATGTGCGAGTGCGCCAAGCAGGCCTTGATCGATTGCACCGGGAAGGCGCCCGTGGCCTTCTCGCGCGAGATGCGCTCTTCGGCGATCCCGAACTGCACGGCGCCGTCTTTCAGCAGCACCGCGGCCGAATCAAACCCCTGGGCAATGCGATAGGCCCGCGATTCCAGGTCGGAGAAATGGCGGCGCTTGAAAGATACGGCGTTGTCGAAGCCGCTGAGTCCCAGGATGTTCACGAAAAATTACTCCCTTAGTTCGACCGAGCTGTCAGCGCAAATACGCGCGAGCCCGAATCATCCCTCAGGTTGAGGCTCGCGAGACTCCCTTTGCCGTGCGCGCCCCCTCATTCAAGCGGCCGCAGGCGGGTGGTTTTCGATATTTAGTTCACACCCAATCGGCTGATCGAGCGACGGACGCACTGTCGCGCTAGTACATGTCTGCGCCAGAACTACCCGGCGCCATGTTCTCGAACTTTGTCAGGGGCTTGAGGAACGCGAGCTTCACCGTGCCTGTGGGGCCGTTACGCTGCTTGCCGATGATGATCTCGGCGACACCCGGCTCCTTGCTGGCCTCTTTGGTGTAGTAGTCATCGCGGTAGATGAACATGATGACGTCGGCGTCTTGCTCAATAGCGCCCGACTCGCGCAAGTCGCTCATCATGGGGCGTTTGTCGGTGCGGGTTTCAACGCTTCGGTTGAGCTGTGACAAGGCGATGACAGGGCACTTCAGTTCCTTGGCCAGCGACTTGAGGCCGCGCGAGATTTCGCCGATCACCGTCGCGCGGTTTTCTTCGCTGCCACCGCCGCTGCCGCTCATCAGCTGCAGGTAATCGACCACGATCAAGCCCAACTGGCCGCATTGGCGGGCCTGGCGGCGGGCACGGGCGCGCAGCTCGGTCGGCGTGAGGGCTGAGCCTTCGTCAATGAACACCGAAGTCTTGCCGAGCTTTTCAACGGCTTCGGAAAGGCGGCCCCATTCGTCGTCGCGCAGCTTGCCGGTGCGCAGGTTGCTCTGATCGATGCGGCCGAGCGAACCCACCATCCGCAGCGCCAGCTGCGCGGCGCCCATTTCCATCGAGAACACCACCACGGGCAAGCCTTCGTTGACGGCCACGTGCTCGGCAATGTTGAGGGCGAAGGCGGTCTTGCCCATCGATGGCCGGGCGGCGAGCACGATCAAGTCGCCCGGCTGCAAACCCGCCGTCATCTTGTCCATGTCATAGAAGCCCGTGCGCACGCCCGTCACTTCTTCAGCGCCGTTTTCGTGCAGCTCGTTCACGCGGTCGATCAGCTGCACCACCAGCGTGTCCATGCTGATGAAACCCTGGCGCGAGCGAGAGCCTTCTTCGCCGATCTTGAAGATCTTGCTTTCAGCTTCGTCAAGGATCTGCGGCACCGGACGGCCCTGCGGGTTGAACGCTGCCGTGGCGATCTCATCGCTGGCGGCCACCAGCTTGCGCAGCACAGCGCGCTCACGCACGATCTCGGCGTAGCGACGCAGGTTGGCGGCGCTGGGCACGCTCTGCGCCAGCGCGTTGAGGTAGACCAGGCCGCCGCAGTCTTCAGCCTTGCCCAGGCTTTGCAGCCGCTCGAACACGGTGATCACGTCAGCCGGCTTGGAGCCGTTCATGAGATTGCCGATGGCGGCGTAGATCAGGCGGTGCTCATGGCGATAGAAGTCGCTGTCGGTGAGCAGGTCGCCCGCGCGGTCCCAGGCGCTGTTGTCGATCAACAAACCGCCGATCACGCTCTGTTCGGCTTCGATGGAGTGCGGCGGAATGCGCAGCCGCGAAACCTCATCGTCATTGCGTGACGAATGGGCAGGAAATTCAGTGCTGGGGAATACGACGGCCATCGAAGAATGATACGGGCGCCCTCAGTCGGAGGGTGTGTACAAGGCTGTGGAAATCCAGGGGCTAGCCAGTGGAAATCTGTGTGAGCAAAGCAAAAGGGCCGGCGCAAGCCGACCCTTTTGTGCGAAGCAGGAAAACCTTAAGTGGTTTCGCCGACCACAACGACCTTGACCTCGACCACCACATCGGTGTGCGGAGCCACGCTCACCGTGTGCTCGCCTACAGTCTTCAGCGGACCATTGGGCAGGCGCACTTGCGACTTGCTCACCTTGAAGTCGATGCGCGTCAGCGCCTCGGCGATGTCGTTGTTCGTCACCGAACCGAACAGACGACCATCGACACCCGACTTTTGTGTGATGTGAACGGTGCGACCGCTCATCTTCTCGCCCAAGGCTTGTGCCACGGCCAGCTTCTCGGCGGCCGCTTTTTCGAGCTCAGCGCGCTTGGCTTCGAACTCCTTGATGGCCGACTCGGTGGCGCGGCGAGCCGAGCGCGAGGGGATCAGGAAGTTGCGTGCGTAGCCGTCTTTGACTTTGACGACGTCGCCCAAGTCGCCGAGGTTGGCGACTTTTTCCAGCAGGATGATTTGCATGTGTTTGCTCCTCAGACCTTGTGCTGATCGCTGTACGGCAGCATCGCCAGGAAGCGGGCGCGCTTGATACAGGTGGTCAGCTGGCGCTGGAAGAAGGCACGCGTACCTGTCAGGCGGGCGGGCGTGATCTTGCCGTTTTCACCGATGAAGTCGCGCAGCGTGTCGATGTCCTTGTAGTCGATTTGCTCGACACCGGTCACCGTGAAGCGGCAAAAGCGCTTGCGGCGGAACAGCAGGGACTGTTGGTTGCGTTTGGGTTTGCGGTCCTTCGAGAACCGACCTTTACCACGTGGCGGGGGCATTTTTCACCTCACTTGAATATCTATCCGGAACAAACATTGAGCGGAGAACACCAGGTTCTGGGCTCACTCGAATTCGGTCACATGCAGGACAGTGCCGCGGCCGTTGCGCTGGTTGGTCAGAAAGCCGGCAAAGGTGCCTGCTGCTCCGATCTCCAGCCCGACCAAGCGCTGTGTGAGTTCACCGATGACCACCGCACGCATCTCCATGAAGATTTTGCGAGGCTGGCCGGCTTCGGTGACCTGTGATTCGTGCTTGAGGCTCAAATCGCAGGCCGGAATGCCGGCAGGTGTGTATCTCACCGCGCCCCGCTCTACCAGTTGCGCTGACAGAACCACTCGGTTCATGCCGCATCAACAACGCAGAGCGCGTTGGGCACCATCAATCTCAGGCCGAGGCCTCCTGCTGTTGCTGCGGTGCCTTGCGGGCATCTTCCTTTTCCACCGACTTCATCATGACGGACGGGCCGGTTTCGGCCTTGGTCTTCACGACGGTCAGGTGGCGCAGAACGGCATCGTTGAAACGGAAACCCGTTTCCAGCTCGGCCAGCACTTCTTTGCTGGCTTCGATGTTGATGCACAGGTAATGAGCCTTGGCGAGCTTCTGGATCAGGTAAGCCATCTGGCGACGGCCCCAATCTTCAACTCGGTGCACCTTGCCACCGCCTGCGGTGACCGTGCTCTTGTAGCGCTCCAGCATGGCCGGAACCTGTTCGCTCTGATCCGGATGGATGAGCAAAATGATTTCGTAATGACGCATTGAGACTCCTTCTGGTTTCCGACCCCCACCGAACATCGGCAGGTTTCGGGTAAGCCACCCCGTAGGCGTCTGTGTGACAAGTCAGAATGACCTGTCAACCGGGTGTGGCAAGGTAAGCCCGCGATTCTACTCTGAAAGCCGCCATGGCGGCCAGCGGTCTAGCGCGGGTGTCGAATGCCGTCCACCCAGTCGTCACTGGGCTGGCCACCGGGGCGGGTCATCAGGCTGCCCACCACGGTCACGGCAAAGCCCAGCAGCACACCGAAGACGCCTGCGGAAATCGGCTGTATGCCAAACCACAAGTCAACGGGGGCTGAAATACCAAAGGTGTCACGCATCCAGGGCTCGTTGTGCACCATGTAGTAAAGCGTGAGCAGCAAGCCACTGACCATGCCGAGCACGGCACCCGTCGCATTGGCGCGCTTCCAGAACACGCCCAGCACCAAGACCGGGAACAAGGCAGATGCCGCAATCGAGAACGCCGCCGAGACGAGAAACACGATGTCGGCCGGCTTCTGCGCTGCCACCGCCGCTGCGCCCAACGCCACCACCAGCAACAGCATCTTCGAGATGGTGACGCGACGCCCGTTCGAGGCACTCGGGTCGAGCATTTTGAAGTAAATGTCGTGCGACAAGGCATTGGAGATGGTGAGCAGCAGCCCATCAGCGGTAGACAAGGCCGCCGCCAGCGCCCCGGCTGCCACCATGCCCGAGACGACAAACGGCAGGCCTCCGATCTCGGGTGTGGCGAGCACGATCATGTCGGTGCCGATGCGGATTTCACCCAGTTGCAGCACGCCATCGTGGTTGATATCTGTCACCGAAAGCAAGGCCGGGTCGACCTTGGCCCAGTTGGCGATCCAGGCTGGCAGGCTGTCGAAGGGCGTGCCCACCAGCACGTTCAACACCTCGTATTTCACCAGCACCGCCAGCGCCGGGGCCGAGAGATAGAGCAGCAAGATGAAGAACAGCGACCACGTCACAGACTGGCGGGCCTGGCGCACCGAGGGCGTGGTGTAGCAGCGCATCAGCAGGTGCGGCAAGGCAGCGGTGCCTATGGTCAGGCAGAACACCAAGGCCAGAAAGTTGCGGCGCGAATCTTCGTATGCGTGTTGCTCAGCGGGTGAGCCCGCGGGGTCGCCCGCAAAAGGCAGACCATGCGGAGGCATGCCAGCCAGCGGCTGCGCGCGGGCTTCGTTGCTGGCCTGAGCCTGCTTCCACGCGACGCGAGCGGCATCTGCATCGCGGGGCAACGCGAGCAGGGCTTTTTTTGCAGACTGAATCTGCGCCATCGGCGCGTCAGCGGAACTCAGATCAACCACCCGCTGTCGTGCGGCCCGCTGCTCGCTCGCCAGCGCGGCGGGCACATCTTTCAGTTTTACGGCGAACTCTTGGGCGCGGGCCTTGTAGGCAGCGATGACCTCGATCTCTTTCGGGTCGGCCCGCAAGACCTTCTCTCGCTGCGTCACCTTCTCGAGCTGCGTGCCATAGATCGCTTGCGGCAAGGGCACGCCGGTCTGCTTCACTGACAGCCAGAACACCGGCACCAGAAAGGCGATCACGATGACGATGTACTGCGCAATCTGCGTCCATGTCACCGCGCGCATGCCGCCGAGGAAGGAGCAGACCAAGATGCCACCAAGCCCGAGAAAGATGCCGATCTCGAAGGCCACGCCGGTGAGGTGGCTGACGATGAGGCCGATGGCATAGACCTGTGCCACCACATAGGTGAACGAGCAGAGAATCGCCGCCACCACACCCATCACACGGGGCCCGTGACTGCCGTAACGAGCGCCCAGGAAGTCGGGGATGGTGTACTGGCCGAACCGGCGCAAATACGGCGCAAGCAGCAGCGCTACTAGGCAGTAGCCGCCGGTCCACCCCATGATGAAGGCCAGGCCAGCGTAGCCCTGCAAGTACATGGTGCCGGCCAGGCTGATGAAGGACGCTGCCGACATCCAGTCTGCTGCCGTGGCCATGCCGTTGTAGACCGCCGGCACGCGGCGCCCAGCCACGTAGTACTCGTCGGCATCGGTGGTGCGGCTGATAACGCCGATGCCGGCGTACAGCAGCACGGTTGCCAGCAGGAAGATCACACCGATCCAGCGGCGCGACAAGCCCATCATCTCGAGCCACGCCAAGGCGGCGATGAAGATCAGCAGCCCGAGAACATAGGCGCCATAGATGCGATTGAGCTGGCGCGTAAACGCGGCCTGGTTCGTCAGCTCAGCCATCGCCTTCGCCTTCCAGGCTGCCGTCGAGCCGGTTCATGAACCACGCATACCCGCCGATCAGCGCCAGGTACACCAGCAGCGCACCCTGCGCCGCAACCCAGAAGCTGAACGGCCAGCCGAAGAAGCTAAAACTCAGCTCTCGCGCGAAGTAGGTCACCACGAAGGTCACCACGAACCACGCGACCAGCAAGGCCGACGTGATTCGCAGGTTCTTGCGCCAGTACGCGGCGCGTGTGTCGGTTGCTTGCCCAGCCATCGGGGCCGATTCTCAAGCGCGCAAGCCGCCGCGCGCCATCCTCAACAACCCGCGGCGCCGCCCCTCACCTGCGGGCCAGCCTGCGCCAGGTGTCGACCACCGAGTCGGGGTTGAGCGAGATCGACACGATGCCCTCGGCGGCCAGCCAGTCGGCGAAGTCGGGGTAGTCGCTGGGGCCCTGCCCGCAGATGCCCACGTACTTGCCCACCGCGCGGCAGGCGGCGATGGCGCGCGAGATCATCGCCTTGACAGCAGGGTCACGCTCGTCGAAGTCTTTGGCCAAGATCTCCATGCCCGAATCACGATCGAGGCCCAAGGTGAGCTGCGTCAGATCGTTGGAGCCGATCGACATGCCGTCGAAGTACTCGAGGAACTGCTCGGCAAGGATGGCGTTGCTGGGAACCTCACACATCATGATGACGCGCAAGCCTTCTTGCCCGCGCTTGAGCCCGCGCTCTGCCAGCATCTCGGTAACGCGCTTGGCCTGGCCCAGCGTGCGCACGAAAGGCACCATGATCTCGACGTTGTTGAGGCCCATCTCGTTACGCACGCGCTTGAGGGCCTCGCACTCCATCGCAAAGGCTTCGCCGAAAGCCTCGCTTACATAGCGCGACGCCCCACGAAAGCCCAGCATCGGGTTCTCTTCTTCCGGCTCGTAGCGCGAGCCACCGATCAGCTTGCGGTATTCATTGCTCTTGAAATCGCTCAAGCGCACGATCACCGGCTTGGGCCAGAAGGCCGCGGCAATGGTGGCCACCCCTTCAACCAGCTTGTCGACATAGAAGGCACGTGGCGAGGCATGCCCGCGCGCCACCGACTCCACCGCCTTCTTCAGGTCGAGATCGATGTTCGGGTAGTCGAGGATCGCCTTCGGATGCACGCCGATGTTGTTGTTGATGATGAACTCGAGCCGCGCCAGGCCGACACCGCTGTTGGGCATCTGGCAGAAATCGAAGGCCAGTTGCGGATTGCCCACGTTCATCATGATCTTGACCGGGCAGTACGGCAGCTCGCCCCGCAGCACGTCGGTGATCTCGGTCTCGAGCAGCCCGTCGTAGATGTAGCCGGTGTCGCCCTCGGAGCAGGCAACGGTGACGAGCGCGCCCTCCTTCAGCCGTTCGGTGGCATCGCCGCAGCCGACCACCGCAGGGATGCCGAGTTCGCGGGCGATGATGGCGGCGTGACAGGTGCGGCCGCCGCGGTTGGTGACGATGGCTGAGGCCCGCTTCATCACCGGCTCCCAGTTCGGGTCGGTCATGTCGGTCACCAGCACGTCGCCGGCCTGCACCTTGTCCATCTCGCTCAGGCTGTGTACCAGCCGCACCGGACCGGTGCCGATCTTCTGGCCGATGGCGCGGCCCTCTGCCAGCACGGTGCCTTTGCCCTTGAGCTTGTAGCGCTGCTCGCCAGGGCCGTCCTTGCGGCTCTTCACGGTCTCGGGCCGGGCCTGCAGGATGTAGAGCTTGCCGTCGACCCCGTCCTTGCCCCACTCGATGTCCATCGGACGCCCGTAGTGCTGCTCGATGGTCACCGCGTAGCCGGCGAGTTCTGTGACTTCGGCGTCGGTGAGGGAGTAGCGGTTGCGCTGCTCGGGCGAGGTGTCGACCGTCTTGACCAGGTGCCCGCCTGCGCCCTTCTCGGCGGCGCTGGCATATTCCATCCGGAGCAGCTTGGAGCCGAGATTGCGGCGGATGATGCCGAACTTGCCGACCTTGAGGGCGTGCTTGTGGACGTAGAACTCGTCCGGGTTCACCGCGCCCTGGACCACGGTTTCGCCGAGGCCGTAGCTCGACGTGATGAAGACCACGCCGGTGAAGCCGCTCTCGGTGTCCATCGTGAACATCACACCGGCCGAGCCGAGATCCGAGCGCACCATCCGCTGGACTCCGGCCGAGAGCGCGACGTCGCCGTGCGCGTAGCCCTTGTGGACGCGGTAGCTGATGGCCCGGTCGTTGTAGAGGCTGGCAAAGACCTGGCGCATCTTGGCGAGAACGTCGTCGATGCCGACGACATTCAGGAAGGTCTCCTGCTGGCCAGCGAACGACGCGTCGGGAAGGTCCTCGGCGGTGGCCGACGAACGCACGGCAAAGGAGGTACCGGGCGCGTCCCCGCGGGTGAGTTGCTCGAATGCCGCGCGGATGGCGCTTTCGACTTCGGGCGGGAACGGCGTCTGCTCGATCCAGTTGCGGATCTCGGCGCCGGCCTCGGCCAGGGCGCGGACATCGTCCGAGTCGAGTCCGGTCAGCCGCTTGGCGATGCGCGCGGCCAGGCCGTCGTGAGCCAGGAACGCGCGAAAGGCGTTCGAGGTGGTGGCAAATCCGCCCGGCACGCGCACACCCGACCCGCTGAGCTGGCTGATCATCTCGCCGAGGGAGGCGTTCTTGCCGCCGACCGCCTCGACATCGGTCATCCTCAGTTGATCGAGGGGTACGACCAGGGCGGTCGCCAAGTGGCTGGATGGCATGGGAAAGCTCCGTAATGACAAAAAACCGGGGCTTCCTGACCCCTGGCCGCCGCTCTGACGGCAGCGTGCTGTGGGCGGCTTCGACCTGCTCGCGCGAGCCCGCGGCGGGCGGCGCATGACGAGGAGCGGGGAGCGGCTTTCACGGGAGGCTGGAAGGATGCGAAGTCATTCTAGCGAGCCGACAGATCCGCTCTCCGACATGCCTATCATCGTGTGCGCCCTTCCCGAAAGCCGCCCATGCCGCATCGCACCGTGTTCTTCGTCTCCGACGGCACCGGCATCACTGCCGAGACCTTCGGCAACTCGATCCTGTCGCAGTTCGCGGCCAAGCCGCGGCACGTGAGGCGACCCTTCATCGACTCCCCCGACAAGGCGTACCAGGTCGTGCGCGAGATCGATCACGCGCTGCTGCTCGAGGGCAAGCGACCGATCGTTTTCGTGACACTCGTCGATCCCGAGATCCTGGCCATCGTCAAGAGCCAGTCCAAGGGCTTGGTGCTCGACATGTTCAACACCTTCATCGAGCCCCTGGAAGCCGAGTTCGGTATCACGTCGAACCACCGCATCGGGCGCTTTTCCGATGTCGCCAAGAGCCAGGAGTACACCGACCGCATCGAGGCGATCAACTTTTCGCTCGCCCACGACGACGGCCAGTCGGCCAAGAATCTGGCCCAGGCCGACGTCATCCTCGTTGGGGTCAGCCGCAGCGGCAAGACGCCGACGTCGCTCTACCTGGCGATGCAGCACGGCATCAAGGCGGCGAACTACCCGCTGATCCCGGAGGACTTCGATCGCGGCCAGATTCCGTCGAGTCTCGCCCCCTTCAAGGCCAAGTGCTTCGGGCTGACGATCGATCCAGAGCGGCTGAACCAGATCCGCCACGAGCGCCGGCCGAACAGCCGCTACGCCTCGATCGAGAACTGCCGCTACGAAGTTGCGGAAGGCGAAGCGATGATGCGGCGTGAAGGCATCGCCTGGTTGTCGTCGACCCACAAGTCGATCGAAGAAATCGCGACAACGATCCTGCGCGATCTCCAGCCGGACCGGCTGATGTACTGACCGCCACGCAGGGCCGGCCATCGCCCCTCGGTCGGTGGTCGACGAGCCGGCAGCGGCGAACTCACACTGCTCAGGCGGCAACCTCGCATTGCTTGACAACTCCGACGAGGGGATCGCTGCCAAAATAGGCATTGGTACAGCTTCCGCTGCCCGTTACGCTCCGCGTGATCCAGCTGGAGCCGCTGCCATAGCGGACGGTCTGAGTACCGCTGACGCTGAACGACTGGCCTTCTCCGGCAATCCGGGTCCAGGATGCGGTCGCCGCCACGTCGCACTCCTTGAAGACGCCATACGCGGGGTCGCCGCCGAAGAACGCGTTGCTGCAAGTGCCGCTGGTCGTCACGCTGCGAGTCAGCCAGCTCGCGCCGCTACCGTAGCGCACGGTCTGGGTCCCGACCACCGAGAAGGACTGACCCTCCGTGGCGATCTGGGTCCAGCCTGGAGCCGGAGCCGGAGCCGGAGCCGGAGCCGGTGCGGCGTCGGAAACATCACAGTGCTTGACGATGCCGACTGCCGGATCCGATCCAAAGTAGGCGTTCGTACACGACCCGCCGTTGGTGACATCCTTGATGACCCAGCTGGAGCCTATGCCGTAGCGAACCGTGCGGGTGCCGTTGAGCGTGAAGGTCTGGCCCTCGGATGCGACGGTGGTCCACCCTGCGGGCGCCGGAGCGGGTGCGCCCGACAAGCCCGCAAGGCTGGCGGCCGCGTCGAGGATGCCAGCCCCGCAGGCAGTGATGTTGCAATCGGCGCCGGTTCCGCCCGGAAACGGGCGAGCCGCCTGGCGGATGCGCTGTGAAACTTGTGCGGGCGTCAGCGAGGGATCGATGGACAGCATGAGCGACACCACTCCGCTGACATGGGGCGCGGCCATGCTGGTGCCCTGGAACCAGGCATAACTGTCCGCACCCGGCGAAGAGGAGCCGGCGTTCAGAGTCGACAGGATTCCGTCGTTGCCCCCGCCGCCCGGCGCCGAGATCGTCAGCTTGGAGCCGAAGTTGCTGTACCCCGCTCGGCCGCCATTGCGCGTGGTGGCGCCGACGGCGATGACGTTGACGCAACTTGCGGGCTGGGAGGCGGCGGCATCGACATTGGAGTTTCCGGCGGCCACGACGACGACCGTCCCCCGGGCCACGACGTCGTTGACGGCACTCTGGAATGACTGTGAGCATGCACCGTCGCCACCCAAGCTCAGGTTCTCCACCCGGACCGGGTTCGGATTGGCGGGCACGCCGGGGACGGTGATGCCTGCAGCCCAGCGCATGCCGTCGACGATGTCGGAGGTGTAGCCGCCGCACTTGCCGAGCACGCGCACCGGTACGATCTTGGACACCCAATTGATGCCGGCGACGCCATTGCCATTGTTGCTGGCGGCACCGATGGTGCCGGCGACATGGGTTCCATGCCAACTGCTGGCAGAACCGTTGCATCCGAAGTCGCCGGGATCCGCAGGATTGGAGTCGCGACCATCGCCGTCGTTGGCCGTTGCGGGATCGGAGATGAAGTCATAGCCACCGAGGTACCGGCCGGCCAGTTCCGCATGGGGCAGGATACCCGTATCGATGACGGCGATCGCGATCTGGACCGACCCCTTGGTGATGTCCCAGGCCGCCGGCAGGTTGATGCCGCCCTGCGGCTCGAAATAGTGCCACTGCTGGCCGAACATCGTGTCATTCGGCACCACCATAGGATGCATCACGGCGTCCGGCTCCATCCATTCGATACGCGAGTCGCTGGCCAGCAGGCTAGCAACCGAGCGGGCCTCGCGTCGCAGCACGCCGCGACCGAGGCGGACCACATGCGCGCCGCCGGACATGGCCCGCACGTGCTGGAGCCGCTCGCCGAACCGGGAGCCGATCGCGGCCAGTTGGAGGCTTGGGTCGCTCCCGCGATCCCGCAGTCGAACGATGAACCGGTCGACGAAGTCGGCGTCCCCAACGCCCTGCGCCGTGGCCCCGGTTCCGATATTGACGCCGGCATGGCCAACAAGGGGAGCGAGGAGAGCCACTGAAACTACAGCAAGGAGGTGGGGGTGTCGCATCACGATGATCAGGTTGAGGAGAGCGGGGCCTGGTAGCGCGCCAGAATTCTGAAGCAACCGGGCTCGCAAACCCGCAAG
>NZ_JBKJOQ010000085.1:0-52906 GCF_046595475.1 Rhizobacter sp.
GCCAGCAGCACCCAGCCGATCGAGCCCTGGTGCTCTAGGAAGTTGGCGAGCTCCTTGACGATCGGACGTGACTGCCCCGGCACCAGCCATTCGAGATAACGGCCGAGCGTCGACAGGAGTTCGCCCTGGTTGACCAGCTGCGACAGCGCGATGACCGTGAGGATCAGCAGCGGGACGATCGACAGCAACGCGTAGTAGGCGACCGCGCCGGCGAGAAGCAAGCCCTGGTTGGCCCGGAACGCGCGCAACGTGCGCCACGCGAACGTGCCCGGGTGGAGCAGTATTTCCTGCGTCGAGGGGTGAAGGTGGAGGAAACGCATCGGCGGCCGGCGCCGTGATCATCGCTCAGTCGGGAAGGGAAATCTCGCGCAGGACTTCGTCGGTGTGCTTCGACTGGCGCGTCGCCAGGTCACCCAGGGCGACGATGCCGACGATCTGGCGCGAAGCGTCGAGCACCGGAAGACGCCGCACCTGATCAGTGCCCATCTGTTCGAGCACGCTCTCGACGGTGTCGTCTTCGGCGCAGCAGCGGACGTCGGCGGTCATCACGTCGGATACCAGAGCCTCCTGCGGAATCATGCCTTCGGCGACCCCGCGGACGGTGATGTCGCGGTCGGTGATCATGCCGGCCAGTGCCTTGCCGTCGGCCACCGGCAGCGAACCGACGTCGAGCGCCCGCATGCGCTGGGCAGCGTGCTGGATCGTGTCATCGCGCTGTATCAGCTCGACGTCGCGGGTCATGATGTCGCCGATTCGGGTCATGGCGTGCTCCTGGTGCAATGGCGCTGTAGGCTAACGCCCTCAGGAAGGCAGGCCTACAAGCGCCGCGGCCGATCGACTGTCGGACAGCGCCGCGCTTGCCCGAAGCCGGTGCTCAGACGCCGAGGAACTCTGCCAGACGGCTGTCGGCGCGCAGCGCATGTGCCGGTCCGGCGAGCACGACACGGCCCTTCTGCAAGACCACCAACTGGTCGGACCGGGCGGCGACCTTGCGGTAGTCGCGGTCGACGATCAGCGTTGCAATACCGCTCTCGCGAACGTCGCCGACGACCCGCCAGATCTCGGCGACAACCAGCGGCGCCAGGCCCTCGGTCGCTTCGTCGAGCACCAGCAGTTGCGGATTGGTCATCAGCGCGCGGCCGATCGCGAGCATCTGCTGCTCGCCGCCAGAAAGTTGCTGGCCGCCGTGGCCGAGACGCGCAGCCAGGCGCGGGAACATGCCGAGCACGCGCTCCAGCGTCCACGCAGAAGCGCCATCGACGCCCGGACGCGCCGCCATCACCAGGTTCTCGCGCACCGAGAGGTTGGCGAAGATGCCACGGCCTTCGGGCACGTAGCCGATGCCGAGCCGCGCCATGCGCTCCGGCGGCGAACCGGTGACGTCGCGCCCGTCCCACTGGATGCTGCCGGCGGTCGGCCGCAGGTATCCCATCAGCGAGCGGATCAGGGTGGTCTTGCCCATGCCGTTGCGGCCGAGCAGGCCCACCGACGTCCCGGCCTCGATCATCAGGGTGACATCTCGGAGGATGTGGGCGGCGCCGTAGTGGGCGTGCAGGCCCTCGATCTGCAGCATTTCAGTCGCCCTCGCCGAGATAGGCCAGGCGCACCTCGGGGTGGGTACGGATCGCCTCGGGCACATCGCTGGCGAGGACGACGCCGTTGACCATCACCGTGATCCGGTCGGCGACGCGGAAGACCGCGTCCATGTCGTGCTCGACCAGCAACACGGCGTGCGTGCGCTTGAGGGTCGCCAGCAGCTCCAGCATGCGCTCGGTTTCCTCGGCGCCCATGCCGGCGAGCGGCTCGTCGAGGAGCAGCACCTGCGGCCGGGTCGCCAGGCACATCGCGATCTCGAGCTGGCGCTTGCCGCCGTGGCTGAGGGTTGCCGCGGGCCGCGCCGCACCGTCGGCCAATCCGGCCGCGGCAATTGCCTCGCGGGCGGCCGCACCACTGGAGCGGCAGCTCGCCGCACCCTGCCACACCGCCCAGACGCGCTGATGCGCCGCCTGCGCGCACAGCCGGGCATTCTCAAAGACGCTGAAAGCCTCGAAGATGTTGGTGCGCTGATAGCTGCGGCCGACGCCGGCGCGGGCGCGGCGGGCCTGCGACCAGGCCGTGACGTCGGCACCGCGCATCCAGATGCTGCCGGCAGAGGGCGCGAGCTCGCCGGACAGCATGTTGATCAGCGTCGACTTGCCGGCGCCATTGGTGCCGATGACGGCGTGGATCTCGCCTTGGCGCAGCTCGATGGAAACGCCGTCCACCGCGGCCACGCCGCCGAAGCGCCGCGTCAGACCATCGGCCCGCAGCAGGATCGCCGCGTCCGTCGCGACCGCGTCAGTCATCGTCGGCCACCAGGTCGACGCGCGGATGGCGGCGCAGCTGCGCCGGCAATCCCATCAGGCCCTTCGGCAGCAGCGCGACGAAGACGATGATCGTCAGCCCGAGCGTGAGCTGCCAGTGATCGGCGAGCAGCGCGCCCACCCAGGCCGGCGATGAATAGCCTTCCTTGAGCAGCGTGAAGGCGATCGCGCCGATGACCGCGCCGCGCAGGTGTCCCAGACCGCCGAGGATCAGCATCAGCAGCACGGCGCCCGACTCCTGCCATGCCAGCATCTCCGGATTTACATAGCCGTCGCGCGCGGCGATGAGAAAGCCCGCCAGGCCGGCGAGCGTTCCGGCGATGACGAACGCGGCGAGCTTGTAGCCGTAGGTGCGGAATCCCGCCGCGCGCATGCGCTGCTCGTTGACGCGGATGCCGGCCAGGGCGTGGCCGAAGCGCGACCGCAGCAGGACGGCGAGCAGGCCGTAGGTCAGGGTGAGCGCCGCGAGCGTGAAATAGAAGAAGTGGCTGCGGTTCTTCAGGTCGAGCAGGTCGCCGAAAACCGGCTTGAAATTGAGATAGATGCCGTCGCTGCCGCCGCCGATGCTGGTGTCGTGGAAGACGAAATAGGCCATCTGCGCGAAGGCGAGCGTTACCATGATGAAGTAGACGCCGCGGGTCCTGAGGCTGAGCGCGCCGACGAAGAGCGCGTAGCCCGCCGCGCAGGCGAGAGCCGCCGCCAGCAGCAGCGGCAGCGAACCGGCTCCCGCCGCCGGGGCGAGCAGGACGGTCGCATAGGCGCCGATGCCGAGGAAGGCCGCATGACCCAGGCTGACCAGGCCGGTGGTGCCGACCAGGAGCTCCAGGCTGAGGGCGAAGATCGCGAGGATCATTACCTTGACGATCAGGTCCTGGGTGTAGGCGCCTACGACGAACGGCACGCCGGTCATCAGCGCCAGCACGATCACCGGCACGAGCGCGCCGTAGCCATGCCTCGGCAGCGGCGTTCGGGCGGCCCGCAGCGGGGTCGTCTCGGCCATCAATAGCCCCGCTTCGCCAGGCCTTCGGGACGCCAGATCAGGATCACCGCCATCAGCAGGTAGATGCCGATGCCGCTGACCTCGGCGAAGAAGACCTTGCCGAAGGTGTCGACGAAGCCGACCATCAGCGAGGCGACAAGGGCGCCGGTGATCGAGCCGATGCCGCCGATCACGACGACGACGAAGCAGATGATCAGGACGCTGCCGCCCATGCCGGGATAGACCGAGGACAAGGGCGCGGCGATCATGCCGGCGAGCGCGGCGAGCGCGACGCCCGCGGCGAAGACCAGCCGGTACAGCCGCGTGATGTTGATGCCCAGGCCGCGCACCATGTCGCGGTTGCTGGCGCCGGCGCGCACCATCATGCCCAGGCGCGTGTGGTTGACCACGGCATACAGCCCGAGCGCGATCACGATGCAGGCAGCCGATGCGAAGAGGCGGTACACCGGGTAGCGCATCAGCTCACCGAGTGCGATGCTGCCCGAGAGCCAGGCCGGCACCGGCACGCCGTGCACGTCGTTGCCGGCAATCAGGCTGCGCGCCTCTTCGAACACCAGGATCAGCGCATAGGTCATCAGCACCTGCTGCAAGTGCTCGCGCTGGTAGAGGTAGCTGAAGAAGAGCCACTCCAGCAGGTAGCCGAACACCCCGGCCAGCAGCACGCCCACCACCAGCATCAGCACAAACTGGCCCACGAAATACGGCGCCAGCAGAAACGCCAGGTAGGCGCCGAGCATGTAGAAGCTGCCGTGCGCCAGGTTGATCACGCCCATGATCCCGAAGATCAGCGTGAGCCCGCTCGCCAGCAGGAAAAGCAGCAAGCCGTATTGCACGGCGTTGAGGCACTGGACGAGGAAGGTGGCGAGATCCATGGCAGGTATGCGCGGGGCGGCGCAGCTTAGCAGGCAGCTGCCAGCGCGAGGCTCACCTGCTGCAAGCGCTGCGCCAGCGGGCCGTGCACGCGCAGCACCGCAGCGCCGCGCGCGGCCAGCTCGCGCTCATGCCATTCGTGCTGCTGCTGGCGAAAGGCCTCGCCGCGGCGGGTGCCGTCTTGCACGAAGGGGAAGTCGGGCTCGCACAGCAGCTGCAAGGTGTAGCGGCGCTGCGCGCGCTGCACCAGCTCGGGCTCGGCGCGGCCGTACAGGGTCAGGCTGTAGAAGAGTGTGGTGAGCGCCGAGGTGTCGCAGAACAGCACGCCGCTTGCGCGCTGGGCGGCGGCATCTTCACGCGCCTGCTGCTCGCGCGCGATGCGCAGCAGGTCGGGCTCGCTGAGCTCGCCGCCTTGCTGCTCCCACAGCTCGCGGCCGTATTCGGGCACGTGCACGGTGTTGTGCTGCGCGGCCAGCGCGGCGGCCAGCGTGCTCTTGCCGCTGGACTCGCCACCCAGCACGCACACGCGCGGCACCCAGTCGGCCCACACCGCGGCGGGTAGAAAGGCGCGCAGCGCAGCCGGGTCGCGGCGTATGCGGCTCGCGCTGATGGGCACTGCGCGGCGCTCGGGGTCGACCAGCACGGCGGCGACTGGCCTATGCAGCTTTTGCGCCATCAACGCGGCGCTGGGCTGCACATACGGCTCGCTTGCAAACATGGCGTCGGGTGAGCGCTGCAACACCGCGGCCAGCAGCCAGGCGAGAAAGTGCTGCTGCGTTGCGTCGTCGCTCGCATCGTCGGGCAAGGTGCGGGCGGCCATGCCGCGCTCGGCGCAACAAGCGGCCAGTGTGGCGTGGTCGAGCACCAGGGCCTCGTGCTGCGGCCGGCACGCTGCCAGCCAGCGGCGGCGTGCAGCGGCATCGCAGCGCACGGGTTCGGGCTGGCACCAGCTCAAGACCAGCAAGCGCTCGCACTGCGCAGCGGCTTGGTCGATGAGGTGCAAGTGCCCCGCATGCAGCGGCGCAAACTTGCCCACCACCAAGCCCAGGCCATAGCGTTTACCGCTCATGCCACCACGCGCGGCTGCTGGCGCCAGCGCCACCACCCATACCACGCGTTGCACCAGTAAGCCGCATACAACACCGCCGTGAGCTGCAGGCCGCGCGACGCGAACAGCGGCACCGACAGGGTGTTGACCAGCAGCCACGCAGGCCAGGTCTCGATGCGCCGCTGCATCAGCAGCAGCTGCGCCACCACGCTGAAGGCCAGCACGGCCGAGTCGACGAAGGGTGCATAAGCATCGGTCCAGTGCTTGAGCAGGCTGCCGTAGGCCACGCTGACCGCGAGTGCGGCCAAGGCCATGGTGGCCAGCGCGCGTGGCGACGTGCGCTGCACCGCGGCCTGCGCCCCTTGAGCGCCGTGCTGCCAGTAGCGCCAGCCCCAGGCGCTGGTGGCAATGAAGAAAAGCTGCAGCGTGGCATCGGCGTACAGCTGTGATTGGGCGAACAACACGCTGAACAGCACGCTGCCGACGATGCCCGTCCACCAGGTGTGCACGCTGTTGCGCGCGGCCAGCGCAACCGAGACGGTGGTGACCGCATTGGCCGCGATCTCGAGCGCGGTCACCGCAACAGCTCGCTGGTGTACTGCCGCACCTTGTCACCCTCGGGCAGGGGCTCGATCTGCAAGGCGATGCCGTCGCCGAGCAAGGCGTGCAGTGCCGAGGCGAGACGTGGCGCCAGGGTGGCCAGTGTTGCGCGGGCATCCACCTTCAGGTTGAAGGAGGCGTCGGCGCGCTGGTGCAGCGCAAACCGCGTCAGGGCGAACGGTGCGAGCGCTCGCGTGACCTCGATGTTGTTGAGCCATTCACCTGCGCCGCTGAGAAAGCGCACTGGCGCGCGGCCTTCGAGCTCACGCAGCACCAGGCCGTGCGGCGTGACGGCAATGTGCGCGTGGTCACCCGTGCGGTAGCGCAGCAGCGGCAGCCAGGGGTTGAAGCCGCCGGTCACCGTGACCTCGCCGCGCTGCCCGGGCGGCAGGGCGCGCCCTTCGTCGTCGACGATCTCCACCAGCAGGCGCGGCTGCAGCAAGGCGAAGCCGCCGAGGGCGGGCACGTGCACGCCGACCGGCCCCACCTCGTTGAGCGAATAGAGATCGGCCACCGGGCAAGCAAAAGCGTTTTCGAGCTCGGCGCGCAAGGCAGGGCTGAGCGCCATCGAGGTCGACAGCAGAGCACGCGGCCGGTGCCGCAGCCCGAGGCGCAGCAGCTCGGCCAGCGACACCGGGTCACCCGAGATCAGCTCGGGTGCCAGTGCATCGAGATAGCGTGCGCGGTCATCGCGGTGGCGCCACTCGCTCGTTTGCAGGTTGAGCTTGGCGAGCCCGCACTCGCCCTGCAAGGGGTTGACTGACACATAGGTGAAGCAGCGGCGCTGCAAGCCCGCCAGCACGATGCCCACTTGCCCGCGCCCGGCTTGCGGCACCACACCGAAGTGGGCCAACGCCCGCCGGTGATGGGCGTAGTAGTCGCTGGCCACGCGTGGGTGCGAGGGCACGCGCAGCGGGTGTCCGGTGGTGCCGCTGGTCGAGTAGCAGATCAGATCGGCCAGCGGCCGCTCGCGTGGCATGTGCATCGCGAGGGCGGTGGCGAGGGCGTGGCGGCCCATGGTGGGCAGGGTGTTCATCGAGCACGTGCTCGGTGTGGGTGCATGGCGATGTGCAGGCACTTCATGCTGGCAGGCCACCACGAAGCGCGTCACCCAGCCCGGCAGGGTTTGGCCCGGCAGCCAGCGCGGCAGCGGCAGGCGCGTGATCAAGGCATGTCGCGCGCGGGCTTGCCAGCGCTCCAGCCAGCCGAGCCGGTGGCCGCTGTGGTCGCGGTAGTGCGGCGCGTGAGGGTGCTCGCGCATCCATTGAATCAAGGCCCGGCCTTGCGGCGTGAGGCCGGGCAGGCGCGTGCGGTCTGCCTGCCGGTGGGCTTGTGCCGGAAGGGCGGTGTGCGCGTCAGTCACGGGTGTACTTGTCAGCGGCTTCTTGCGCCTCGGGGCTCGCCAGACGTTGCTGAACTGCGGCCTCTCTTGCGGCTTCACTTGCGGCCTCTCTTGTGGCCTCACTTGCCGCTTCTCTTGTGGCCTCACTTGCCGCTTCTCGCTCGGCAACAGCAGGTTCGTCTGGCACGGGCGGCGGCTCGGGCCGTGGCGTGGCGAATTGCTTGCACAAGCCCACGATCAGCAGCGGCGTGGCGACCACCAGCAGCGCGTCGTGGGCCAGCAGCACGGCGGTGGTGCCCCCGAGGGCGCGCAGGCCCAGCAGCACCCACAGCATGAGCGACGCTGCAAAGCCCACCGCGAACAGCAGCATCAGGGGCTTGGAATCGCGCGCGCCATACGCCCACACGATGCACATCGGTGGCGCCATCAGCAGCACCCACCACGGTACCTGCAGGTGGTTCAGGCCGTGGCGCGTGACCAGCAGGCCCACGGCGGCGGCGCCACACGCGCTGCCCACGGCGAGCACGGTGCGCCAGCTGCGTGACAGCTCGGGCCGAATGGCGCCGCCCGCGGCCACCAGCGCGGCGAGCGGCAGCAGCCCCCACGCGACCGCCGCGTGCAGCTGGCCGGCGAGGTCGGGAATGTCCAGAGCCTCAGGCTCCGGCCTGGGCCAGCAAGGCTTCGCTCGCGGCCCACAGGCGCGCCGCGGCGTCGCGGTCGCGTATGTGCGGCACGTAGCCCCAGCGGCGCTCGCCTTCGGGCGAGGGCACAGCCTCGTTGCAGTCTTCGAGGTAGAGCCCGCCGTGGCCTTGCAGCTCGGGTGCGGTGGCGGCCCACACGCTGGTGGCGGCGCCTTGCTCTGCGTTCTTGAAGCCGGGCGGAATGACGTTGGCATCGTCGCCGGGCTTAGCCCAGCCCAAGGCCTCCATTTCTTCGCGCGGCAGATAGCGCAGCAGGCCGGTCTTGATGCCGCCGGGGTGCACGGCGTTGGCGGTGAGGCCGTCTTTTGCGTGCAGCGTGTCGAGGTGCAGCGCCATCAGGGCGTTGGCGGTCTTGGCCTGGCCGTAGGCCTTCCATTTGTTGTACTCGCGGTGCTCGAACTGGATGTCGTCGAACACGATCGGGCTCAAGCGGTGGCCCGAGGAGCTGAGTGTCACCACGCGGGGTTGGTCGGCCTTCAGCAGCGAGGGCAGCAGCGCACGCGTGAGCGCGAAGTGGCCCATGTGGTTGGTAGCGAACTGCGACTCCCAGCCCAGGGCATTGCGCGCCAAGGGGCAGGCCATGATGCCGGCGTTGTTGATGAGCACGTGCAGCGGCTCGCCGCGGTCCAGCCAGGCATCGGCAAAGCGCTGCACGCTGGCCAGGTCAGCCAGGTCGAGCAGGGCCACGCGTATGTTGGTGTTGCCGGTTTCTTCGCCGATGGCATTGACGGCCGCATCGCCTTGCGCGGCGTTGCGCACGCCCAGCGTGAGCGACGCGCCGGCCTTGGCGAGCGCGCGCGAGGTTTCGAGCCCGAGGCCCGACGCGCCACCGGTCACGATGATGTGGCGGCCTTTCAGGTTCACGCCGTCGATCACTTCGAGCGCCGTGCTCGTGCGGGTGTGGCGGGAGGTGATGCGCGTGGGTGCGTTGGTTGTGCTCATGCCGTCTCCTGAATGTTGTAGGGGTTGGACGAACACTTTAACGCCGCGTGGCGTGGTTGAATGTCAGGATCGCGACCCGGAGACCCCCTATGAACCCCATCAAACTCGTTGGCGCCCTGCTCATTGCGGCGGGCGTGCTCGGCCTGCTCTACGGCGGCTTCAGCTTCACCAAAGACACGCACGACCTGAAGGTCGGGCCCATCGAGCTGTCGGTGAAGGAGAAGCAGACGGTTAATGTGCCGATGTGGGCAGGTGTGGCGGCCATCGTGGCCGGTGCGGGGCTGCTGTTGTTCGGCGGCAAGAAAAGCTAGCCCGCCTGTTGTGAACAATGACGTCCGTCGGAGCACCCATCCGTCAATGCCAGAGTGAGTTTGGGTGCCGCCGAGCAGTTATTCGACTGCTCACACCAACGGTCAGGAGCGGGTGCTCCCGGCTGCGCTCCAAAGCCGACTTCGGGTCCAAGGCAGCGCTAAAACAGAAATGACCCCGGCACCGCCGCGCTTACTTCCCGGACTGTTGCTGGCTCGCCTTGCGCCAGCAGGCGACGAAGTCGTTTTTTTTGATCACCTCAGTGCGACCTAAGTCGACTTACCTATCGTGACCCAGACGCAGATCCCTGCGCAACTCGATAGGAGATTCGTCATGGTTTTCAAGTCACTTTTCGCAATGCTCGCTGCTGCGTTGGTCGTCGCTGGCGGGGCGACCGCATTCGCCGCCCAGACCGGAGGGAACGACGCCCTTGCGGTCAATCAAGCCACGGTCACGCTGACTCAGGCCATCGCAGCAGCGGAGCAGCATGCCGGCGGCCGCGCCTCGAAGGCCGAGTACGAGCACAGCAAGGCGCATGGCTGGGTCTATGACGTGGAGGTTGTGTCAGGCGCAAAAGTGTTTGACGTCAAAGTCGACGCGCAAAAGGGCACCGTGCTCGCATCCACGCTGGACACCGCCGACCGCGACACCGACGAGCACGACGAACGCGATTGACGCTCGCAGTGCCGACGCCTCGCGTGAATTCGGTGAACCCGATTCGTGCGGGGTCGCAAGGGCGCAGCATCGCGTCGCGCCTGCGGTGAAGGGCTATGCCTAGCCTAAGTCAATGAAATCAAACTGCAGGCGACGCGAACAACAAGGAGATTGATCCATGAAGGCGACAACCATCAGCCCGCTGCGGCAAATGCTCAACAAAGTGCCCGAAGTCACGCTGCTGTTCTGGATCATCAAAATGATGTCCACAACCGTGGGCGAGACAGCGGCTGACTTTCTGAACAGCCACTTTCAACTCGGCTTGACAGGTACGTCGCTGGTGATGGGTGCGCTGCTGGCGGTTGCTTTGCTCCTGCAGGTCAGGACAAAGCGCTACGCCCCGCCGATCTACTGGCTCACGGTGGTACTGATGAGTGTGGTCGGCACATTGATCACCGACAACATCACCGACCATTTCGGCGTGGCGCTTGCGGTGTCGACCGGCGTGTTCACGATAGCCTTGATGCTCGTTTTCGCGATCTGGTACTACCGCGAGCGGACCTTGTCGATCCACCACGTCGACAGCGTGCCGCGTGAGTTGTTTTATTGGCTTGCCATCCTCACCACCTTCGCTCTTGGCACGGCCGCAGGTGACTGGTTTGCGGAAGCTCTGCAGATGGGCTACGGCAATGCGGCGCTGCTGTTCGGTGGGGCTATCGCATTGGTGGCAGCCGCGCACTACGTGCTCAAGGTTAGTGCGGTGCTGAGCTTTTGGCTCGCCTACATCTTGACCCGTCCCTTTGGCGGATCGCTGGGCGATCTGCTGTCGCAGCCACACGCCAACGGCGGCATGGCTCTGGGCACCACAATGACTAGCGCGCTGTTCTTGGCCACGATTGTCGGCATGGTGGGCTACTTGACCATTTCTGCGCGGCGCAACGGCGCGAAGGACGAACAATGAAGAACATCAACGAACAAGCCCTGAGCAAGGTGCCCCAGGTCACGCTGCTGTTCTGGATCATCAAGATCGCGGCCACAACCCTCGGCGAGACAGGCGGCGACGCCGTCTCGATGTCGATGAACCTGGGCTATCTGGTTGGCACGGCCATCTTTGCTGCCCTCTTTGCGGTGGCCGTGCTGGCACAGATCAAGGCCAAGACCTTCCAGCCCCTGCTCTACTGGACGACGATCATCGCCACGACCACCGTCGGCACAACCCTCGCGGACTTTGCCGACAGAACACTGGGCATCGGCTATGCAGGCGGCACGACGCTGCTGGCAACCCTGCTGCTCGCCTCGTTCGCCGTCTGGTACCGCACGATGGGGTCGGTGTCTGTCTCGACAGTCAGTGCCCCCAAGGCAGAAGTCTTCTACTGGGTCACGATCATGTTCTCGCAGACGCTGGGTACAGCGCTGGGCGACTGGACAGCCGGCACCGCTGGCCTGGGCTACCGCGGCGCAGCACTCATCTTCGGCGGCATGCTGGCAATGCTGGTGCTGGCCTACTACCGCACGAAGATCTCTCACACGGCGCTGTTTTGGGCCGCGTTCGTGCTGACCCGGCCGCTTGGTGCGGTGGTGGGTGACTTCCTCGACAAGCCGCTCGCTTCTGGCGGCCTGGCCTTGAACCGCTACAGTGCAACAGCCACGCTGCTGGCCTTTGTCATGGGTTGCATCCTCCTGTTTCCGCAGCGCGCCAGCAGCAAGGCGCACTGAACGATGCATGCGGTCTCAGGAGCCTGAATGCGCGTTCTGCTGGTCGAAGATGATCCGATGATTGGGCAGGCGGTGCAGGACGCGCTTCGTGACGCTTCCTATGCCGCCGATTGGGTCAAGGACGGGCTGTCGGCGCTGAGCGCCACAGCCACCCAGCACTACGACCTGGTGCTGCTCGACCTGGGGCTGCCCGGCAAGGACGGGGTCGAAGTCTTGCGCAGCATTCGTGGCCGCAACAATGCCGTCCCACTGCTCATCATCACCGCGCGCGACGGTGTCGAGGTGCGCATCCAGGGCCTGGACGGCGGCGCTGACGACTATGTGCTGAAACCCTTTGCAATGAGCGAGTTGCTCGCCCGCATGCGGGCCGTGCTGCGACGCAAGTCCGGTGCGGCGCAGCCTGTGCTCAGCAATGGCGTGCTTACCCTCGACCCTGCTACGAGAGAGGCGGCGGCCGAAGGTCAGCAGCCCCTGCAACTGTCCAACCGCGAGTTTGCGCTCCTGCAAGCATTGATGGTCAGACCTGGTGCGATTCTGTCGCGCGCCGAACTGGAAGACAGGGTCTACGGCTGGGGTGAGGAAGTCGAGAGCAACGCGGTGGAGTACCTGATTCATGCCTTGCGCAAGAAGCTCGGCAGCACCAGCATCAAGAACGTGCGGGGGGTCGGATGGATGGTCTCAAAGAACAGCTGACGCATTCGATCCGGTTTCGCCTGTCGCTGTGGCTGTCCTTGGCCATCCTGGTTGTGTCGGTGTTTGCAGGCGCTTTTTCGTTCATTGGTGCCTACGACGAGGCGCATGAGACGCAAGACGATGTCTTGCGCCAGGTGGCCTCGCTGCTCAGGCACCAACGCACGGTCCTGGTCGACATGGCGGGCACTGCTGATGCTGACCCGGAAGCCCGACTGTTCGTCCAGTATCTTTCAGAAACGACGACGCACAGGAATCCCGCCAGCGCCCTTCCGCTGCCAAGCAGCTTGCCTGATGGCCTGCATACCGTTGTGTTGCCAAGCGGGTCGTATCGAGTTCTTGCCTCTTCGCTGCCTGAGGGCGTGCGCATCGCTGTGGCACAGGAGACGGCCGCGCGTGATGAACTGGCCAAGGACAGCGCCACGCGAACCGTAGTGCCATTGCTGGTGCTGGTGCCCATCCTGCTGCTGGTGGTCGCCGACATTGTTCGCAAGTTGCTGCGGCCAGTGGCCCGACTAGCGGCCGAAGTCGAAGGGCGCGGCGATGGACAGTTGCATGCGCTGCCCGAGCAGGGTCTGCCGACCGAGATCCGACCCTTCGTGATGGCGATCAATCGCATGCTTGGACGCGTATCAGAGGTGCTGGAGGGCCAACGAAGGTTCATTGCAGACGCTGCCCACGAACTGCGTTCACCCATGACTGCTTTGTCGCTGCAGGCCGAGCGCCTGGAAGGCTCTGAGTTGTCTGCCGAAGCGCGGGAGCGTTTGGGCGCATTGAGGCGCGGCATCGATCGGGGCCGTGTATTGCTGGAACAGTTGCTGGCCTATGCAAAGGTGCAGTCTGTCGAAACGGTGAGTTCGGCTCGCTGCGAGGTGCGACTTGTTGTGCGCCGCGTCCTTGAAGACTTGTTGCCCCTGGCGGAGGAAAAGAACCTCGATATCGGCATCGAAGGCGAACAGGACGCCGTCGTCGCCATCAGCGACCCGGATTTGAGCACGGTCCTCAAGAACCTGATCGAGAACGCCATCCGGTACACACCGGCGGCGGGACGAGTTGACATCGCAGTGCGGCGCGCTGGGGCGATGGCTACCGTGGTCGTCGCAGACTCTGGTCCTGGTATCGCGCCTGGCGAACGCGACCAAGTTCTGCATGCGTTTTATCGCACGCTGGGCAGCGACCAGATTGGCTCAGGCTTAGGGTTGGCCATTGTCAAGGCCATCGTTGATCGGAATGGCGCTCAGCTTCGCCTTGATTACGCCGACGGCAAGACGGGATCGGGCCTTCGTGCAACGGTTTCGATTCCCCTCGCTGCCAGCCCCGCCTAATGGCACGTGGCAGTGCTCAATTGCCGACGATCGCTGGCGCCAAAAACGGGTCGGGGCCCTCAGTCATGAAGGCGCCTGCGAGTTCTCATTGCCGGGACGATCGGCGATTTGCTCTGTCAGCGCCAACACCGGGGGTACGTTCAGGTGTGCTCGCGGGCTCCGGTTTAACAGTTCTCACCCACAAGCGCTGAGCCCCTGGCCCTTTCACCGCCAGTTTGTCAAAGGGGTTGCGCAGTCGGCAGCGATCGATCGACAGGCATCCGCACCCAATGCAGTCATCGAGCGCATCTCGCAGTTTTCTCAGCTGGGTGATGCGTTCATTCAGAACGGCGCGCCAGGCGGCGGACAACCGCGACCAATCCTCGCGAGTTGGGGTGCGTCCCGCGGGCAATGCGGCCAATGCAGTCGCGATATCTGTCAGTGCAATGCCAACACGCTGCGCTACGCGAATGAAGGCTACGCGACGCAGCACGTCGCGGGCATAGCGTCGCTGATTTCCCTCCGTTCGCTGACTTGTGATCAACCCCTTGGATTCATAGAAGTGCAGGGTCGACACCGGCACGCCGCTGCGTTGGGCCACTTCGCCGACGCTCAATGCGAGCGGGATGCCGGCTTCTTCAAAAGTCTGTTTCATGTCACACCTCTTGACCTCAACTTTACTTGAGGTTTTAGAGTTTGGTTGTGACGCGCTTGTCGCGTTTGACTTTGAGACCCATCCACAATGCCTACCACTGCATCAACCGCTCCCCAGGCCTCGGCATTCCGCGTTGACAGGTTTGCCGTGCCCACGGCAGCCGCATCGGCTTTCTTGGCCCAGTTGCAGCGAGTGCAGCGTGTCCTCGACACGCTGTCTGGTTGCAAGCAAAACCTCATCCTGACCCAGACTGCCGGCCCCGGCGAGTTCAATGTGGTGACCGTTGTCGAATGGGCCACTCAGGCAGCAATGGCCGAGGCCAAATCGTTCATGCAGGCGCACTACGCCCGAGAGGGCTTCGACGCGGCGACCTTCATGGCCAGTTTGGGCGTGCGCGCAGACTTGGCGACGTACACGGTCGCAGCTGGGTGAAGAGGAGCCCATCGTCTCCGTTGCCCCCCGCCAAACTTTCTTGTCACCGTCACGCCTCTACACCCCGAGCTTTGCGCGGCTTAGCCGCGTGCGCTCACGCTGTGCAGCAGGCTGGCCAGCGCCTGAGGCGCGGGCATCTCTTCGGTGCGGTACACGAGGCGCGCACGCCGATCGAAAACGTAGGCCTGCGCGGTGTGGCTGTCGACCCCCGCCGCGCGGCCACCCAGAAAGTCGAGCAGAGGGTCGACCTGCTTCAGCGGCGGCAGCGCGGCCGTCCAGCGCTGCGGCTGCGCGCCATAGCGGGCGAGCCAGGCGCGCAGGGCCTTGACGTCGTCGCCCAGCGGGTCGATCGACACCGACAGCAGGCGAATGCCGCTGCCCTCGCTCGCCAGCAGCGTTTGCGTCTGCGCGAACACGGCGCCCTGGATGGGGCAGGTGGCGCTGCAGCCGGTGTAGATCAGCTGCAGTGCGGTCACCTGGCCCTTCAGTGTGCTGGCCAGGTCGGTGCCCTTGCCATCCATGCCGGTCAGTTGCAGGGCAGGCGCGGGCTGCTCCGGGCGCACCGGGCCAAACGTGCCGTGTGAGTTGCCGCGCTCGTGGCGCAGCAGCGCGGCTGCGCCCAGCGCAAGGATCAGGCGGCGGCGCAGCAGGGGGTTGTGAACGACAGACATGGGGCGCTCCTCAGGGCAGGCTCGTCAGGTATTGCCAGAGGCCGTGGCAATCGGCATCGGGCAGGGTGTAGCGCGGCATCTCGCGCGGGATCAGCACGTGGGCCGGGTCGATGCCGGTGCGCAGCAGGCGGCAGAACGTGGTTTCGTCGTAGGCGGAAGGCGGCCCGCCGCGGCGCTCGATGCGCTTCGTGAGCTGCCCGCGCGTGAGCAGGGGGCCGAACGAGCTTGGCGCGGATGACGGCGCAGACACCGCCTTGACCGGCCGCGCCGTGCCGATGGAATGGCAGTTGATGCAGCGCGTGGCCGACGGCGGCAGCGGCATGCCGTGGCCCGTGATGGCGCCTTGCAGCGGCGCCGCGCCGGCGTACAGCTGCAAGCCGCGTTGCACGGCCGTCTCGTTCGGCGCGGTGGCCGCGGGCGGGGTGAGCAGCGCCGCCATGGCGGCGCTGCTCACCCACATCAGAACCCGCCGGGCTGCCCTCACGCTGCCCGCTCCCTCACTTCACGATCACGCTGTACATGTTGTTCCCAGTGGCTGCACCGCCCAGGCTTACCGCGCCTGCGGGGAAGTTCTTGCGGTACAGCGTCAGCGCACGCGGTGTGCCTTCGTTGTTCACCAGTTTGATGCCGGTCGACGCCCAGCCCGCGGTCATCCAGCCAAAGGGCGCGCCGATGCGGTCGTCTATGGCCACGTACACATCCGCCGAGCGGTTGAGGGTGAAGGTCACGGTCGGGTTGCCGGCAAAGCCCTTCGAATCATTCGCCGTGCGTATCCACGCCGAGCCCGCCACCTGCGAGGGCACCGTCGTCCAGGTGAAGGTGCGGTCACCGAACTGAAGGTTGCCGACTTGCAAATTACTCTGGACAGACCAGTCGGCTGCATTCGCCGTGTCGGCCACGGTGAGGCCGCTTAACACCAGCGCAGGCGCCGGCGAGGCCGTCTCTTCACGCCCGATCTGCGACACATAGGCCACCACGTCATTCACCTGCGTGGCGCTGAGCGTGAAGACGTTGTGGGCCCGCACCGCATCTCCCAGCGTGGCGGCCGAGCCGTCGTGCAGGTAGGGCGCGGTGGCCCACACGTCGCGCAGGGTCGGCGTGTCGATGCCGCTCAGGGGTGCGCCCGAGCGCTGTCCGCTGCTGGACTTCAAGGTGCCTATGTTGCGCAGCGTGGCCGCACCGCTCTCGGTGAAGGCCGTGCCCGAGTGGCAAGAGACGCAGTTGTTGATGAACACCGTGCGACCGGCAGTCGCCGATGCCGTCAGGCTGCCGTCGGTGTTGCGCAGCGGGCTCAGTGCGAACTGGTTCAGCGAGGCAAGGTAGGCGGCCAGCGAGTCGAGGTCGGCACTCACGCCGGCCTTGGCGTCGCCCAGCGGTTGCGAGCGCGTGCCGGTGTTGAACTGCGCATCGGTCATCAGCCCGCGGCCACCGGCCAGCGTGCGGATCTGGCCTTCGAAGTCTTGCGTCTCGTCGAAGTTGGCGCTCCAGTGCTTGAAGCCCTGCGCCCCGGCGCGGCCGCGCAGGTTGATGGTGTTGCGCAGGCCTTCGCCCAGGCCGGTCAGGTCCCAGGTGCGGCCGTCTTGCCCGCCGTCGTTGTGGCACGAGGCGCAGCTCATGTACGAGTCGCGTGACAAGCGCGGGTCACGTGCGTCGTAGAAAAACTGCTTGCCGATGAGCACGTTGGTGGCCAGCTTCTCGGTGGTTACCGCGTTGGGCGAGGCGAACGCCGGCACCGTGCTCTCGCCATAGTTGACGAGGCGGCGCAGGTCGTAGATGCCCAGCGTGCGGTCCATGAAGTTGTTGACGTAGAGCTTCAAGCCGTCAGGCGACACCGCCACCGCATCGGGTGCGCGGCCGGTGTCGATGCGCAGCATCTCGAAGTGGCCGTAGGGGTTGACCACCGCCACCTGGCGGCTGGTTTCCAGCGCCACGAAGAGATAAGCCCCGGTCGGGTGGTACACGGCGCCGCTGGCGAGGCTGGAGTTGTCGTGGTCGATGCGGGAGGCGTAGTCCTCGGTGAATGCCCCAAGGTCGATGCGCGAGCTGATTGCGCGCACCGTGTTCTGGAAGTCGAGGGCGTTGCCATCACGCAGGGTGCCGCGCAGCAGGTTGTCCTGCTTCGAGGGCACCCAGGCGCTGGCGCCATCCGGCGAGATGGTTGCCGCATGCAGGTAGTTGGGCAGGCCACGGCCCTGGATGGAGCCGTCGAACTTGTCGCTGTGGCGCAGCACCACGGTGCGCTCGATGGCCATGGCCGATGTGACCACCACCACTTCGCCGCCACGGTTCACGCCGCCCACTTGCGTCTGGACGGCGGCGGTGGCTTCACCGGGTTGCGTTGGCGAGATGAAGCGCGACACCAGCACGCGGTTGCTCGCGGCGGGGATCGACAGGTGCCGCGGGTTGGTCCCCACCGACACCGAGCCCAGCGTGGCGCCGGTGCTCGCGTTCAGCTTGAGCAGGGTGCCCGTGGCTTCGAGCGCCACATAGGCCGCGCTGCCGTCCGGCGCAAAGGCGATGCCGTAGGGCATGGAGGCGCGTGGCAGGGCCAGCGTCTGCACCACCGCGAGCGTGCTCGGGCTGATGATGCTGATGCTGGCGTCACTCTTGTTGGTGACCCACACGCGGCCATCAGGTGCGATGGCCACGCTGCGCGGTGCGATGCCGACGTTGATCTCGGCCACCTTGGCGTTGGTGCTGCCATTGAACACGCTCACGCTGTCGTTGTCCTGGTTCACCAGCCACACGCGCGGCGTGGCCGCGGCTTCGACGGCGAGCGTGGACGACTGTGTGGGCTTGGCCGCCGTAGGTGTGGCATACACCGCCTGAGTGAACACCAGGTCCTTGGTCACGCCGTTCGCGTCGATGGCTGTCACCGTCACCGTGTAGTGGCCCGGCGTGGCATAGGCATGGCTGATGGTGGTGGCGGTGGAGTAGGCGGTGGTGGCCGTGCCGTCACCGAAGTTCCAGCGGTAGCGCGTGCCGGTGCCGCCGTTGGAGGCCACGCTGAAGTTGGCGTTGTTGCCGCTCACCACCGGTGGTGCGAGCACCGGGTCGACCACCAGGGCCGAGGCGCTGACGGCCCAGCTGAAGTTCACGCTCGAGGTGCCGCTGCGGCCGTCGTTGGCCGTCACCGTCACGTTGAAGGTGCCGGCTGTCGTCACCGTGCCGCTGATCAGGCCCGAAGCGGTGTTGATCGCAAGGCCGGTCGGCAGGCCGCTGGCGCTGTAGCTCAGGGTGTCGCCATCGGGGTCGCCGGCGCTGATGCCGAACGAGACCGTCTGCCCCACCGTGTTGCTGCGGTTGGCCACGCCCAGCACGGTGGGCGGGCGGTTGATCATTTCCGTCTTCTCGGCCGAGCGGTCGGCGAAGTCGTTGAAGTTGCCTTGCTTGACCAGCGTCCAGTTGCTGCCGTCGTTGCTGGTGTAGAAATTCCAGCCCGCGATCACGCCGTTCAGGCCGCTCGCCGCTGGCCGCGGCAGGTACCTGAAGCCGCCGAAGGTGCGCGGCCCACCGAGGTTGATGGTGTAGCGGTGCGGCATCGGCGCGGTGGTGCCGGTGTACTGCGTGTGCCAGTAGGTGGCGGCGTCGCCATCGATGGCGGCGGCTGCCGAGTTGTTGCCCGAAGCAGCCTCTTGGCTGTCGACCTGCACTTGCCAGCCGCTTCTGCTGATGGTGGCGCCGCTGCGGTCCAGCAGGTTGAACTCAGCCATCGAGGTCCAGGGCTGGCCATTGGTTTCAGACACGGCTTCGAGCCGCACCCACGAGGCGGCGATGGACGGGATCACCACGTTCCAGGCCACGTTGGTGCTGGTGGTGGCCACGTTGTTGGTGGCCGACAGCGTGACCACATGCTGGCCCGCCGTGGTGGGTGTGCCGGTGATGGCGCCGCTGCTGGTGTTGATGCTCAGGCCAGGTGGCAGGCCGGTGGCGGCAAAGCTCAGCGTGCCACTCGGTGTGGTGGCCGCGAGGTTGAGCGTGACGGCATTGCCGGTGCTGCTGTTCTGGCTGCCTGGGTTGGTGAGCTTGGGCGCGGCATCACCTGAGATGCGCAGCGTCTTCGACACTGAGGGTGTGCCGCCCGCGTTGATCGCGAACAGCATGTAGTAGCCCGGCAGCGTGACGTGCGGGTTGCCGGGGATGCTGAGCGAGTAGGCGTTGGTTCCGGTGCTGGTGAACTGCAGCGGAATGCGCCGCTGGTCGTTGTTGATCGTGTGGGTGTTGGAGCCCAGGCGCATCAGCGCGAACGAGGTGACGGCCGAGTTGGTGGTCACCGCGATGCTGGTGCCGTGCGTGGCCGTGGTGGGCACGGTGTTGAGCACCGGCCGTGTGGCCGGCGTGCCGTCAGAGTTGATCAGGTAGTGCGGGGTGAGGATCTGCACGTTGGGGTGGTTGGTGGCGCAACCGCCGCACAAGCCGCCGCCGCCCGACATCACGCGCCCATCGGGCATGAGCAGCGCCACGCTGTGGTAGTTGCGCGGCGCGGCAATCGGAGGCAATTGCGTGAAGGTTTCGGTGGTCGGGTCCCACAGCTCGGGCACCAGCACCGAGTTGTCGTCGGAGAAGGGGTTGCCCAGTGTGTGGCCGCCAATGATGATCACCTGGCCATTGGGCAGCGCAACGCCGCTGCTGAAGATGCGCGCAAAGGCCATCGGGGCCACCTTGCGCACCGACACGCCGGCGTTCATGTCGATCACGTAGCTGTTCTTGGTGGCGTTGCTGCCTTGGTAAGCCGGCGCGCCGCCGACCTTGAGCACTTTGCCGATGTCATACGTCACCGCGTTGCCGCTTTGGCTGTAGGCGTCGTCGCCGCGCGTGCCGGCCGGCACGATGCTGCCGTTGCCTTGCGTGTCGATCCAGTTCATGTTGGCGCTTGGGCCGGCCTGCAGCACCTTGCCATTGGGCGCGGGGAACAACCACATGTGGTTGTCGGCACGGAACAAACCCTGAGGGTCAGGGGCCTGGGTGCTGTCGACCGGCACGCCGTTGAGCCGCCTCCAGCCGCCAGCGGCCGTCCACAGCTCACCGTGTTTGCCGCCCAGGCCGCCGCTCCACGAGCCGCCGAGCGTGAGCACCGAGCCGTCGGGCATCAAGGTGTTGGCGTTGTAGCCGCGGGCGACGTTCATCTGCGCGCCGGTCGACCAGCTGTTGCTCACCGGATCGTAGATGCTGGTCTTGCCGGCATCCTTGCCACCATTGGCCAGGATGCGGCCATCGGGCAGGTTGGTGGTGCCTGTGCAGAACATGTCGTGGCCGGTGTTGGTGACCAGCGTTTCGGTGGCCGTCTGCGTGGCCGGGTCGAACAGCGTGGTGTAGGTGCTGCCGCTGGGTGCGCCGTCTGAGAAGCGGTCGGCCGACGACCAGAACAGGATCTTGCCGTTGGGCAGGTTGGCCGACGACGAAGGCACCAGCGACAGGTTGATCAGCGGCGACCAGGTGCTCGCACCCGGCGCGGCGATGGCCATTGCACGCTCTCGCGTGGCGCCGTCGCTGCTGGCGGGCGGCGCGGCTGCGCTGTTGTTGTTGTTGTTGTCTGAGCCGCCGCCGCCGCCGCACGCGGCCAGCGCGAGGGCGGTGAACAGGGCGGTGCCACGACGCGCGCAGCTGCGCAGGTGGGTGCCAACGAAAGTCTTCATTTGTATGTCTCCTGGGGGCGGCCCCTGGGCGTGCGCTCAGCCGTGAGCGGCGCTCGGGTGCATCTTTGGAATCGTTGTGAAACGTTTGTTCTATTTATTTAATCAACAGAATGTTTGTTTTATGACGAGACACGGGGAGCTGTCAACAAATGAATGCCGGCTTCGGGTTTGTTCGGGGTGGGTTGAACCCCTGTTCTAAAGGGGCAGGCGAGTCGGTACTAGAGTGCAGCCATGAACAAACACCTCACCATCGTCACCGGCGCGTCACGCGGTCTGGGGCTCGCCATGTGCGCCCAGCTGCTGGCGCAGGGCCATGCCGTCGTCGCCATCGCCCGCCAGCCCACCGAGCTGCAAGTGCCGACTGGCGGCGAGCTGCTGGCCTGGTCGCTCGACCTGTCCGAGCCACAGTCGGCGGCGCGCCATCTGGCCGACTGGCTGGCCGGCCCCGGCGCCAAGCCCTGGGCTTCGGCCACGCTGATCAACAACGCGGGCGTGGTGTCGCAACTGGCGCCGCTGTCGGGCGGCACCAGCGCAGACCTGTCGAACGCACTGCGCGTGGGGCTGGAGGCGCCGCTGCTGCTGACCGCCGCTTTTCTGCGAGCCACCACCGGCTGGGCTGTGCCGCGCAAGGTCTTGCTGATCTCGTCGGGCCTGGGCCGGCACGCAATGGCGGGCAGTGCCTCTTACTGCGCCGCCAAGGCCGGCATGGACCATTTGGCACGCGCCGTGGCGCTGGAAGAAGCCGAGCGCCCGAATGGCGCGCGCATCGTGTCGCTCGCCCCTGGTGTGATCGACACCGACATGCAGGTGCAGCTGCGCGCGGCCGACCCGGTGCAGTTCCCCGCGCGTGAACGTTTTGTCAGCCTCAAGACCGGCGGCCAGCTCGACTCGCCCGGGCAAGCGGCCACCAAGGTGCTGAAGGTGCTGGCACGCGACGACTTCGGCAGCCAGCCGGTGGCCGACGTGCGGGACTTCTGAGGGCCGCGGCTGGATTACTTGGCCGCAGGCCCGGCGCGCAAGCCCACGCGGGTGGTCTGCAGCTCGTGCAGGTAGGCGGCGCTGCAGGCCTTGCCACGGGGGCTCGCGCGCAGCACCGCGTCGGCCTCGATGCTGCGCATGCGCCGTCGCAGCTCTCTGACGGTCTGCATGATGGTCCAGGAGGCGCTGGATGAACAAAAGCGCGGCACTTCGTGAAGCGCCAGCAGCGCCAGGACGAAGCCGGTGCAGCGGCCGAGCGCGATGCGCAGCGACTCTGCGTGCGCGTCGGTGGCCCTGCGGTCGTCACCGCGGGCCAGCCGCACCGAGAGGCTGACGGCCCCCAGCTCGCAGCGGGCCGTGCTGTGCCTCAGCGGGTTCAGGGCCGCCGCCTCGTGGGCGATCAGGTAGGCGTTGACCTTCTCCACGCCATCGGCAGCCCAGCGCTGATCGAGCTCGGCGACCAGCGCGTCGGCTGCCATCGCGGCCGCCGGCAGCAGCACGCTCGCAAGCAGCAGAATCGCCAGCGTTGGCCTGCTGCCAGCACGCGCGTCAGGCGATCGCGGCACAGCGTCAGTGGGCCGTCACAGCTTGCAACCGCGAGCCGGGTCGGCCAGTGCCTTCACCGCTATGCCGCGCGATTCGTTGTTTTTGCCTTTCACCTCACGCAGGTACATGTCTTGCACCGGGTTGCCGGCCGCTGAGAGGGTGAACTTGCCGCGCGGGCTGTCGACCGTGGTCTTGCGCATGGCAGCGGTGAGCGCCGCGCGTTGGCTGAAGTCGCCCTTGACCGCCGTGAGGCCAGCACCGAGGATTTGCGCCGCGTCGTAGCCTTGCACCGCGTACACGTCGGCATTGGCCTTGTAGGCCAGCGCAAAGCTTTTGCGGAAAGCATTGTTGCGTGGCGTGTCGAGGTTGTCGGCGTAATGCAGGCCCGTGAGGATGCCTTGTGCCGCCTCGCCCTGCGCTTCGATGGTGCCGTCGGTGAGGAAGCCTGAGGCCACCAGCGGCACGGTCTTGTTCAGACCCGCGGCGGCATAGTCCTTGACGAACTTCACCGCGCCACCCCCGGCAAAGAAGGCGAACACCACCTCGGGTTTCTGCGCTGCGACCTCGGTCAGCAGCGCCTGGAACTCGACGTTGGGGAAAGGCACGGTCAGGTCTTTCAGCACCTTGCCGCCGCCCTTCTCGAAGGCCTCGGTGAAGCCCTTCACCGTCTCGGCGCCGGCCGCGTAGTTCCAGGTGATGGTCATGGCGCGCTTGTAGCCTTTGCCGGCGGCGATGGTGCCGGTGGCGTAGCCCGGCTGCCAGTTCGAGAACGAGCTGCGCACGATGCTGGGCGAGCACAGCGGGCCGGTGATGGCGTCGGCGCCGGCGTTGGGCACGATCAAGAGCGTGTTGCTTTCTTTCGCGGCGCGCGCCATGGCCAGCGCCACGCCCGAGTGCACGCTGCCCACCAGCACGTCGACCTGGTCGCGCTTGATCAGCTTGTTGACGTTGTCGGTGGCCTTCGAAGGCTCAGACTCGTCATCGACCTTGAAGTACTGCAGCTCGCGCCCGCCGAGGGTGCCACCTTGCTCTTGCACATAGAGCTTGAAGCCGCTCTCGATCATGTTGCCGAGTGCGGCATAGGTGCCGGTGTAAGGCAGCATGAAACCGATCTTGAGGGGGGGCGCTTTCTGGGCATGGGCGGCGCTGGCCACGCACAGGGCGGCGGTAAAGAGGGCTAGTCGGGTGCTCGACATGGGGCTCCTGAAGGGCGGTTGCGATTGAGGTGACGCAAGCGAAAGAACGAAGTGTGCCGCACCGCTTGGTTGAACGCTCTTCGCACAGTCCCGTACTCGTGAGCAGAACTGGCGGCGGTCAGAAGCTCAGTTCGGCGGTTGGGTGGCTGGCGCCATCGACACCGTCGGGCGCAGAGTGCGATGGGCCAAGGATTCAACTCTGAAACGAGTGTTTCAAGGTATTGGAATGCTGGTCGTTTTTGCAGACGCCAAGTACGCTACGCGGCTCTGCAAGATGTGACGTCTCTTGTCTGCTGTGCCGGTGAGCGCACACCGGCCGCGTGACGCCACTCGCCACGCGCTTCATTGATCCATGGTGCAACCACGAGCGGGCTGTGCCGGGCTCTTTGCAGAGCCGGCCTGTTTGGCCCCAACCCCATTTCAAACCCACGACGGAAGCCTCCGAATGAAGACGATAGTGATTTCCTTGCAAATGACCCTTATGGCCATGGCGTTTGCTGCCGCGCCAGCGCTCGCCGCGGACTGGCCGTCTGGGTACTCCAAGTGTGCTGACGAAGGCAAGAGCTGCAAGGTCGGCGACACGCCGCGGCGCGTGTCTTTTGGTGTGCGGGACAAGTGGGTGTTGAAGACGCTGTCCGGTACGGTCGCCTGCACGGGCGCCACGTTCAGCAATGCCAACCCAAATCCCGACCGCCAAGAGAAGTGTGCCGTCGGGCCGGTCGCGGCACCGGCCCCTGCACCTGAGCCGAACACCCAGTCCGGTGGCTTTGCAGGTTTGGTGACGGGTGGCGGCAGTGTCGGGCCGGTGACGGTCTCGACCGCGGCGCAGATGCAATCGGCCATCAATGCCTACTCGGGCCATGGCGGCTTGGTGATCCGCTACAGCGGCAGGTTCGACTTCGCCTCCATCAGCGACTCGTGCGCGCAGTGGAAGAAGGGCGCCGGCGCCATTGTGGAGATCAAGGGAAAGGGCGATATCACCATCGAGGGCACCGACGGCTCCGCCGCCAACTTCGGTCTTGCGATCAAAGGCGCCTCTGCCAACGTCATCGTGCGCAACATGACCATCGGCCTGTTGCCCGGCTCCATCGACGCCATCGGCATCGAGGGGCAGAGCGGCAAGTTCCCTGGCTACATCTGGATCGACCACAACTCCTTGTTCAGCAGCGCCAGGGACTGTCCCGGTGCCGGCGACCTCGAATTCGACGGTCTCATCGACGACAAGGCTGGCGCTCACCACATCACCTACTCCTACAACCACATTCACGACCATCAGAAGGTCGGGCTGATCGGCTCCAGCGACACCGATGCCGGCGATCGCTTCGTCACCTTCCACCACAACGTCTACGAGCACGTCAAATCGCGCTTGCCGCTGCAACGCGGGGGCTACACCCACCTCTACAACAATCTGTACAGCGGCGTGCTGACTTCGGGTGCCAACATCCGCATGGGGGGGTTCTCGCTGATCGAAGGCAACTACTTCGAAAACGCGCAGAACCCCGTCACCTCGCGCGACAGCTCCTCTATCGGCTACTGGGAACTGCGCGGCAACAACGTCAAATCACCGGCCGACTTCAGCCGCTTCGGCATCACCTGGTCGGCGAGCAGCTCGCACCCGACGCGCGACGCCACCGACTGGGTGAGTACTGGCACCTTTCCGATCGGCATCCCCTATGCCCACGCGGTGCAAGATCCGGCCTGCGTGAAGCAAAAGCTGGCCGCCGTGGCCGGGGCTGGCAAGGCGCTGGCCAGGCTGAACTGCAACTGATGCTGCCGCGGCTTAGGCGGTTCGGTGGGGGCACTGGGGCCCGCGCCTGCCGCGCGCCGCGGCCCCCAGGCGCCGCGTGACACGCTTCAGGGCTTCTGCGCCTTCAGAATCTCGGTCAGCTGCTCGGGCGGCACCGGCTGGTTGAAGAAGAAGCCCTGAAACTCGTCGCACGAGCGCTGGCGCAGAAACTCGGCTTGCTCGCGTGTTTCCACGCCCTGCGCGACGATGGTCATGCTGAGCGCGCGGCCCATCGCGATGATGGCGTCGGCCAGGCGCTCGTCGCCTGCCCCTCCCGAGACGCGGTGGATCAGCGAGCGGTCGATCTTGATGGTGTCGAGCGGGAACTGCTGCAGGGTTGAGAGCGACGAGTAGCCCATGCCGAAGTCGTCGATCGCGATGCGCACACCATGTTGTTTGAGCTGCGTGAGCAGCGCCAGCGTGCGCACGTTGTCCTTGAGCAGCGTGGTCTCATGGATCTCGAGTTCGAGCAGGCGTGGGTTCATGCCCGTCTCGGCCAGTATGGCCAGCAGGTCGCTCACCAGCATCTCGTGGGCAAACTGGCCCGGCGTGAGGTTGACCGAGATCACCAGCGGCTGCGCGCCCTGCTGTTGCCAGGCGACGTTTTGCGCGCAGGCGGTCTTGAGTACCCACCTGCCGATGGGCACGATCAGCCCGGTCTCCTCGGCCACTGACAGGAACTGCAGCGGCGCCACCAGCCCGAGGTCGGGGTGTTGCCAGCGCAGCAGCACTTCCATGCCGCTGATGCGTTCGGTCTCTGTGTCGCGCTTGGCCTGGTAGTGCAAGCGGAATTCGTTGCGCCCGAGGGCGTGGCGCAGCCCAGCCTCCAGCGCCAACCGCTCCAGCGAGCTGGTGTTCAGGCGCGACGAGTAGAACTGGAAGTTGTTCTTGCCCTGCTTCTTCGCGTGGTACATCGCGATGTCGGCGTTTTTTGTGAGCGTGGGTTCGTCGAGCCCGTCTTCGGGATACATGGCGATGCCCACGCTGGCGGTCACGTTGAACTCCTGGCCGCTCAAAACAAAGGGCTGCGCGACAGCGCTCAGGATCTTCTGTGCCACCGTGGCCGGGTCTTTGTCGTCGCTCAGCTCGGGCAGCAGCACCACGAATTCGTCGCCACCGAGCCGGGCCACGGTGTCGCTGTCGCGCAGGCTGCCTTTGAGGCGATGGGCGGCTTCTCTCAGCAGTTTGTCGCCGGCTTCGTGGCCCATCGCGTCGTTGACCTGCTTGAAGCGGTCGAGGTCGATGAAGAGCACGGCCAGGGTGTGCTTGTAGCGGTGCGACTGCACGATGGCCTGTTCGAGCAGCTTGTTGAGCATGCGCCGGTTGGGCAACTCGGTGAGGGCGTCGTGGTACGAGAGGTACTCCGCGCGCTGCGCGTGCTGCAGCTTGGCCTCGGTCTCGCGCAACTCGCTTTGCGCCAGGCGCACGGTGTGGGCATAGAGGCTGGCGTTCTCCAGCGCGATCGCGCCCTGGTGCGCAATGGCTTCAAGGATTTCAACCGTTTGGCGGTCGAAGGCCTTGGCGCCCTGCACCACGAGCTCGCCCATCAGTTTGTCGCCCGAGCGCAGCGGCAGGGTGAGCCGGGCCGCATCTTCGCCTGCCGACAGCGCAACATTGCTGGCGCCGGCGCAGGGCGTGAACAGCGGCTCGTCGGGTGCAGGCGAGGCCGAGGCACTGAGCAGTGCGAAGTCGGCGCACAGCATGTCGACCAGACCCTGCATCATCTGTTGCGGTTCGCGGATGCGGCTGAACACCTTCGACACCGCCGCCACGGTGCTCAAGGTCTTGCTTTGTTTCTGGATCACCGCTTGCTGCAGCTCGCGCTGCGCGTGCTGGCCCAGGCTCAAGTCGACGATGAGGTTAGGCACCAGGCGTAGCGACTTGATGGCGGTCGCCATCACGTTGTCGGCGGTGATGAGCTCGGTGTCGAGGTTGAGCAGGTTGCCCACCCCTTGGCCGTTGATGGCGGCAAGCGCCGCGTCGAGAGACTTCTCGGCGATCAGCTCCGGGCTCTGACGGATGGTGGCGAGCATGGCCCCGTCACGGATGGCCAGCAAGGCCTCGGGCAGGCCGTCGAAGCCGGTGACGATGACTTGGCCGGTGAGCCCTTCCTGTGCGATGACTTGAAGCGCCCCGATGGCCGCTTCGTCGTTCGCCGCGATCACGGCGTCCGGGCGAAGGCCGGCGTCGAACACGGTGCGCATGCAGGCGGCACCCGCCAGGATGCGCGGCCCCGTGGACATCCAGTCGAGCATCACCTCGTGCACGAGCTCGATGCTGGTGTGCGCGGCCAGCTGGCGGTGAAAGGCGCTGCTGCGGAGCACGCCCACGCTGAAACTCTGGTCGCCCTGCAGGTGGACCACCTTGCCGACGTGGCCGAGGCGCTCGAAGGCCAGCCGGGTGAGCGTCGTTTGCGCGAGATCGTTGTCGGCCCGCAAGGTGCTCACCACTGCCGGGTGATCGATGGGGGAATCGAGGGTGACGACGGGCACGCCGGCAGCCGCCGCGCGGTCGAGCACACGGGGCAGGGCGGGGTCTGAGGTGGACTGGGGCCTGAAGATCAGCGCATTCACGCCCAGGTCGAGCAGCTCGTTGAGCATGGCGAGCTGGTCGGGTCCCGTAGCCGCCGCCATGTACGAAAGCTGGCAGCCGCGGCGTTTGGCCTCAGTGCGCAGCGCGCTTGCGACAAAGGTCCAGATGAAGGCTCCCACCCAGGGAGCAGAGAGCACGACGCCGACGTGAACCATTCATTTCTCGTCCTGATGGGTGACAAGCTCAGCTGCTCTGTCCCACCACCGTTCGGGCTGAGGTATCGAAGCCTTGCGCAGCCCTTCGATACCTCAGGGCGAACGGAGCTTGGCTCAGGGCGAACGGCGCTTGGCCGAGGGTGCGTCGCTGGTCAGGTTTCTCGTTGGATGTGAAAACGATCATCGCATGCGCGGCCCCGCTGGGTGCGTGTCGCTGCTGTCATGCAGGGCTCTGTCGAGCAGGTCGCTGATCAACTCAATGAGCCTGCGCGCCTCGTGCGCAGTGTCGGCGCTTTCACCTGCCGAGCCCTCCGCGCCAGCGGGCGCGCATGCGATGGCGAGAGCCACGTGCAGAGGCAAGTGGGCCGACTTGATGACGTCCCCGGGGTCTTCGGTGGCGAGGCCGTGCGGTGCGCCAGCCACGGGTCGATCGGTCAGATCGACCATGGTGCCGATCATCCGGGTTGCATTGCCGGCAGCGTCACGCGCCGCGACCCGCCCGCGCGACAGCACCGTTCGATAGCCCGAACCATTGCTGCGCACGCGAAAGCGCATCTCATAACTGGAAGCATCGCCCTCTAGGTGCGAGCGCAGCGAGCCTTGCATGGGCTCCAGATCGTCGGGGTGCACACGGCAGCGCCAGAAGCCGGTGCTGTCGGGCTCATGAATGCGTGGAAAACCAAAGTGCGCCTTCCACTGCGGTGAGTAGTGAACCAGCTCGAGAAGGGGGTCCAGATCCCAGACCCCGAAGCGGGCGCTCTCAACCGCTTGCAGCCAGCGCAGCTCTTCGGCGCTTCGATCCGACATCGTGTCTTGGGCGGCAGGGCGGGAGGTCACGGTGGCATTGTCCTACCGCAGTCTTTCGAAGCACGACGAGCTTTCGACCCTGGCGGGTGGCGCGTGCCCGACACCCCTCAGGCTTTGGCGCACATGCCGCTTTTTGAAAGATCGACCAGGGTCAATCGATTGCGACCGTTGCGTTTGGATTCGTAAAGCGCTTCATCTGCGATCTGCACCAGGCGCTCTGCATCGGCTTCTGTTGATGGAAACCCGATTGCAACGCCGACGCTGACGGTAATTGGCACGCGTTGGCCCTCTACAAGGAAGTCAAGTGCTTCCACGCTTTGGCGCATACGCTGCCCCACCTGTTCGGCACCTGAAGCATCGGCATGGGGCAACAAGATGATGAACTCCTCGCCACCGTAGCGTGCGAGGCAGTCAGTGGTGCGCTTGAGTTGGCTTTTCAGGGTTTGCGACACCTGGCGCAAACAGGCATCGCCCACCTGATGGCCGTATGAATCATTGAACTGCTTGAAGTGGTCGATATCGAGCATGATCACAGCAAACATTTCCTTTTCGCGGCGGGCGCGATGGCTCTCCGTTTCGAGGGCTTGCTGGAAATGGCGCCTGTTGTGCAGCCCGGTCAGGCCATCGGTAATGCTCATGGTTTGAAGCTTGCGGTTGGCAATCTCAAGCTCTTCAGTGCGCTGCTGTACCCGGTGCTCCAGCGCCTCATTGGAGCGGCGCTGGATTTCCAGCGCATCTGCCTGGGCGGCGCGGGCTTCCAATTGCGATTGCTCCCGGTGGCGCACTTCAACCTGGATGCGCGCGGCAATTGCCATGGACAGCAGCAGTGCTTCGATTCCCGAGCCCACCTGCCATCCGTATTCGGTAAAAAAGTTGCTCGGGGCAAAACCCCATGACTTCAGGCTGTAGGCCAAGCCTCCGACGATGATGAAGGTCCATGCCAGCATGAAATAACGGGCGGCGGGGTTACCCTTTCTTAAAATGATCCAACCTGAAACCCACAGCATTGTGGCGGTAAGCGAAGCAATTGGGTTGGCAACCCGAATACTGATGTAGTAATCGACGAATATCGAAAGAAGCGCGGTCATGAGCGCCAGGCCCATGAGCGTCACCAGCGCTTTGTCCAGTCGCGGGGACTGATTTGGGATGTCCAGCAGCGCGCGACTGAACTGAATCATCAGTGCCATTGAGATGCTCAGCAGCACCGATATAAACTCACGCGACCACCAGGGGTTTTCGAGCCCGAAATAGGTATAACCAAGACCATCGAACAGTGCGAAGAAAAGCCCATGGTGCAAGGCAATGGTGAGAATGTAGTAGAAGTAAACCCAGCTGCGCAGTGTATTGAGAAGGAACACGCTGAAAAGCGTCATCGCGAAAATCAGCCCTTGGTAAAACATCAACCATGATTGGTCTGTTAGATCAGAGGCGCTTAACCCCTTGGCATCGAACAGATGCAACGGTATGGTCAGCGTATCGGCGCTGTCGGCATAGAAATAATAAGTTTGCTCGCTGGCGGGGGGGATTTCGATTGGAAATAAAAACTCGCGCGAGGCGAGGGGGCGCTCAGAGGGTACTATCTCTCGACCCGATCGAATGACGGAATAAGTACCGTTCGCGTCGGGCGAATAAAGACGAAGATGGTCGGCAAACCGTGTTTGATAGTTCAGAAAAATGGATACCGGCTCGGGTGCTGTATTGCGAAGGCGAAAGCGTACCCAATAGCCTGCGCGTGTATACCCCGGGTTTAATATCTCGTCGTCATTTGCGGAAAATACTGCACTTGTGGCACGTACATCCGCCAGCTCGAAGCTCCTGTCCGGGTCTTTCAAATATTCAAAGTGGGGGCCTAGCGCGACGTGGCCAAAGCCTTGCTGAATATTGACCGTTTCCAGAGCCCAGGCGCTTGATGCCAGCATCAGCAGCAGCACCGCGCACAACCAGTTCCACCGACGGCGCCCGAGCACCACCGGATTGATCTCATCCAGGAACTCTCGCTGGCGCGTTCGTTTGGTATTCAGGCTCGACCCCAGATCAGCTTGCTAGATGCTCCGCATCGTCCACGCACCTGCCTGCCTGAGCAAGCAGGTTTGCACTCGTTTTGTGCACAGCATCTCTCCAGGTCAATAATTTTTCAACCCATGGCCGTGCTGAGGAGGGCACCTGATGCGAGTTGCCGCGGCGGGCCATCGGCGGGGCCGTCTACGGCTGCCGGCAGAGTGAAAGCGAGTCTGGCGGCCTCAGAAAGCCCGGGCGCAAGTTTTCATTCGGGCTGGAGGATCAGCTGCGGCCCTGATGAAGGCTCACCGGCGATCAACAATTCTTGCTCTTCCGGTGTAAATCGGCCGTTGCGCAGCTGCTGCAAAGCGATTGACTGATCGGCGGGGGTGACGGCGGCGTTGCTGTTCGACAGCCGATTTTTCTCTGCCAAATAGGATTGCACGCGAATATTCCAACCTGTCGCGGCTCGTTCCATTTCTGCCAGTAGCGCGGCCTTTTCTGCCGAGTACGCGGCCGCACGATAGCGATAGACATCGTCATCGCTGGCACCCTGTTGGCGCTTTGATTGCACTTCACTTTCCGTGGCGGCAATCATTGCCGGAGTCAGGCCACTCGCCTTGACCATTGACTCGTAGGCAAACTCTTTGTGCTGCGGAAATTCACCACCCGATGCAGATGCCTGTGGGGCGGGCTGAGCGGGTTTTTCCGGGCGATCCGCCGATTGCAAGAGCGCAATGGGAAGGGGGGCGGCACCAAGGCCTTGCGTCGCGTCCTGGTGTTGCGCGCCCTCCAACCACTCGAAAAGGACGGCGATGACCAGCATCGCCATGCCAAGCCATGCCGTCCATTTCCAGATCTTCATCGTGTGCTCCTGACGCGCCAACGTGGTGTCTTCTTGGCGCGCAGATGCTGATAGTTACAAGCCAAACACGATGTTGGAAACGTTGTCGTATATCGGATAGAACGCCGATGTGGGCCGCAGCCAACCGAGCACGTCAAAGTGGTCGTACTGGTTGTAGTAGCCCAGGTAGTTCCAGGTTCCGCGCACAGAGGTGCCGTCAAAATTGCGTACCGGCTGACCGGTGGGCGATTTCATGCTGATGGTGTTGACCACGCCATCGTTGCGGAACCAGTTGCTGTCGACGATCACGCGACTCGAATTCGATTGCGTGTATGAGCCCATGCCACGCGTGAGGATCGATGGCACGACCCATTCACCGGCGGTGAACTTCAGGAAGAAGATCATGTCGTCGCGGGCGTACTGGTAGCTGCTGTTTTGGAAGGGTGCAATCACCCGATCGGTGCTGTTGCAACAGAAGCTGCCCCTCTCAGTGGCAACGCTTCCGATGGAGTAGTAATACACATTGGGCGAAGTTTTGACCCAGCCGTTGAGTTCCTTGGCTCCATCTGGAGAGAGGTCCCACTGTGCCGAGTCATGGTTGGCCGCCGACCAAAAGGGAGCCCCTTGGGCGCGGCTTTTAAAATCAGAGATTGACTCCGCCGGCCCCTGTGCCAGGCCAAATTGTTCCAGACGGAATTTGAAGATCGGGTTGGTGCTGCCACCCAGCCCCGCCACTTCCACCAGTTTGCCGACCAACTCGAAAACGTTGGGTGCCCAATTGTTGAGCACATTGGTCAGCGTGGTGCCATTGTTCGGCGTCGAGATGGTGGTTGCGGACGTGACCCAGCCGCTCTTGCCACCGGCGTAGAGAGCCGCACCGCCCTCATCGCCATTGGGGGATCCGTTTTCCATGAGTTGGATCAAGGTGCGTATGGTCTGCCCGCCTTGGCTGTGCGACACCAGGTGAATCGGATGGCTGGCGTCCCATGCGGGGTAAAGCGCTACTGGATAGCGGTTCGGGTTGTTGTTGGCGTCAGCAGCCCAGCATTTGCCCGCTGGTTTTTGTATGGCTCCGAATGCCGCGTACTGGGCGGTGTGCTTGGCGCCATAGTCGGCACAGCCCCCTTTGATTTGGTAGTACAGCTCAACTGCACGATCCCAGTTGGAACTGACAGGCCCGACGCTCGCGGTAAAGACCTGGTGCGTGCCGTTGTGGAGTTTCATGTGGGCTTCAACGTCGTTGAAACCGCCCCAGTATTTGAAGCCTGTGCCCTGTAGCTCATTGGGGCCAAATCCCAAAAAGCCGTGCACCAGCACGACGGGGTGATTGTTCGCGGCAAGCGCTTGATGCCCTGCGAGCAGGGTGGATGCCGCGACCGAAAAGCGTGCCGCCCATAGCAAAGCCGATCCGACGACTTGGGTAAGTCTCATTTTTTGTCTCCTGCAGAGTGAACTGACGTTGTTTGTGTTTTATTGAATCCGCTCGAGTGCCCCGAAGCGCTCGAACAAAAACGATCTGGCTCTAGATTTCGGCTGCAGCGGCGTCTGGGTCAAAGCCGTGCGGGAGGCCGGCCGGGGCGGCGCAGCACTGCCGACGTGTCACACGTCGGGAAAGTTTCATCGTTGTCTCCTGTGGTGTTGTGATCTCACCGAGAAAGGCTCTCGGCGATCAGCGCCCGGCCACTGCGGGGCGGTGCGGCTGATGCAGAAAATTTTCGAGCAAAGCGCCGTGGCGGCGTAGTCGCAATTCGCGCCAAACGATAGCGCTTTGTGCCAGGAGGGAGGGGAGTTTCCCGGGGCAGAGGCATCCACTGCGCGTGCAGGTACATCGCCAGACGGAAAACGGCTGCGGGCATCGTGGCGTTGGTGCTGGTCTCGCCCTAAACCGCGGACTACCGTCTCTGTGTGGCCGGCCAGTGCTCGCCACGGACCCGCTGGCTGCCAATCGATGCCGGGCTCACCGTCGTGGCACATTGCGCCAACAAGGCCGTCGATACGCCATAGAAAAGCCCGAGGGCTTGCGCCTTCGGGCCTGATGCGGTTCAACCCCGCAGACGAAGAGCTAACGCGTCTGCGGGGCGAGGTGGTCAGAAGTCGTCAGGCGGGTTAAGCAGACGCTCTTGCACCCAGCGGCCCGACTCTTTCAGCGCCGAACCGGTGAACTTGTTGCTGGCGCATGAACCGGTGTTGAACACCGAGCCGCTGCGGAAATCGTCCGCAAAGTTCCAGTTCACCCAGCTGATCTTGTGGGTCTTGAAGAAGTCGATGTACTTCTGGCCGCTGACGAAATCGTTGGCGCCGTCGCCCGAGAAAGTTTGCGTGCCGAACTCGGTGACGAACAGCGGCAGCTTGCCCACGCTGCGGCTCAATGCGTCAAGGTACGCCTCCTTGTGCGAGGCCGAGTAGAAGTGGAACGAGTACATGATGTTCGAGGCGTTGACCGGCGATGCAATCATCTCCTCGGGGCCCGAGCCGTCTGACACCCCCAGGCTCGACCAGCCTCGCGTGCCGACCAGGATCAACGCGTCGGGGTCGTTGTTGCGGATCACCGGGATCACCTGCTCGGCGTACCTTTTGATGTCGGCCCAGGAGGTGCCGTTGGGCTCGTTGGCAATCTCGTAGATGATGCCTTTGCGCGCGCCGTGCTTCTTCGAGATGTAGTCGAAGAAGTCTTTGGCTTTGTCGAGGTTGGCGAGTGGGTTGCCGGGGTTCAGGATGTGCCAATCCACCAAGGCGTACATGCCACGCTGGTTGGCAGCTTCGATCAGCCCGTCGATGCGGGTTTTGTAGCCGGCTGGGTCGGTTTCATAGCCACCCTCTTGCACGTACATCGCCAGGCGGAAAACGTCTGCACCCCAGTCCTTGGCGGCAGCGTCCAAGGCGGCATTGCTGTAGCACTGCGCAAACCATTGCAGGCCGTGGCCGCTCATGCCGCGCAACTGCACCTGCTTGCCGGCGGCATTGCACAGCTGGGTGCCGCACACCTTGAGTTGCCCGTTGCGGGCCAGAGGCGTGCCGGTGCCGGGGTTTGTTCCGCCGCCGGGGTTGACCGTCACGGTGGCGCTGGCCGACGCCGTGGCGCCACGGTTGTCGGTGACGGTCAGCCTGGCGCTGTAGCTGCCCTGCATGGCGTAGGTGTGGCTGGTCTGCGGGCTGGTGGTGTTGGCGGCAGAGCCGTCGCCGAAATTCCAGTTGTAGGCGACGATGCTGCCATCGGCATCGCTCGAGCCTGCCGCGCTGAGTGACAGCGACGTGTTGGCCGTTGCGGTGTAGGGGCCATTGGCTCTCGCAACGGGAGCTTGGTTGGGCGTGGTCGAGCCACCCGCGCAGACACCCGTGGTCACAGGCTGGCCACTGAGCACGCAGCTGCTGGGTTTGTCGGTCGGCGCGCCGTTAGAAGCACCGATGAAGCCGAACGCAAAGCTGCTGTTGGGCGCGATGTTGGCGCCCCAGTTGGGGCCTGTCACCACGTAGCGGTTGCCGGTTCTGGAAACGAGGGTGCCGTTCCAGAGCTGCGTGATCGCGTACGGGTAGTCGAACTCCAGACGCCAGCCATTGAGGGCGGTGCTGCCGTCGTTCACCACCGTCATCTCAGCCTTGAAACCCGAGTTCCATTGCTCGGCAACGGTGTAATTCACGCCTGCGGCTTGGGCGCTGCCGTAGGCGGCGAGGGCGCTCGCCGTGACGAGAACGAGGGCAGTCAAGTGACGTGAGAACGTTTGCATGAGGTTGTCCTTGGTGGAATGAGTGGATGAGTCGCATCGAGCGGTGCCCTCCACCAGAGTTACATGGGAGAGGCACGCGAAATGCTCTGGAGCGCGACGCACGTTGCCTTGGCCGTGGGCTGTGAAAACGATATCAGACGCATGTCGCCGCATTTGTGATGATTGGTTAGCGGCGCGGGAGCCGCCGCGCGTCACACCGGCGGGCCGCATGTCGATCTCGAAGGCCCGCTTGAGCGAAATCCATCGCGACTGCAGGCCATTGACGCCTTTGCACGGCCGTGCTACGTAACTTCGTTATTATAAAAACTTTATAAGGAGAGATTGACCATGAAGACGCGTTCCTTGCGGGCTTCAATGGCCCTGGTGATGTGTGTGCTGGTGGCCTTGGCAGGCTGCGGCGGCGGCGGCGACAGCAATGCAGACACCCCCGACACCCGCCCCAGCTTTCCGTTGCAGGCGGCTTACGCCGCTCGAATCGTCAGTGGAGCGACCGACAATTTCGTCGCGTCCGGCCATTGCACGGGTACCGTCAGCTTGGCAGCGGGCGCCGTGACCCCCACCACATTTGAAGGCGTGAATGCCTACCAGGCAACGACCCGGGTCACAGCCGATCTGATGTGCGGCTCGGGCCCTTCCCTCGTCACCGACGAATCCTCAACGGACTACTTCGACGCAAACTACATGCCGATGGGGTCGTCGGATGCCGACGAATACATGCGGTACACCTCCGCGCCGGTCGTGTTTGCGGCCCAGGTGAGGGCCGGAGATGCTGGCAGCTTGGGTACCGGCACCATTTACAGCGACAGCACCAAAGCCCAGGTCACCGGCCAGGTGCGCTCTCGTTATGTGGTGCAAGCTGACACATCGACCACCCTGATCGTGGTCGTCATCACCGATTACTACACCGCAGCAGGGCAGATCGATAGCACGGGCGAGTTTCGGTATCGGCTGGGGTTGAACGGCAGCTTGACGATGGTGTCGATCACCTCCGACCAGGCCGGGCCCGACCCCATGAGTGTCGTCTTCACGAAGGTGTGAGTCTGGCGCGCCCGCGAGTTCGTTCTCATTTATCGCCTGCGCGGCAGACGCCCCGTGATATCCGACACGCCCAGGTCGGGTTGTTGAATCTGGGGTGCCAACCCGGCCCCGCCCACTTCGCTAAAGCATTCAACTGGCGCGCTTTCCTGCCGATATGTGAGGACGGGCACGCTTGTGTACACAGCCGCCCACGGGCGAGCCGGTGCAGCAAAGGATGAAGTGGAATGGGATCGGTAGATGACTCGGTAATGCGCGCCCTTTCGGTGGCCGCTACGGACGTTGCGACGGGAGCAGACGAAGTGCTCCATCGCAACGACCGGACCTTGATCACCCGTCGGCGCGTCTCGGGCTCGACCGGCGGGCGCGAACCTCCCTGCGCCTTTGTCATCATCAAGCGCGCGCTGGGCGCAGACGCACTGCGGCAGGCCCGGCATGAGGCGGCCATCCTGGAGCGGCTCGCCAAGGTGGACGGCGTCGTCAAGCTGGTGCAGCCCTTGGCGAACGCCGACACGCCAGCCAACACGCTGGTGATGCGCGACGACGGGGGCGTACCCCTGTCGAAGCTCATCCAAAGCACGCCACTGAGCATGCCCGAGGTCGTGGGGTTTGGTTGCGCGCTGGCCGAGATTCTGGCCAACGTGCACCGGGCCGGCGTGGTCCACAAAGACATCAACCCATCCAACGTGCTGGTCAGCGGCCCTGCGCACCACCCCACGCTGATCGACTTCAGCATCTCCAGCAGCGCGGCCGAAGAGCGGCCCGGTTTCACGCACCAGAGTCACATTGCCGGAACACTCGCCTACATGTCGCCCGAGCAAACGGGGCGCACCGGGCAGGCCGTCGATTCGCGAGCGGACTTGTACTCGCTGGGCGTCACGCTCTATGAGCTGGCCACTGGCCGCAAGCCGTTTGCAGGCGATGACTTGCTGGAGCTGGTGCGCGACCACCTCGTTCAGGTGCCCTCGGCGCCAGTCGTCGTCAAGCCCGAGATCCCGCAGGTCTTCTCCGACATCATCATGCGGCTGCTCGAAAAGGAGCCAGACCACCGCTACCAAAGCGCGCACGGGCTGGCACTCGACCTGGCCCGCGTGCAAGAGGCCCTGCGCACGGGGGACAGCACCCCCTTCGTGCTGGGCCAGCAAGACTTTGCGCTGCGGCTGACGCCGCCCTCGCGGCTGATCGGCCGCGACGCAGAGAGCAGCGTCCTGCAGAGCAGCATCATTGGCGCGATCAAGGGCACGGGCTCCTGCCTGCTTGTGGGCGGCGCGCCGGGGGTGGGCAAGACCGCGCTGGTGAACGAATTGCGCCCGATGGTCACCGCCCGCCGCGGGTGGTTTGCTTCCGGCAAGTTTGATCAGTACCGACAAGATGCGCCTACCGCCTCGCTCGAAGCGCTACGCGGCTTGGGGCGCTTGTTGCTGGCCGAGCCCGAAGACCAGCTGGCGAAGCACCGCGAGCGCATTCTCAAGGGGCTGGGCAGCAACGTGGGCTTCGGCCCGTCTTTGTTGCCGGAGTTTCAGTTGCTGTTGGGCAAGCATCCGCAGGTGACGGTGGACGACCCGCGCGAGGCCGAAGCGCGCATGATTCAGTCCACGCTGGACCTGCTGCGCAGCATCGCCTGCCCCGAGCGGCCGGTGGTCATGGTGTATGACGATGTGCAGTGGGCGCCAAGGATCACGCTGCGCTTCATCGATGCCATCGTCACCGCCAGTGACCGCATTCCCGGCCTTTTGGTGGTGGCGGCCTACCGAACCAACGAAGTCGATGCTGCTCACGCTTTGTGCGTGCTCATGACGCGCTGGAAGGAGCTGGGCATGGCGCCGCCTCAGGTGCTGCTGAACAACCTGCCGCCGGCAGATGCCAGCACCCTGATCGGGCACATGCTGCGCCTGCCCATGCAAGCCGCGAGCGACCTTGCCGCCGCGCTGCACGACCGCTCTGAGGGCAACCCCTACGACACGGTGGAGCTGATCAACGCCTTGCGCCAGGACGATTTGCTGGTGGCACGCCATGGTGCGTGGGAGTGGGACGCGCGGGCGCTGCGCCGATACGTTGGTGAGTCCAGCGTGGTGGAACTGCTGGGTCGACGGGTCGCCAAGTTGCCGGAGTCGGCGAAGGCCTTGCTGGATGTGATGGCCTGCCTGGGCGGCGAAGTCCACCCCGACACCTTGGCGCTGGCCAGCGGCTCGACCGCCGACGACTTGCGCCAGCAGTTGGCGCCCTCTCTTGAAGATGGCTTGCTGGTCACCGAACAGGGCAACGAAACCCTTTTGCGTTTCAGGCACGACCGAGTGCAAGAAGCGGTGTTCAAGGGCATGGACCCCGCACATCGCAGCCGTCTGCACCTTGCCCTGGCCCGCCGCCTGGTGGGCAGCCCCGAGCTGGTGACGGCTGCGGCGGAGCAATACCTGCCCGCGCTGGATGCCCTGGAAGCTGCCGCCGACGAAGCCGAACGCCGCGAGGTGGTCGGATACTTTCAGCACGCCGCGGCCCGTTTGCGCGGCCTGAACTATGGGGTGGCCGAGCGCTTCCTGGCCGCGGCCATTCGCTTGCTCAAGGCCGTCGAGACCCCGGCCGATGCCCGCCAGCTGGCCTTGCTCGAAGCGGAGCAGCACAAGGCGCTCTACAGCCTGGGCCGGCTCGACGAAGGCGATGCCGTGTATGCGTCCATGCGGGCGCGCGCCGAAAACCCTTTCGACCTGGTCGACGCTGCGGGCGTACAAATCAGCAGCCTGCTCAACCGCCGTCGCTACCCCGAGTCGATGGCGATGGGCCTGCAACTGCTGACCGATCTCGGGCTTCCCAAGCCTGTCGATCCCGGCCCGACCCTAGGGGCCGGGATTCAGCGCCTGATCAGCTGGTATCGAGCCGACGACAAGCAGAACGACTTTCATCGCCCGGCGGTGGAAGACCCGCGGGTACTGGCCTGCGCCAAGTTCCTCATCAAGACCGCCAACGCCGCCTTCTTTTGTGACCCGCCCACGTTTGCGTGGGTCGCGCTGGAAGCCCACCGCCTTTGGATCGAACACGGCCCCTGCGCGGAACTGATGCCCAGTGTGGGTTCGACGCACTTCTTGCTGGTGGGCGCTCCGCAGGACTACCGCGGTGCCTACGAAGTCGCTCACCACGTGGTGTCGGTCGGGGAGGCCCGTGGCTTCGAGCCCGGAACCTCCGTGGCGCGCTGCAATTTCGGCACCGCGGCGGGCCACTGGGTGGAGCCGATCGAAAGTGTGGTGCATTCCAGCCGCCGGGCGCGGGCGGATCTGATGCGCGCGGGGGACTTTCCATTTGCCTCCTACACCTATCTCGCCGGCGACTTGCTGTTCGACTGTGGCGCCACACTGGATGCAGCAAGCGCGGAAGTGGAAGAGGGCCTGGCTTTTGCCGCCCGCACGGGCAACGTGGATGTGTTGCAGCGCTACCGCCCGCGCCGCCAGCTGATCCGTGCCATGCGCGGAGAAACGACCGCGGCCGGCGGCTTCAGCGACGAGGGTTTCGACGAAGTCGCGTACGCGGAAAACCTGGGCGGGCCCGGCACCACCGCGGCCACCTATCACATCGTGCGCACCGTCTGCGCAGCCATTTTTGGCGACAGCGCAGCATGGGCACGCCACGCCGGTTTGGCCATGCCTTTGCTAGCGCGCACGCCCGGCTACTACCTCACGGCGCTGGCCCGGGTGCTGCAGGCTGTCGCCCTCGCGGACCAAGCCCGCGGCCTGCCGCTGGAAGAGCGTGAGCCCTTGTTGCGAGAGCTGGACACCACCTGCCTGGGCTGGCTCACCTTGCGCGCCGCCGACGCGCCGGAGAACTACCTGCACCTGCAGCGCTGGGTCGAGGCGGAGCGGGCCTGGGCGGCTGGCAAGACCTGGGCAGCGGGTGATGCCTTCGACATGGCGATGCAAGCGTCAGCGCTTCGCACGCGCCCCTGGCACCGCGCCCTGATCACCGAGCGCGCCGCACTTTTCCACTTGGCCCATGGCATGGAAAAAACCGGTCGCGAATGGATGCGCGGCGCCTGCGAGTTGTATGAAGCATGGGGCGCCACCGGCAAGGCCAGCGAGATGCGCCGCACACATGCGTTCTTGCGCAGCGGCTCCAACCTGCGCCGCGTCGAGGGCCATTCGCGCAGCACCATCGTCTCGACCGATGTGGTGGACATGATGGCGGTGTTGCGGGCGTCTCAGGCGCTCAGCTCCGAGACCAGCCTGGCGCGACTGACCGACCAGGTCGGCAAGGTGCTGGGCTCGATGACAGGCGCCACCGGCGTGCAACTGCTGGTGCGCCCCGAGGCCACAGCAGACTGGTTCATGTCGGTGTCCATGGGGGGCGGTGCCGAGCCCGTCACGGTAGAGCAGGCGGGCGCACGCGGCGAGCTGCCGTTGTCAGTGTTCCGTTATGCCGAGCGAACGGCCGAGGTCTTGCTGATCGACGATGCCACACAAGATGACCGCTTCGCGAGCGACCCGTACATCGCCAAGCTCGAGTCTTGTTCACTGCTGCTGGCCCCGGTGTTCAACCAGGGCAAGCTCAGCGCGATGTTGATGCTCGAAAACCGCTTGCGCCGGGCTGCGTTCACTGCCGACAGGCTGGACGCGATCACGCTCATTGCCGGGCAGTTGTCGGTGTCGCTGGACAACGCCTTGCTCTATGCGTCTTTGGAGCGAAAGGTGGCGGAACGCACGGCCGCGCTGGAAGAGGCCAATCAGCGCCTGGAGCAGCTCAGCCATACCGATGCCCTGACGGGCCTGGCCAATCGCCGCCGCTTCAACGAAGCCCTGGACGCCGAATGGCAGCGCGCCAAGCGCACCGGCACACCGCTGGGCCTGGCCATCATCGACATCGATTTTTTCAAGCTCTACAACGACCACTATGGGCACCAAGGTGGCGACACCTGCTTGCAACGTGTCGCCGGCAAGCTGGCCACGGGGCGCCGCGGTGGCAGCGACCTGGTGGCCCGTTATGGCGGCGAGGAGTTTGTCATTCTGTTGCCCAACACCGATCTGGCCAGCACCTGCCTGGTGGCCGAGCGTGTGCGCGCCGAGGTCGAGGCGCTGATGGAGCCGCATCTGAAGGCCACGTTGGGGACGGTGACCATCAGCGCGGGCGTGACCTCAACCGTGCCCGTCGACGACGCCACCGCCGGCGCCTTCATCGAGACAGCCGATGCAGCCCTTTACGAGGCCAAACGGCGTGGTCGAAATCGCGTTGTGACCTCGGCCGACGAGGGCTAGGCGCGGTGCCGCGCTTCACCCCTTTGGGGGCGAGCGCCTTCAGCGGTGGGCTGGGCCCATCGCCGCCGCAAGCCCGCCCCAGGTCTGCGAGAACAGGCCTGCGTCCATCAGGCGCACCTTGTTCATCACGGGCTTGAAGTCCATTTGCGCGAGCACGTCGCGCTCCAGGTCGATGCCGGGTGCGATCTCGATCAGCTCAAGCCCCTGGGCGCCCAGCTTGAAGACGGCGCGCTCAGTGACAAACATGACCTGCTGCGGGCGCTGCACCGACTCCTGGCCATTGAAGGTGGTCTGCTCCACCTGAGCGATGAACTTCTTCACCGCGCCTTCCTTCACGATCTTCAACTGGCCGTCGCCGATGGAAAGCTCCTGCCCGTCGGCGGTGAAGGTGCCGCAAAACACCAGCGCCTTCGCGCTCTGCGTGATGTTGATGAAACCGCCGCAACCCACCGGCCGGCCGCTGAACTTGCTCACGTTCACATTGCCGCTGGCGTCGGCCTGGGCCAGGCCCAAACAGCTCACGTCTATGCCGCCGCCGTCATAGAAGTTGAACTGCAGCGGCTGCTCGATGATCGACTCGGCATTGAGCGAGAGCGCGAAGTCGCCGCCCATCTGCGGCACGCCACCGTTCACACCGCTCTCCACGCTCAGCTCGAAGGCATCACCCAGGCCTTCTTCATGCGCCACCGCCGGCACACCCGCCGGCACGCCGATGCCGAGGTTGACCACTGCGCCGCGCGTGAGCTCCGCCGCGGCGCGGCGCGCGATCACCTTGCGCGCATCGAGCGGCATGGGCTTTAAGCCACCCACGGGCACGCGGACGTCGCCCGACAAGGCCGGGTTGTACTGCGTGCTGATGGTTTGCATGTGGTTCTCGGGTTGGCTGAGCACGAGGTGGTCAACCACCAGGCCCGGCACCTTCACCGACTTGGGGTGCAGCGAGCCGGCCTTCACGATGCGCTCGACCTGGGCGATCACGATGCCGCCGTTGGCCTTCACGGCCTGCGCCACCGACAGCGTCTCTAAGAGCACGCCTTCTTTGTCCATCGAGAGGTTGCCGCGCTCGTCGGCCAGCGTGGCGCGTATGAAGGCGACGTTGACCTTGGGCGGCGGGTAGTACAGCCACTCTTCGCCGGCGAAGGTGACCACCTGGTTGAGGCTCTCGGTGGTGGCCGAGTTCATCTTGCCGCCCTCGATGCGCGGGTCGACAAAGGTGCCCAGGCCCACCTTGGTCAACAGGCCCGGCGTGCGCGCCGCAATCTCGCGCGGCAGGTTGGCCAGCGTGCCCTGCGGGAAGTTATAGGCCTCGATCTCGCCCGCCATCACCATCGCCATCAGCTTGGCGCCGCACTGGCCGTAGTGGCCGGCAATCATGCGTTTGAGCATGCCGGGGTGGGCGAAATGCACCATGCCGCCGTCACGGCCGTTGCCGATGGCGCCCGAGGCCCAGGTGGTCAGGTTGCGTGGCTTGCCGGTGGCCAGGAACGAGGCTTCTAGCGCCTTGGCGATCTCTTCGGCGAAACCCATCATCGCCAGGCCCCCGAGCCAGATCGTCGAGCCGTCGGGGATCAAGCCGGCCACGGCCTTGGCGTCTAACAGTTTGCTCATGGTGCCTCGCAGGAGAAAGCGCTAAGTATTTATGATATTGAACTAAATGCCGCTGCTGATCCAGGGTAAATACTTAGAGTCTTTGCCAATGAGAAACTTGCGAGAGAGATGGCGGTCTCCTATGATTTCGGCAACAAAAGTAGTTGTTTGTTTTAACTAATTGGGTCGTTCAGCCACATGATCGCGCCGCAATGAGCACTGATTTCCAACCCGCTACCGGCCTGCTGTCCACGCTAGACCTCTTGCAGATCAGCCAAGCGGGTGCGGTGGTGCATGTGCGGCTGGCGCGACCGGCCAAGCGCAACGCCATTTCCGATGCACTGATTCAGCAGTTGCACACCGCCTTTGTCAACTTGCCGGCGGGGGCCAAGGCGGCCATCGTCAGCGGTGAGGGCGACCACTTTTGCGCCGGGCTCGACTTGTCTGAGCTGGTGGAGCGTGACGTGGGCGAGGGCGTGCTGCACTCGCGCATGTGGCATGCGGCGTTTGACCAGCTGCAGTTCGGCTCGGTGCCGGTGGTGTGCGTGCTGCAAGGCGCGGTCGTGGGCGGCGGGCTGGAGCTGGCATCGTCCACGCACATCCGTGTGGCTGAAGCCTCGGCCTACTTCGGCTTGCCCGAAGGCCAGCGCGGGCTCTTTGTCGGGGGTGGTGGCTCGGCACGCATTCCGCGTTTGATGGGCGTGGCGCGCATGAGCGACATGATGCTCACCGGCCGCGTGTACGACGCGCAAGAAGGCCTGGCTGCCGGACTGGTGCAATACGTGGTGCCTGAGGGCCAGGGGTTTGCCAAAGCTTATGAGCTGGCCCAGCGCATCGCGCAAAACGCGCCGCTGTCCAACTACGCCGTGACCCATGCGCTGCCGCGCATTGCCGACCAGTCGCAGTCCGATGGCCTGTTCACCGAATCGCTGATGGCGGCGGTGGCTGAAAGCACGCCCGACGCGAAAGACCGTTTGCGCGCCTTCCTGGAAGGGCGCGCGGGGAAGGTGGTGAAGTCGTGAGGGCCAAATATCGCAACGCAACCATCGGCGGGGCGATTCATGCCGCGCTCGAAGTGCGTGGCGATGGCATCAAGGTCTTGCGCTCCACCGAGCCGCTGGGCGCGTACCCGGTGCGCATCACGGACCGGCTGGTGCAATGGGCGCAGCAGGTGCCCGACCGCACCTTTGTCGCCAAGCGGCACCACGGCGGCGATTGGCGTTGCGTCAGCTACGCCGAGATGCTGCTGCGTGCCCAGGCCGTGGGCCAGGCGCTGGTCAGCCGAGGCCTGTCGGCCGAGCGCCCGGTGGTCATCTTGTCCGACAACGACCTGGAGCACCTCACGCTCGTGATGGGCGCGCTGTGGGTGGGCGTGCCGCACGCCACCCTCTCGTCGGCCTACTCGGTTGTGGCGCAAGACTACGGCAAGCTCAAGCGCATCGTCGACACGCTCAAACCCGGTCTGGTGTTCGCAAGCCACGGCGCGGCGTATGCGCGCGCCGTCCAGGCGTGTGTGGGTGCCGATGTCGAAGTGGTGCTCACCGAAGGTGAGATCGAAGGCCGCAAGACCACGCGTTTCAGCGCGCTGCTCGACACGCCGCCGGCCGCCAGCGGTGCGGCGGCGCATGCGCTCGTGAACGCCGACACCATTGCCAAGTTCATGTTCACCTCGGGCTCCACCCAGAACCCCAAGGGCGTGGTGGTGACCCAGCGCATGTGGTGCGCCAACCAGCAGATGCTGCGCCAGTGCATGGCCTTCCTGGCCGAGGAGCCGCCGGTGCTGGTCGACTGGCTGCCCTGGAACCACACCTTCGGCGGCAACCACAACGTCGGCATCACGCTCTACAACGGCGGCACGCTCTACATCGACGACGGCAAGCCCACGGCCAAGGGCATCGCCGAGACGCTGCGCAACCTGCGCGAGATCCAGCCCACGGTCTATTTCAATGTGCCCAAGGGCTTCGATGAAATTGCGGCGGCAATGAACACCGACGCCGCGCTGCGCGAGTCGCTCTTCAAGCGCGTGCAGGCTTTCATGTGCGGCGGTGCCGGCCTCTCGCAAGCCTCATGGAACCTGATCGACCAGCACGCCGAAGCCACGGTGGGTGAGCGCATCCGCATCATTGGCGGGCTGGGCATGACCGAGACCGCGCCTTCGTGCACCTTCGTGCTGGGCACAGACGCGCGCGCAGGCTACATCGGCCTGCCCTGCCCGGGGGTCGAGGTGAAGCTGGTGCCTCAAGGTGACCAGGCGAGTGACGAGACGGGCGGCAAGACCGAGGTGCGCTTTCGCGGCCCCAACGTCACGCCTGGCTACTGGCGTAACCCCGAGCAAACGGCGCTGGCCTTCGACGAAGAAGGCTACTACCGCACCGGCGACGCGGTGACCTGGGTCGACCCGCAAGACCACCACAAGGGCTTGATGTTTGACGGCCGCATCGCCGAAGACTTCAAGCTGGCAACTGCCACCTTCGTGAGCGTGGGGCCGCTGAAGGCGCGCATCGTCGCGCTGGGCGCGCCGCTGGTGCAAGACGTGGTCATCACCGGGCTCAACCGCGACGAGGTGGGGGCGCTTGTCTTCCCGCGCGTGGAAGAGTGCCGCCGCCTCGCCGGCCTGGGCGATTCGCTGCCCGTGGGCGAGGTGCTGCGCCACGAAGCCGTGCGCGCCTTCTTCCAGTCACTCGCCGACCAGCTGTGGCAAGCCGGCACCGGCAGCGCCAACCGCGTGGCGCGGCTGCACGTGATGAGCGCGCCCCCGTCCATCGACAAGGGCGAGGTCACCGACAAGAACTCGATCAACCAACGCGCGGTGTTGACGCACCGGGCGGGCTTGGTGGATGCGCTTTATGACGGCAGCGTGGAGGGCTTGATCCTTCCGCGGGCAAGCGCATGACAACTTCCCTTCTTCCATTCGGGCGAACGCAGGGTTAGGCGAAAGGATTCCATGGCGACCAAAGGATTCTTCGGCGGCTTCGACGACATCTGGATCGTCGACGGCCTGCGCACGCCCATGGTCGACTACTGTGGCGATCTGGGTGGCGTGAGCGCCACCGACCTGGGCATCAAGGTCGCACGCGAGGTGCTCAAGCGCAGTGGCGTGCCGGCGGCTGACATCGGCTCGGTGATCGCCGGCAACATGGCGCCCAGCGATTTCTTCCAGTTCATGTTCCCGCGCCTCGTGGGCCTGTACGCCGGCGTGCCCACCGAGGTGCCAGCCATCATGGTGCAGCGCATCTGCGGCACCGGCTTCGAGCTCTTTCGCCAAGCTGGCGAGCAGATCGAGCGTGGCTATTGCGACGCGGCGCTCGTCGTCGGCGCCGAGTCGATGACGCGCAACCCCGTCGCCGCCTTCACCCACCGCACCGGCTTCAAGCTGGGCGCCCCGGTCGAGTTCAAAGACTTCCTGTGGGAAGCGTTGATCGACCCCGCGCCCAACATCACCATGATCCAGACGGCCGAAAACCTGGCCAAGAAATATGGCATCACCCGCGCCGAGGTTGACGCCTACGCTTCACGCTCGTTCGAGCGCGCCGTGGCGGCGCAGGCGGCGGGGTACTTCGATGGTGAGATCACGCCGGTGAGCACCGAGACTTTCGAGCTGGCCGGCTACGAGCCGCGCAAGTTGGAGCTGCCACGCAAGGTGACCCGCGTGGCCCATGACACCCACGTGCGCGCCTCGCCGGTGGAGGTGCTGGCCAAGCTGCGCTCGGTCTACCCGGGCGGCGTGCAAACCGGGGGCAACAGCTCCGCGCTGGTGGATGGGGGTGCAGCGGCGGTGGTCGCCAGCGGTGCCTTTGTGAAGGCGCACCAAAAAAAGAGCGGGCACAAACCGCTTGCCCGCGTGCTCGCCGCCGCCGCGGTCGGCGTGCCGCCCGAGATCATGGGCATAGGCCCGGCGCCGGCCATTCGCCTCTTGCTGGAGCGCAGCGGCCTGAAGCTGTCTGACATTGGCCGCTTCGAGATCAACGAAGCGCAAGGCGCGCAGACGCTGGCGGTCGCCAAAGAGCTCGGCCTGGATCAAGACCAGCTCAACGTGCACGGCGGCGCCATTGCGCTGGGCCATCCGCTGGCTGCCACTGGCGTGCGCCTCACCATCACCGTGGCCCGCCAGCTGCGCGAGAGTGGTTTGCGCTACGGCATCTCGTCGGCCTGTGTCGGCGGCGGGCAGGGCATTGCCATGTTGATTGAAAACCCTGACGCCGCTTGACGGCTGGCTACGTTTAATTCCCATGGCCTCCACACCCACCTTCGACAAGCTCAGGGCGATCGCTGAGGTGAACACACCCAAACCATCATGAAGATCACATCCCAAGCAGCCCTCGTCACCGGCGGGGCCTCTGGCCTAGGCGCCGCCACCGCACGCGAACTGGCGCGCCGCGGCGCCAAGGTCGCCGTGCTCGACATCAACCTCGAGCTCGCGCAGAAGGTGGCCACCGAGATTGGTGGCATGGCGCTCAAGTGCGACATCACCGACACCGCTTCCGTCATCGCCGCGCTCGACGCGGCCGAAGCGGCGCACGGCCCGGCGCGCATCGTGATGAACATCGCCGGCATCGGCACTGCCAAGCGCGTGGTGCAAAAAGACGGCTCGCCCGCGCCGCTCGAAGACTTCGAGCGCGTGATTCGCGTCAACCTGATCGGCACCTACAACGTGATCCGCCTTGCAGCGGCGCGCATCGTGAAGCTGGAGCCCTTGGAAGACGGCGAGCGCGGCGTCATCGTCAACACCGCCTCGGCCGCTGCCTTCGACGGGCAAGTGGGGCAAGAGGCGTACTCGGCCTCCAAGGGCGGCCTGGCTGCGATGACGCTGCCGCTGGCGCGCGACCTGGCGCAATTCGGCGTGCGCGTCTGCACCATCGCACCGGGCCTGTTTCTCACGCCGCTTCTGGCCGAGCTGCCCCAGGCGGTGCAAGACTCTTTGGCGGCGAGCATCCCCTTCCCCAAGCGCCTGGGCAAGCCCGAAGAGTTTGGCCATCTTGCGGCCAGCATCGTTGAAAACCTGTCGCTCAACGGCGAGGTGATCCGTCTCGACGGCGCCTTGCGCATGGCAGCGCGCTGAGCAAGCCCCCGTTCCTTTTCAATCAGCAGGAGACACAGAAGCATGAAAGCACTTTTCAAACCCTTCGCCTTCGCCGTAACAGCCCTGTGCATGGCAAGTGCCGCGCAGGCCGACATCACCATCGGCGTGAGCCTGCCGCTCACCGGCCCGGCCTCGGGCCTGGGCATCCCGGTCAACAACTACATCAAGCTGTGGCCGAGCACCCTTGCCGGTGAGAAACTCAACGTGATCGTGCTCGATGACGGCGGCGACCCCACCAAGGGCGTGACCAACGCCAAGAAGTTCGTCACCGAAGACAAGGCCGACATCGTGATCGGCTCGGCCGCCACGCCGGTGGCCATTGCCATGGCCGGTGTGCTGGCGGAAGCGCAGACCGAGCAGCTGATGATGTCGCCCGCCGCGCTGCCCGCAGGCAAGGATCACTGGGCCTTTCGCCTGCCGCAAAGCAACGCCGTGATGGCGCATGCGCTCATCGAGCACATGAACAAGCATGGCATCAAGACCATCGGCTTCCTCGGCTACACCGATGCCTACGGCGAAGGCTGGCTGAATGACTTCAAGGCCGAGTCGGCCAAGATGAACGGCCCCCAGATCGTGGCGGTGGAGCGCTTTGCACGCCCCGACACCAGCGTGACGGCGCAAGCCTTGAAGCTCGTGTCGGCCAACCCGCCGGCCATCTTGGTGGTGGCCTCGGGCAGCGGCGCGGCCATGCCGCACAAGGGGCTGATCGAGCGCGGCTACAAGGGCACGATCTACCAGACCCATGCCGCTGCGTCGCGCGACCTGATGCGCATCGGTGGCAAAGACGTTGAGGGCTCCTTCGTCGTCGCGGGCCCGGCCGTAGCGCCTGAGCAGCTGCCCGATGCGCACCCCTCCAAAGCGCTCGCACTCGACTTCGTGGCGAAGTACGAGAAGGCCTACGGCCCGGGCAGCCGCAACCAGTTTGGTGCGCACGCCTATGACGCCTGGCTGGTGATGGAAAAGACCATTCCGGTGGCCCTCAAGGCCGGCAAGCCGGGCACGCAAGCCTTCCGCAGTGCGCTGCGTGACGCCACCGAAAACATGGGCCGCACCGTGCTCTCGCAGGGGGTGCTCACCTACTCGAAAGACAACCACTGGGGCTTCACGACCGAGACGGGCGTGGTCCTCAAAGTCGTCAACGGTGACTGGAAGGTAGAGCAGTAACTCGGGTCTCCTCCCACCTGTGCCGGTCGCCCTGAGCCTGTCGAAGCCTGGCGCAATGCGCCTGGGCCCTTCGACGGCCTCAGGGCGCACGGAGCAGGGCAACTCAGGCCGCAACTCCTCCTTCCTATGGACTTCTCCATTGCCAGCATCCTCACGCTAGACGGCCTGACCAACGGCGCCATCTATGCGTTGCTGGCCCTGGCCACCGTGCTGGTGTTTGCCGTCACGCGGGTCATCTTCATCGCGCAAGGCGAGTTCGTGGCCTATGGTGCGATCACGCTTGCCATGCTGCAAGGCGGCAACCCGGTGGGCACGTTTTGGCAACTTCACGGTGACCTGCCCGGCACGGTGTGGCTGCTGCTGGTGGTGGCGCTGCTGGTGGTGCTGCTTGATGTGTTCGAAGGCGTTCGGCGCGGCCCGTCGGGCAGGGTGATTGCGGTGGGCGCGCTGAAGACTTTGGCGGTGCCGGTGGCGGTGTTCGTCGTGGCCTGGTTCGGCGGTCCGCGCGCTTGGCCGCTGTGGGCGCAAAGCCTCTTCACGCTGGCCATCGTCACGCCGCTTGGGCCGTTGATCTACCGGTTGGCCTACGAAAAGGTGGCCGATGCGAGCGTGCTGGTGCTGCTCATTGTGTCGGTCGGGGTGCACTTCGCGCTCACCGGCTTGGGCCTGGTGTTCTTCGGCGCCGAGGGCTTTCGCAACCCGAGCTTCTGGGACGTGCGCTTCCAGATCGGCGCCATCACGCTCACCGGCCAGACCATCATCATCTTTGCCGCCACGGTGTTGCTGATGGCGAGCCTGTTCGTGTTCTTCGAGCGCACGCTGCGCGGCAAGGCCCTGCGCGCCACCGCGGTCAACCGCCTGGGCGCGCGGTTGATGGGCATCTCGACCTCGGGCGCGGGCAAGCTCACCCTGGGGCTGGCGGCCTTCATGGGGGCGTTGTCGGGCCTGCTGATCGGGCCCAGCGCCACGGTGTTTTACGACTCCGGCTTTCTGATCGGCCTCAAGGGCTTTGTGGCCGCCATCTTCGGTGGCCTCGCGAGCTACCCGGCCGCCGCGCTGGGCGCGCTCTTTGTCGGCTTGCTGGAGAGCTTCGGCTCGTTCTGGGCCAGTGCATTCAAGGAAGTGATCGTGTTCACGGCCATCATTCCCGTGCTGCTGTGGAAAAGCTTCCAACACGGCCAGCACGACGACGAAGCATGACCACGCGTCGCGCTTTCCTTATCGCCTTTGTTGTGGCGCTGGGCCTGATGCCCATGCTGCCGGTGCCCGAGTTCTGGATCACCCAAGCCAACTACATCGGCCTCTACGCGCTGGTCGTCATCGGGTTGGTGCTGCTCACCGGCGTGGCCGGGCTCACCTCGTTCGGCCAGGCCGCGTTCGTCGGCATGGGCGCGTACACCGCAGCGTATTTCGCAACGGTGCACGGCGTGTCGCCGTGGCTCACGGTGTGGATAGGCCTCGCGATCACCGGCGTGTTCGCGCTGGTGCTGGGCTGGGTCACGCTGCGCATGTCGGGCCACTACCTGCCGCTGGCCACCATCGCCTGGGGCTTGAGCCTGTACTACCTGCTGGGCAACATCGACGGCCTGGGCAAATACGACGGCCTTCTGGGCATTCCCGCGATCAGCTTCTTTGGCACTGAGCTCAAGTCAGGCCGCAGCTTTTACTACTTGCTGTGGGTGATCGTGCTGCTGGCCGCGCTCGCCGCCACCCATCTGCTCGACTCCCGCGTGGGCCGCGCGCTGCGCGCCGTGAAGGGCGGCACCACCATGGCCGAGGCCATGGGCGTCGACACCTTCCGCGTGAAGGTCACCGCTTTTGTGCTCGCAGCGCTGCTGGCCAGCATCTCGGGTTGGCTGTTTGCGCACTTCCAGCGCACGGTGAACCCGTCGCCCTTCGGTTTGAAGATGGGCATTGAATACCTCTTCATGGCGGTGCTGGGTGGCGTAGGTCATGTGTGGGGCGCCATCGTCGGCGCGGGCGTGGTCAAGCTGCTCGAAGACCAGTTGCAAGACTGGCTGCCGCGCCTGATGGGCAGCAGCGGCAACTACGAAATCATCGTGTTCGGCGTCGTGCTGGTGCTGGTGCTGCACCACGCGCGCGACGGCGTGTGGGCGTTCATCGAGGCCCGCTTGCCGCCGTTGCGGCGCAAGGTTGATTGGGCTGACGCCGCTGCGCTCATGGAGCGCGGCCGCCCGCCCAAGGGCGAGGTGGTGCTCGACGTGCACGCGGTGCGCAAGGAGTTCGGTGGCCTGGTGGCCGTGAACGACGTGAGCTTCCAGGTTCGGGCCGGCGAAATTCTGGGCCTGATCGGGCCGAATGGAGCGGGCAAGTCGACCACATTCAATCTCGTCACCGGCGTGCTGCCGGCCACGCGCGGCGAGGTGAAGTTTCGCGGTGAGCGCATAGACGGACTGGCGTCGCGGCGCATTGCGCGTCGCGGGGTGTCGCGCACCTTCCAGCACGTGAAGATGATCCCCGGCATGACGGTGCTGGAAAACGTGGCGCTGGGGGCGCACCTGCGCGGCAGGCGCGGGGCGGCTGCGGCCATGCTGCGCCTGGACCGCGCTGAAGAGCGCAGCCTCTTGCGCGAGGCCGAGCGGCAGCTCAAGCGCATCGGCATGGCCGAGCATGTGCATGAGCAGGCGGGCAATCTGGCACTGGGCCAGCAGCGCCTGATGGAGATCGCGCGCGCCTTGTGCGCTGACCCTGCGTTGTTGTTGCTCGATGAGCCGGCGGCGGGGTTGCGGCACAAGGAGAAGCACGCGCTGATGGGGGTGTTGCGGCAGTTGCGCGGCGAGGGCTTGTCGATCTTGCTCGTTGAGCACGACATGGATCTCGTGATGGAGGTCACCGACCGGATCGTGGTGATGGAATTCGGCACCAAGTTGATCGAGGGCACGCCGGCGGAGGTGCAGGCGAGTCCGGCGGTGCGTGCCGCCTATCTCGGGACGGAGCATTGATGGATCGCACATCACAGACGGCTCAGCCTGAGGTATCGAAGGCCTGCTCGGTTGTTCGTGCTTTACCTTGCGAGGGTTTCTCTCTGCGAGATGCCGCGCCGGGAGTTCGGCCCGGCGGCCGACCCCCTTTCTTTGTGTCGACAAGGAAAGGGGGGAAAGAAAGCGACCCTGCCGACTCGGCCCACGCTGCGCGAGGGCTGCCTTGCGCTGCTCGGGCTTTGCGGGTCGGGCAGAACTCGCTACGCGGCCTGCGGCCGCTGCGCTCTAACAGCTGCCCGAAGTC
>NZ_JBKJOQ010000062.1:0-8757 GCF_046595475.1 Rhizobacter sp.
GAGTGGTTTCGTCTTGCTCTTCTGCTCATGGTCTGCCGCTTTCTCGGGCCTCGGGCCCGTGGTCATGAAGCAGAGTTTCCACTTATCGTCGTGTCCGGTTTTGCGCCGCCACCTCTGGGCCACTTTGTCATACAAGGTGCGTGCGACGGTGTTGTGGTCTTGCGTGAGCCAATAGCAGCGCGTGGCCTGTGCCTCGCGCGCCGCGGCGCCCACCGATTCGATGAGCGCGCGTGCAATGCCTTGGCCGCGCTCGGCCTGCGCCACAAACAGGTCTTGGAGATAGCACACGCAGCCCACGCGCGGCGACCACACGCTGCTGTGAAACAGGTAGTGCGTGATGCCGACCAGCCGGCCGTCGAGCTTGGCGCTGAGGCCGAACACGTCTTCTCGCAGCAGCAAGCGCTGCCACGCGGTGTCGTACTCGGCGGGCGTGGTCTCGGTCTTGTAGAAGGCTTTGTAGCCGCGGGCCAGTGGCTCCCAGGCGGCACGGTCATCGACCGTGAGCGGGGCGATGCGAAGGGTCATGGCGTCTGAGGCTGGATCATTGGTTCTTGATCGTAGACACTTCATTGCCAAAGCAAGGAGCCAATTTACGATGCAGGCAAGAGCCAATCCAGGTGACGCTCGGCCGCGCTGCGGCGGCCGCCCCTTTCAGTCGAAAGGAAAACTCACCAGCAGACGCGGCGGCAGCGGCCGAACGAGTCGCAGATGAAGCCACAGTTGATGGTGTCGCGTGCCGACACCGCATGAGAAGGCGTCGCCACGCCGGCTTGAGGCCGCAGCAGGCCGTGCGGCGACGAGCCACTGGCAGCGACGCTGGCCGATGCAAGGGCGGCCACCAAGCCCAGCCATAGAAGTTTGCTCATTCTGTTCTCCTGATCAGTTGAAGGATGGTTGTCAAACGCTCCTGAGTTGTCGTGCAGTCTCGGCAGGAGTGGCCCAAGACTAGGAGGTGCGCCGTTAGGCCTGCGTTATGAAGGCGCACATTGAACAAACCCGTTGAAGGAACCCGCTCACGATGAATGCCCGAACCGCCGTTCCTGCGCTGGCGCTGCGCCAGCAGGTCTACCTGCAGCTGCGTGCCGGCATCGAGCGCGGCACCTTTGCTGCGGGCAGCAAGCTGCCGCCCTCGCGCGCGCATGCCCAGGCCCTGGGCGTGGCGCGCAACACCGTGCTGTGGGCGTTGGAGCGCCTGCGCGCCGAGGGCTACGTGGTGGCGCGTGTGGGCGACGGCAGCTACGTGGCGCCCGATCTCGCTGCGCTGCGTGCCCCGGCTCAGCGCAAGAGCAGCGGCCCGCCCCTGCTGCCCGCGGCCGGCCTGTCGCAGCGCGGGCGGCTCATCGCCGAGACGGCGTTGCGCTGGCGGCCACCCGCCACCGCCGTCACGGCCTACCGCATAGGCACGCCCGCAGTCGATGCGTTTCCTTTCGAGCTGTGGTCGCGCCTGGAGCGCCAACTGCCGGCGCGCGTGCGGCAAGACACCGCGCAGTACCTTTCGGCCGCCGGGCACAAGCCCTTGCGCGAGGCGATCGCGCAGTGGCTGCTGGTGTCGCGCGGCATACGCTGCGACGCCGGTCAGGTGGTGGTGACCTCGGGCTCGCAGCAGGCCATCGACCTCATCGCCCGCCTGTTGCTCGACCCGGGCGACGAGGTGCTGGTCGAAGACCCGGGCTACCTGGGCATACGTGCAAGCCTTATCGGCCATGGCGTGAGCGCCTGCCCAGTGGCGGTGGACGAGCAAGGCCTGGCCATTGCAAGTGGCGCGGCGCGCTGGCCCGACGCACGCATGGCGGTGGTCACCCCCACGCACCAGTTTCCGCTCGGTGTGCACATGGGTCTCGCACGGCGGCTCGAGCTGCTGGAGTGGGCGCGCAAGCAGCGCGCCTGGGTGGTGGAAGACGACTACGACGGCGAGTTTCAATACGGCGCACACCGCATCCCGGCGCTGTGCAGCCTGCCGCACAGCGAGCGCGTGCTCTACGTGGGCACCTTCTCGAAAACGCTGCACCCCGGGCTGCGCCTGGGCTTTGTCGTGCTGCCGCCGGCGCTGGTGGATGCCTTTGCCAGCGCCAAGGCCTTGAGCGACCGCCACAGCCCGGGTGCGCTGCAAGAGGTGCTGGCGCGTTTCATCACCGAGGGCCATTTGCTGCGCCACTTGCGGCGCATGCGCGAGCTGTACCAGCAGCGCCAGGCCACGCTGATCGAGTCACTGCGCAAGGCGAGCGGTGGTGCGCTGCAGCTCGCGCAAGCAGCGCAAGGCATGCACCTGGTGCATGAGATTGGCGAGCGGCTGGACGACACCCGCCTCAGCCGCGCGGCGGCGCAGGCGGGGGTGCACCTGGCGCCGCTGTCGTGGTACTGCGTGCAAGCGCGCAGACGCGGCTGGGTGTTCGGCTACGCCGGCTTCGACGACGCAGCCTTGCGCCAGGCGGCGCGCGTGATGGCGCCACTGGTCCGTTGACCGCCTGCCTCCAGCATGAAACCATCGCCTCCCATGAGTTCAGCCACCGATCTTTTCCTCACCAACGACCCCGCACAGCAGCTGCGGCTGAAGGCGTGGCTCTTTGCCACCCTCTGCTATGTGGCTTACGCCATGCTGGCCTTCGTGCAGGTGGGCATGGGCCTGTCGCCGCTCATGCCCACGGTGTGGCTCTGCGTGACGGTGTTGCTCACCAGCGCAGCGTTCTATGTGGCCCTGCGCAGCGGCTGGGGCCTGAGCGCGAAGCGCGACCCCGCGCTCGCCTTCCAGCTAGGGGTGGGCGTTGTGTATTTCTACTGGATGTATGCGCTGGCAGGCTTGGCCAGCGGTGCCGTCACCATCATTACCGCCAGCCACATCGCCTATTCGATGTTCGGCATGACGGTGAAGCAAGTACGTCGGCTGGTGGTGATCTTGCTGGCGGTTTTGGGGGTGGTGATCGCCTTGTGCGCCTGGGTCGACCCGGAGCGCTTCCCGTGGCGGGTGCAGGTGGTGACCTACCTTTACGCCTGCATCGTGGTGCCGGTGATCGCGCGCCTGGCCACGCAGGTGGCTTCGCTGCACGAGCGCTTGCGTGCACAACGCAGCGAGCTCAAGACCGCGCTCGCGCGGGTGCAAGAGCTGGCGATCTGGGACGACCTGACCCAGGTGCACAACCGCCGATACGTGATGGAGCAGATGCAGGCCGAGTTTCGCAAGCAGGCCCGCAAGACCACGCCGCTGTGCCTGGCGCTGCTTGACATCGATCTCTTCAAGAACGTGAACGATCGCTACGGCCACGCGGCGGGCGATGAGGTGCTGCGCCGCTTCTCGGGCGCGGCCAAGGCAGTGGTGCGCACCACCGACCTGCTGGGACGCTGGGGCGGCGAAGAGTTCATGGTGATGTTCCCCGACACGCCGATCGCCCAGGCACAGGTGGCGTTGCAGCGCTTGCGTGAGCAGCTGCAGAAGATGCAGCTGCAAGACGTGGGTGCCGAGCTGATCCTCACCTACTCAGCAGGCCTGGTGGAAGTGGTGCCCACCGAGACCCTTGAAGCCGCCATCGAGCGCGCCGACCAGGCCATGTACCGCGCCAAGACCGCAGGGCGCAATCGCACCGAGATGGGCTGAACGGCAGCGGCAGCGACTGGGGGCCTAATGCAGCGTGACGTTCACGTCGGGCATGCCTTTGAGGCCAGGAGAAGCATGGCGTGCGGCCCAGCCGGCAGCCCAGTGCACGAATTCGCTAGACGGCATGGGCCGGCCCATGTGGAAGCCTTGCGCTTCGTCACATGACAGGTCGCGGAGCAAGTCCCACACCTGCGCGTTCTCTACACCTTCAGCCACCACCGACAGGCCCAGGCCGTGGGCGAGGTCGATGGTCGAGCGCACGATGCGCGCGTCGTTCACGTCTTTCTCCATGCTGAGCACGAAAGACTTGTCGATCTTCAGCTCGTCGACCGGCAGCTTCTTCAGATAGGCGAGTGACGAGTAGCCGGTGCCGAAGTCGTCGATCGACAGGCGAAAGCCCATGGCGCTCAGGCGCTCCAGCGTGTTCATGGCGCGCGTCGGGTCGTCCATGATCGCGCTCTCGGTGATCTCTAGGCAGAAGGCCTCGGCCGGCACGATGTGCTTGACCAGCAGGGCTTCGAACTTTTGCGGCAGCTCTACGTCGAGCAGGTCGCGCGTCGAGAGGTTGATCGAGAGCACGATGCGCAGGCCGCCTTCGTTGAGCACGCGCCACATGCGAGCCGACTCTTCGAACACCCACTGCGTGAGCACACGAATGAAGCCCGTCTGCTCGGCAAAGGGGATGAAGCTCATGGGCGGCACCAGGCCGCGCTGCGGGTGCTGCCAGCGCAGCAGTGATTCGGCGCCGACCACGCGGGCGTTGTCGAGCGCGAGCTTGGGCTGCAGGAACAGGCGCAGCTCGTGGTGATCAACGGCATGGCGCAGCTCGCTCAGCATCGTCAGCGTTTCCTTGCTGGCGGCGTCGATCGACGGGTCGTAGAGCATTGGCCCTTCGCTGCGGCGCTTGGCGGTGTACATGGCCACCTCGGCGTGGCTGAGCAAGCTGTCGGCATCGGTGCCGTGTTGGGGCCAAACGGCCATGCCGAAGCTCGCGCTCATGTCGACCGAGTGGTCTTCGAGTGTCATCACGTCGCCGAAGGCCTGGTGCAGGCGCTGAGCCACCGACTGGGTGTGGGCGATGTCGCTCGCCGGCTCCATGTCGGCCAGCAACACGGCGAACTCGTCGCCGCCCAGGCGTGCCACCAGGTCGCCATTGCGCACGGCCTGCTGCGACAGACGCTCGGCCACGCCCTTGAGCATGAGGTCGCCGAAACGGTAGCCGAGCACATCGTTCACATGCTTGAAGCGGTCGAGGTCGAGCATCACCACCGCCACCGAGCGGCCGTCTGATTTGCCGAGCGCCATGGCTTCGATGAGTGCGTTGCGAAACTGCACGCGGTTGGGCAGGCCGGTGAGGCTGTCCCAATAGGCCAGCTTCAAGATCTCTTCTTGCTGGCCAGCCACGTTGACGCGCATGCGCTCGAATGTTTGCGCCAGCTCGCCGATCTCATCGGTGCGGCGCTGGCCGCCCAGCGGTGTGGTGTAGTCGCCGGCACCCAGGCGCTCGGCCGCGGCGGCCAGTTTGCGCAGCGGCGTGGTCACATAGCGGGCGGTGAGCGCGCTGCCCACGCCGAACACCGCCACGCTCAAGAGCGTGAGCACCGCCAGGCCCACCTGCAGCTGACGGTACGGTGCCACGGCTTCGTCTACCGAGCGCATCAAGAGCGCCGAGACCGCAGCGCCGCTGCCGGGCTCGGTGAGGGCAACCGAGCGGGCGCTGTATTCCCCGTCGGGCAGGGCCACGCTCATGGCGGGGTCACCGGGCAGGAAGATGTTTTGCCGCTCCAGGGCGCTGCGGGCTTCGCGCGGCAGCGTCGTGACCGTGGTCTGCCACGCCGACTGCGCATCGCGCCGCACTTCCAGGCTCACGTGCAGCGAGGTCAGGCCGCGCATTTCATCGACCAGGCGCTGGTCGACCGGAAAACCCATGAGCACCCAGCCCACCAGCACCGGTGCACGCAGCGGCACCATCACGAACTGGAAGGGCTTGTCGTCGATCATCACCACGTCGCTTGCGCGCTTGGCGGTGCCGCCGTTGGCGGCCAGCCGCGCCAGCACCGGCTGCAGCATGAGATGGTCGGCCTGGGCCGTGGCGCGCAGGCGAAAGCTGGTGTCGAGCAAGGCGGCCACGGTGGCGCCGATGCGCTCTCCCTGGTTGGACAGCACCGAGCTGATGGTGGCCGCGTCGTTGCTGCTCACCGCCGAGCGGAAGCCGTAGTCGGACGCCAGCAAGGTGGCCCCTTCTGTGAGCTTGTGCGCGTTCTGGTCGAGCACACGCCGGAGCAGGCGCTCGCCCACTTCAAGGTCTTCGCTGATGCCTGCGCGCGCATTGCGGTCGATGGTGGCGCGTATGGCCACGAAGCTCAGGCCCTGCACCAGCAGCAGCAGGCCGAGGAACAGCAGCACGATGCGTGCGCTGAGTGACTTGCGCATCCACGCACGAAGCGTGGTAATCGCACCGATGGCACCGATGGCACCGTGACGCGGCCAGCCGCTCACAGGGCGCCCGCCGGCAGCTTGAGCTGCATGTGCATGTCGCCGCTTGCGACGGTGAGGGCCACGGGGGCGGGCTCTTTGCCCGCGGGCACGCCAACGTGCCAGGCGCGCAGGCGATAGTGGCCTGCGGCCACGCCGTCGAGCCGCACCTGGCCGCTGGCCGAGGTGCGCTGGAAATAGGGGGTGTCGACCACCACCACCCATGCGGCCATTTGGTCGTGAATGCTGCAGCCCAGTACCGCGGCGCCGGGTTTGTCGAAGATCACCGGCGCGTTGGGCACGCCGGCATACAGCTTCAGCTCGAATGTTTTGACGGGCGAGAACGAATACACCTGGTGACGCACCGTGTCGAAGTTGGGGAAGTTGACCGGCGTGCCCACCGTCACCACCGTGAGCGTGGGCGTGAACTGGCGCTGGCGCTGTGCAATGTCCACTTGCGCCATCGGCTTCACGGGCAGCTTGCCGCTGGCGGGTTCGAGCATCACCACGGCGTCAGCCAGGGGCTGGCCCGATGTGTCGGTGACAGCCACGGTGACGGCAGCAGCCTGCGCTGCGCCGGCGCTGGCGATGAGCAGGGAAACCAAGGCGAGGTGAGAGCAGTCATTCATGGTGTGGGTGACGGGGCCGTCAGAAGGCCACCCGGCTTCTGTGCTTATCGGCTCAGAGGGGTGCGAATTGAGTGGCGTTTTGGTGCCGCGGCGGCCGGGGCAGTGACCGGCCGCGTTGCCGTGATGGGTTTCACGCTTGCGGGCTGCGCGTGGCGGCATCGGTGGCTAGGCTTGCGCCCATGCCGATCAGCGCTTCGTTCAGAGCTTGTTTCCCAGACCCTGCGCCGTTGCTGCGCTGGCTGGGTGCGTGGCTGCTGCTGGCAGGCGGAGTGAGCGCCTGCGCGGGCAGCTCAGCCCCGCGAGCGGAGCCTGCGGGGCTGCCCGCCGCGCACCCCGCGACCGCCAACTGCGGCTTGGCCCGGTTCGAGCCCGAGCTGCTGCGCCAGGTGAACGCGTTTCGCGCCGCACCACGCAGCTGCGGCGCCCGCGGGCGCTTTGCCGCCGCGCCCCCGTTGCGCTGGAGCGGTGTGCTCGCGCAGCTGGCCTCTCGCCATGCGCACGACATGGCGGCGCGCAACACGGTCACGCATGACGATGCGCAAGGCCGTGGCCCTGCGCAGCGGGCTACAGCGGCAGGCTATGAATGGGGCGTATTTGCCGAGAACGTGGCGGGCCACCACGCGGGTGTGGCCGAGGTGGTGCGCGCTTGGGAAAACAGCGCCGGCCACTGCGCCAACCTGATGGAGAGCGCCGTTACCGAACTCGGTGCGGCTTGCGCCCCCGGTGCGCCGGGAGCCGAGTACAAGGCTTACTGGGCGATGGAGCTGGCCAAGCCGCGCTGAGACGGCGCCGCGGGCGGCATGTCGAGAGGCGTGTCGGCCGGCGCGGCACTGGCGATCACACCACCGCCCAAGCACACCTCGCCGTCATAGACCACGGCCGATTGGCCCGGCGTGACAGCCCACTGCGCCGCCTCGAACTGCAGCCGAAAACCGCCTGGCTCGCAGGCGATGCGGCAGGCTGCATCGGCTTGGCGATAGCGCGTCTTGGCGGCCACGTCGCCCTCTGGCGGTGCGCGGCCAGCCACCCAGCTGATGTCGTCGGCCTGCAAGGCGTGCGAGAGCAGCCAGGGGTGGTCGTGGCCTTGCACGATGTAGAGCGTGTTGGCCGCCATGTCTTTGCGGGCCACGAACCAAGGCGCGTGCTCGCTGCTCCCCCGCGCCGCGCCGCGCTCTTTCAGGCCACCGATGCCTATGCCCTTGCGCTGGCCCAAGGTGTAGAAGCTCAAGCCCACGTGCTCGCCGACGGTGCGACCGCGGTCGTCCTTGATGGGGCCGGGCGTGTTGGCGAGGTAGCGGTTCAAGAACTCGCGAAACGGACGCTCGCCTATGAAGCAGATGCCGGTCGAGTCTTTCTTCTTCGCATTCGGCAGGCCGATCTCGGCGGCGATGCGGCGCACCTCGGTCTTGGGCAGCTCGCCTACCGGGAACAGCGTCTTGCTGAGTTGCGCTTGCGTGAGGCGGTGCAGGAAGTAGCTCTGGTCTTTGAGTGGATCCAGGCCCTTGAGGAGCTGGTGTTCACCGTGATGCTCACGCACTCGTGCGTAGTGGCCCGTGGCGATCTTCTCGGCGCCCAGGCGCAGCGCGTGATCTAGGAAAGCCTTGAACTTGATTTCGGCATTGCACAGCACGTCAGGGTTGGGCGTGCGGCCGGCTTGGTACTCGCGCAGGAACTCGGCGAACACGCGGTCTTTGTAGTCGGCTGCGAAGTTCACGTGCTCGATCTCGATGCCCAGCACGTCGGCCACGCTGGCGGCGTCTAGAAAGTCTTGGCGCGACGAGCAGTACGCGTCGTCGTCATCGTCTTCCCAATTTTTCATGAAGACGCCAACCACGTCGTGCCCCTGCTGCTTGAGCAGCCACGCGGCGACCGACGAGTCGACGCCGCCCGAAAGTCCGACCACGATGCGCGATTTGTTCATAGAGCGATGGCCGGGCCAATGGCGCTAGCCCATCCCGCGATTTTGTTCGAAGCGTTCATTCCGGCATTGTACGTGGCGCGGATGGCGCGCCGGTGCGCGGACGCGAGGCGGCAACGCGGAAAACGGGCGACAAAAAAGGCAGG
>NZ_JBKJOQ010000033.1:0-22889 GCF_046595475.1 Rhizobacter sp.
TATGTGCCGGCCGACGACTTGACCGACCCGTCGCCCGCCACGACCTTCGGCCACCTGGACGCCACCGTCGTGCTGTCGCGCGACATCGCTTCGCTTGGCATCTATCCGTCGGTCGACCCGCTCGATTCCACATCGCGCCAGATCGACCCGAACGTCATCGGCGAAGAGCACTACAACTGCACGCGCCGGGTCCAGCAGACGCTACAGCGCTACAAGGAACTGCGCGACATCATCGCCATTCTGGGCATGGACGAGCTCTCACCCGACGATAAGTTGGCCGTGTCGCGCGCGCGCAAGATCCAGCGCTTCCTGTCCCAGCCTTTCCACGTCGCCGAGGTCTTCACCGGCACGCCCGGCAAGTACGTGCCGCTAAAGGAAACCATCCGCGGCTTCAAGATGATCGTGGCCGGCGAGTGCGACTCGCTGCCCGAGCAGGCCTTCTACATGGTCGGCACGATCGACGAGGCCTTCGAAAAGGCCAAGAAGATCCAATAAGGAACACACATGGCAACCCTGCACGTAGACGTCGTCTCCGCCGAAGAGAGCATCTTCTCCGGCGAAGCGAAGTTCGTCGCTTTGCCGGGTGAACTGGGCGAGCTCGGGATCTACCCGCGACACACGCCCTTGATCACCCGCATCAAGCCCGGTGCGGTGCGCATCTTGCGCGCTGACAACGACCAGGAAGAGTTCGTGTTCGTGGCCGGTGGCATTCTCGAAGTGCAGCCGGGCACGGTCACCGTGCTGGCCGACACCGCCATTCGCGGCAAAGACCTGGACGAAGCCAAAGCCCTAGAAGCCCAGAAGCTTGCCGAAGAAGCTTTGAAGAACGCCAAGAGCGAGCTCGACCAGGCCAAGATCCAGAACGAGTTGGTGGCCCTGGCCGCCCAGGTGGCCGCCCTGCGCCGCTTCATGAAAAAGTAACGCAGCCTCTCCCGCGTTTCGGCCTTTTGCGCCGAGCAAATCAAAGCCCGCACCTGCCTCGCCGCTGCGGGCTTTTTGCTGCACGCCCGGGGTCCCTTATTCACGGCGGCGTAAGGCCTGGGTCACGGGTTTCCTCACACTTGACCCGAGTCAGGTCGAAGATCGATCTTGCCTGTCGGAAGTCGGGCGCCTAGCATCCCGCGATCGAGCCGCATCAGACGGCCGCCAGGAGACAAGCGTGAGCCCTTGGGCCGAACTATCGGGCAGCGAGCTGACCGTGCTGGACAACGTGTTCTGGTGCGGCGGGCTTTCGCGTGACGCTCTCGCCAACCGGGCCTCCTTTTCCAAGACGCGGGCCAACGCCACCGTGGCCGGCTTGCTCGACCAGGGTCTGCTCGAAGAAGCCGGCCTGCAAAGCTCCTCGGGCGGACGCCGCCCCGAAACCCTGCGCCTGCACCACGGCCTGGGCGTGCTGCTGGGTGCCGACCTCGGCGCCACCGGCCTCGAAGTGGCGGTGCTCACACCCGACCTGCGCGTGCTGGCCAGCCACCGCGAAACCGCCGATGTGCGCCGCGGCCCTGGCCTGGTGCTGTCACGCGTGCGCGCGCTGATGGCCGAGCTTCTCACGCAATGCGGCCGCTCAGCACGCGACGTCATCGCCATCGGCATCGGCGTGCCCGGGCCGGTGGACTTCGAGACCGGTCAGCTCGTCAACCCGCCGCTCATGCCCGAGTGGGACAGCTTTTCCATCCGCGACGACTTGCGCGCCGACTACAGCGCACCCGTCTTCGTCGACAACGACGTCAACCTGATGGCGCTGGGCGAACTGTGGCGCTTGCAGCGCGGCCTGCAGAACTTTCTCGTGATCAAGATCGGCACCGGCATCGGCTGCGGCATCGTGTGCCATGGCGAGGTGTACCGCGGCGCAAATGGCTCGGCCGGCGACGTGGGTCACATCTGCGTCGACCCGCACGGGCCGCGCTGCACTTGCGGCAACCTGGGCTGCGTGGAGGCGATGGCCGCTGGTCCGGCCATCGCCGCGCAAGCCACCGAGGCGGCGCGCTCTGGCGAGAGCCCCATGCTCGCTGCCGTGCTGGCCGAGCGCGGCACCATCACTCCAGGCGATGTGGCACAGGCCAGCCGCGCAGGCGATGCGGCTTCCAACGCCATCATCCAGCGCGCCGGCACGCTCATCGGCCAGATGCTCGCAAGCATCGTCAACTTCTTCAACCCTTCGCACGTGTTCATCGGCGGTGGGGTCACGCGCATCGGGCCGCTGTTCCTCGCCTCACTGCGGCAGAGCATCTATCACCGCTCACTCGCGTTGTCGACCCGGCACCTGGAGATTCAGTACACGCCGCTGGGTGAACAAGCGGGCGTCATCGGCGCGGGCGTGCTCGCCATGCACGAGACGATGAAAACACGTGGTGTCATTCCATGAGCGTGGCCGTCGAATTCGTCGACCTGCACAAGGCCTTCGGCCCGGTGCAGGTGCTGCACGGTGTGAGCTTCGCGATCGAGCCCGGCCGCGTCATCGGCCTGCTCGGCGAAAACGGTGCGGGCAAGTCGACACTGATGAAAATCCTGTCCGGCTACGAGCAGGCCAGCGGCGGCGAGATGCGCATCAACGGCCAGGCGCGCAGCTTTGCCGGCTCGCGCGCGGCAGAGGCCGAAGGCATTGTGCTCATCCACCAAGAGTTCAATCTCGCCGACGACCTGACGATCGCGCAAAACATCTTCCTGGGCCATGAGCGCAAGCGCGGCTGGCTGCTGGACGACCAGGCCATGCGTGCCGAGTCGGTGCGCGTGCTGCAGCAGGTGGGCTTGAGCGCCCACCCCGACACGCTGGTCAAGCAGCTCATCGTCGCCGAGAAGCAGCTGGTGGAGATCGCGCGTGCGCTGGAACGCAAGGCCCGCCTGCTGATCATGGACGAGCCCACCGCTACGCTCACGCCCGGCGAGACCGAGCGCCTGTTCGCGCTGGTGGCGCAGCTGAAGGCCGATGGCGTGACCATCCTCTACATCTCGCACAAGCTCGACGAGGTGGAGCGCGTGACCGACGAGGTGGTGGTGATGCGCGACGGCCGCTTCGTTGCACGCGAAACCACCACCAAGCTCACCCGCCAGCAGATGGCGCAGCTGATGGTGGGCCGTGAATTGAGCGACCTCTTCCCGCCCAAGGAAGCTCCGCGCGAAGGTGTGGCACCGTTGCTGCAAGCACGCGGCCTCAGCGTGCCGGGCTGGGCCCAAGACATCAGCTTCGAAGTGCGCCCAGGCGAGATTCTGGGCTTCGCGGGGCTGGTCGGCGCGGGTCGCACCGAGTTGTTTGAAGGCCTGCTGGGCCTGCGCCCCTGCAGCGGCGACGTGCTGATCGGCGGCGCGCCGGTGCGCCTTCGCAGCCCGCGAGAAGCCGCTGACCATGGCCTCACCTACCTGAGCGAAGACCGCAAGGGCAAGGGCCTGCATGTGCGCTTGGGCCTGCGCGAAAACCTGACCCTGATGGCGCTCGCCCGCTATGCCAAGCCCTGGCTGCGGCCCGCCGCCGAGCAGCGGGCCCTGCAGCACGCCGTCGAGGCCTTCGGCATCCGCACCGGCAATCTGAATGCGCCGGCCTCGTCGCTCTCGGGCGGCAACCAGCAGAAGCTTGCACTGGCCAAGGTGCTGCACCCCGACCCGCGCGTGGTGGTGCTGGACGAACCCACTCGCGGCGTCGACGTCGGCGCCAAACGCGACATCTATTTCCTGGTCCAGCGCCTGGCCCAAGAAGGCCGGGCGGTGATCGTCATCTCGTCCGAGCTGATGGAGTTGATCGGCCTGTGCCACCGCGTGGTGGTGATGCGCGCCGGCCGCCTGCAGGCCACGCTAGACGCCACCCACCTGACCGAAGAGGAGCTCATCGCCCATGCCACCGGAACGCACTGACGTGGCCCGCACCCACGCCCCCTGGCACGCGCGCCTGCACGGCCTAGGCCCCATCGTCGGGCTGGTGCTGCTGTGCATCGCCGGCACGCTACTCAACAGCGATTTCGCCACGCTCGACAACGCGACGAACCTGCTCACCCGCACCGCCTTCATCGGCATCATCGCGGTGGGCATGTGCTTCGTGATCATCTCGGGCGGCATCGACCTGTCGGTGGGCTCAATGGCCGCGCTGATCGCCGGCTGCGTGATCCTTTTCATGAACGCCATCGCAGCGTCGGTGAGCTCGCCGGTGTGGGTGGTCGTGCTGGGCATGGGCTTCGCACTCGTGCTGGGCGCGCTCTTTGGCCTGGCGCACGGGCTGCTCATCACCAAGGGCCGCATCGAGCCTTTCATCGTGACGCTGGGCACGCTGGGCATCTTCCGCGCCTACCTCACCTACTTCTCCAACGGCGGGGCGATCACGCTCGACAACACCCTGGCCGATGCCTACGGCCCCGTCTACTACGCGAGCTTGCTGGGCGTGCCAGTGCCCGTGTGGGTGTTCGCAGGCGTGGCGCTGCTGGGCGGGCTCATCCTGAACCGCACCGCCTACGGCCGCTACGTGCAGGCCATAGGCTCCAACGAACAGGTGGCGCGCTATGCCGCGGTCGACGTCGACCGCATCAAGGTCATCACCTACATGCTACTCGGCGTGTGCGTGGGCATTGCCACCCTGCTCTACGTGCCACGCCTCGGGTCGGCGTCGCCCACCACCGGCCTCTTGTGGGAACTGGAAGCCATTGCTGCGGTGATCGTCGGCGGCACGGCGCTCAAGGGCGGCGCCGGCAGCATCACCGGCACCGTGGTCGGTGCCGTGCTGCTCTCGGTCATCAGCAACATCTTGAACCTCACCAGCATCATCAGCGTGTACCTCAACGCGGCGGTGCAGGGCTTCGTGATCATCGTCGTGGCCTTCATGCAAAGGCGACAGCGATGAAGCCTGCACGCCCAACCCATTCAGTCCCCCAGCCGCGGCCACAAGCTGCATTTCTTACTTACTCATAACGGAGACAACCATGAAATTTGCTGTTCGCTTGCTCGCCATTGCCGCCACCGCGGCCGGCGCGCTCAGCTTTGCATCGGGCGCGATGGCGCAGAACAAGGTCAACCTCGGCGTCGCCATTCCGGCGGCCACGCACGGCTTCACCGGTGGCATCGTCTGGTGGGCCAACGAGGCCAAGAAAGAGCTGGAGAAGAAATACCCCGACCTGAAGATCACGGTCAAGACCGCCGCCAACGCGGGCGAGCAGGCCAACCAGCTGCAAGACCTCGTCACGGCCAACAAGATCAACGCGCTGGTGGTGTTTCCCTTCGAGTCGGCCGCACTCACCAAGCCGGTGGCCCAGGTCAAGGGCAAGGGTGTGTACGTGACAGTGGTCGACCGCGGCCTCACCGACACCAGCGCGCAAGACGCCTACGTGGCCGGCGACAACACCGCCTTCGGCAAGATCCCGGCCGAGTACCTGGCCAAGGCCATGGGCGGCAAGGGCAACGTGGTCGCCATGCGCGGCATCGCCACCACGCTGGACAACGAGCGCATGGACGCCTTCAACGGCGTGCTGAAGGCCTACCCCGACATCAAGCTGCTCGATGCCAAGTACGCCAACTGGAACCGCGACGACGCCTTCAAGGTCATGCAGGACTACCTCACCCGCTTCAAGCACATCGACGCGGTGTGGGCGGCAGACGACGACATGGCGGTGGGCGTGTTGAAGGCCATCGACCAGGCCAAGCGCAGCGACATCAAGGTCGTCTTCGGTGGCGCCGGTGCCAAGGGCATGGTCAAGACGCTGATGGACGGCGCCGACCCGCGCATTCAGGCCAACGTGTCGTACTCGCCCAAGTTCATCTACGACGCCATCAAGCTGACCGCCGAAGCGCGCCTGAAGAACGAGAAGCTGCCCGCCACGACCATCATTCCTTCGGTGTTGATCACCAAGGAAAACGCCAAGCAGTTCTACTTCCCTGACTCGCCGTTTTAAGGTCGCGACGGGCGCGGGCCTGAAAAGCACGCCCGCGCCCCACCACCACCCGCTCAGCCTGAGGTATCGAAGGCCCGCTCAGGCTGTGCCGGGCTTCGATACCTCAGCCTGAGCGGTGGGGGATACGCGATCACCACACCTCGCCCTCTTCACTTGCCCAAGGAGTTCCACATGGCAAGACCCATCACCCTCTTCACCGGCCAATGGGCCGACCTGCCCCTTGCCGAGCTGGCGCCGCTGGCCAAGCGCATGGGCTACGACGGCCTGGAGCTGGCCTGCGGCGGTGACCACTTCAACGTGCAGCAGGCGCTGGCCGATCCGGCCTACGTGAAGCGCAAGCGCGACCAGCTGGCCGACGCCGGTCTGCAGTGCTTTGCCATCGCCAACCACCTGGTGGGCCAGGCGGTGTGCGACCTGATCGACGAGCGGCACGAAGCCATCTTGCCCGACCATGTGTGGGGCGACGGCGACCCCGAAGGCGTGCGCCGCCGCGCGGCCCGTGAGATGCAAGACACCGCGCGTGCGGCCGCTGCCTTCGGCGTGAAAACAGTCACCGGCTTCACCGGCTCGTCGATCTGGCACGCGGTCTATGCCTTCCCACCCACCTCACAGGCTTACTGGGACAAAGGGTTCGCCGACTTCGCCGCGCGCTGGGCGCCTATCCTGGCCGCCTTCGAGTTGCACGACGTGAACTTCGCGCTCGAGGTGCACCCCACCGAGATCGCCTTCGACATCGCCAGCAGCGAGCGAGCGCTGGAAGCGGTGAAGCACCACCGACGCTTCGGCTTCAACTTCGACCCCAGCCACCTGGCCTACCAAGGTGTCGACTACATCCAGTTCATACGCCGCTTCCCCGACCGCATCTACAACGCCCACATGAAAGACGTGTGGTGGGGCAAAGGCGACGGCAGCGTGGGCGTGTTCGGCGGCCACACCAGCTTCGGCGATGCACGCCGCCACTGGGACTTTCGCAGCGTGGGTCGCGGCATGATCGACTTCGAATCGCTCATCGTCGCGCTCAATGACATCGGCTACGCTGGCCCGCTCAGCGTGGAGTGGGAAGACAGCCGCATGGACCGCCTCCACGGCGCCACCGAGAGTGCCGCCTTCTGCAGGCGGCTCGATTTCAAACCGGCGGCCGGCGCCTTCGATGCCGCCTTCGCCAAGAAACAGCACCCCGCCACATGACAGCCTCTTACCAACCTGCCCTGCGCTACGCCATGGTCGGCGGTGGCCGCGGCGCCTTCATCGGCAGCGTGCACCGCCAAGCCATGGCGCTCGACGGCCAGATGCAGCTGGTGTCGGCCGCGCTCTCGTCGCAACCCGACAAGGCACTCGCCTCGGGCCGCGACCTCGGCCTGCCCGACGCACGCAACCACGCGAGCTGGCAGGCCCTGCTGGCCGACGAGCTGAAGCGCCCGGCGCACGAGCGCATCAACTTCGTTTCCATCGTCACGCCCAACGACCTGCATTACCCGGTGGCCAAGGCCTTCACCGAAGCTGGCATCCATGTGGTGTGCGACAAGCCGCTGGTGCACACCAGCGCACAGGCGCAAGACCTGCTGCAAGCCGTCGCACACGCCGGCACGGTGTTCGGCGTGACGCACAACTACACCGGCTACCCCATGGTGCGCGAGGCACGCGAGATGGTGAAGGCCGGCGCCATCGGCCCCATCCACAAGGTCATCGTCGAGTACCACCAGGGCTGGCTCGCGCCGCAGCTACAGACCGGTGACACCAGCGGCGCCTGGCGCACCGACCCGGCGCGCAACGGCCCCGGCGGCGCACTGGCCGACGTGGGCACGCATGCCGAGAACCTGCTCAGCACCGTCACTGGCCTCACCATCGAAAGCCTGTGCGCCGACCTCACCGCCTTCATCCCCGGCCGCCGGCTAGACGACGACGCCAACATGCTGCTGCGCTTCACCAACGGCGCGCGCGGTGTGCTGATGGCCTCGCAGGTAGAGACCGGCTGTGAGAACGACATCCGCCTGCGCGTGTTCGGCAGCCTCGGCTCGCTCGACTGGCGGCAGGAAGACCCCAACCACCTGGTGCACTCGCCAATCGACGGTGCGCGGCGCATCCTCACGCGCGGCTCACCTGGCTTGAGCGAATCGGCAAAGCACGCCACGCGCCTGCCCTCGGGCCACCCCGAGGCCTTCATTGAGGCCTTTGCCAACATCTACCTGGGTGTGGCGGCCGACATCCGCGCACGACAGGCCCGCGTGGCCGCCGACCCGCTGCACGCCGACTACCCCACGCTCGCCGACGGCGCTCGCGGCGTGCGTTTCATCGAGCGCGTGATCGCATCAGCCGCAAGCGGCAGCAGCTGGGTCGCGATGGCTGGCTAGGGCCGGGCGGGCCGGCTTGCCGGCATGGCCGGCAGCTTCAGCGGCTTGAGGTCACCGCAATCAGCGCCCAGCCACTTGGCCTTGATCGTCATGCTGGTGGTGTGGTTCTGGCCCTTCATTGACATGGTGGTGGCGCTCGTCACCGTGTAGCTCTCGGAGCCCGTGAACACGGCCTCGCCCTCGGTCACCGAGGGCGGCTGGCTGCAGGTGGATTTCCACTTCCACACACTGCCGCTGCGGGTGGTGAAGTCGGTCTTGCAGGCGCTTTGTTCGCCCTGCCACTTGCCTTGGTCGAGCGACTCTTTGGTCTGGCACATCTTCATCTGCCCGGGCGGGCCGCTCATGTCGATGCCGTGCTGCTTCATGCTGGCTTCCATGCGCTGGCGCATGGCCGGCGACATGGTCTTCAGCTGCTCGCCGAGGTCGGGTGCCTTCTTGCCGTCGCTCATGCGCTCACTTTGCACTTGCCACAGGCCGGGCCTGATGGGCGGGGTGGTCTGGGCTTGCGCGGTGGCAGCCAGAAGTACCAGTGCTGCCAGGGGAAGCGCGCGTAAGAGCAGAGCGGTTGTCATCGGGTTCTCCAGAACGAGAAGTGCAGGGGTCTACTGGATCACAGGTGCATCGGGCAGCTCATTGGGATTTGCCTGATGTGCGGCCAAGGCGAAATGCTGGTTCAGCAGCGCGCTCACGGAATCGAGCGCCGCGTTCAGGCCACCTTCGTAGTCACCCGCCTTGAAGGCCGCCGCCATACTGGCCGTGAGCGAGTGCCACTGCGCCGCACCCACATGCTGGTTCAAACCGCGATCGGCCACGATCTCGATGCTGTGCTCGGCCAGCAGCAGGTAGATGAGCACGCCGCTGTTGTGCTCGGTGTCCCACACGCGCAGCTTGCCGAACATGGCGACGGCGCGCTGCCGCGCCGTGGCACCCCGCCACAGGTAGGACAGCGGCAGGCCGGCCTCCACGCAGATGCGGATCTCGCCGCTGTGCTGCCGCTCGCTCGCGGCCACGCGCTCTTGCAGCCGCTGCAGCGCGCCAGCGCCGAGCGCACGCCGCGCATCGGCTTCGTCCAGCCGACGGTGTTTGAGGATGCGCAGCCATCGGTTCATATCACCAGCCTCCCGAGGCGCCACCGCCGCCGAAATCACCACCGCCGCCGGAGCTGAAACCACCGCCACCCGACGAGCCGCCGCCAGAAGAACCACCGCCTCCCCCGCCGCCCCAGATGATGGGCATGCCGCCACCTCCACTGCGGCGCGAGCCGACACCCAACACGCCCACCAGCACCAGCGTCGCCAGCCCGGCACCGGCCGCGATCAACGCACTGGTCGTGACGAGCCAGCCTATGCCGCCGGCGGCGCCGGCCGTCAGCACCGAGCCCAACTTGCGGCCCAACATGCCGGTGAGCACCGCCCCCAGGATGGGCACCGCCACGAAGAAGAAAATGCCCATGTCTTCGAGGTTGAAACCCGAGCGCTTGCGTTGGGCGGTGGGGCGGTTGGTGGGCTCTGGCAGGCCTTCGCTGCCTATGCGCTCGGCCAGGCGGTCGACCGCCGCATTCAAACCACCGGCGTAGTCACCGGCGCGAAAGGCCGGCGTGATGCGGTCGGTGATGATCTGCTTGGCCGCCAAGTCGGGGATGGCGCCTTCGAGCGCCTTGGCCACTTCGATGCGCACCTTGCGGTCTTCCTTGGCCACCACGATCAGCAGGCCATCGCCCACGCCCTTGCGGCCGACCTTCCAGGCCTCGCCCACACGCTGCGCGTAGGCGGCGATGTCTTCAGGCTGCGTGGTGGACACCAGCAGCACCACCAGCTGCGAGCCGCGCTCGCGTTCGATGGTGTCGAGCTTGCTGCTGAGCGCCTGTACCTGCGCCGGGGTGAGCGTGCTGGTCTGGTCGACCACGCGGCCCGACAGCGCCGGCACGGGCCGCACGTCTTGCGCTTGCAGCGGCGCCATCCACAGCGCCGCCAGCAGGAGCAGAAGCCAACGCATCACGCGGGCTTACTTCGCAGCCGGCTTGTCGAAATTGACGGCGGGCGGCGTGGAGATCTGCGCTTCGTTCTGCACCGTGAAGCTGGGCTTGGGCGGGTAGCCAAACATCTTGCCGGTGAGGTTGGTGGGGAAGCTGCGCGCCAGCACGTTGTACTCGGCCACGGCCTTGATGTAGCGGTTGCGCGCCACGGTGATGCGGTTCTCGGTGCCTTCGAGCTGCACACGCAGATCTTGAAAGCCGGCATTGGCCTTCAGGTTGGGGTAGTTCTCGGTGACGACGAGCAAACGGCTCAGCGCACCGCTCAGCTCGCCCTGCGCCTTTTGAAACTTGTCGAAGGCGGCGGGGTCGTTGAGCGTTTCGGGGGTCACCTGGATGCTGGTGGCCTTGGCCCGCGCCTCCACCACCTTGGTGAGCGTGTCTTGCTCGAAGCTGGCTTCGCCCTTGACGGTGGCCACGATGTTGGGAATGAGATCGGCGCGGCGTTGGTACTGGTTGAGCACCTCGGACCAGGCGGCCTTGGTCTGCTCGTCGAGCCGCTGGAAGTCGTTGTAGCCACAGCCGGCGAGGCCGAGCGCAGCGGTAAGGGCGAAAGCGGCGAGCCAGAGTCTGCGAATCATTGTGTGTCCTCCAAGATGGGCAGCGCATGCTACCCCGCGGCTGAAATGTGGCGATGGCGTCGAAATTCAAGGGGCAGGGAGATACTTCACGCCCATGTCGCTCATCCAGGAAGCCCTGCGCGCCGGCCACGCGCCCACCCCACACCGCCGCGCCGCGGGCCCCCGCGTGCTGGTGGCCGGCGGCGGGGGCGCTCTGGGCTCGGCCTTGCTGGAGCATCTGCTGGGCGAACGCCATTTCGCGCAGGTGAGCGTGCTGGTCACGCAGCCGGTGCAGACGGCCTTGCGCGGCCTGCACCCCGTGCTGTGGGAAGGCGGGGCACCCGCGCACGACACCGAGACCACGGCACTCGTGGTGTTCGACCGCCAGCGCGGCGCCAACGGGCGCGAAGAGGCTTTCTTCAAGCCCCACCCCGACAGCCTGCCGGCCCTCGCCCGCTGGCTGCATGCGCGCGGCGTGCGCCACCTTCTGGTGGTGCTGCCGCACGCGCCGGCCAGCCTGCCCGACGCACTGAAGCGAGGGCTGGCCAGCCTGGACGAACACACCGTGGCCACCCTCGGCTTCGAGCACCTGGTGTTCATGCGCTCGGCGCAGGCGCCGGGCCAGATGAAGCACACGCACCCCGCCCAGCGCCTCGCGCACTGGATGCTGTCGCAGCTGCAAATGATGGTGCCGCAGCGCGATCAACCCGTGCGCGCGCAGAAGGTGGCGCAGTTCGCCGCACAACTCGCGGCGCAGCTGCCTGCCTCACCCCCGGGCACGCGCGTGGTACCGCCCGAGGTGGTGTGGGCGGCCGCGCAAACAGGGCGTGTGGCCGACCTCGCCACCCAATGGCTCAGCGGCCAGCCGCTGCCTGAGACGCCGCCACCCCCAACGCGGCTGTGAGCGCCTCGCGTGGCGGTGACCAGCGCGAAACGGCCTGGCGTAGCTGATCCCGCTCTCGCCGCGACACCGGCCGCAGCTGGTCAGCCACCCAAGCCATGCGCTCGGTGTTGACCTGGCCGTTGCGTGCCAGCTGCGCCAGCTCGCGGTCGGGGTTGTGCAGCAGCGTGGCCAGCCACACCGCCTGCACCGGCGACAACTGATCAGCAGTCTTGCGCAGGTAGTGCTGCGCCGCGGCCTGTGCGCCGCATTGCCCATCGCCCCAGGGCGCCATGGCGAGGTACAGGTTCAGCGCGCGCGCCTTGCCCAGTGTGCGGTCGATCTCCACCGCATACAGCAGCTCGCGCAGCTTGCGCCCGTGGCTGCGGCTGTCGCCGGTGTAGACGAGCTTGGCCAACTGCTGCGGCAAGGCGCTCGCGCCATGCAGCACCTCGCCGGACCGCTGGTGCGTCGACCACGCCGCCACGATCTCGGCCAGGTCGTAGCCCGGGTGCTCGTAGTAGCGCTGGTCTTCGGCGGCAATCACGGCGCGCGGCAGCCAGGTGCCGAAATCGGTTGACGCCTGCGTGGCGTCACCACAAGCAGGCTGGGCATTGAGCAAGGCTTCGGTGCCGAGGCCGCTCACACGCAGGCCGTCTATGCGCGGCTTGAGGGTGAACTCATTTGACGGCAGCACCCATTGCGCCTTGGCACTGATGCGCCCCTCGATCTGCGCGCGGCCGAACTCGGGAATGTCGGTGCGGAACAGCGCAAAGGCGCGTGCCACCGGCTCGTCGGCCACGGTGAAGCTGAGCGTGATCTGCTGCTTCTCGATGCGCGATGCCCAGCGCCCCTGCAGGGCGTGTGGCGCGTCGCCGAGCGCGAAGCTTCCTTGCAGCCGCATCTCCATGTCGGGCACGACGGTCAGCTCCACACGCGACAGGCGTATCGCCTCCGGGCTCAGCTCGCCCTTCTTAAAACTGCAAGGCGCGCACACGGCGCGCCAGGTGTTGGGTGCGGCCACGGCTTGCCACTGCACCGGCCCATAAGGTGTGCGCAGCGTGCGGCCTTCGAGCAGGCGCAGCATGAAGGGGTGGCTCGCGATGTGCAGCACCGCCGGCACGCTCAGCTCCAGAGGCCACCGGCCCAGCTGCACGGTGTGAGTCCATTCGCCCGGTGCCGGCTTGAGTGCGCGCAGCACCAGCCACACTGCCAGCACCACGCTGATCGACAAGCCCAGCAGCAAACCGAGCAGCGCCTTGACCCAGGTCTTCACATCGCCCTCGCCGTGGTGATCGCTCGCCAGGGGCCGGTGGATTGCCCAAGCTGCGCCGCCCAGAACCAGCTTGATGCGTCGGTGTAGGCCTGGCCCTGCGCATCGACGATGCGCTCGCACACACGGGTGTGGCGGCCCTCGCGCTCAGCAACAAAGCAGCGCCACAGCCGTTGCCCGGCGTCGCGCTCCAGCTGCGCCTGCAAGATGGTGTAGCCCAGGCCGCGGTAGCAGTCGGCGGCCGGGTGCAGCATGCGGGTGGGCTGGCGCACCTCGCGCAGCACGAGCACTTGCTCGCCATCGGTCAGGCGCGCGATGTGGCCGGGGAAGCGCGCCGCAAAACGCAGCTCCACGGCACTCATCGCGAGCGGGCGCAGGGCGTGGCCTTCCCATGCGGTGGGCCACTCGACAGCGGTCGTGGCCGGGGCGCCCGCGCTTGCCGGGGGCTGGGCCAGGGGCGCGAGCCCGCAGGCGGCGAACACGCTCGCCAGCAGCAGCTTGGCGGCTCGGCCTTCAAGCGCGCGCATCGCGGCCTCCACCCACCACGGCCATCACGCCCACGCAAACCAATACCAGCACGAGCAGGCCGATGCCCTGGTGCGCGGCGTCAGAAACTCGCTCCTGCTGCGCCTCCATGGCCACGAGCACGCTGTTGCGCAGCACGTTGCCGGTGAGCACCAGCACGCCCACCCAGGGCAGGCGCGCCAGCAGTTGACGGTCGCGCAGGCCGCACACGGCGGCTGCGATGCAGGCACAGAAGTACGCCATCCACACCATCTGCACTCCCGAGCACGGCGCATCCACGATGACGAGGTGGCCTTGCACCTGCATGGCCGTGCCACTGCGCTCGGCCGCGAAGCCGGCAGCTTGCAGGCCCCAGGTGCTGAGCTGTGCGGTCACCACGCGCAGCGGATAGCCAGCGTAGAACTGCAGCGACGACACCACCGGCAGCGCCAGCACCGCGAGCCCGGCCATCGGCAGCATGGGCTGGCCCGACGGCATGAAGGCGCGCAGGCCGGCGGCCATGGCGAGCGAGGCGAACAATGCACCGACCAGCGGCGGCAGGGTGAACAAGGCGAGCGTGGCGGCCACCATCGCGCCCAGGGCAGCCATCGCCCAGCCGGGCTTGGGTTGGCCGCGCAGGCGCGGCTCCAGTGCGAACACCAGCGCCCCCAGGGCGACCATGGCGGCCAGACCCAAGGGGTCGTCGGAGCCATCGGCCACGCGCGCCGCAGCCCAGCGCCAGTGCGGCCACAGCGCAGCCGCCTGCAGCGCGAGCCAGCCGAGCGGTGGCACTGCATCGAGGCGAGCTTGCCAGCGGCCGACAGGGTGGGTGGTGATCACGGTGCTCATCGCTTCAGCTCCTGTCCTTGCGTGCCCACAGGGTGGCCACCACCACACCGATCACGATCAGCAGCGACAGCCATGCCGCCGGCTCGGGCGTGCTGGGCACTTCGGCACCGATGGCAGCCGCTGCTGCCAAATCTGTCATGCCTTCCGGCAGAGGCGACGGCTGGTCGACACTGGGGCTGAGCGCCGGGTTGGGGTTGCGCACGCGCTGGTCCACGGCGATGAAGCTGGTGTACTGCGTGAGCAGGCTGTAGCTCAGGCCCAGCTGGGTGATGGCGCTCTTTTGCGTGCTGCCGCCTTCCAGTGCTTCTTGGTCACTCAGCGTGGCGATGCGCTGGCGCGCCCACAGGTGGCGCAGTGCAGACGAACGCTGGTCTTCGCGCCCCTCGGTGGTGAGCTCGTGACGGTACTGCCCGTCGGCCGCGCGGCCTTCGATGACGAGCTTGCCGTTGATCGGCATCGTGCTGTCGCCGCGCCACTTGCCAAACACCATCACCGGGCGGCCGCCCAGCACGTCGGGTAGCTGCGCGGGCTCCACGTCATACACATCAAGCCCCTCGAAACGCGCTTTCACCTGCGTGAGCACCGGCGCTTCGATGATCTTGCGCAGGCGATCGGCTTGCTCGGCCGCCTGGTCGGGCTTGGTGACGACGAAGGCCTCGCCCTGGCCCGCACGCGCTATGCCTTCGATCAGGTGGCGGTTGACGCTGCTGCCGATGCCGAAGGCGAACACATTGGCCTGGTTGAGGTTTTGGCGTATCAGCTGGAACACCTCGGCCTCGACGCTCACGTAGCCGTCGGTCACCACCACCACCGTGCGCGACACGTCGTCGGCCTTGGGCAGCGCGACGATGCGCTTGAGCGCCGGCACGATCTCGGTGCTGCCGCTGCCACCCATGGCATTGATGGTTTTGATGGCCTGCTCGATGTTGGCGCGGGTGGCCGGCACCGAGGCCGGCGCGAGCATGCGGTTGCTGCCCGAAAACAGCATCACGTTGAAGGTGTCGCTGGCGCGCAAGCCGCCGATCAGGTTGCGCAAGAGCGCCTTCGAGGTTTCGAGCGGGTAGCCGTGCATGGAGCCCGAGATGTCGACCACGAAGACGTAGTCGCGCGGGTTGATCTGCTGGGCCGGCACGGCCTTGGGCGGCTCGACCATGGCGAGAAAGAAGTTCTCTGTCTCGCCACGAAACAGCATCAGGCCCGACTCGATGCGGTCGCCCGCGAGGCGGTAGTTCAGGATGAAGTCGCGGTTGTGGGCCAGCGTGCTTGAAGTTTGGTCGAGCGGCTTCAGCGACACCGCGGCGTGTTGCGTGCCAGTGCCGTCAACCACCACCTCGTGCGTAGGCGAGGCAATCTCTTTCACCGGCACCGGTGTGTCCAGCGTCACGCGAATGGCAAAGCTGGTGGCCGAGGGCTCACCGGCGTTCAGGTAAGTGCCGCCAATTGCGCCAGAGCCGGCGCCAGAGCCAGCGCCCGAGCCAGCGCCAGAGCCCGTGGGGCTGTTGTAGCGCGGCCCCACCACGGTGGGAAAGACGAAACCGTATTGCGCATCACGCGGCACGAGCAGCTCGGTGTAGCGCAGCTCCACCGCCACGTCGTCGCCCGGCAAGATGTTGGCCACGTTCATCTCGAACACATTGGGGCGCTGCTGCTCCAGCAGGGCCGCCGTCTTGCCTTCCTTCTTCGCGGCCTGGTACTCGATGCGCGCTTGCTGCTTCTCCTTGATGCGCGCCGTGAGCAAGCGGTCGCCCAGCCGCACGCTCATGGCGTAGACGGCCGCTTGGGTGGAGGCCGGGAAGAGATAGCGCGCCTCGATGGGCCGTTGGCCTTCGTTGCGGTAGTGCTGCGTGACCGTCACATCGGCGATCACGCCGGCGATGCGCACGTCGACCTGGGTCGACTTGAGCGGCAGGCGGTCGGTGCCAGGCTCGCTGCTGTTGACGGCGAAGTAGGGGCTCTCGGCAGCGCGGGCCTCGGAATCGTCAGCACGAGCGGGCGACCAGAACAGCATCAGCACCACTGAGAACAGTGACAGCGCAATGCACCACATCACGCGGCCAGTGCGGCTGAGCGGGTGTAAAGGGATGAGCGGGCGGGGCATGACAGTCTTCTCCGAGGCAACAGCGCCACCGATGTGGTGGGCATGAACCCAAGGATCAGCCGCGCATGCGAAGCGGGTTTGAAGCCTGACGGGCGCTTTGTGAAGCCTGCGTGAAGGGGGCTTGTCGAGCCGATACTTGCGGCTTCTTCAACCCGGAGTCACCCATGAAAGCATTCGCCCTGTCTTGTGTCTTGCTCGCCGCCACCACCCCTGCCCTGGCGGCCAAGGCCTGCGAAGAACTCAAGACCGAAATCGCCGCCAAGCTCGATGCCAAGAGCGTCACCGGCTACACGCTGGAGATCGTGGCGACCGACGCGGTGGGCGAGCGCAAGGTGGTGGGCAGCTGCGATGGTGGCAGCAAGAAGATTGTTTACGAGAAGAAGTGAGCTCAGTTCAGCGGTAACGACAAGGTGGCTACGGCACCCCCATCACTGGCATTGCGCAGCGTGACGCGCCCCTCGTGCAGCTCGGCAATCTCTTTCACGAAGGGCAAGCCGAGACCGGTGCTCTTCTTGTGCGTCAGCGGCCGCGCCAGCGAGTAGAACTTCTCGAACACCTTGTCTTCGGCGTAGTCGGGAATGCCCGGCCCGTGGTCGCGCACAGTGAGGTCGACCGCGCGGCGGCGACGCAGCAGACCGAGGGTGACCGTGCCGCCCGCCGGTGAAAAATCGAGCGCGTTGTCGATCAGGTTGGCCATGGCCCGCTGAAGCAAGAAGGCGTCGGCCTCGACCGTGGCATCGTCCGGCGCATCGGTCACCACGATGTGCAGCCCGCGCGCTTCGGCCGTGGGGCGCGCACTCGCCGCCAGCTCCAGCAGCAAGGGCCGCAGCCCCACCCGCGTGGTGGCCTCCAGGCTGCGGCGCGACTCCAGCGCGGTGAGCTCCATCATGCGGTCGACCAGCTCCTGTATGCGCTGCGCCTCGCGGACGATGTTGGCGGCGAAGCGCGCGCGGTCGGCATCGGGCATGGGCTCTTGCAGCAGCTCGGCTGCGCCGCGTATGGCCGACAGCGGGCTCTTCACTTCGTGGGTGAGCGTCTGCACATAGTCGGCCACATAGTTGCGCCCGGCCAGCGCGTCGCGCATCTCATCGAAGGCGGCGCGAAAAGCGCTCAGCGCACGCCGGGTAAGGCGCGGCAGGTTGAACGACCGCTGCGCACGCGCATAGCGCACGTAGTCGGCAAAAACGCCGAAGGGCCGCACCAGCCACACCGAGAGAATCACCACGAACAGGATCAACGCCGCCACCGAGGTCGTGCCCACCAGCAGCGTCTTGCGCCGCGCCGCCTGCACGAACTGGCCGAAGCTCTGGACAGGCTTGCCCACGCTCACCGCGCCGATGATCTGATCGGCCACGCGTATGGGCGCGGCCACGTACATCACGGAGGTGCGCGCGTTGTTGTCGACATCGGGCGAGGTGCGCGCGCCATACTCGCCGCTCAGCGCCAGGCGCACGTCGCGCCACTGTGAGTGATCGGCCCCCAGCGAGCGGTTGGTGGAGTCAAAAACAACCGTGCCTCCGCGGTCGACCACCGTCAGCCGCAGCTCGACCCGCGTTTTCTCGAAGCCGTAAATGTTGGCCTTGAAGCGCCGTGCATACAGCGCCTGAAACACCGGGCCCAGCGCATCAGCCTGCAGCGTGCCATCGCGCGACACGCCTTCGATCAGCGTGGCCAGCAGTTGCGCTGTCTCTACCAGCGACTCTTCGGCCGACTCGCGGTAGCGTGGGTCGATCTCTTCGAGCTGGCGGTACATCAGCCAGCCGACACCCAGCACATAGGCGAGCAAGATGCCGATGAAGATGCGGTTGCGCTTGGTCATGAGGCCGCATCTTATGGAGTCGGCGCGCGGCCGCTCCAAGGCCCCGGCAGGATCAGGCCGTGGCCAGGGCCTCGCTGGCGCGGCGCACGCTGTTCTTGCCCGCTTGCTTGCCGCCGTACATCGCGGCGTCGGCACGGCGCAGCAGCGCGTCGCCGTCGGTGCCGTCGAGCGGGGCGATGGCATAGCCCACGGTCATGCCGACACGGCACTGGGCACGTGACAGCGTGAAGAGCCTGGCCGAGCAGGCCAGCAGCTTTTGCCCCACTTGCTCCACTTCGGCTTCGCCGCGCAGCTGCGAGGCCACCACGACGAACTCGTCACCCCCCAGGCGCGCCACCAGGTCACCTGCGCGCACCGCCTGCTTCAAGCGTGCACCCATTTGCGCGAGCAGCTCGTCGCCGGCGTCGTGGCCGTGGGTGTCGTTGATGGGCTTGAAGCCGTCGAGGTCGAGCAGGTAGACGGCTGTCAGGCTGTCGGTGTTCGACGCCTGCGCCAAGAGCGGCAGGCCCAACTGCAGGCCGCGGCGGTTGAGCAGGCCGGTGAGCGGGTCGGTCTGAGCGATCTGCAGCACGCGTGCGTGTTCACGCTTGGCGTACTCACCGGCGAGTTGCATCTCTTTGGCGCGCACGCCCAACACCATCATCCAAGCGATGGTTTCCAGAATGGCGCACACCTGGTAAAGGCCTTGCGCCCAGCCCCATGCACCCAACTTGCCCGCGCTGAGCATGAGCATGCTGGCCACGCCCACGCCGTAGACGCCCCAGCCCACGAATGCCCATATCGCTGCACGGTCGCCTTCGCGCGCACGCTTGAACGCCACCGGCAAGGCCAGCAGCATGGGCAGGGCGCCGAGCACGGCCGACACCTGCGAAGCCTGGCGATAGTCAATGGCGCCCAGCACGAACAGCACGGCTGCGAGCAGCGACAAGCCAGCCACGGCGTGCATGGCCCGGCCACCCCAGCGGCTGTAGCGCGGCACGTCGAGCGAGCGGATGACGAAGAGTGTGCCGAAGGCCAGTATCAGCAGCATCAGCAAGGCGGGTGCGTTCTGAGTAAGCCACCGGTTCTCGGGCCACAGGTACTGAGTGGCAACGCCGAAGTAGGCCGGGAAGAACAAGGTGGTGCTGACACTGGCCAACGCAAACCACGCATACATGAGCTCGCGCGTGACCAGCGCGCGCGCGGCGGTGAAGCAGATCAAGCACAGACCGAAACCCAGGGCCAGCCCCTGCAGCAGCTCGACCAGCGACTGGTGTTGCACCAGCGCGGAGGTGTTGAGCAGAACCACCGGCGCGATGAGTGCGCTCGCGCTGATGCTGCGCACGCGAATCAGCAGCTCATAGGGGCGCCCGGGCTCCAACGACAGCGGTGCCACGTGCATGCTGGTCGGAGCAGGGCGATCTCGCATCAGCAAGTGGTCGCCCATGAGGGCGTGCTGCACGATCTGGCCGTCAGACAACACATGCAGCTCGGCCACGTCGAGCGGTGGATAGTCGATGGACAACCACCACTGGCCGTCACGTGCGGCAGCGGGCCCTTGCAGCGGGATGTGCAGCCACACGGTCTCGTTGCGCGGGCCGAGATTGCCGTAAGGCCCTTGAGGCACCTGAAACTGCTTGGACAAGGCGGCAACCTCTTGCCAGCCCATGCGGTGGCTCGGGTCGCTGAAGGTGGTGACCCGAGGCCACAGGTCGATGCGCGATGCCACGGCCTGTGCATGCGCGGCCGGTAGCGCCCAGATGAGCATGGCCAAGCAGGCAAAGACGCGAAGCAGAACGTGGCGCATGGGCAGAAGCGGCCCCGCACGGGCCTGGTCAAGGCACGACATGCGCCTCGTCTGCAGGGATATCGACGCCCTCGCCCGATTCCTTAGGAAGAGATAGGCGTTGGTGGCAAATCTTCCACAAGTGCGTAGCCGCTGCCGCGGTGCGTGCGGATGGGCTCCAGCTGCGGCGCCACCAGCTTCATCTTGGCGCGCAGGGTTTTCACATGGGCATCGACGGTGCGGTCCAGGCTCTCGGTGGCGTCGTCCCACACGCGTTCGAGCAATGCGTCACGGCTGAACACATGGCCGGGGCGCGAAGCCAGGGTCTGCAGCAGGCCGAACTCGTAACGCGACAGCTCCAGCAGGCTGCCGTAATAGCGGATCTGGCGCTTGCCTTCATCCACCACCAGGGGCTTGGCGGCAAGCGCTGCCGCCGGGGCAACCACCGCCGCCGGTTTGCTGGCACGGCGCAAGATGGAGCGCACGCGCGCCACCAGCTCTCGCGGCGAAAACGGCTTGGCGACGTAGTCATCGGCACCCAGCTCCAGGCCAACCACGCGGTCTATCTCGTCGCTGCGGGCGGTGAGAAAGACCACCGGCACGTCGCTGAACTCGCGCAGTCTCTTGAACACTTCAAAGCCGCTGGCGTCAGGCAGGCCCACGTCGAGAATGACCAACGCCGGAGCTTGGGCGCGCACCTGCGCCAGCGCTTCTTCGCCGGTGGCGACCCACGCGGGCTCGAAGCCGTCGGTGCGCAGTGCGTACTGCAGTGTGTCGGCGATGCCGGGCTCGTCTTCGACGATCAGGACGCGTGGTTTCATTTGTCAGCGGTGCGCGAAGTGAGCCCACCGAGCGCCGGGCGGCATCCCGTCGGGGGAGCGTTCAACGACACCGTTGAGCGAGGGGCTGTCATTCAGCAGGCAGGAAGCCTTCGATGGAGAGGTAGCGCTCGCCGGTGTCGTAGTTGAAGCCCAGCACCGTCGCGCCCTTGGGCAGGTCGGGCAGCTTCTGCGCGATGGCGGCCAGCGTGGCCCCCGAAGAGATGCCCACCAGCAGGCCCTCTTCTCGCGCCGAGCGGCGGGCGTACTCGCGGGCCGCTTCGGCCTCGACCTGGATCACACCGTCGAGCAGGTCGGTGTGCAGGTTCTTCGGGATGAAGCCCGCGCCTATGCCTTGGATCGGGTGCGGGCTGGGCTTGCCACCGCTGATGACGGGCGAAGCACTGGGCTCCACCGCAAATACCTTCAGCTTGGGCCACATGGCCTTGAGCACCTTGGCACAGCCGGTGATGTGGCCGCCGGTGCCCACGCCCGTGATCAGCGCCTCGATGCCGCTTGGGAAATCGGCCGCGATCTCTTGGGCGGTGGTGCGCATGTGCACGTCGATGTTGGCCGCGTTGTCGAACTGCTGCGGCATCCATGCGCCAGGGGTCGCCGCCACCAGCTCGGTGGCCTTGGCGATCGCGCCGTTCATGCCCTTTTCGCGCGGGGTGAGTACGAAGCTCGCACCATAGGCCAGCATCAGCCGGCGGCGCTCGACGCTCATGCTTTCGGGCATCACCAGTACGAGCTTGTAGCCCTTCACCGCTGCCACCATTGCCAGGCCCACGCCGGTGTTGCCGGAGGTGGGCTCGATGATGGTGCCGCCGGTCTTGAGCGCGCCACTTTGTTCGGCGGCCTCGACCATTGACAGCGCAATTCGGTCCTTGATCGACCCGCCTGGGTTGGAGCGCTCGCTCTTCACGTACACGCTGTGTGTGCTGCCGAACAAGCGGTTGATGCGGATGTGCGGCGTATTGCCGATGGTTTGCAAGACGTTCTGAGCGAGCATGCCGATCTCCTGAAAGAGGGAGCACAAATTATGGGCGCTGGTGCCTGGGCAGGGCCTGGAAATACGAGAGTTGACGCAAAGGTCGCAAAGGAAGAGAGAGAGCAAGAACGCAAAGCGAAGCGCTTCTTTGCGAACTTTGCGTCTTCCCTTGGCGCTCTTTGCGTCCAAAAGGCCCGGCCCCTGGCGCCGACCCAGAGTTGTCGTGCGGGTCGGGCCCTATGAGGCGCGGGCCATAATTCCTCCATGTTTGCTCCCCTCCAAAACGACAGCTTTCTGCGCGCTTGCCTGCGCCAGCCCACCGACCACACGCCCGTGTGGCTGATGCGCCAAGCCGGCCGCTACCTGCCCGAGTACCGCGCCACGCGCGCCCAGGCGGGCAGCTTCATGCGTCTGGCCACCAACACCGACTACGCCACCGAAGTCACCCTGCAGCCACTGGAGCGCTACAAGCTCGACGCCGCGATTCTGTTCAGCGACATCCTCACCGTACCCGACGCCATGGGCCTGGGCCTGAGCTTTGCGCTGGGCGAAGGCCCCAAGTTCGCCTCGCCAGTGCGCGACGAGGCGGCGGTGGCCAAGCTCGAAGTGCCCGACATGGCCAAGCTGCGCTATGTGTTCGACGCCGTCACCTCCATCCGCAAGGCGCTCAACGGCCGCGTGCCGCTGATCGGTTTCTCGGGCAGCCCCTGGACGCTCGCCTGCTACATGGTCGAGGGCGCGGGTTCCGACGATTACCGCCTGGTCAAGACCATGCTGTACAGCCGACCCGACCTGATGCACCGCATGCTGAAGGTGAACGCCGATGCCGTGGCCGCCTACCTCAATGCGCAGATCGAGGCCGGCGCGCAGGCGGTGATGATTTTCGACAGCTGGGGCGGCGTGCTGGCCGACGGCGCCTTCCAGACCTTCAGCCTCGACTACACCCGTCGCGTGCTGGCCCAGGTGAAGCGCGAGCACAACGGGCAGCGCATTCCGCACCTCGTGTTCACCAAGGGCCAGCACGCGGCGCGTGTAGTCGAGGCTGAAGGTCTGGAAGGCGCCGTCGGCCAGCACGCCGCCCCAGC